>NZ_JAIUHW010000018.1:0-97444 GCF_020165315.1 Mesorhizobium sp. BR115XR7A
GCGCGAGCCTAGCCCAGTTGGCTCCCTTCCTCTCGAGGGGGGAGAGGTGGCGCTGCGAAGCAGCGACGGAGTGGGGGTCGACTATTCATCGAATCCATACGAATGATCGGCTCATCAAAACGAACACTGCCGCTCAAAAATCGGTCGGCGCGCCGCCTTCAGCTGTGCGCTTCGCAACAAAGGCGTTGAGCTCCTCGCGGATGGCGGGATCCATGTAGGGCTCGTCATAGGACGCCAGCCGCTCCTTCCACACCTTGTTGGCCTTTTCCATTGCCGTTGGCGAGCCGGCTTCCGCCCAGGTCTCGAAATTGCGCCAGTCCGAAAGGATGGGCGAATAAAACGCGGTCTTGTAGCGGTCCTGCGTGTGCTGGGTGCCGAAGAAGTGGCCGCCGGGGCCGACCGACTGGATGGCGTCGAAGCCGAGCGCTTCATCGGAAAGGTCAAGCGGGGTCAGGAATTCGGCCACCATCTGCAACAGGTCGATATCCAGAATAGTCTTCTCGTAGGAGCAGCGCAGGCCGCCTTCCAGCCAGCCGGCCGCATGCATCATGAGGTTGCCGCCGCCCTGCACCGCGCCCCACAGAGAGAACACGCTTTCATAGGCTGCCTGCGCATCGACGGTGTTGGCGGCGCAGGTGTTGGAGGTGCGGTAGGGGATGTTGTAGCGGCGGGCGAGCTGGCCCCCGACGAGCTGTGCCTTCATGTATTCGGGCGTGCCGAAGGCCGGCGAACCGGACTTCATGTCGACGTTAGAGGTGAAGCCGCCATAGCCGACCGGCGCGCCCTTCCTGACCATCTGGGCGAAGGCAATGCCGGACAGCGCCTCGGCATTCTGCTGCACCAGCGCGCCGGCGATGGTGACGGGCGCCATGGCGCCCGAGAGGGTGAAGGGCGTGACGATGACGACCTGGCCCTTGCTCGACATCTGGATGATGCCTTCCATCATCGGCACGTCGAGCTTGAGCGGCGAATTGGTGTTGATGATGGTGAAGACGGACGGTTCCACGAGCAATTGCTCATGGCTGATGCCGCGCGCGATGCGGGTGATCTCGATGCCGTCGACATTGCGCTCCTTGCCGAGCGAATAGATGTGGAACACCTTGTCGGTCAGCGTGGCGAGGTCGCGGATGCATTCGAGATGGCGCACCGACGGGTGGATGTCAGTCGGCTCGACCGGATAGCCGCCCGTGCAATTCAGGATGTTGTGCATCTGCGCCAGCCGCAGGAAATTGCGATAATCCTGCTGGTTGCCGGGCCGGCGGCCACGATCGATGTCGGAGCAATTGGGCGCCGAGGCCATCATCGAGATGATCAGATTGTCACCGCCAAAGCGCACATTGTGCTCGGGGTTGCGGGCATGGATGGTGAATTCGGACGGGCAGTTCGACACCAGCTCCAGGATCATGTCGCTGTCGAAGCGCACGCGCTCCGAGCCCTCGCGTACGTCGGCGCCATGAGCCTTCATGATGCTGCGGGCTTCGTCGTGCAGGACGTCTACGCCAATCTCGCGCAACACCCGCAAGGAGGCGAGGTGGATCGATTCCAGCTCGTCCTCGGACACCAGCTTGGTCGGCGTCAGCGGATTTTTCAGTTGGCGGAAAGCCGGCTGCTCGAACGCGGCCGAGCCACCGGCGCGCTTGCCGGCGCGACCGCCGCGGCGGGCACGGTCGGGCGCCAATGCCGGTTCTGAGGGTTGTAGGGCGGCGGTCATGATGGTCCTCGTAGGATGCGATAACGGGCGGCATAATGGACCGGCGCCCCTCCGGCCATTGCGGAGGCGGCGACCACTAGAGCGAGGGAAGCGACATGCCGGAACGGCAGCCAGGTGGGCGCGACATCCGCCCTGGCCACGTCGGCGCGCCGGCAGGCGTCTGAGTAAGGCCGTCCGATGGTGCAGATTTAAAGAGGCGTTACAGTACCGTCTTTTACTTCTGACATACTTGCGCGTTGAACTGCTTTTGGAGGGACGCCATGCCTGACGTCGTCAAAGTGCGTGCCGCGACAAACAACGAAGTCGCGTTCCTTTCCTGGGATCTTCACGGGATGATCCCAGGCTGCCTCGGTTTCGAGATCGTGCGCCTCTATCCCGATACAGGCGAGGAGCGTTGCCTTGCGTCCTGGGTGCCCTTCAAGGGTCAGCGCAATCCCCGATGGATTCCTCAGGATACCGGTGTCTGGCCGGTGCAGAAGACATTCTGGCGCGATCTGACTGTCAGGCGCCGCCGCGACAGCATAGACGTCAGGCCGGACGGCGAAATGATCGCCTACCGCGTGCGTCCCGTTGGCGACATGAAGCCGGGTCTCGATCCCGTGCCGGTGCGCCCCGATCAGGTCGTCGACGGCAAACCCGCCTATACCGGACCGGCGCAGCCCCTTGGCTATCTTGGGCAGGGCGCGGTCAGTCCGCCAATCTTCCTGGGCCAAATGTTCGGCAAGGCACGCGTTGCCTTCACCAACGGCGTGCTTTCGACGCAATGGATGTCGCATGCGCTGGCGGAAGCCGGCATCAAGGTCGGCCAGCGCGACAAGATCAGGGCGGTGCTGCAAGACCCGACCAGCAAGATCCGCGCCTATCTGCATGGCGACGTGCCTGACGTGCTGACCAGCCTGTTGAAACGGGCCAAGGCCGAAGGCGGCACGGTCAGGCTTGCGCTCTATGAGCTCGGCGACGACGAATTGTGCGACGCCATCATCGCAGCCAGGGATGTAGTCGAAGTCATCCTCTCCAATTCCGGCAGGGATGACCAGACCAAGGCCTGGGATGCCGGCAACGCACCCTACAGGAAGCGTTTGCACGATGCAGGCGTCGTGGTGACGGACCGCCTGTTCAACAACAACCATATCGGCCACAACAAGTTCGTCGTCTACCGCGACACCCAGGGCAATCCGCAAGCGGTCATGACCGGCAGTACCAACTGGACGTCGACTGGCATATGCGGCCAGTCCAACAACGCTTTTGTTCGCGACGATCCGGCGATGGCGGAGGTGTTCGACGCCTATTGGGAACGCATGAAAGCCGATGTGTTTCCGCCACCGGCTTCGGAAAGTGCTGCCGGCCACGTCGTGCAGACGCAGGGCGTGCCGTTCCGCAAGGAGAACCACATCCCAAACCCGCTCAACGGCGCCTCGGTGGTGTTGGACGGCATGACGGTGTGGTTTTCGCCCAACGACCCGAACCGCAACAAGAAGGACATTTCGGTGCGTCCGGTCGACCTCTAGGACGTCTTTGCCCGCATCAAAGCGGCGAAGCGGGCCGTGCTGTTCCTGGTGTTCAACCCTTCGCTGCTCGGCGAAAATTCGATCGTGGACCAGGCGGTTGCGGCGGCGAAAGCCGATCCGAACCTCATCGTGCAGGGCGCGATCAGCGACGAAACGGCCATGCCCAACTATGTCGCTCCCACCAAGGATCCGGTCACCCACAAGTCGAACAAGGACGGCAAGTCGCCCTTTGTCTATCCGGAGAAGGTCTGGGAGGCCCCGAATGTCTCCATTGTACGGGCGGCGAACCTGACCGGGGCCACCATCGCGACGGATTTCCAGGCCGAAGTGCTCACCGTCGGCCACGCGATCGTGCACGACAAGATTGTTATCATCGATCCGATGGAGGACAACGCCACCGTCATTACCGGCAGCCATAACCTCGGTTACAAGGCGTCCTACGAAAACGACGAGAATTTGGTCATCGTGGAAGGCGACAAGACCTTTGCCGCGGCCTATGCCGTGCACATGCTCGACGTCTTCGACCACTATAAGTTCCGGGCCTGGCGCAGGACGATCGGCAAGGGGCCTTCCGACGCTGACGGGATTGCCATCGACGACAAGTGGCTGAAGCCCTATGCGGACGGCAAGAAAGGCGCAATCGCCCGCTACTTCCCGTAGCCGTCGCGTTCTGCATCCAAGTTCATTCGGGACCGATTGGCGTCGGCCGCCCGGTCGATTTCCTTGGTGCAAGGGGATCTCCGGTCCGGCTCTTTCTTTCCTCTGGTCGAACCAGTAGCTAGTCGTGCTTGCTGGCCGATGGCCGCACTGACATGGATGACGGCATGGTCGCGACCGGCTCGAGCGAAGGCGAAGCGGGAACGCAATGGGCGGCGCTCGCGGGCGTCACCGCCGCACTAGCCATGTTCGGAGCGGCGCAAGGGTTGAGCTCGCCGCTCTTCACGATCCTGATGCAGAAGCAAGGCATGTCGCCCGCCCTGATCGGCTTGTCGGCGGCGATGATGCCGGTTGGCCTGATTCTTTCGGCCTCTTTCGTGCCGGCTGCCGTGCGGCTGTTCGGGGCGCGAAACCTGGCCGTTGGCTGCTCGCTGACCGGGGCGATGTGCTTCCTGGCCATCTTCTGTCTGCAAGACTGGGTTGCCTGGTACGTCATCCGATTCATCATCGGCATCGTCATCAACCCGCTCTATGTGCTGGGCGAAGTCTGGGCGCTGTCGCTGGCGCCGCCGTCGCGGCGCGGGCGAGTGATGGGCGTGTTCAACACACTGATGGGCGCCGGCTATGCCGCAGGCCCCTTTACGCTCACTCTGGTCGGTATCGAGGGCTGGGCTCCCTTCAGCGTCGGCATCGTCGGTTTCCTGCTCTGTGCCGTCATTTTGCGCCTTGTCTCCTCGAAGCTCGCCGGTTTCGAGGATGACGGCCAGCCTGCCGGCAGCTTTGTCGGTTTTGCCCGGCTGGCGCCGGCGCTGCTGCTGGCGGTGCTGGTCTCGGCCGCCGTCCAGCAAAGCACCTATGCGCTGGTTCCCGTGTTTGGGGCGGGCTATGGCTTGCCGGAGGCGGTGCTCGCCGCGCTGGTGATGTCGCTGTCGCTGGGCAACATCCTTCTGCAGATCCCGCTCGGCCTGCTCGCCGAACGCTTCGGTGGCCGGCCGATGATCCTGGCCTGCGCGGTGGCGACGACCGTTTGCGCTGTTCTGCTCCCGCTGCTGATCACCACACCGCTGATCTGGGGCGTGCTTCTGGTGATGGGCGCGGTGGGCTACGGTGTCTATACGATGGCGCTGGTCGAACTCGGCAGCCGCTTCAGGGGTTCGCTGCTGGTCACCGGCAATGCGGCGTTCGCCTTGCTATGGGGTGTCGGCGGTATCGTTGGTCCGCCGGGCGCGGGCCTGCTGATCCAGGCGATCGGGCCGGTGGGTTTGCCAACCGTGATCATTGGCCTCGACGCTTTGCTGGTCGCGTTCGCGCTTTATAGATCGGCCAACCGCGGAGGCTCCTGACAGGGTCTGGCTGGAGCCGGGCATCCGTCCGGGCCGCGGGGCTTACCGCCGCCGGGCCGAACCGCTAAGTCTGCAACCGCGACAGCGTTATGGATCATGGATCTGGTGGATACGAGAAGCGACGAGACGATGCAATGGGCAGCGATCACCGGTGTGATCGCGACCGTGTCCGTTTTCGCCATCGCGCAGGGCCTGTCCTATCCGCTGCTGAGCTTCATCCTGCAGCGCCAGGGTGTCTCGCCCGCGATGATCGGCCTGTCGGCGGCGATGACGCCGATCGGGTTCATCGTCTCGTCGCCAATTATTCCAGCGCTGGCGAGGCGGTTCGGAGCAGGGCGCACGGCTCTGACTTGCGCGGCGCTTTCGGCTGTCGTGCTGGCGCTGATCGGCTGGACGCAGAACGTCTATCTCTGGTTTCCGCTGCGCTTGCTGATCGGCGTCGTGACCAACCCGCTCTATGTGCTCAGCGAAATCTGGGTAATCGCGCTGGCGCCGCCGGCCCGGCGCGGCCGCATCATGGGCCTCTATTCGACGATCATTTCCGCCGGCTTCGCGACCGGTCCGCTTTGTCTGCTCGCCGTTGGCACAGAAGGCTGGCCGCCGTTCCTTGTCGGCATTGGCGCCTTCGTGCTCTGCGGCATCTGCCTGGCGTCGGTTCTGCCACGGCTGCCCAGAGTAGACGAGGCCGGGCATCAGGTTTCGGTGATGGGTTTCATGCCGCTCGCCTGGCTGCTTCTGTCGGCGGTGGTCGTAGCCGCGGGCTTCGAGCAGGCGGTGCTGGCGCTGCTGCCCGTCTACGGCACGCATTATGGCATCGCGGAGGCTCGCATGTCGGCGCTGCTATCGGTCATGATCGCCGGCAACATCGCCATGCAGGTTCCGCTTGGCCTGCTGGCCGAGCGGCTGACGGCCCGTCTTGTGCGCTTCATCTGCGTCCTGCTGACGCTGTTTGGCTGCGTGCTTTTGCCGATGCTGATCGAAACGCCGCTGATCTGGCCTTGCGTCTTCGTCTGGGGCGCGGTGTCCTACGGCATCTACACGATGTCCATCATCGAACTTGGCGAGCGCTTCACCGGTTCGGCGCTGGTTGCCGGCAATGCGGCATTCTCCCTGATGTGGGGTGTCGGCGGCATCCTGGTTCCGCCGCTTACCGGTGGCGTTATGGATGGGATCGGCGCGGGTGGCTTGCCGCTGACGCTCGGCGCGATCTGCGCCGTGCTTGCGTTGGCGACGATTATCCGTCGGCGGGTGCGGTGAAGCAACGCCGCGAGGGCCGCAAAACACCGTATCGCACCTTGAATGTCAGCGCCGCCAACGCAATGTAGGCGAAGCCGTCCAAAATCCCGGAGACCTGCATGACCTCTTCGACGACCAAAGCCCAGCCCTTTCAGAAGACCGGCGATCCCTTCCTCTGGCTGGAAGACAGGACCAGCAAACAGTCGCTCGACTGGGTGCATCGCCAGAACGAGGTCACTGTAGCGGAATTGCAGGGCGACCCATCCTACCAGGCGTCGTTCCAGACGGCGCTCGACCTGATGACGGCCGAGGACAATATCGCGGTTGGCGCGGCAATTGCCGGTCATGTCTACAATTTCTGGCAGGACAAGACCAATGCGCTCGGCCTGTGGCGGCGCACGACGGTCGCTTCCTACAAGACCGACAAGCCCGACTGGGAGACAATCATCGACTTCGACCAGCTGGCTGCGGAGGAGGGGATAAAATGGGTGTTCGGCGGCGCCGTCAGGCTCTACCCCGATTTCAACCGCTGCCTGGTCTCGATGTCGCCCGATGGCGGTGACGCCAGCGCGATGCGCGAGTTCGACATCGCGGCCAAGTCCTTCGTGGAAGGCGGTTTTCAGGCACCGGCGTCGAAATCGGGCTTCGGCTGGCTGGACGAGGATACGGTCATCGTCTCGGCCGCTTTCGAAGAGGCCGACAAGACAGAGTCCGGCTATCCGCGTGTGGTCAAGCTCTGGAAGCGGGGCACCAGGCTGGAAGAGGCGACCCCGATCTTCGAGGGAGAGATCGAGGATCTTGCCGTTGGCGCCGGTGTCGAGTTCGACGGCGAGAAGCGTCACCTGTTTCTGGCGCGGACACTCAACTTCTTCGCATCGCACAGTTTCCTGCGGCTGCCTTCGGGCGAGAACCGCCGTATCCCGCTGCCCGACGACGTCACCGACACCTCGCTCTTTAGGGATCAACTGGTGTTCGGGGTGCGCACGCCATGGACGGCGCCGGACGGCACCGCATGCCAGCCGGACGGGCTTTACTCCTTCGACTTCGCGCATTGGATCGAAAACGGCGATTTTGGCGCCATCGAAACCTTGTTGGCGCCGGCGCACCGGGTTTCCATTGCCGGGCTCGCCAGAACGCAGGACCGCCTGTTCATCAGCTTGATGGACAATGTGCGCGGCAAGGTTCTCGTCTGCGAGCGCGAGCGCGGCGCCTGGTCGCTGAAACCCGTCGTGCTGCCTGAAAACGGCACTGTCGGCATCAGCCATGCCGAGCATTTCGGCTCCACCGTCTCCTTTTCCTTCACCGATTTCCTGACGCCAAGCTCGATCATCTGGTCCGATGACAATGGCGAGACGCTGGCGACCGTGAAATCGCAGCCGGCCCGCTTCGATGCCTCGCCGCTGATCTCGGAGCAGTTCGAGGCGCGCTCGAAGGACGGCACGATGATCCCTTATTTCGTCGTCAGGCGGCGCGACCAGAATGGTCCGGTACCGACATTACTCTACGGCTATGGCGGTTTCGAAGTGCCGCTGTTGCCCGGCTATGCCGGCGTGCGCGGCAGGCTGTGGCTGGAGAAAGGCAATGCCTATGTGCAGGCCTGCATTCGCGGCGGCGGCGAGTTCGGACCGGCCTGGCACCAGGCGGCGCTGAAAGGCAAGCGCCAGAACGGGTTTGATGATTTCGCGGCAGTGGCGCAGGACGTCGTCGAACGCGGCATAGCAACGGCTCAATCGCTCGGCATCCAGGGCGGCTCCAATGGCGGCCTGCTGACCGGCGCTTCCCTGACGCAGCATCCCGAGCTTTTCGGCGCCGTCATCATCGAGGTGCCGCTGCTCGACATGCTGCGCTACACCGAATTGCCGCCGGGCGCTTCGTGGATGGCCGAATATGGCGATCCGTCAAAGCCGGAAGACGCCAAGTGGCTTTCCGCCTATTCACCCTATCAACATGTCAAGGCCGATGCCGCCTATCCGCCGGTGCTCTTGACGACCTCGACCGCCGACGACCGGGTCCATCCCGGCCATGCGCGCAAGATGGCGGCCCGCCTGCAGGAGGCAGGACACGGCAAGACGCTGTTCTTCGAGGAGACCGAAGGCGGACATGGCGGGCGCGGCGACCGCCGGCCGCAGGCGGCGCAGACGGCGATGAAGTATGTCTTCCTGCAGCGCGCACTGAGCGGAAAAGCCTGACCTCATTCCATGGCCCCCCTGAGCAAAGGGTGGTTCACCTCGACCGCCCTTTGCTCTAAGGTACCTTCATGGCTCTCGCTACACTATCAGCTCGCGCATTCCGGGTCGCGGTGACACCGTCGTCACGCACGCTGCGCGCCGAGCTTTTGCGGCTGTGCGCCCGCATCGGCTATTCGCCGCCTGCCGTCCTCTGACGAATTCGCCCCGGCGCCGCCGGAATGATTTCAGAGGAAAGACCAGATCAATGACCTATCAGAATTATTCGCTGAAGCAGCTTCAGCAGATCGACGCCGCGCATCACCTGCATCCCTTCACCGACCATAAGGAGCTGCGTGAGGCAGGCGCCCGCGTCATCACCCGCGCCAATGGCCCGTTCATCTACGATTCCGAAGGGACGGAACTGCTGGACGGCATGGCCGGCCTGTGGTGCGTCAATATCGGCTATGGCCGCGACGAGCTGGCCGAGGCCGCCTATGCACAGATGAAGGAACTGCCTTACTACAATTCCTTCTTCAAATGCTCGACGCCGACGCCGGTGCTGTTGTCGAAGAAGCTGGCCGAGATCGCACCACGCAACGTGAATCAGGTGTTTTACGGCTCGTCCGGATCGGAGGCCAACGACACCGCCTTGCGCCTGGTGCGCCATTACTGGGTGCTTGAGGGTAAGCCGGAGAAGAACCGCGTCATTTCGCGCAAGATGGCCTATCACGGCTCGACCATTGCCGGCACTTCGCTCGGCGGCATGGATGCCATGCACAAGCAGCTCAACGGTGCGGTGCCCAACATCGTCCATGTGATGATGCCCTATGCCTACGAGCTGGCTCTGCCGGGCGAAAGCGACCACGATTTCGGCCTGCGCGCGGCAAAGTCCGTCGAGGATGCCATCCTCGAGGCCGGTGCCGACAAGGTCGCGGCCTTCATCGGCGAGCCGGTGATGGGCGCGGGCGGCGTCAAGATACCGCCGGCGAGCTACTGGCCCGAAGTGCAGCGCATCTGCCGCAAATACGATGTGCTTTTGATGCTGGACGAGGTCATTACCGGCTATGGCCGCACAGGTGAGTGGTTCGCGGCGCAGACCTTCGGCATCGAAGCGGACACCATCACCACGGCCAAGGCGCTGACCTCGGGCTATCAGCCTCTTTCGGCGCTGCTGGTTGGCGACCGCATTGCCTCAACGCTGGTCGAGAAGGGCGGCGAGTTCAACCATGGCTACACCTATTCGGGGCATCCAGTGGCTTGCGCCGTGGCCTTGAAGAACCTGGAGATCATCGAGAGGGAAGGGCTGGTCGACCGTGTCAGGAACGACACCGGACCTTATTTCGCTAGCGCGTTGCAGGAGCGTATTGCCGGGCATGATCTGGTCGGCGAGGTGCGCTCGATCGGCCTGATGGGCGCGATCGAGATCGTCAAGGACAAGGCGACGAAGGAGCGCTTCCTGCCGTCGGGGAGTGCCGCGGTGACGGTGCGCGACCACGCGATCGCCAACGGCATGATGCTGCGCGCCACCGGCGACACGATGATCCTGTCGCCGCCGCTGATCTGGACCCGCGATGCGATCGACATGGCTTGCGAGCGCATCGGCAAGGCGCTCGACCTGGCACAGGCGGACCTGCGCAAGCGATAGGAGCAAACCTCGATTGGGCGTTTTTGCGAAGAAACGCCCAATCCCGGAAATATGCGCTATGAGCGGGAACGAATTTCGCCTTCGGCGCGTAATGTAAGGGGCGGCCGATCCGGCCGCGACAGGGGATTGCCCACATGAGAAAGACCGGCAAAAGCCGACGCGTGCAAGAGGCGGCCAGCCTTGGCGCGGACCTGATGCTGGCGCCGCTGGTGGTGATGATGCGGCTGCCGCTGATGGCCATGGAGGCGCGAAGCGGCGAGCCCTGGAGCGCGGAGACGGCAATGGCTGTCAGCGAGAAGACCGTCGCCATGGCCGAGGGCGCGCTTGCGGCGCAAATGTCTTTCCTGCAATCGGCGTCACGTTTCTGGCCGGAGGTTCTCTCGGGTCGAATGCCGTCGCTGTTCAACGGCGTCGCGGCCGAACGGTCGATCAGCGCAGCGCTGAAGCCGGCCGGCCGCGCGGTGAGGGCAAATTTTCGCCGCCTTTCCACAAAGGGTTGAGGCGGAAGCCCCGGAACTTTTTTGCGCATCGTCGAAGTCTTGCGCTAGAACCAATCGGCATACACGCCGATGGGGAACAACATGGCCGGACAACCGCTCAACCAACCGGCTGAAATTCCAGCCGAACTCGATCGCTGGAACTGGGGCGCCTTCTTCCTCAACTGGATTTGGGGCATCGGCAACAGCACCTTCATCGCGCTGCTGGCGCTGATCCCGGTCGTCAACCTCATCATGATCTTCGTGCTTGGCGCGCGCGGCAGCCGCTGGGCTTGGCAGAACCGGGCCTGGCGCGACGCCGAGCAGTTCCGCAAGACGCAGCGCAATTGGGCGATTGCCGGCCTTGCCGTATGGGTGGTCAGTATCGGCGGTTGTGCGACGATGGTCGGCAGCATCCCTTTTGTGCTCAAAGGCAGCGACGCCTACCGCATGACCATGGACGCCGTCCGCGCCGATGGTCGGGTCAAGGGCGCCATCGGCGACGATTTGGCCGACAATTTCTGGGTCGGCGGTCATCTCAACGTCAATGCGAATGGCGCGGGCGACGCCCAGCTCAGCATTCCCGTCCACGGCGCCAAGGGCAAGGGCACCGTATATTCCCACCTGGTTCGCAATGCCGGCACATGGAGCACGCGCCTGCTCGTGGTCCGTGTGGACGGCGTCGATGCACCGATCGTGCTGACCAATGAAGACCATGTGCCGATCCCCGGTGCGGCGATCGGAATATAGACGGATCGTCGGTAATAAAGGGGCCGGAAATGCAAAAACCGCGCCCCATCGGGAACGCGGCTTTGCCAGATACGCATGGCGTTTCGCTACGAAGACACTTGCGAAACTTACGGGCTCCGGTACGCGAGACCTGATCCGGAGCGCCGGGCGGATGCGATATGTCCGCCTCGCAATCTGTTTTATAGGGACATCGTTACCGCGGAGTTATCGAGAGCTTAAGCAAATCTAAATTTGCGGCCTTGGTCCGGAAGAACCCGAAAAAAACTAAACCAAATCCGCTGCTTACGCCGAGTTGCCGCGCAGAAAATTTATTATGCCGGAGAAATCGGCGCCGCCATGGCCTTGGGCGTTGAAAAGGGCGTAGAGCTGCGCCGCTTCTGCGCCAAGCGGTGTCACCGCGCCCGTGCCAAGCGCTGCTTCCTGCGACAATTTCAGGTCTTTCAGCATAAGAGCCGCCGCAAATCCGGGCTTGTAATCCCTGTTGGCGGGCGAAGTGGGAACCGGGCCAGGCACCGGGCAATAGGTGGTCAGCGACCAGCACTGGCCCGACGAGGTCGAGGCGACGTCGAACAGCGCCTGATGCGACAGGCCGAGTTTTTCCGCCAGCACGAACGCCTCGGCGACGCCGATCATCGAAATGCCGAGGATCATGTTGTTGCAGATCTTCGCCGCCTGTCCGGCGCCGTCACCGCCGCAATGGACGATGCGGCCGGCCATCGGCTTCAGGATCGGCTCGGCCGCCGAGAAGGCATCGTCGGCTCCCCCAGCCATGAAGGTCAATGTTCCGGCCGTGGCACCACCGGTGCCGCCCGAAACCGGCGCGTCGATGGACAGCAGGCCGTGCTTTGCTGCGATCGAATGCGCCTTGCGCGCCGATTCGACGTCGATCGTCGAGGAATCGATGAACAGCGCGCCGTTCCTGGCCTTGGGAGCGATGTCCCCATAGACCGACAAAACATGCTTGCCGGCCGGCAGCATGGTGATGACCACGTCGGCATCCTTCACCGCCGCGAGCGCATTGGCCATAACGACGACGCCATGTTCGCGCGCGACCGCGAGGTTTTCCGGCATCAGGTCGAAACCGTGCACGGCATGCCCAGCCTTGACCAGGTTTGCAGCCATCGGATTGCCCATATTGCCGAGGCCGATGAAGGCGATGGTGGTCATAGTGGCGCTCCGTGATTGGGTAAGTAGGCAGTAGGCAGTAGGCAGTAGGCAATCTATTCCGGCGCAAGTTTGCTGATGAGTTGGCGGAGCATTTTTCCGATGCCCTCGGTTGCTAACAGCATGCGGTCAGCTTGATCATGCGTGGCAAGACCGATGCGCTCAGCGATCTGGAGATGGGTCTCCAACTCCTTCAGCGAGCCTTGGGCGATCCTGAGAAATTGCTGATATGAGCCTCGATTGTCCCGGCCATAACCTTCTGCAATGTTTGCGGGAATAGAGGTTGCAGAGCGGCGGATTTGGCTGGTAAGGCCATACAATTCCTCTTTAGGCCATGCTTTGGTCGAGGCGTATGTCGCGACGGCCAGATCCATCGCCTGCTGCCATACGATAAGATCCTTGTACGAATTGATCGTGCCGGTCATCTGCCTACTGCCTACTGCCTTTACCGTCCTATCAGGGCGCGCGCGATGATGACGCGCATGATTTCGTTGGTGCCTTCGAGGATCTGGTGCACCCTGAGATCGCGCACCAGCTTCTCGATGCCGTAATCATGCAGGTAGCCGTAGCCGCCCAGCAGTTGCAGCGCGTCGTTGGCGACGTTGAAGCCGGTGTCGGTGACGAAGCGCTTGGCCATTGCCGACCATTTGCCGGCGTCCGGCGCCTTGCGGTCGAGTTTGGAGGCCGCCGCATAGAGAAAGATGCGCGCCGCCTGCAACTCTGTCTCCATGTCGGCCAGCCTGAACTGCAGCGCCTGGAACTGGTTGATCTTCGAGCCGAATGCCTTGCGCTCGGCGGTATAGGACAGCGCCTTGTCGAGCGCCGACTGGGCGCCGCCCAGCGAACAGGCGGCGATGTTCAGCCGGCCGCCGTCGAGCCCGGCCATGGCGATGCCGAAGCCGGCGCCTTCGCCCGACAAGAGGTTCTCCGCCGGCACCTTGCAGTCCTCGAAGATGACCTGGCGGGTCGATTGCATGTGCCAGCCCATCTTGTGCTCATTGGCGCCGAAGGAGAGGCCGGGCGCATCCTTGGGCACGACGATGGTGGAGATGCCTTTCGGGCCGTCGGCGCCGGTGCGCACCATGACGGCATAGACATCGCTGTCGCCGGCGCCGGAGATGAACTGCTTGGCGCCGTTGAGGATGTAATCGCCGCCGCTTTTCACCGCGCGCGTCTTCAGCGCCGCCGCATCCGAACCCGAGCCAGGCTCGGTCAGGCAATAGCTCGCCAGCCATTCCATGGAGGTGAGCTTCGGCAGGAAGCGCTGGCGCTGCTCATCATTGCCGAACCGGTCGATCATCGAGGCCACCATGTTGTGGATCGAGATGAAGGAGGAAAAGGCCGGGTCGGCGTGCGACAGCGCCTCGAAGATCAGTACGGCGTCGAGCCGGCCGAGCGCGGAACCGCCGACATCGTCCCTGACATAGATGCCGCCGAGGCCGAGCGGCCCCGTCTCGCGGATCACATCGGCGGGGAAATGTCGCCTGCGGTCCCAGTCGAGCGCATTGGGCGCCAAGCGATCGGCGGCGAAGGCCCGCGCCATCTCCTGGATGGCACGCTGTTCCTCATTGAGTTCGAACTGGCTGGTGCTCGCATCGACCGCGGCGTCCATGGCGTGCTCCCTGTAGGCTGGCCAGCTAGCCCGCTGGCCTGTCGTTTTTGGCTTTGCGCGCGCATCAATCTAGACCAATGATGCCGCCGCGCAACCCGACCTATCGCGGAGCGGCTGTGCACCAATGCATGCCCGGAGCAAGATGTGACGACAAAATTCGATAAGCTGCTGGAAAAGTTCCACGCCTATCTCGCTTCCGTCGATGACGCTCTGGTGCGCGAGGCGGTGGCGCGTATCGGCTGGGATATGCCAGCCCGAAATTTGGAGCCGCACCGGCTTGGTTGTCTGCGCCATCTCGATCGCGCGGCCGAACTGGCGCCGCCGGATGCGGGGCCGCTGGTGCGATTGCTGGCCGAGCAGCGCAACGAACTGCATTGGGGGCAGACCTACACCGAGGCTGATTTCGGCAGAGCCTTCACCGACAATTACGGCTGGCTGGAAATCTTCGGCACGCGCGGGCACTTCGTCAACGAAGAGGTCGCCGCCGGGTTGCTGATTCTCGGACCCGGGATCGTCTATCCCGACCATCATCATGTCGCCGAGGAAATCTATATTCCGCTGACCGGCGGTACGGAATGGCGCATGGGCGAAAGCTGTTTTCGCAGGCGGGAGGCCGGCGAGGTCGTCCACCATGCCTCCAATATCAACCACGCCATGCGGACTGGCAAGGACCCGCTGCTGGCGCTCTACATATGGCGCGGCGGGCCGTTGGCGCAAAAATCCACGATCACCGGCACCGCGACGCAGGGCAGGGGCTGATGGCCAGGGCGATCATGCTGCAAGGCACAGGGTCGGATGTCGGCAAGACGGTGCTGGTCGCAGGCCTGTGCCGCGCCGCGAAAAAGCGTGGCTTGCAGGTGCGGCCGTTCAAGCCGCAGAACATGTCGAACAACGCCGCCGTCGCCGATATCCCCGGCGACAACAACCATGGCGGCGGCGAGATCGGCCGCGCGCAATGGCTGCAGGCGATCGCCTGCGGCGTGCCGCCATCGGTGCATATGAACCCGGTGCTGCTCAAGCCGCAGACCGATGTCGGCGCGCAGGTCATCGTCCAGGGCAAAGTGTTCGGCGAAGCAAGGGCGCGCGACTACCAGGCGCTGAAGGGCCGGCTGATGGATGCGGTGCTGGAGTCCTGGGGCCAGGTCTGCGAGGGCGCCGACCTGGTCATCGTGGAGGGCGCCGGCTCGCCGGCCGAAATCAACCTCCGCAGCCGCGATATCGCCAATATGGGCTTTGCCACGCGCGCCGATGTGCCGGTGGTGCTGGTCGGCGACATCGATCGCGGCGGCGTCATCGCCTCGGTCGCGGGCACGCATCTGATCCTGCCGGAAGAGGATCGGCGCATAATCGTCGGCTATCTCATCAACAAGTTCCGGGGCGATGTTTCGCTGTTCGATGACGGCATCGAGGCGATCGAGAAGTTCACCGGATGGCGCTGTTTCGGCGTCGTGCCGTGGCTGAAGGCGGCGGCGCGGCTGCCGTCGGAGGATTCCGTGGTGCTGGAGCGGCTGGCATCCGGCGAGGCGCGCGCGCTCAAAGTCGCGGTGCCGATGCTTGGCCGCATCGCGAATTTCGACGATCTCGACCCGCTCAAGGCCGAACCGCAGGTCGAGGTGGTATTCGTGCCGCCGGGAAAGAAGCTGCCGGCCGATGCCGGGCTGGTGGTCATTCCCGGCTCCAAGTCGACGATCGGCGATCTCCTGAAGTTTCGCGAGAATGGTTGGGATCGGGATCTTGCGGCGCACCGCAAGCGCGGCGGCCATGTCGTCGGCATCTGCGGCGGGTTCCAGATGCTCGGCCGCATGGTACGCGATCCCGACGGCATCGAAGGCTCCGTCATGGAAGCCGAGGGGCTCGGCCTGCTCGATGTCGAGACGGTGATGGAGCCGGAAAAGACGGTGCGAAATGTCAGCGCCCGGTCAGTGCCGTTCGGCCTGCCGCTCGAAGGCTACGAGATCCACCTCGGCCGCACCACGGGTCCGGACACCAGGCGCCCGTCGGCGATCATCAATGGCGCCGAGGATGGCGCGATCTCGGCGGACGGCAAGGTGATCGGCACTTACATGCATGGCCTGTTCGGCGCCGACGGCTTTCGCGGGAAATTTCTCGAAAGCCTAGGCATCAAGGGCGGTGGCCTCGACTATCGTGCCGAAGTCGAGCGGGCGCTGGACGAAGTCGCGGCCGAGCTGGAGACCCATCTCGACTGCGACGCGATTTTTTCGCTGGCGCGTTGAAGGTCGGGCCTTCTCGCTGGCCTTCGGCCAGTACGTGCCGAACGACCAGACATCTCGATTGGCATTGCCCATCCTTCCGCCAAGCGAATCTAACAGAGCCCGCATTAGAATCAAAAACGCCCGGCTTGGCCGGGCACTCTCAGTCCCCGCTTGTCGAGGGAAACTTGTCAGGCGCCGCGCATCAGGCAGCCGGCGGCCAGCACGATGTAGGCGATAAGAACAATCCACACCGATGCGATCGGAATGAACGCGAGGACGCCAAGCGCGGCAAGAATGCCGATGATGGCGATGACAACGGAGATGATGAAAACAATCTGGGTAGGCGCGCTGAGATTCATGTCTGGCTCCTCCAACATGATTCGAACATCAGCACTGTAACAGGCGCGTGATCACAGACCAATCATGACACGCAACGGGTTGGCCGGATCGGCCAGCAGCTTCACCGCCAGAGCCACGCAGACAATGACCAGCAGCGGCTTGATCAGCTTGGCGCCGATACGCATGGCCAAGCTCGCGCCGACGCGGGCGCCGAGGAATTGGGCGACGCCCATCATCAGGCCAATCTTCCATGAGATGACGCCGACAGCGGCAAAGATGATGAAGCCGCCGATGTTGGAGGCGAAATTGAGCAGTTTGGTGTGCGCCGTTGCCTTGAGCACGCCGTAGCCGGCGAGCGTCACGAAGGCCAGCATGTAGAAGGAACCGGCGCCCGGCCCGAATACGCCATCATAGAAGCCGATGGCCGGCACCACGGTCACGCCGAACAGGAAGGGCGACAGGCGCTCGGCCCGGTCGACATCGTTCATGTTGGGCTTGAGCGCGAAGTAGAGCGCAATGGCAATCAGCACCAGCGGCAGGGCCGCGCGTAACAGGTCGCCGGGCACGACCGTGGCCAGCAGTGCGCCGATGGCGCCGCCAGCGAGGGCAAGCAGCGCCGATGGCAACTGCCGGCGCAGGTCGACATGGCCTTTCGAGGCGTAGTGGATCGTCGCCGACCCGGAGCCGAACATGCCTTGCAGCTTGTTGGTTCCAAGCGCCTCGACCGGCGAAAAACCGGCGAGCAGCAGCGCCGGAATGGTGATCAGCCCGCCGCCGCCGGCAATCGAATCGACAAAGCCCGCGGCAAAGGCGGCGAAAGCGAGCATGGCGATGGTCTGGGCGGTGAGGTCGATCATCTGATATGTCGAGATGTCCGTCGGCTGCAGCGCGCGTTCGACCACGGCCACCCCGTTTGCGCAAGGCCGATTCCGCGCTAATTCTGTTGACGAGGAATCGGAAAGGGGCCGTTCATGGCATTCGCATTGCTGGACCAGATACGCTCGATCTTCGACGGCGACCCGGGCGTGCGCAAGGTCGCGGACGATCCCGTCCTGTCGGCGGAACTGCTGATGCTGTTCCGGATGATCCTGGCCGATGGCACGGTGAGCGAGAGCGAGATGATCGCCTTCCGGCGCATCTGCAAGGATGCTTTCGGCATTCCGGAAACCAGCATCGACGCCGTGATCGAATATCTCAACGAATTCGGCTACGAGACCAACGGCTCGCAGGCGATCGCGCTGTTTCGCGACCTCGACGTCGGGCGGCGCAAGCAATTGGCGCAGCACATGGCGGAAATCGCCAAGGCGGATTCGCAACTGGCCGAGACCGAGGTGCGCCTGTTGCGCCGCACGCTCGATTTGCTCGACATCAGCCCGGTCGATGTGGTGAAGCCGGAAGAGTAGCGGGCGGATCGGCAACTCACCCCTGTTCCTGCATCCGTTTCGCGATCGCCCGGCGCAGATCCGGCGCCGCAGCGACAAGCGCCTTGGCCGCCTCTGATTGTGGCTGATCGAGCACTTCGCTCGTCCTGCCGCGCTCGACGATCTTGCCGTCATGCATGACAAGCACCTCATCCGTGATGGCGCGGGCGACGGCCAGGTCATGAGTGATGAAGAGATAGGCGATGCCGAGTTTCCGGTTGAGTCCGGCGAAGAGGTCCAGGATCTGTGCACGAATCGAAACATCGAGCGCCGAGACCGGCTCGTCGGCGACGACAAGCTTGGGGCGCGTGATGATGGCGCGGGCGATCGACAGGCGTTGGCGCTGGCCGCCGGAAAATTCGTGCGGATATTTGTCCATGTCGCGTTGGTCGAGGCCGACCTCGTGCAGCGCATGCGCCACCATCTCGCGGCGCTCGGCGCGCGTCGGTTTTTTCTCCAGGACATGCAGGGGTTCGGCGACCAGTTTTTCGACCTTCTGGCGCGGATCGAAGGAGCCGTAGGGGTCCTGGAAGACAACCTGCATATCGCGCCTGGCCGGCTTCAGCTCGGCCTCGCTCCTGCCGGTGATGGGTTCGCCGCGAAAGCGGATCACGCCCGAACTCGGCCGGTCCAACGCCAGGATCATGCGGGCAAGGGTCGACTTGCCGCAGCCGGAGCGGCCGACCAGCGCCACCGACTGGCCCGGCGCCATCGACAGGGAGACATCGTCGACCGCAAGTATGTCGGGCGCGCGCCTGAACAGCGAGATGCGCCGGCCGGGGTAGTCGCGGCTGACGCCCTCAACCTGCAGCAAGGGTTGGTCCATCCCGACACGATGAGGCTTGGCGCGCGCCGGAACATGCATCGAGGCCTGCGCCAGCTGGCGCGTATAGGGATGGAACTGTTCCGAGAGCGTACGCGCCGTGTCGCCGGCGTCCATCACCTCGCCATGGCGCAGGATGGTGATGCGGTCGGCCATCTCTGTTACGACAGCGAGATCATGCGAGACCAGCAGCAGACCCATGCGGTTCTCCGCCACGAGATCGCGCAGGAGGTCGAGGATCTGTGCCTGCAGCACCACGTCGAGCGCCGTCGTCGGCTCGTCGGCGATCAGCAGCTTCGGCTTCAGCGCGCAGGCGATGGCGATGACGACGCGCTGGCGCTGGCCGCCCGACAATTCGTGCGGATAGCGCGACAGCGGGAATTTCGCTTCGGGCAGGCCGACGCGGTCGAGCATTTTTCGCGCCCGCTCCTCGGCGTCGGCACGGCTTGCCCTGGTGTGCCAGCGTATGCCTTCGGCGACTTGTTCGCCGATCGTCTTGACCGGATTGAGCGCCGTCATCGGCTCCTGGAAAACCATGCCGATGTCGTCGCCGCGCAAGGCACACATCTGGTCCTCGGTCGCGCCGAGAATATCGATGCCGTCGAATGTGATGCGCCCGGTGGCGCGTGCGGCATGGGGCAGGAGCCGCATCACCGTCAGCGCGATCATCGATTTGCCGGAGCCGGATTCGCCGACCAGCCCCATCACTTCGCCGGGCGCGACGGAGAGCTCCATATCTTTCAGGATCTGTGTGTCGCCGATGACCAGCGACAGATTATCGACTTCGAGCAGGCTCATCGCTGCCGCCGCGACTTCGGGTCGAGAATGTCGGCGATGCCGTCGCCCAGAAGATTCAGGCCGAGCACGGTGACGACGATCGCCATGCCGGGGAAGATCGCCATCCACGGCGCCACCACCATGCGCGTCTGGGCGTCGAACAGCATGCGGCCCCAACTCGGCATTGGGGGCTGAGCGCCGAGGCCGAGATAGGAAAGCCCAGCTTCGGCCAGGATGCCCAGCGCGAACTGGATTGTGCCTTGCACTAGGAGCAGCGTGGCGATGTTGGGCAGCACGTGTTCGATCGATATCTGCGTGCTGCTCTTACCGGCGGCGCGCGCGGCAAGGATGAATTCACGCGGCCAGACGGCCAGCGCGCCGGCGCGGGCGACGCGGGCGAACACCGGAATGTTGAAGATACCGATGGCTATGATCGCGTTGACGGCGCCCGGCCCGAAGATGGCTGTTATCATGATGGCCGACAGCAGCGCGGGGAACGCGAAGACGAGGTCGTTGATGCGCATCAGCGCCTCGTCGACGAGGCCGCCGCGCGCGGCGGCGAAGGCGCCAAGCGGCACGCCGACACCCATGCCGATCCCGACGGCGACCAGCGCCACGGCGATCGAGTTGCGGGCGCCAACCATGATCATCGACAGGATATCGCGGCCGAAATGGTCGGTGCCGAACCAGTGCGCCAGCGAGGGACCTTGCGTCTTGTCCGCTATGACGAGCCTCGTCACATCGAAGGGTGTCCAGACATAGGAGACGACAGCCATCGCCAGGATCAGCACGGTGATGACGAAACCGGTAACGAAAGCGGTGTTCCCAAACGCCTTGACCAGGATGCCGCGGAACGTCTCGTCGGGGATGTCGATGCGCAGCGTCATTGCCGGGTCCTCAGGCGGGGATCGACCACCGCATAGGAAAGATCGACGACGAGGTTGACGGCAATGACGGCGGCGACCAGCAGCATGACGACGCTCTCGACGACGATCAGGTCGCGCTGGGTGATCGCCTGGAACACCAGCCGGCCGAGTCCGGGCAAATAGAAGACATTTTCGATGATGATGGTGCCGGCGAGCAGGAAGGCGAACTGCAGGCCAAGGATGGTCAGCACCGGGATCATGGCGTTGCGTAGCGCGTGCCGCCACAGCACGGCTCGATAGGGCAGGCCCTTGGCGCGGGCGGTGCGGATGTAATCCTCGTTGAGCACCTCGATCAGCGCCGAGCGGGTGACGCGCGCCAGGATCGCCGCTTGCGGCAAGGCAAGCGCCACCGCCGGCAACAGCAGCGATTTCAGTACCGGCCAGGCGCCGGCGCCCCAACCAGGAAAACCACCGGCCGGGACCAGACGCAGCCAGACGGCGAAGACATAGATCAGCATCAGCGCGAACCAGAAATTGGGCACGGCAACGCCAAGCTGCGCGACGCCCATTGAAATCGTATCGCCGGCCCGTCCGCGCCGGCTGGCCGAAAACAGGCCGACCGGAATGGCGATCAAGGTGGAGAGCGCGAGCGCGATCAGCGCCAGCGGCAGCGAGACGGCCAGCCGTTCACGCACGAGATCGATGACCGGGACCGAGTAGGTATAGGAGCGGCCGAAATCGAGGGTGAGCAAGCCGCCGGCCCAGTGCAGATAGCGCAGTACGATCGGCGCGTTGAGGCCCATCTGGTTGCGCAAGAGTTCCACTTGGTCGGCACTGGCGTTCATGCCCAGCATCAGCCGCGCCGGATCGCCGGGGAGGATCTCCAGCACGGCGAACACCACCATCGAGGCAAGCACCAGCGTGGCTAAAGCGACGGCGAGGCGCTTGAGGAGGTAGGCGCTCATGGAAGGCGAGGGAGTGGCGCGCGCACCACGAACCTCACTCGCTCCACTTCACCTTGGTCAGGTCATTGGCCTGGATCGGCGCATTTTCCCACAGGCCTTGCAGCTTGGCGTCCCAGACACCGACCTTGGGCAATTCGTAGAGGAAGCCGACCACGGCGTCGTCGGCCAGGATCTTCTGCGCCTCGCCAAGCAGTTCCTTGCGCTTGGCCTCGTCGGAGGTGAGGTTGAGGTCGGCGATCACCTTGTCGAAGGTCGGATTGTCGTAGTTGAAATAATAGTCCTTGCGCGCATAGATATCGATGTCGTTGGGCTCGGTGTGGGAGACGATGGTCAGGTCGTAATCCTTCTTGGTGAACACCTGGTCCAGCCACTGCGCCCATTCGACCGGGATGATCTCCAGGTTGATGCCGACATCGCGAAGTTGCGAGGCGATGATCTCGCCACCGAGCCGTGCATAGCTGGGCGGCGGCAGTTTCAGCGTTGCCTTGAAGCCGTTCTCCAGCCCGGCCTCCTTCAGCAGTTCCTTGGCCTTGTCGACATTGTGTGGATAGAGGCCGGTGAGGTCGACATAGTCCTTGTTCGCCGGCGACATATGCGAGCCGATCGGCAGGCCAAGGCCGGCCGAGGCGCCGTCGATGATCGCCTTGCGGTCGAGCGCGTAGGAGATCGCCTGCCTGACCTGCAGCTTGTCGAAAGGTGGCTTCTTGTTGTTGATCGAGAGGATGGTCTCGCCTTCGGTCGAACCGATCACCACCTTGAAACGCGGATCGTCCTTGACCTGTGCGAGGCTGTCGGGATCGAAGAAGGGGAAAGCTTGGATGTCGCCGGACAAAAGGGCCGGCACATAGGCCGCGGCATCCGGCACGATGCGGAACTCGACCTTGGCGAGGAAAACCGGAGCGCCCCAGTAATGGTCAGATTTGACCAGCGTGATCGATGATCCCTTGGCCCAGTTCTGGAACTTGAACGGGCCGGTGCCAACCGGGTTTTCCTTGTTGGTGTCGGCGGATTTCGGCGACACCATCACCGCGTCGCCCCAGCCCATATTGTAAAGGAAGGATCCTTGCGGGTTTTTCAGCGTGACGTTCACCGTCGCCGGATCGATGACATCGACCTTGTCGATGGCCGCGAACAGGCCCTTCTGCGCGTTGACCGAATTGTCGGCGCGGGCACGGTCGAGCGAGAATTTCACGTCATCGGCGCTGAAATCGGCGCCGTCGTGGAATTTGACGCCGGTGTGCAGCTTGAAGGTGTAGACCTTGCCGTCATCGGAAATGGTCCAGCTTTCCGCCAGATCCGGCAGCACTTCGCCATTGGGTCCGATCCGGGTCAGGCCCTCGAAGACATTGGCGTAGAGCACTTCCTTGATCGCCGCAGCGGCACCAGCGGTTGGGTCGAGATGCGGCGGTTCGAGCGGAATGCCGATGACCAGGTCGGTTCGGGCCGCAAAGGCGGAGGTTCCAGCGGCCAATGCGAGAACCGCGGCGGCCAGAATGGTTTTCCACAATCTCATCGTGCAACTCCCCATGCGTTCAGGACACGTGCTCAAGCCGGGCGATAGAAGCGTGATTTCGCGTGGGAGTAAATTGCGTTTCGTGCTGCCAGGCAGGATGGCTGGGAATGTTTTTGTCGTGCCAGCCCTGTCGGCGGGCCGAAGCTTATCGCGATGCAGGGGTTATCCCGTGGCCGTGCCGCGCAGCAGCACGTTGAGCCCGATCGCCATCACCTTGGCCGATTCCACCATGTCCGATATGCCGACCCACTCGTCCGGCCGATGGGCGAGGTCGAGAATGCCCGGGCCATAGGCGATGCAGTCGTGGATATGTCCGATGCGGGCGATGTGCTTCTGGTCGTAGGTGCCGGGCGAAATGACGTAGTCGGGCTCGCGGTCGAAGATCGCATGAATGCCTTGCGCCACCGCCTTGACGACGGGCGCGTCGCGCTCGGTCATCAGCGGCAGTACTTCCATCAGATCGCGGATCTCGTAGTCGAATTTTTTGCGCTCGCGCTTCAGCCGGTCGAGAATGCCGGTCACTTCGGCTTTGACCGTGGCCAGATCCTCCTCGAGAAGGAAGCGGCGGTCGATGGTCAGACGGCAGGAATCGGGCACGTTGGGGGAGGGCAGGCCGGGGCGGAAATCCTCGGTCTGGCCGCCGTGAATGGAATTGATGTTCATGGTCGAGCGCCTGGCGCCTTCCGGCACCACCGGCATGCGCGTGATCTTGCGGTCGAGTGCCGGGAACAGTTCGTTCTCGAATGCCTGCAGCACCGCGCCCATATGGCGCACCGCATTGTCGCCGAGAAACGGCATCGAGCCGTGCGCGATCTCACCCTTGGTCTCGATCTCCGCCCACCAGACGCCGCGATGGCCGAGGCAGATGCGGTCCTTGTTGAGAGGCTCGGGAATGATGACGTGATCGACCCTGGGTTTCGAGAAATAGCCGAGGCCGGCCAGGTGGGCGACGCCGCCGAAGCCGCCGGATTCCTCATCGACCGTTCCCGAGATCTCGATGGCGCCCGGAAAGTCGGGAAAGACTTCCAAAAAGGCTTCGACAGCGATGATGGAGGCGGCGAGGCCGCCCTTCATATCGCAGGCGCCGCGTCCATAGACCTTGCCATCCCTGACGATGCCGGCGAACGGATCGACGGTCCAGCCGTCGCCGGGTTCGACAACGTCGATATGCGAATTGAAATGGACGCAGGCACCAGGTGACCGTCCATCAAACCGCGCAACGACATTGATGCGCGGATAGCGATCGGTGTCGCCGGGCGTGCCGTCGGCGCGGATGAACTCGGTCTCGAAGCCGCTCTTCCTTAGCCGCGCACCGATATAGTCGGCGCATGGCCCGTAGGCTTCGCCGGGTGGATTTATGGTCGGAAAGCGGATCAGGTCGGCGGTCAGCGCCACCAACTCGTCGCGCCTGATGTCGATTGCCTTGAGGAGTCGCCCGTTCATGCCGCGAGTTGAGCAGCGATCCCAGTGGTTTTGCAAGCCCGTGATCAAACCCGTGCAACGTGTCGTTGTGGCAACTATCGCGGGAAATCGTTCAAATTCACTGCTTTGGATTGGCGAATTGGTCAAAGACTGTGTGTTATCTGTTCACCGCCATTAAAAAGGTGAAAAACAACGTGATGGCGAGCAGGCAAGGGCAATCAAAGGGGTTTGATCGCATGAAAATGTCATTTCTCAAGGCAGCAGTATTGGTCGTTGCGCTGTTTGGCGCATCGGCGGCAAGTCAGGCGGCCACATTGGTGGCGAACATCGACGTGTCGTCGCAGACGATGACGGTTCGTTATGGCGATTCTGTCTATAGGTGGGCCGTCTCGACCGCCCGTCCGGGCTATTTCACGCCGCGTGGCACCTACCGGCCGCAGCGCACGGCGCGGATGTGGTATTCGCGCAAATACGACATGTCGCCGATGCCGTACTCGGTGTTCTTCCGTGGCGGCTATGCCATCCATGGAACGGGCGCCGTCAGGCAGCTCGGCCGTCCGGCTTCGCATGGCTGCGTAAGGCTGCATACAGCCAATGCCGCGGCCTTCTATTCAATGGTCCGCGAAGTGGGCTTCGGCAATACACGCATCGTCGTCACCAATTAGGCAATTGGCGATTTGTTGATACAGGCTTTGTTTGCTGGCGGAGGAACTCACGTTCCCGCCAGCGGCTTGCTCATGTGTTTGAGACGGGAGCCGGCTTGGTGCGGTTTTTCCGCCGCCACTTGCTGATCTCCCACCTTTTGTGGAACCACATCCATTGGCCTGGATCCTCTCGGACCCAGCGCTCGACGACGTCGTTCAGCATCTGGGTGGTGGCGTGGACATCGACGCTGCCGTCGGCGGTACGCGGCAGCACCAACTTGTCCTCGATCTCGAGCCGGAAGCGGTTGCCCGGCAACCTGATACAACGCGCCGGATAGACGTCGCAGTCATAGTGGCGGGCAAGGGTGCCGAGCACGCGGTTGCTCTGACAGGGACGGCCGAAGAAGGTCGTGTCCAGGCCGTTGGAGAATTTCTGGTCGACGAGAACGCCGATATTGCCGCCATTCTCCAACACCCCCGCCAGCGCGAACGAGGCACCGGCCATCGAAGGCAGCAAGCCTCCCATGGTGGATCGCCTTGTCGAAAGGATGTAGTCGGCGAGGTAGGGGTTGTTGGGCGGCCGAAACAGCGCCGTGATGTTCATGCCGAAGGTCGCGGCCGCCACCGGCAGCAGCTCGAAATTGCCGAGATGGCCGGTGAAGACGATGTGCGGCTGCTTCTCGGCCGCGATCTCCACGAAATGCTCTGTTCCCTTGACCTCGATACGGCCGGACTTTCCGGCCGCTGGATCATAGTCGAACAGGGCGTCGAGGAAGATGTATTCAGCGGCAAGGCGGGCCATGTTGCCCCACATGTCGGAGGCGATGGCCCGGATTTCGTCCTCGCTCTTTTCCGGATAGGCCTTGCGCAGATTGTCGAGGGCGACCTGGTGGCGTCCGACCCTCGGACCGATGAGGCGTGCGGTGCGGTCGGCAAAATTCAGCGCGCTGTCGACCGGCAGCAGGCGCAGCAGCGACATGATGACCATCGCGAGACGCGCAACAAACCAGTAATTCACCTGGCGCAATTGTCTGCCATAGCGAAATTTCAGATCGCGGCGAAGCTTCTTGAGCACGGAAATCGAGGCTCTAGAGCATGATGCCGAAAAGTGTGAAGCGGTTTTCGGATGACATCATGCTCTATTCCTTGATTTAGAGGCGGATTCAGATTTCAGGTCAATTCGACCTGAAATCATCCGACTCTAGGCGACGCGCAGGATGATCTTGCCGAAAACGTCGCGGCCTTCCATGCGCTTCAGCGCGGCATCGATATCGTCGAAGCCGACCTCGGTGTCGATCACCGGAGCGACCTGTCCAGCGGCCATCTTCTGCATGGCGTTGGCCATGTTCTCCATCCGGCAACCGAAGGATCCGAGCAGTTTCAACTGCTGCTGGAAGAGCTGCATCAGGTTGATCTGAGTCGACACGCCGGAGGTCGAACCGCAGGTCACAAGGCGACCGCCGCGCTTCAGGCACAGCATCGAACCGGCAAAGGTGTCGGTGCCGACATGCTCGAACACCACGTCGACGCCTTTCTTCTTCGTCAGCTTGCGCACGACGCCCTCGAAACGATCGTCGCGGTAGTTGATGACATGGTCGGCGCCGAGCGCCTTGGCCTTGTCGATCTTGTCGTTCGAGCCGACCGTGGTGATGATCGTGCAGCCCATCCGTTTGGCCAGCTGGATGGCCGCCGAGCCGATGCCGGATCCGCCGGCATGGACGAGGATCGTCTCACCGGGTTCCAGCTTGGCATTGTCGAACAGCATGTGCTCGACGGTGCCGAAGGTAACGGGCGCCACCGCGGCCCCGATATCGGTCACACCGGGCGGGGCGGGGACCAGCAGGCGCGCCGGCAGGTTGATCTTCTCCTGCGCGAAACCGTCGAGATGGAAGCCGTGAACGCCCGAAACATGCTCGCACAGATTGTCGCGGCCTTCGCGGCAGGCACGACAGAGGCCGCAGGTGCGTGCGCCGTAGATCGATACCAATTGTCCGGGCAGCAGGCTGGAAACGCCGGGACCGACCGCCTCTACCTCGCCGGAGGCCTCGGCGCCGACGACCAGCGGCAGCTTGCGCTTGGCGAAGGCCATGCCGCGCCAACCCCAGACGTCGATGTGGTTCAGCGCCACCGCCTTGATGCGCAGCGTCACTTCGCCAAGCGCGGGAGGCGGCGGGGGTGGCAGGTCCACCGTTTCAAGGCGGCGGTCCTCGATAAGTTGCAGTGCGCGCATGGAGCCTGTCGGTTCTGTTAAGCGGAAAGGGCTCGCTTAGACCGGTTCCCGCGCCATGACAAGGCAAGTGTTCTGGCCGCCAAAGCCGAAGGAGTTCGACAGAACGGAGCGAACCTGCGCATCGCGCTTCTTGTTCGGCACGACGTCGAGCACGATCGCCGGGTCAGGATTGTCATAGTTGATGGTCGGAGGAATGACGCTTTCGCGCATCGTCATCAGCGAAAACGCCGCTTCGACAGCGCCCGCCGCCGACAGCGTGTGGCCGATCATCGACTTGTTGGACGAGATTGGCATCGAGCCGATGCGCTCGCCAAACACCGTCGACAGCGACAGGTGTTCCATCTTGTCGTTTTCTGGCGTCGAGGTGCCGTGTGCGTTGACATAGTCGATCTCGTCTTCGCCGAGACCCGCATCGGCAAGTGCGGCCCGGACAGCGGCAATCGCCGGCGATCCATCCGGCTTGGAGCGCGTGCGGTGGAAATCGTCTGCTTTTTCGCCACAGCCGCTGAGGATGCCGAGAACGGCGGCCCCACGGGCAAGCGCCGCCTCCAGCGATTCCAGCACCAGGGCGCCGGATCCCTCGGCCAAAACGAAGCCGTCACGGTCCTTGGAAAACGGCTTGGAAGCCTTTTCCGGATTGTCGTTGTGGGTGGAGAGCGCCGACAGCAGCGAGAAGCGGATCAGCGCCTCGGCGGTCGCCGAGCCGTCGGCGCCGATCGACAGCGCGCGGTCGCATTCGCCACGGCGGATCGCCTCGACGCCGAGCTGGATGGCGGTGGCGCCGGAGGCGCAAGCCGTCGAGAGCGTGATCGGCAGGCCACGCGTGCCGAACCGGTTGGCTAGCCGGTCGGCGATCGAGCCGAACTGGGTGGTTTCGAAGAGATCGAGTTCCTTCAGGCCGCGCGCCACGCGCAGCAGCCTTTCGGCGCCGGAATCCTGCTTGTCGGAATTGTAGAGCGAAAAGCGATCGTGCCAGTCGAGTTCGACCGGCGGCGAGGCGAGGAAGAGAGGGCCTCCGAAATCGCCGGAATTCAGGCCGGCTTCGCCAACAGCCTCCTGAGCCGCGGTTTCCGCCAGTTCATAGGTGAGAAGGCTTGCTCCCTTGGAGCTCGACGGCAGAAAATCGACCATGCCGGAGATCCGTGTGTTGAGGTGATCGACCGGAAAGCGGGTGATCGGGTGGATGCCCGACTTGCCCGAGGTCAGCGCGGCCCAATTGTCTGATTTGCCGACGCCGAGCGAGGTCACCACACCGATACCAGTGACGGCAACCACGGGCCTGCCCATGTGATCTCTGAAATTGGCCATCCGGGAGCCCTCTTATCTCTGCAGTGCGTTCGCCAGACGCCGCCTCAAGCGGCGTTGACCAGCGCCATGCCCTCGAATTGGTGATAGCCGATCGCCGTTGCAAGGACGCTCGCGGGAATGCCTTCAAACGGCTTTTCGGCCGTGGCGTCAAAGACAGGGTAGGCGGCCTTGCGGTCGACCGCGAGTGCCGCCAGCGCTACGGCGAAGGGAAACTGCGCTTCCTTCATGTGCCCGGTCAACGTTGTAAAACCGCGCGCCGATATCGCCGGATTGGCGTCGAGCGCCGCCTTTTCGGCCGATGTTGCCGCATGCGCGCCCGATGCTCCCGACATGGCGAGCAGCTTGCCGTTCAGCGGCAGCGCCTGTTTGAGCAGGAGAGCGATCTCGGCGTCGAGTTCTCCGCGCGCGCGCCTGGCGCGGCCGGAGACGACGGGGCCGAGTTCAGCGTAGATCTTGCGTCCGCGGCTTGCCGCGTGTTCGCGCTGCTCAAGCACCAGGAAGGCACCGCCGGAACCTGAGACCACGCCGCCGCCCTCGGCGCCCTGCCTTTGCCAGACGGGCTTCCACGGGCCGCGATGCAGGTAACCGGCCAGCTCGTAGCCGAGCAGCATGTCGGAATGTTCCGTCTGGAAGGCGCCGCCGACCAGGATGTGCGTCGACTGGCCGGAGCGAATGCGCGCGGCTGCCGTCTCGACGGCGGCGACGCCAGCGCCTTCCTCGCCCATGAAGGTCCTGGACGAGCCGGTCACCTTGTGGACGATGGAGATGTTGCCGGCGAGCAGATTGGAAAGCTGCGCCAGGAAAAGCGTCGGTCGCAATTCGGTGGTCAGCTTCTCGTTGAGCAGCACGTCGCGGTCGTTGCGGTTTTCCGAAGCGGCTAGAATGTCGGCGTCGACCGCTTCGTCGCGCTCGCCGCCGCCGGCCGCCACAACCATGTCCATGGTGGTGCAGAGTTCGTCATTGCCCTTGATGCCGGCGTCGTCGAGCGCGAGGCCCGCTGCATAGGTGCCGAGCCTCTGCCATGTCTCCATCTGCCGCTGATCGCCGCGCTTGGCGATCTGCAGGTTCCAGTCGATCTCGGGCAGTGGATGAACCGTGTAGGGCGCGAAGCGCCCGGCCTCGAGCACCGGCTCCCGGCCCGGTTGCGCCAGCTTTTGCCAATGGGCGTCAGGACCTTCCCCCAGCGAGGAAACAAGGCCGATACCTGTGATGACGACGTCGTGGGGGCTGCTCATGAGCGGCTTTGTGGGTCAGGTGACGGAGCGCGTCAAGTCACGCGCCCTGATGACCTCAGGCGGTCTTGGCGGCAACCAGCGCGTCGATCTTGGCGCACAGGTTCTTCATGACGAAGTAATCGTCGGTCGAAGCCTTGCCGTCATTGACTTCCTGGGTCCACTTTTCCAGCGGCACCTTGATGCCGAATTCCTTGTCGATGGCGAACACGATGTCCAGGAAGTCGAGGCTGTCGATGCCGAGATCGTCAATGGTGTGGCTCTCGGGCGTGATGGTGTCGATATCGATCTCGCTGGTGTCGGCAATGATCTTGGCGACTTTGTCGAACGTTGTAGACAAGGGGCTTTTCCTTCTTTGCGGGCGGAATCTGTCCGCATTCGTTTGGGCGCTGTCTAATCGGTTTTTCCCGGCAGGAAAAGGCCTGTTAAGCCGGGTGCAGATGGGTAGGATGCCCAGGAAACGCAAGAAGGGCCGCCGGTCGACCCGGTGGCCCTTCCGTTGACGCTACGTAAGCTCAGCTGTCGCGGAGCTTGACCAGATCGTTCAGCAGCCCGCCCGTTCCGTTGTGGACGGTCAGCCGCTCGACCTTGCCGGCGATGGTTTCCAGAGCCTCGAGCTCCTTCAGCCGCAGCATCACCGGGTTCTCCGCCATCACCTTGGCCGTGTTGAGAAGGGAACGCGTGGCGTTCGTCTCCTCGCGGCGGCGGATGACGTTGGCCTCGGCCTGCTTTTCGGCCGAAACCACCTGGTTGAGGATCTCGCGCATCTCACCCGGCAGGATGACATCCTTGAGCGCGATATCGCTGACCTCGACCCCGATCTCGGCCATGTCGGCACGGACCTTGGCCGCCGCTTCCTCGTCGACCGTCACCTTCTTTTCGAGGATCTGGTCGAGCGTGAGCGCGCCCAGCGTCTTGCGGAACGCGTACTGCAGGGCGCGGTAGAGGGCCTCGGAGAAGTCCTTCACCGCACTCACCGCCTTGACCGGGTCGATGACCCGGTATTCGGCCGCGATGTTGACGCGGACCGTGACGCGATCCCTGGTCAGCACTTCCTGCCCGGCGACATCGAGCGACTGGCGCTTGAGGTCGACGACCTTGATCTGCACCATCCGTCCGACGTTCCAGAAGCCGTGCACGCCAGCGGCAAGCGTCCGCACAAGGACACCGTCGATGAACAGCAGCCCGGCCTGGCCGTCGACAACCGGGTGAACGGACATCAATTCCGCCTTCCGAGCCTGGCCGAGCCGGCGCATGACAGCCGGATCGATGGCAAGATCGGCCGAGGTGTCGATCACCGTCACCTTCCACGGTCCGGCATCGGTCCACAGTACCAGCTTACGGTCGGGGGCCTGCACGGAATGCAGGTTGCCGTCACGCTCGATGACGGCAACTTCCGTGCGCCCGGTGCGCACGATGGTGAAATGACGCGCGGCCACGTCCGGGAGCTTGTCGAACAACGCCTTCTCGTACGCCGAAACGAATTCCGGGCTCTTCAGATCGTGCCGGGACACCTCAAGGCTCTGGTTCCGGTTGGCGAGCCAGTGCTCACCCGGCAGCAGGACAGCCTTGATCTCTCCCTTGTAGAGAGTGAGGGCACGTTCGTTTTCCTTAACGAGGACGCGCTCGCGCCCAAGAACTGTATCGAGAATAGTCATTGTCTTACTCCTGTCGGGCATGGCCCCATGCGAGGCGTCACGTCATGCGTCGATCTTCCCTTCGTTTCTCGTTTCACTTCCAATTCCGGACACGAATGATCCGGGGACTGGTGGCATCGATGCGCGGCGGGCCTGCGGGAGCGGATCACGGGGCAGCGAAGCGGGCGCCGGAGGCGAGCCTCCCTTGCCGGCGACACTGCGCCTTGACCATCACCGCGAGCCTGGCCGCGAGCCGATGGCATCGGACCTTTCGATACGTCCTGGCCCGAAGGCCTCGGCCGTCCGTCACGTCTTCAGCATTCCAGTCCCCGGACCGTTTCAGATAACACCTGGCAGGGTGCTGGCTTATCGAGCCAATGGAGAAGGAATCGAACCTTCGACAATCAGATTATGAGTCTGATGCTCTACCAACTGAGCTATCCGTGGTGCAGACGACGGGACTCGAACCCACAACCTCCGGATTATGTCCGGCGCTCTCCCAGTTGAGCTACATCCGCGATCCCAATCCCCAAAGCGGCGCCGTATACAGGGCGGCAAAGCCGTCTGCACGGGCGGAGACGAAAGCTCCAACCGGTGTGCTCGCTTCGGTTTTCGTGACCGGGAGCGCGCCTATAGCCCCTGCGACGGGTTGTCGCAAGCGACATTGTCGTGTCGAATTCGCGGCTTCTTTCGGCGGTGGCATTTCGGCAACACTCATTGCCGCGCCCGCGTTCGGGAGCAGTGGTTCTCAGAAGGTGACGCGGCCGAGTACGCGCAAGCCGTCGCCTTGCGGCTCGACCACCACTGCTTCGCCTTCGCGCGGCGACACGCCGGTCAGCGCCACGATGTTTTCGAGATGGGTGACCAGGACCAGATTGTCGGAGCCGGAATAGGCGCGGATTTCCTTCATGATGGCGGCGATCTGCGCTGCTTTCTGCGCATCGTCACCCTTCAGGAGATCGAGCGGTGCGAACAGCTCCGGCTCGGCTTCGAAGGCGGTGCGCGCGGTGTCGAGGCAGCGGCAATAGCGGCTGGACAAAATGCGCTCGATGGGAGCCGCGCGGGCGGCAAACAGGGCGCCGATCTTGCTTGCCTGCTGCTTGCCGCGCGCCGACAGATTGACCTGGGTGGCGCAATTGCCGATGTCGAAATTGGCCGGGTCGGTGGTGCCGGTGACCATGGCGTGGCGCAGCAGCACGACATGGCCGCCATCGCGCAGCAGCGCCCAGCCGGCGTCCGTCGCGTGCGCGGCGGCGGGGACGACAAGCAGGAACAACGCCAAGGCTAACCGGATCATCGCCACCCTTCCATGCTCCCGTGTCGGGCTCCAACCATTCGCATATAAGGATTGGAAAGCAGGCACAAAGACAAGCCGGGCGTCAGCCGCGTCTCACGCCTCACTTTTGGCGAGCTGCTGCTTCACCAGATCGATCTTCTGATCGGTGAGCGGGATGGGGATCGTGTAGCCGGCTTCGGTAAAGCCCTGTTTGGCATTATCGAAGAAGGCAATCGCCTTGAGGTATTCGGGCTTGCCGCCGCGCACCGGTTCCAGCCCGCCAGCTCCGATCGGCTCGGCCGAGTGGGTTGGCGCACGCCGCACCCATGGCATCGGCAGGAAACGGATTGGTGCGGCAGGCATCGAGCAGCATGACCGGGTGCGATTGCGCAGCGACCGTGGCTCGCCTATCCCTGAAAAATGTCTCCGCTTACCGAAACCGTCCTGTTCGTCTTCAGTCTTGTCGCGCTCGGCTATCTCGCCGGGCTCACGGGCTATTTGAGACCGGCGAGCGGCGAGGGGATATCCGACTTCGCGGTCTCGGTGGCAATGCCGCTGCTCCTGTTCCAGACCATGGTGACGGCGGATTTCCATGGCGTGGCGCCCTGGCCGCTGTGGGGTGCTTATTTCACGGCGGCGGCGATCACCTGGGCCGCCGGCCATCTCGTCATCACGCGGATATTCGGGCGGGATGCCCGCGCCGGCGTTGTCGGAGGCGTCTCGTCGGCCTTCTCCAACATCGTGCTGCTCGGCGCCCCCTTCATCCTCGGCATATTCGGCCCGAGCGGCTTCGAAGTGCTGTCGCTGCTGGTCTCGGTGCATCTGCCGATCATGATGATGGCTTCGATCGTGCTGTTCGAGATGTTCGGGCGCGGCAGCGGCGAACACGTGCATCCCTTGCGCGTTATCAGAAGTTTCCTCAGGCGGCTGTTCATGAATCCGCTGATCATCGGCATTGTCCTGGGCCTGGCATGGCGGCTCAGCGGCGTGCCGCTGCCTGGTCTCGCCATGCGCCTGGTGGATGCATTGGCCGATACGGCCGGGCCGGTGGCGCTGTTTGCCATGGGGCTCAGCCTGCGCCGCTTCGGGATATCAGGCAATGTCCGGCCGGCGCTGGCGCTTTCGGCGCTCAAACTGTTCCTGATGCCGGCACTGGTTCTTGCCTTCGTCTGGCTGCTCGGCCTGCCGCCCCTGACCGCCAAGGTGGCGGTCGTGGTGGCGGCGCTGCCCTCCGGCATCAATTCCTATCTCATCGCGGTGCAGTTCAACACCGGCCAGGCGCTGGCATCGAACCAGATGACCATCGCCACGGCCTGCGCGGCGATCACCACCGCTTTCTGGCTGACGGTTGTCCTGCATGTTTTCGGGTAAGGTTGGCGACGCTGTACGCCAACGCGCTCTCGTCTTGTGCTGGTCCAACCCCTATATGCCATCTTGCGATTGCTTGCGGGGCTTTCCCTAGGTTAAGAGCAATGGCTCCAGCGCGCGGCCCTGCCTGCGCTTTACCGAAGACATCCAGATAGCGGCCCGTGAGCGCCGAACGGAGGCTAGACCATGCTTCAGAAAACCAGCCATTTCATGCGGCAGGCCAATCTCATCAACGGCGAATGGGTGCAGGCCGACAGCGGCCAGACGGTCGACGTGAACAATCCGGCTACAGGCCTCAAGATCGGCACCGTACCGAAGTCGGGCAAGGCAGAAGCTCGCCGCGCCATCGAGGCCGCCGATGAAGCTTTCAAAACCTGGCGCAAGACGACCGCGCTCGAGCGCTCGAAGCTGCTGCGCAAGCTGCATGATGCGATGATGGACAATCAGGACGTGCTGGCCGAACTGCTCACCATCGAGCAGGGCAAGTCGCTGTTCGAATCCAAGGGCGAGATCGGTTCGGCTGCCGCCTACATCCTGTGGTTCGCCGAAGAAGGCCGCCGCACTTATGGCGATGTCGTGCCCTCGCCATGGGCGGACCGCCGCATCCTGGTGACGAAAGAACCGGTCGGTGTCATCGCCGCCATCACGCCGTGGAATTTCCCGTCCTCGATGCTGGCCCGCAAGCTCGGTCCCGCACTTGCCGCGGGCTGCACCGCCGTCGTCAAGCCGGCCTCGCAGACGCCGTATTCCGGCCTTGCCTGGGGGGCGCTTGCCGAGGAAGTCGGCTTTCCCAAGGGCGTCGTCAACATCCTGACCGGCGCCGCCGGTGAGATCGGCGACGAGATTTGCGCCAATCCGCTGGTCAAGAAGATCACCTTCACCGGCTCCACCGAAGTCGGCAAGATCCTGATCCAGAAATCGTCGGTGACCGTCAAGAAGGTATCGATGGAACTCGGCGGCAACGCGCCGTTCATCGTTTTCGACGACGCCGATATCGAGCGTGCCGTGGCCGGCGCGATCACCGCCAAATATCGCAATTCCGGCCAGACCTGCGTCTGCACCAACCGCTTCCTGGTCCAGGCCGGCGTCTATGACAAGTTCGTCGAGAAACTCGCCGCGGCCAGCAACGGGCTGAAGGTCGGTTCCGGCCTGGAAGAGGGCGTCCAGCAGGGGCCGCTGATCGACGAGAAGGCGGTCGAGAAGGTCGAGGAGCTGATTGCCGACGCCACGGCGAAGGGCGGCAAGGTCGTCGCCGGGGGCAAGCGCCACGCGCTCGGCGGTTCGTTCTTCCAGCCGACGGTCATCGCCAACGCGACGCCGAAAATGCGCTTTATGAAGGAAGAGATTTTTGGGCCGGTCGCTCCCGTGTTCAAGTTCGAGACCGAGGAAGAGGCCGTGGCACTCGCCAACGACACGGAGTTCGGCCTTGCCTGCTACTTCTACACCGGCGATCTCGGCCGCGCCTTCCGGGTCATGGAAGGCCTGAAATACGGCATGGTCGGCGTCAATGAAGGGCTGATCACCACACCTGAAGCACCGTTCGGCGGCGTCAAGGAATCCGGACTTGGCAAGGAGGGCGGACATCAGGGCATCGAGGATTACCTCGATACCAAATATGTGTGCATCGGCGGCCTCGGCCTCTGATAGGCTAGTCCTGTGGCAGGCTCGTAAACCTGCCTCGAGGCTGAAGAACCAGCCGAAGTCCTTTGGATCCACTGACGTTTGCGGGCATGATGATGAAGGACGGCGAGGTTTTCGGCACGACGCAGGCAGGCGAACCGGTCCGCCGCTTCACGATCAGGGGCGGCGGCCTCACCGCCAACATCATCGGGCTCGGCGCCATCGTCCAGGACCTGCGCCTGGCCGGGCATGATGCGCCGCTGGTTCTCGGCTACAGCACTCTGGAAGCGTATGAGACCGATACCGGCTTCTTCGGGGCGGTGGTTGGGCGCTACGCCAACCGCATCGGCGACGCTCGTTTCACAATTGGCGGCAACCGCTATCAGACCGAGCGCAACTTCCTGGACAAGCATACGCTGCATGGCGGCTCGCAAGGCTATTCCCACCGGCCATGGACGGTTTCGCTGCATGGCAGGGACTTCGTCACGCTGACGCTGCATGATCCCGATGGCGCGATGGGCTTTCCCGGAGCGCTCGACGTTACCTGCACCTACCGGCTGAAAATTCCCGGCACGCTCAGCGTCGAACTGACGGCGACCTGCGAGGAGCCGACGCCGTGCAATCTCACCCAGCATTCCTATTTCAATCTCGACGATGGCGGCACCGGCGACATTCTCGACCATCGGATGATGCTGAACGCCGGCGCCTATCTGCCTGTCGACGGCGACATGATCCCGACCGGGGTGGTCAAGCCGGTCGACGGCACGCCTTTCGATTTTCGCCAGGCGCGGCCGCTGCGCATGGAGACCGAGGGCGAACAGTTATCCTACGACCAGAATTTCTGCCTGGCCGCGGCGCGCGGTCCGCTCAAGGAGGCAGCTTGGGTGCAAGGGGCGAGTTCCGGCGTCGAGATGGAAGTCTGGACCACCGAGCCCGGCGTCCAGCTTTATACCGGGCAATATGTGACGCCACGCACCGGCCTTGAAGGGCGGAACTACAAGGCCTTCAGCGGCTTCTGTCTGGAGCCGCAGATATGGCCCGACGCGCCGAACCGGCCCTATTTCCCGCAGGCGACGCTATGGCCTGGCGCGATCTACCACCATGTGACGGAATATCGCTTCCGGCAGGGCTAACTTTTTCAGGACTGGCCGAACGCCGCCCGTAGCGTCTCGAACGGCGCCAGCGCGCCGCGGACCTGCACGACGGCGGCGGCGACGCGGTGCGCACGCTGGACAGCGTCCGCCGGGGCAATCCCGCCAAGCCGTGCGGCGAGATAGCCGCCGTTGAAGGAATCGCCGGCACCTGTCGTGTCCACGGGCGCAGCCACGTGGATTGCGGCGACCTCCCGCAGCGCTCCACCCTTGCCGATCAATGCCGGTGCCTCGCCGTTCTTGACCACGACCTCCTTGACCAATTGCCCGAGGCGCTCGGCGGTCGCCTGCGGTGTGTCATCGCCGAACAGCATCCGCTCGTCCGGAAACGTCGGCAGCGCGATGTCGGTAATTGCAAGCGCCCCGGCAATCGCTGCTTGCGCGTCCTCGCGGTTGCGCCAGAGCCGTGGCCGATAGTTGGGATCGAAGGCAATCAGCGAGCCCGCCGCACGCGCCTTTGCCACCGCGGTCAGCAGCGTCTTGCGCGCGGCCTCATCGAGAATTGCCAAAGTGATTCCGGAAAAGTACACAAGCGACTGATTTTCCAGGTTTTTGCCCAGTGCCGCCGGGTCCGACGCGAGCTGCTTGGCGGCGGCGTCGTCGCGCCAGTAGGTGAAGGAGCGCTCGGCGCCGGTCAGCGTGATGGCATAGAGGCCGGGGCGCGCGCCCGGTATGACCGGACTGGAGCCGATGCCGATGCCGTTTTCGGCGAAGAAGTCGATCTGGCCCTGCGAGAAAGGGTCGTCGCCGAAGGCCGAGACGTAGGTTGCCGGCCGGTCAGCGCTTAGTGCATGCAGCGCCCACAGCGTGTTGAACGTGTCGCCGGCAAAGCCCATGCGCCAGTTCGGCCCGGTCTGGCCCGACAGTTCCAGCATGCATTCGCCGATCGAGGCGACGCCGTTTCCCACCATCTGCAATCCTCCAGTGCTTTCGGTGCTGTAGCTTTTTGCCGGACGCAGCGCCATGCTTGGCAAGCAGGCTTTTTTCCGCCACAGCGTTTTCCCACAGGCCGGCGGGATGCGATCCGCCCGGCAGGACGTTATCTGCGAAAGAGGAACCGGTTTGGCATCGTTATGGCGTTATCTCCTGGCAGGTCTTGGTCTAGCTGCTTTGCTGGTCGGCGTTCTCGCGGCCGTCTATCTGACCGCGCCGCATTCGGCACAGCCCGTCGGCCCGGATGTCTCGCGGACGAAAAAAACCGACAACGGGCTGTACGTAGCGAGTTTCGTGCCGGAACGGGGCGTCGTGCGGCAGGGCGAACTGGAATCCTGGCTGCTGACGCTGAAGACAAAGACGGGGGCCTCCGTAGAGCGAGCCGCGATTGCCATCTCCGGCGGCATGCCGCAACACAATCACGGTCTGCCGACCAGCCCGCAGGCGACCGACTATCTAGGCGAGGGGCGCTACCGCATCGAAGGGGTGAAATTCACCATGAGCGGCTGGTGGCAACTGCGTTTCGCCATATCGTCCGGCGCGGGCTCTGACACTGTGCTGTTCAACGTGGTGCTGTGAGCGGTCGATGAGGCGCTTTTTCTGGTTTTTGGCACTGACGGTGGCAGCCATCCTTGCCGGTTGCGGCAAGCCGGATTTTTCCGATGCCGAGAAGAAGACGATTGCATCGCTCGCGCTGAATACGCTGCCGGCACTGAAGCCTGATACCACCAACCGCTTCGCCGATGAGCCGGCCGCGGCGGCGCTCGGCTCGACGCTGTTCTTCGACGTCGGGATGAGCCGCGACGGTACGGTGTCCTGCTCGACCTGCCACAAGATCGACCGGCAGTTCCAGGACGACCTGCCGCAGGCGGTCGGAGTCGGCCACACCAACCGGCGCACCATGCCGCTGGCCGGCGTGGCGCGCGACCCCTGGTTCTTCTGGGATGGACGGCGCGACAGCCTGTGGGCGCAGGCGCTGACACCGCTCGAAAACCCGTTGGAACAGGCGGGAAACCGTGCTGCCTACGCGCATTACATGAAGGCGCGTTTCGGCGAACGCTATGAGCGCATCTTCGGGCCATTGCCTGATTTGTCCAGCATTCCGCCAAATGCCAGCCCGCTTGGAAGCGATGCCGAAAAAACCGCCTGGAACGCGATGAGCGATGCGCAGCGCGACGCAATCAACGGCGTCTATGCCAATATCGGCAAGGCGATCGCCGCTTTCGAACGCTCGATTGAGCCGGCACCGACACGCTTCGACCGCTTTGCGCTGGACCTTGCGACAGGCGCCGAGCCGAAAGGCGATGCCGTCTTTTCCACGGAGGAAATCCTTGGGTTGAAACTGTTCGTCGGCAAGGCCAATTGCGTGACCTGCCACAACGGCCCGCGCTTCAGCGACAACGGTTTTCACAACACGGGTGTACCGCCTGCTGCCGGCCTGCCGGCGGATCGTGGGCGCGTCGATGCGGTGGCCCAAGTCGAGGCCGACCCGTTCAACTGCTTCGGCGCCTATCGCGATGGCGAGGCCAGTGCCTGCGGCGAGCTGCGCTTCATGGTCAAGGATGCGCCAGAACTTGTGCGCGCCTACAAGACGCCGTCACTGCGCGGTGCGGCGACGCGGCCGCCTTACATGCACGCCGGGCAGTTTTCATCGCTCGACGAGGTCGTCGCTCACTATGCCAAGGCTGCGCCAAGCGTCGAGGGCAGTTCTGAAATTCACCCGCTGGAGCTCTCGGACCGCGAGCGCGCCGCACTGGTGGCGTTCCTGAAGACGCTATCGGAATAGGTTACCTGTCCTTGACCGTCTCCATCGCCACGAAGGTCGAGGTCTGGGCGACGTGGGGCAGGGCGGAGATGCGCTCACCGAGCACGCGGCGATAGGCGGCGATGTCCTTCGTGCGGACCTTCAGGAGATAGTCGAAGCTCGACGCCATCATGTGGCACTGCTCGATTTCCGGCACGGCTTGTACGGAGCGGTTGAAGGCATCGAGCGCGGCGGATCGGGTGTCCGATAATTTCACCTGCACGAAGGCGACATGGCCTTCGCCCATGCGTTCGCGGTCGATGATCGCCTGGTATCCCCTGATATAGCCGTCCTTCTCCAGCCGCTTCACCCGCGCCTGCACCGGTGTCTTCGACAGGCCGACCTTGACCGCCAGTTCCGACATGGAAAGCCGGCCATTGCCGGCCAGTGCCGACAGGATGTTCCTGTCGATGCGGTCCAATTGATCTTCTGTCATCGAAACTGCAGCCCGAATGAGCAATTTTTCGGCAACATGATAGATCAATTGAGCTGCCCTGTCGATTTTTTCAGACCGCCTGAAATCTGGCACTTGTGCTAGCTTGCGCCATTCGGTCCGGTGACCGCCGGCCCGTTCCCTTGTGCTTGCTCATAGGACCGCCATGCCGCTCGACGCCATCCGCCAGCAGATCCGCGCCAATTATTTGCCCGACGAAGACGCAGCGGTTAAGCGATTAGCCGAGGCGGCCGGGCTTTCGGCCGGAGACCGTAAGGCGATCTCGGCGCGTGCGGCCGACCTGGTGCGGGCGGTGCGCGGTTCGTCCGATCCCCGGCTGATGGAAGTCTTCCTCTCGGCCTACGGCCTCTCCACCAAGGAAGGCGTGGCGCTGATGTGCCTGGCCGAGGCGCTGCTGCGCGTACCCGACACAGAGACGATGGACGATCTCATCGCCGATAAGATCGCGCCGCACGACTGGTCGGCGCATTCGGGCGGTTCGAGTTCGATCTTCGTCAACGCCTCGACCTGGGCGCTGATGCTAACCGGCCGCGTGCTCGATGAAGGTGAGGGCGGTATCGAAGGCACGCTGCGTTCGATGGTGCGCCGGCTGGGCGAACCGGTCATCCGCAAGGCAGTGGCCGCAGCCATGCGGGAGATGGGCGAGCAGTTCGTGCTTGGCCGCACGATCGCGGAAGCCGTCAAGCGCGGCCGGCCAATGACGCAGAAGGGTTACCTCTACTCCTTCGACATGCTGGGCGAGGCGGCCCGCACCGAGGCGGACGCGCTGCGCTATCACAAGGCCTATGCCGACGCCATTTCCTCGCTCGATGCTGGCTCGAACGGGCCAGATATCCGCCAGAACCATGGCATCTCCGTCAAGCTTTCGGCACTGCATCCACGCTACGAAGAAGCGCAAAAGGAAGAGATGCTGCCTGTGATGGCCGAGCGGCTGTTGTCGCTGGCCCTGGCCGCACGGCATTCGCGGATGGGGCTCAACATCGACGCCGAGGAGGCGGATCGTCTCGACCTGTCGCTCGACGTGATCGAGCGGGTGCTGGCCGAGCCGGAACTCGCCGGCTGGAACGGCTTTGGCGTCGTCGTGCAGGCCTATGGTCCGCGCGCGGCTTTCACCATCGATTGGCTCTATGCCCTGGCCAACAAGCATAATCGCAACATCATGGTCCGGCTGGTCAAGGGTGCCTATTGGGACACGGAGATCAAGCGGGCGCAGACACTCGGGCTTGCCGGTTATCCCGTGTTCACGCGCAAGGCCAACACCGACGTCTCCTACATGGCTTGCGCGAAAAAGCTGCTTGGCATGACCGACCGCATCTATCCGCAGTTCGCCACCCATAACGCGCACACCGTCGCCGCCATCCTGTCGATGGCTGACAGTCGCGACACCTTCGAATTCCAGCGCCTGCATGGCATGGGCGAGGCTTTGCACGAAACGGTGCGCAAGGCCGAAGGCACGCGTTGCCGTATCTATGCGCCGGTCGGCGCGCATTCGGACCTGCTGGCCTATCTGGTCCGCCGGCTCCTGGAAAACGGCGCCAACTCCTCCTTCGTGCACCAATTGACCGACGAGGAGGTCGAGCCGGAGGATATCGCACGCGATCCGCTGGAAACGGTTGAAAGCCAGGGTCCCGCCGCCAATCCGACGATTGCCCGGCCTTCCCAGATCTTTGGGATCGGGCGCCGCAACTCGAAGGGATTCGACATCACCGACACGGTGACGCTGGCGGCAATCGAGCAGGCCAGAGCGGCATTTGCGGGTCCCGATCGCTGGCACGCCAAGCCGATCACGCGCGCCGCCGGCTACGGCAAGCAGCGCCCGATCCTCAATCCGGCAAAGCCTTCCGAGGTGGTCGGCACGGTTCACGAGGCCGCCGCCAAGCAGGTCGCAACCGCCGTGCGCATCGCTGTCGAGGCGCAGCCGGCGTGGGCAAAACGCCCGGTCGCCGAGCGTGCCGCTATGCTCAACCGTGCCGCCGATCTTTACGAGGCCAATGCCGTCGAGTTCTTCGCGCTCGCCACGCGCGAGGCCGGCAAATCGCTGGCCGACGGCGTCGCCGAAGTGCGCGAGGCGGTCGACTTCCTGCGCTATTACGCCACCGAGGCGGCGAACGCCGAAATGGGCACGCAAGCGCGCGGCGCCATCGTCTGCATCTCGCCGTGGAATTTCCCGCTCGCCATCTTCACCGGCCAGATCGCGGCAGCACTTGTCACTGGCAATTCAGTGATCGCCAAGCCAGCCGAGCAGACCCCGCTGATCGCCTTCCGCGCCGTCGAGATGCTGCGCGAGGCCGGCGTGCCGGAAGACGTCATCCAACTCCTGCCCGGGGACGGCCCGTCGGTCGGTGGTCCGCTGACAGCGGACCCGCGTATTGCCGGCGTCTGCTTCACCGGCTCGACCGAGGTCGCCAAGCTGATCGAAAAGCAATTGGCCGAGACCGCGGCGCCGGACGCCATGCTGATCGCCGAGACCGGCGGCCTCAATGCCATGATCGTCGATTCCACGGCACTTCCTGAGCAGGCGGTGCGTGACATCCTCGCGTCGGCCTTCCAGAGTGCCGGCCAGCGCTGCTCGGCGTTGCGCGTGCTCTATGTCCAGAAAGACGTCGAGAAGAAGATGCTGGAGATGCTGAAAGGCGCCATGGAGGCGCTCAACGTCGGGGATCCCTGGCGGATTTCGACCGATGTCGGTCCGGTGATCGACGATGACGCGCAAAGTTCGATCCGCGATTATTGCACGACGATGGGCCTGCAGGGCCGGCTGATCGCTAAACTTGAGGCGCCCAAGGATGGCCGCTTCGTCGCGCCGCATGTCTTCCGGGTCAAGGGCATCGAGGAGATGGAGCGCGAAGTGTTCGGTCCGGTGCTGCACGTCGCGACCTTCGACGCCGACCAGATCGACAGCGTCATCGCCGCCATCAACCGCAAGGGCTACGGCCTGACCTTCGGCCTGCACACCCGTATCGAGGGCCGGGTGCAGCATTTCGTCGACGGCATCCATGCCGGCAACATCTATGTCAACCGCAACCAGATCGGCGCTGTCGTCGGTTCGCAGCCATTTGGCGGCGAGGGCCTGTCCGGCACCGGGCCAAAGGCCGGCGGGCCGCACTATCTCAGGCGTTTCCGCAAAGGGCCTGAAGCGGGCACGGAAGTCGGCGAAGGCCATAAGGTGACGGCGACCGAACTGGCCGACAATCTGCCCGATCCCGCTCTCGGCGGCTGGTCGACGCGGCCGGACCGGGTCGCCATCCTCAGGAAGCATCTTCGCGGCAAGGGCGCGGCCGCGATCGGTGCCGCCGCCAGCATTGATTTCGGCCAGGTCGATCTGCCCGGGCCGACCGGCGAGGCCAACACGCTGTCGCTGTCGCCGCGCGGCCGGGTGCTGTGCTTGGGGCCGGACGGCGACACGCTGCTGGCGCAGACCATCCAGGCGCTCGCCGCCGGCAATGCGGTGCTGGCTGTTGCGCCGGGTGCACCGGCGGCGCTCTCGGCATTGACCGGCAAAGGCCTGCCGCTGGCGGCCATCGACGGCCGCCCCGATCCTGTCGAGGCGCGCTCGCTGCGCGTCGATGTGGTTGCTTTTTCAGGCACGCCCGAGGCGGCGCGCATCGTGCGCAAGGTCATCGCCGAGCGCAGCGGGCCGATCGTCCCGCTGGTCAGCGAGGTGCTTTATCCGGCGGCTTATGCGCATGAGCGGGCGGTCTGCGTCGACACGACCGCCGCGGGTGGCAATGCCAGCCTCTTGGCCGCCGCATAGGTCGGCATCGCCCTCGACGACGGAAAAGCCCTCGAATTGCGGGTGGCCGAGATAGTGGACTTTCGTCGTGCCGACATTCCGGTGGGCGGCGCGGAAGTTCTCCGACTTGGTCCAGGCGACGAAATCATCGTGACTTGCCCACGCCGTGTGCGACGCGAACAGCGTGTAGCCCTCGGTCTCGTTGACCGGGCCGCGCAGCAGGTGAAATTCGCGAAAACCTTTCATCTCGGCCAGGCTGGAGTCGCGGTTCTTCCACATGGCTTCGAAGTTGCCCTCCGAGCCGGTCTGGACCTTGAAGCGGTTCATGGCGATGTACATAGGGGGTCCCTTTCATGCGGGTGTTGATGGTTGCGCCGCAACGTTTGTCCCGGGCCTAGTCAAAACGGGCCGATCCCGACCTCGAACTCCAAGCTCGGGTTCGATGCCTGTGACGGAATTGGAGGGAAGGGAGCGGCCTTGCGCACGATGCCAAGCGCGGCCTCGTCGAAAGTCGGCGATCCTGAGCTTTCCAGAATGCGCAACTGGTCTATGTCGCCCTTCCTGCCTATGGCGAATGCCACAACCGCATTGTTACGCGCGGCCAGTTGCAGCGACGGCGGGAGAGTACGATTGACGCTGCCGAGTTTTCGAAAGACGTTGCCGCGGTAGCTGTCTTCAGCAGTGCTGCCTGGGTCTTTTTGCCTTTTGCCCTTGCTGGCCGCTTCCGCCAGCCGGTCCTGGCCATCGGCCGTGCCGCTCCGTTCATTAGCTGCTCCAGCAGTGGCAGGGGCAGCCGCCCCAGTTGGCCTTGCAACGGGGATCGGCGGTTGGTCGGGAACGGTGACAGGAATTTCGGTGGTTTCGGCCTGGGCGTGCGGCCGTGCCGGCGTTTCTGTCCTGGCAGCCACGCTCTGGTCGTCCGGGCGCGGGGTTGCCGCCACCAGTATGTCCGGCGTGGCCACGGGCTGTTTGACCGGTTCCGCCGAGGGCTCCGAAGCCTGCTTCGCGGCGTCACGGGCAGGCTCGGGAGCGTGTGTCGCCGGTTCCTGCGCGGGCTGTGAAGGTGCGGTCGGCGCCGGCCTGGCCGCCTTTGCCGGATGAGGCTTGGCCGTCGGCGGGGGCTGCACCAGCGTGACATTCATTGCCGCCGGGTCCTTGTCCAATGCACTGCCGGCGACCTTGTCACCTTTGTGATCGCCGCCTTCCGACTGCTCTGCCTCCCTGGAATCGAACTTGCCGGCGGACAAGATCAGAAAAGCCGCCGCCACGCCGGCATGGAGCAGGCAGGAGATGGCGATCGCAGCCTGCCACTTGCCGTTGCTGGCTTGCGGTCGTGCCTGGGCAAGTCGCTCTGCCGGCGCTATTGCCAACTCGCTGCCAGTGTCGGGGAGTGGACTGATTTCCTGCATGTCGCGGGCGCGAAATTGCAGCGATACGCGCAGACTTGTCAAATCAAGATCGGCTGCCTCAACCGGTAAGCAATCGAAGCCGGCCAGCGGCCCTGCCACGGTCTTTTCTTATGCAGTCCCACTTCAGACGCCGAAAGCGATGCCGGTCCTGGTGTCCGTCTTCAGCTTGCGCATGCAGGCAGTTGGTTCGACGCCCGTGCCAGCGCAATCCGTTCCGCTGTTGACCAGCACGCGGCTGACCTTGGTGCAGTCGGTGCCGGCCAGGTCAAAGCGTGTCACCTTGGTCTTGCCGTGCGGCAGGTCCTTGAAGTCGAGCACGGTCAGCCGGTCGACGATGCCGGCCTCGTTGAACAGGGCGATCTCGAACGCCGCCTTGGTCAGGTCGGCGCCGAGATTGTTGCTGATCAGGAAGGTCAGCCGGCAGCCCTTGTCGGAAGGTTGCGCGGCATTGAGTTCGAGGGTCAGGACCGGCGCGGACTGCTCAGCCCACGCCGGAATTGTCGTCAGCGACATCGCCAGCGTCGAGGTCAGCAGACGAAGGGATGCCGTCAAGGGCGTCATGGTCAGCCTCCAAAGCGCATGGTTGCCGCCAGCTTCAGCGTGATACCGGGTTCGTAGACCGCAACCGTGGTGCTGCCGTTCAGCGGATTGGCGTATTTGACGTCGAACAGATTGTCGGCGCGGAAATCGACTTTCAGATTGTCGGTCGCCTGATAGCTGGCGAAAGCATTGACCAGTGTGTAGTCCGTCGCGACGGCATTGCCCTTAGGCTTGCCGTTATACTGCACCTCACCGCCGACGGTCAGCTTGTCCTCGAGGAAACGCAGGCCAAGCTGAGCGGTGACCTGAGAGGAGGGGATAGTGGCGAGGTCGGCTTCCACACCCTTGTAGGAAACGGTGTGGCCATCCGTGATCGAGGCCGAGAGGCCGGCATAGCCCCATGCCGCGTCATAGACGCCCTCCAGCTCGAAGCCGTTGATCTTGGCCTTGGCGAAATTTTGGTACTGGAAGCAGATCGGGATTCCGGGGCCGAAGGGGCAGCCGCTGCCTGGAGCGAACGGCGACAGCGTTACGCCGTCGATGTAGTCGTCGACATCGTTGTTGAAATAGGCTGCTTTCAGGCGAAAGGCGTCGCCCGGCTCGAAGATATCGTTCTGCTTGTAGTTGACGCCGAACTCGGTCGTCTTGCCGGTTTCAGGCCGCAGATTTGGATTGGGCAGGAACGGGAAGCTGACGCCGGCTGGATGATTGCCGCTGATCAGCGTTTCCGTGATCGAGGGCGAGCGGTAGCCTTCCGCATAAGTGCCGTAGAATTGCAGGCCGGCAAGCCCGGCGCTCTCGAACGGCGAGACACCGACGGTGACGCGCGGGGATAGCCTGTCGCCGGAAATATCATGCATGTCATCCTTCAGGCTGTAGCTGTCGTAGCGCAGGCCAGCGACGACTTCGAGCCAGTCCCAGGTGAGCTTGTCCTGGACGTAGGCGCCGGACACGTTGCGCTTGCCCGACGGCGTGTAGAAACTGTCGCCCCCGGCCGCGCCACCCGTCTTGACGTTGTCGCCGACCCAATCGCCGCCATAGGTCAGTTCATGCGCGATGCCGTTCGTTTCGAACCGCGACGTGTTCCAGATATCGATGCCGGTCGTGCCGACATCGAATGTCGACAGCGATCCTGCCGGCAGCACCAAGGGAAGACCGGTCGCCGGATCGAACCGGTTCTGCGGCGCGAGACTGGTCAGGTCGAGATTGGTCTTGTTGTAGGACGTGTTGATGTGGAGATCGAGCCAGCTCTTGTCTTCGTCCGTGATGTTGTAGCGGGCCGTGAAGGTGTTCGACTTCAGGTCGACATCGTTGACCGGCACGCCGCCGCTGGTCTCGTCCCAGCCGTCGCTCGAACCGACCCAGCCGAGCTTGAGCTCACTGTTCTCGGTTGGCCGGATGGTCGTCTTGAGCAGGCCGCTCAGCACGTCGAAGCCGGTGCCGTTGACCGTGTCGCCGTCGCCGTCCTTGTAGTTGTCGTAGTCGCGGTAAACGATGTTGCCCAACACGTCCCAGTTCTCATTGATGCGATAGGCACCGGTGGCGCTCGTGGTCCAGCCCTTGCCGTTGCTCTCGTAGCGTCCGGTGACGGAACCGGCCCACGTCTCGTCGGGCTTAAGGAAATCGACCGCATCCTTGGTGTCGAAGAAGACGACGCCGCCAATGGCGCCCGAGCCATAGGTGTTGGCGACAGGACCACGGATCACGTCGACGGATTTGACGAGCTCGGGATCGATATAGAAGGTCGACTGGGTGCCGTGGTCGGAACGCTGGAAATTCTGGCGCGCGCCATCGACGATCACCGCGACGCGGCCGAAATCCTGCAGGCCGCGGATGTTGATGCTGGTGCTGACGCGCCTGGCGTCGGCCTGCGCAGCGACGCCAGGCACACCGAAAAGCATCTCGTTCGGCGTTGTCGCCATGCGGCGATCGAGCTGTTCCTGGTCGACATGGCTGGCCGAGGCCAGCGACTGTACCGCCGTTTCGCCAGTGCGGCTGAGCACCAGGATCCTGTCGAGCAACGTAGCGACCGCGGGGGCTGCCTTTTGCTGGTCAGTCTTCTTCGATTGATCCGTCTGCTCGCTCGCCGCCTGCGTCGCAGGTTGCGCGTGCGCCGATGGCGCGGATAGAGCGATCGCCGCCACGCTTGCGAGCAAAGCCGCCGCACCGTTCGCCGCCGACCGGCCGCGCCGTTCCCAACTTATAAACCCCATGCCCCAACTCCAAATCCCAGGTTCCATGCTGGCTGGCCCGGGGCTTGCTGGCATTTTGATCGTATCCGGCATCTTAAATGTTGACTCATTTAGTCCGGTATTGCACTGACTAATAAACATGATTATTCAAGTCAAGAAATGAATCGGCAATTCGCAACGCCTAGCCAGATGCCCGGCACAGGAAAGGGATCGACCCAGATGAACACGCACAATCCCAACGAGTTTCGCTATCGCGTCCGCCGTTCCGACGATACCTCCACCCGTTTCGATCGGGTCTCGCTGGCGGTGCGGACGCTGTCCAGCAACACGCTGTTCCAGGGCGAGCACGAAATCGGCATCGAGCATCATGGCGCGCTCTACCGGCTGAAGATCACCCGCCAGGGCAAGCTCATTCTCAACAAGTAAGGCAAGGCATCAGAGGTAAAGACATGGACCAGCGCGTAAAACCCGCTCCGCATGAAATCCGGCGGGCCCGGACCGACAATCCGAAAGCGCGCGAGCGTGACCTGGCCGCCCAGCTCGGTATTTCGGAGGCCGAGCTGGTGGCCGCCCATTGCGGCGACGGCGTCGTCCGCGTCGAACCCCGCGTCAACGACCTTCTGACCGGTATCGAGGCCGTTGGCGAGGTTATGGCGCTGACCCGCAACGAAAGCGCCGTACACGAGAAGATCGGCGTCTATGACAAGGTCGTCACCGGCAATCACAATGCCATGGTGCTCGGCGAGAACATCGACCTGCGCATTTTTCCGAAAATCTGGGCGCATGGCTTTGCCGTGGAGAAGCGCGACGGCGACGACATCCGCCGCAGCCTGCAGTTCTTCGATGCGGCCGGCGACGCGGTGCACAAGGTGCATCTGCGCCCGGCCTCCAGCCTCCATGCCTACCAGAAACTGGTCGCCTCGCTGGAATCGCGGAACCAGGAGCCGACGATCGACATTTCGGGGCCGGTTCTCGATGAGGAAAGCGAGGCCGGGGCATCGACGGCGAGCCCGGATGACCTGCGTGACCGCTGGAGCCGGCTGACGGACGTGCACCAGTTCTTCGGCATGCTGAAGACGCTGAAGCTCAGCCGCCGCCAGGCGGTGCGCATGGTTGGCCAGGACTACGCCTGGCTGCTCGATAAGGACGCGGTGCGCGCCATGTTCCATCACGCCGCCGAAAGCGAGATGCCGATTATGTGCTTCGTTGGCAACCGCGGCTGCATCCAGATCCACTCCGGTCCGATCAAATCGATCAAGCCCATGGGGCCGTGGATCAACGTGCTCGACGAGACCTTCCACCTGCACCTGCGCACCGACCACATCCATGAAGTCTGGGCGGTGCGCAAGCCGACCAAGGACGGCCATGTCACATCGCTCGAGGTCTATGCCGCCAATGGCGACATGATCATCCAGTTCTTCGGCAAGCGCCATGAAGGCGAAAGCGAGCGCGACGACTGGCGTTTTCTGGCCGAGCACCTGCCGCGCATTCCGAACCCGACGGCAGCCTGAGGAAAGTGTGATGCGTTTTGTTTCGAGACCGTCCGCCCTGCGCGGATCGATGGTCGGTTATGCAATCGGCCTTTCCATGGCTTTCGCCGCGCTGCAACCAGCCGGCGCCACCGAAGGCGTTTCGGTGTTCGCCGATCCTTCGAAGATCGCCGCTATTGGCGGCTCCATCACCGAGATCGTCTATGCGCTGGGCGAGGAGAGACATTTGGTGGCGCGCGATTCCACCAGCCTCTATCCAAAGGCCGCGCTCGACCTGCCTGATGTCGGTTACATGCGCCAGCTGTCGCCGGAAGGCGTCTTGTCGGTCAATCCGACGGGCATACTGGCATTGCACGGCAGCGGTCCCAAGGAAGCCGTCGACGTGCTGAAGAAGACGAGCATTCCGTTCATCGAAGTGCCCGAGCAGTACAACCGCGAAGGCATCCTCCAGAAGGTCCGCATTGTAGGCAAGGCGATCGGGGTCGAGGCCAAGGCCGAGGTGCTGGCCAGGGCGCTCGATGCGAAACTCACAGCCGCCGAAAAGCGGACAGCCTCGATCAAGGAGCGCAGGCGCGTGCTGTTCATTCTCTCGACGCAGGGTGGCAAGATCCTGGCGGCCGGCAGCGAAACCGCGGCCGACGGCATGGTCAAGCTGGCGGGCGGGGTCAATGCGGTGGAAGGCTTTTCCGGCTACAAGCAAATGTCGGACGAAGCGATCATCACCGCAAGGCCGGACGTGATCCTGATGATGAGCAATGCCGGGCCGCCGGTCTCGGACGACGAAGTGTTCGGCAATCCATCCATCGCCTCAACGCCGGCCGGAACGGCGCGCAAGCTGATCCGCATCGATGGCGCCTATCTACTCGGCTTCGGGCCGCGCACGGCCGACGCGATCCATGATCTCGCCGTTTCGCTTTATGGCGCACAGGTCACGGACTGAGCATCATGACCGACCAGTCGGTCGCCGGTCCGGCGAAGGCGATTAGGGCATCCGACGGGGATCGTTCCGGCCGCGCCCGTGCCGTCATCCTTCTGCTGTGCCTGGGCTTGGCGATCGCCATCTTGCTTTCGCTCACATCCGGCGCATCGGATGCATCCGCCGTGACCGTCTTCAGGGATTGGCTCTTTGGCTCCGTCCCCGGCGATGCGGCGCTCAACGCCCGCGACAGCTTGATCGTCCATGACATCCGCATGCCACGCGTCATCCTCGGCATGTTGGTGGGTGCGGCGCTCGCGGTTTGTGGCGCCGTCATGCAAGGACTGTTCCGCAATCCGCTCGCCGACCCCGGTCTGATCGGCGTTTCCGCAGGATCCAGCCTTGGCGCGGTGGTCATCATCGTTCTTGGCGGGACCGTGCTGGCGCCGGTGACCGCCTTGCTCGGAACGCTGGCGCTGCCGCTTGCGGCGTTCGTCGGCGGTCTCGTCACCACATTGGCGCTCTATCAGGTCGCCACGCGACGTGGACAAACCTCGGTCGCCACCATGCTGCTCGCGGGCATAGCCCTGGCGGCACTTGCCATGGCGCTGACCGGAATCCTCATATTCATGGCCGACGATCGCCAGCTGCGCGACCTGACCTTCTGGTCACTGGGATCGCTCGGCGGTGCGACATGGGCCAAGATCGCTTCCGTAGGACCCATAATCGTCCTGGCACTGGCGGCGATGCCGTTCCTGGCCCGCGGCCTTAACGCGCTGGCGCTGGGCGAAGCGACCGCCGGCCATCTCGGCATTCCGGTGCAGCGGCTGAAATACACTGCCATCATCGGCGTTTCGGCGGCGGTCGGCGCCTCCGTCGCCGTCAGCGGCGGCATCGGCTTCGTCGGCATCGTCGTGCCGCATCTGCTGCGACTGCTGATCGGACCCGACAATCGTTACCTGCTGCCGGCCTCGGGGCTGCTCGGCGCCTCCTCGTTGCTGCTTGCCGATGCGGTCGCCCGCACCATCGTGGCGCCGGCCGAGCTGCCGATCGGCATCGTCACCGCGATATCAGGCGCGCCGTTCTTCCTGTGGATATTGCTGCGCAGGCGCGGCGTGATCGATTTGTGAGGCTGGAATGATCGAGGCGAGGAATGTTTCGGTCGATATCGCCGGCAAGAGAATTGTTGCCGGTGTCGATTTCGATGCGCGGCCGGGCGAGGTGGCGGCAATCGTCGGCCCCAATGGTTCGGGCAAGACGACCTTCCTGAGGGCATTGTCGGGGGACCTCGGCTATACCGGGAGTGTCGTCCTCAACGGCCGCGACCTCGCAGCGATGAAGCCGGTGGAGGTCGCCGTCCAGCGGGCTGTGTTGCCGCAGGCGACGACACTGTCGTTTCCTTTCACTGTGCGGGAGGTCGTCAGGCTTGGCCTGGTCGGTGGCCGTTCGGGCGCGCTGCCGGGCGAGGACGGACGCCTGCCGGAACGGGCGCTGGCGCGGGTCGATCTCGACGGCTTTGCCGGCCGCTTCTATCAGGAGCTTTCCGGTGGCGAGCAGCAGCGTGTCCAGCTTGCGCGCGTGCTGTGCCAGGTCTGGGCGCCGGTGCTCGACGGCAAGCCGCGCTATCTGTTCCTTGACGAGCCGGTGTCCAGCCTCGACATCAAGCACCAGCTGATCATCATGAACATCGCCCGCGACTTCGCCAGAAGGGGCGGGGGCGTGGTAGCGATCCTGCACGACCTCAATCTGACGGCCATGTACGCTGACCGCATCTTCGTGATGCATCGCGGCCGGCTGGCCGCCAGCGGCTTGCCCCGCGACGTGCTGAGTGACGACCTGATCGAGAAGGTGTTCGATTGCCGGCTCAAGGTCGGCGTGCTGCCGGCCGGCAACATGCCGTTCGTGCTCCCGCAATCGTCGGTCAGCTGATATTCAGCCGACACTGCACGATGCGGCAGGGATCAGGCCGCTGGGGCGCGGCGCTCCATCAGCATGTCGATGCCGAGCAGGGCGCGTACATTTGGCCTTGCCGCCACGAGGTCGGCGATCGTGTAGCGGGCAAGCACGGCGAAGAAGGCGTTGAGCGCTTCGCGCAATGCGGAGTTCAGCGCGCAGCTGTCGACCAGCGGGCATTCGGCGGCATCGTTCTCGAAGCACTCCGCCATGGCAAAACTTTCCTCGGTCACGCGCACAACGTCGAACAGGCTTATCGATTCGGCGGCACGGCCGAGCCGTACCCCTCCGTTCCGGCCGCGCACAGTCTCGACCATGCCATTCTCGACCAGAGGCTGCAGGATTTTGAACAGGAACAGTTCCGACACCGAATAGGCGGCCGCGATCTCCGGGATGCGGCTCAACCGGTCATTGTTGGCGGCGCAATACATCAGAATGCGCATGGCATAGTTGGTTTGGCGCGTAAGCCGCATCTTGTCCTCACTCGGCGCTGATATGATGCAACCACGCCAGATTCTAAACTTTGCTGGCGCGGCCCTCGTCCGGAATCCGGATCGCTGCACTGGTCTCGGCGGAATATGGCCTATACCTTGGAATAATTCCAGACTAGCCGGGCATCATAGATGAATAAACTCGTCAACTTTATGTGCGCCGCCGGGCAAAAGCCGGGACAGACAAACCGGCTGCCACGGGCATTCCGGCGGCCGCGGCACTAGATAGGCCTAATAGACGAGGAGCGGCATGGCTCAATCGGACCAATCCCTGGCGCCAGTGCGGTTCGATGCCGACGCGGGCGGCAAGCTTTCCGCGCTGCGGCGGACAAAGTTCGTCGCCACGGCGGCATTGGCACTCTGCGTGGTGGTCTTTGCCTTGGCCAAGTCCTTCCAGAGCAGCTATCCATGGCTCGGCTTCGTCGCCGCCTTCGCCGAGGCGGCAACGATCGGCGGCCTTGCCGACTGGTACGCGGTGGTGGCGCTGTTCAAACGGCCGCTCGGGTTGCCCATCCCGCACACCGCCATCATCCCGGAAAACCAGGACCGTATCGCCGACAATCTCGGCCGTTTCATCGAGGCCAATTTCCTGGCGCCGGAACCGGTGCGTGAAAAACTCGCCGAGGTCGATTTTTCGGCGCTCGTGGCCGACTGGCTGGCCGATGCCGAACGCGCCGCCGGCCTGTCGCGCTTCGTCGTGCGGCTGGTGCCGCAGACGCTTGCCGCCGTCGAACAATCCGGTCTGCGCGGCTTCGTCACCAGCCGCATGCTCGAACAGATCGAAAAGGTGCCGCTGGCGCCACTTGCGGCCGAACTTCTGTCGGCGCTCACCGACGACCGCCGCCACCAAAAGCTGTTCGACGAGTTCATCAAGGTCATCGGCCGGTTCCTCAACGACGAACAGGCGCTGGCGACGATGCGCGACAAGATCCGCGAGCAATTGCCGTCGCTATTCAACCTGTTCCGGGCCGACGCCTATCTCCTGAAGAAGATCGTCGCTTCGGCTGGCTCCTTGCTGGACGAGGTGCGTGCCGATCCCGATCACCCGATGCGCGCCGAATTCGACCGTTTCGCGCAAAGTTTCGTCGAGCGGCTGCGCACGTCCAAGCAATATGCCAGGCGAGCGGAGAAAATGAAGCGCGACTTCCTCGCCAGACCCGAAATCAGGGCGCTGGCCGGCGACATGTGGGAGAGCCTCAGCCTGTTTATCGAGCAGGACGCCAAGGCGCCGAATTCGTTGATCAGGGAGCATCTGGCCAACATGTTCGTCGAAGTCGGCCGCCATCTTGCCGGAGACGCGCAGATCCGGGCCGACATGAACCAAGGATTCGTGGTGGCGCTCGCTTCTTTTGTCGAGAGCCAGAAGAGCGGTGTGTCGAAATTCATCGCCGACCAGGTCAAGCGCTGGGACCTTGCCCAACTGACACGCCTGATCGAGATGAACATTGGCAGGGACCTGCAATATATCCGCTTCAACGGCATGATCATCGGTGGGCTGGCGGGCATCCTGCTTTACACGATCGAGCTGCTGCTCCCGGTCAATTGATCCCTAGCGATCGCCTAGGCCCGTGTTCGAAATGGACACGAGGCGTTCGAGTGCTATTCTCCTCGATGAGGGCGTCCGCGATCGCGGCAAAGGGGAGATGACAATCATGGCCAGACAATCGGAATCCGATTCCTTCATGGAAATGTTCGGCAGGTTCGGCCGTGACCTGAAGGTGCCGAATGTGGATGTCGAAGCGATTCTTGCGCATCACCGCAAGAATCTCGAAGCTTTGGAGAAATCCGCGCGTGCCGGGGTGGCTGGGACGTCCTCGCTGTTGTCTAGGCAACGCGAAATGCTGCAGGACACGTTGCGCGAGATCGCCGACATGGCGCAGAGCTACCGCGCACCGGGCAATCCGCAGGAGTTGATGGCCAAGCAGACCGAGTTTGCCAGAAAATCCTTTGAGGCGGCGCTCAAGAACGCCGGTGAAGTGGCTGAGCTAGCCAGGAAATCAGGCACCGAATCGATCGACATCCTGCGCGCACGCATCAAGGAGGCGATGGAGGAGGTCCGCGCCGGTTACGGGCAGAAGTAGGTTCTCATGGGCTGTCGTTCCGCTCTCGGCCGGGCACACCCCGTTCCCGATACCGTAACCCTTCGCACAGTTGCATTAGCGCCACGCCATAAGCTCCCGGCAGTCTGAAAGGTCGGAAAAGTCCCAATTCGCCTGCCATCGCATGGCAAGACATGGCACGAGTGAGCGCGAATCCGCCGGAACGGATTTGCGAGGGACGAATTGACAGAGGCCGCCGGTTCGTGGTCCGGAAGCTTTGGAAGCGATCGGGAAAGCAGGCATGACGGAAGTACGGCCTAAAACGCCGCCAACCTACGAGCAGCTGAGAACGATGTCCGGACAGGAGCTCGGCGTCTCGGAATGGACCACGGTCGACCAGAACCGTATCAACCAGTTCGCCGAATGCACGGGCGACCATCAATGGATCCACGTCGATCCTGAACGGGCGCGGCGGCAAAGCCCGTTCCGCACCACGATCGCGCATGGCTATCTGACACTGTCGATCATCGGCGCGCTGGCGCTTGAAATGGGTATCGTGCCCGAGAATACGCAGGCCGCCTTCAACTATGGTTTCGACAAGGTGCGTTTCCTGGCGCCGGTCAAGGTCGGCGCACGCATTCGCCTGCGCACGACGCTGCTTTCCATGGAAGACAAAGGCCCGGGCCAGTATCTGATGAAGGCAGCCAACACGGTCGAGATCGAAGGCGAGGAAAAGCCGGCGCTGATGGCTGACACACTCGTCATGCTCTACGAGCGCCGCAAACGGGCAGGGGCCTGAACGGAGCCCGCCAGGCTCCTTGCGTCATTTCCTTCAGCTGTTCTTGTGCGGCAAGGAATAGGCCCAGATCTGGGTATGGCATTTCGGAAAAGGCATGATTGAGCATCCGCGCAAATGGTGAGATTTGGCGGCGTTGTGCCGTTTCATGGATGGTCTGATTTGATGGGGCAGAAGGCCGCAACAACGAGGTGTTGTCGCGGCTTATTTGTCTGCTGACTTGGTGGTTCCCATATCAGCAAGCCATCGCCGTTTCGAGCGACTTGAAAATCCGCTCGTCCGCGCACTGGGCGACGTTGAAGCGCAGGAAGCGGCTGGCGGACTGCGACAGGCTGAACGCATTGCCGGGCGCCAGCACGATGTTGTCGGCGAGCGCACTGCGGGCGATTTCGGCCGCGTCCACGCCTTCCGGCAGGGTGCACCACAGGAACAGCCCAGCCGGCTGCTCGATCCAGGGCGTGATGCCGATCGCCTTCAGCCGGGCGCTGGTCTCGCCCATGGCCCGCGAAAGGCGGGCGCGCAGCAAATCCATGTGCTTTCGGTAGCTGCCGTCCTTCAGCAGCGTCAGCACAAGTTCGGCCGCCAGCCGTCCGCCGCCGAACGTCGTGGCGATCTTGAGGTCGGTCAGCCCCTCGATCCAGTCACGGGGCGCGGCGATGAAACCGCAGCGGACCGACGCCGACAGCGTCTTGGAGAAACTGCCGATCTGGACGACGCGACTAAGGCCGTCGAACGCCGCTAGCCTTGGGGCGGGAATGTGCTCGAAATCGGCGAAGATATCATCCTCGACGATGGTCAGATCCGACTGGTCGGCCAGTTTGAGCAAACGATGGGCCATCACCGGAGACAGGATCGCGCCGGTCGGGTTATGGATGGCCGAGTTGGTGATGTAGAGGCGCGGCCGGTGTTCGGCCAGCGCCTGGGCGAACAGCTCGATGTCCGGCCCCGATGGCGTGTAGGGCACGCTGACGACCTTGGCGCGGTGGGCGCGCAGCAGAGCATGGAAATTGAAGTAGCAGGGATCGTCGACCAACACGGTGTCGCCCGGCTCGATCAGGAACCGGCAGAGCAGATCGATGGCCTGGGTGCACGATTCCGTCAGCATGATCTGGTCGGGGAAGGCTTCGATGCCGTGCCCGGCCATGCGCCGCGCCAGCAATTGCCGCAGCGGCGGCAGCCCGAGCGGCGTGCCGTAATCTGCGAGCGCGACATCGTCGGCACGCGCGACAGTGCGCAATGCCCGGCGCAGCCCGGCCTGTGGCATCCATGAAGCCGGCAGCCAGCCGCAGCCGGGTTTCAGGATCTCGTCGCCAGCCTCCAGGGACTGGCGCGAGACCCAGAGCGGATCGACGGCACGGTCGAGCCGGGGACCGATCTCGGCGAGCGACAGCGGTGCCAGCGACCCGGCGGCATAGAAACCGGAACCGGGCCGCGAACGGATCGCGCCTTCGGCGGCAAGCCGTTCGTAGGCCTCGACCACGGTGGATTTCGACACCTGCATGGATTTGGCGAAAGCGCGGATCGAGGGCAACCTTGCTCCAGGCGTCAGGCTGCGCGCGGCAATCCGCTGCCGGATGGCGGCCATGACCCCTTCGACGAGAGTTCCGCCGCTGTCGAGCCTCACTGCTTCGTCCATCTGTACCTTCCAGAAAACCATGACAGTTTTATCGAATTGTACTGCATTGTCTCTGGTGGCGCCATAGCCGCGGGCCCCATAGAGGGGCGAAACAAACGGAGCCTGCGATGGACAAGACGGCGAGCGGCTGGGTGAGCGGATTTATCGGCGTGCTGATTTTCAGCGGTTCGTTGCCGGCGACGCGCGTGGCGGTGATGGATCTCGACCCGATATTCCTGACGTCGGCCCGCGCGGTTATTGCCGGCCTGCTCGGTCTCGCGCTGCTGCTTGTGTTCCGCGAGAAGCGTCCCGGGCGTCATGACTTGCTGTCGCTCGTCATCGTTGCGCTTGGCGTGGTCGTCGGCTTTCCCTTGCTGACGGCATTGGCGCTGAAGCATGTCACCTCGGCCCACTCCATCATCTTCGTCGGCCTGCTGCCGCTGGCGACCGCGATCTTCGGCGTGCTGCGCGGCGGTGAACGGCCCCGGCCGGCCTTCTGGCTGTTCTCATGCCTGGGCAGTGCGCTGGTGGCGGGCTTCGCGCTTGCGCAAGGCGTGACGGCTTCGCCGGCTGGCGATGGGCTGATGCTTGCGGCCATCGTCGCCTGCGGCCTTGGCTATGCCGAGGGTGCCGCGCTGTCGCGCAAGCTCGGGGGCTGGCAAGTGATCTGCTGGGCGCTGGTGCTGTCCCTGCCGGTCATGCTGGTGCTGACCTTTGCGACCCTGCCGCCATCCTTCGCCAGCGTAGGCTCCAATGCCTGGATTGGTCTTGGCTATGTCTCGCTGTTCAGCATGCTGATCGGCTTCGTGTTCTGGTATCGGGGCCTGGCGCAAGGCGGCATTGCGGCGGTGGGGCAGTTGCAGCTTCTGCAACCGTTCTTCGGGCTCGCACTGGCGGCGACGCTGCTGCATGAACAGGTCAGCCCGATGATGATCGTCGTCACGCTCGGCGTGGTGCTTTGCGTTTTCGGCGCGAAGAAGTTTGCCAAGCAGGATTTGCCGCGTCGTGCGGCTGCATAGCGGTGCCGACCCTCACGAGAACTTCGTCACCACCCCAATGCCGATACCCTCGAAGCCGCCCATCGCCATCAAGGCTGCTGGCGCTTCGTCGAGGCTGATTTTCTTGCCGACCAGCAGTTCGGGTTTGAGCTTGCCGTGGCGGATCATCTCCATCATCGCGGGGTAGCGATAGGCCTGCATGCCGTGACTGCCGAGGATTTCGAGTTCGAAGGCGATCACCTTGTCCATCGGCACCTGCGGGCGGGCGTGTTCGCCCAGCATCAAGCCGACCTGCACGTGACGGCCGCGCCGGCGCAGGTTGGCGATCGAGTTGAAGGACGTCGTCGGATGGCCGAGCGCGTCCATCGACATGTGAGCGCCACCATTGGTGATCTGCTTGACGGCCTTGACGACGTTCGGCGTCGTCGAAGCGTTGATGGTCGCCACGGCGCCGATCTGTTTGGCGAAGTCCAGCTTTTCCTCGGTGAGGTCGATGGCGATGACGTTGGCGCCCATCGAACTGGCGATCATGATTGCCGACAGGCCGACGCCGCCGCAGCCATGCACCGCCACCCATTCGCCGGGCTTTACCCGGCCCTGATCGACAATGGCGCGGAACGATGTGACGAAGCGGCAGCCGAGGCTGGCGGCGGTGGCGAATTCCATTTCGTCGGGCAGGCGCACGAGATTGGTATCGGCGTGTTCGATAGCGACATATTCGGCGAATGAGCCCCAGGTGTTGAAGCCAGGCTGGGACTGGTGTTCGCAGACCTGGTGATTGCCTGATGTGCATTCGAAGCAGTGGCCGCAGCCGACGGCAAACGGCACGGTGACGCGTTCGCCCGCCTTCCAGCGGGTGACGTGCTTGCCGGCGGCAACCACGACGCCGGCCAGTTCGTGGCCCGGCACATGCGGCAGGCGGATATCGGCGTCATGGCCCATCCAGCCGTGCCAGTCGCTGCGGCAAAGCCCGGTCGCCTCGACCTTGATGACGACGCCATCGGCCGCCGGCTTGGGGTCTGGCACGGTCTGGATCGTCGGCGCTTCGCCGAATTTCTCGAAGACGACGGCTTTCATCGTTCACTCCACCCTTGAGACGGCACGCACTGTGGGAAACGATAGCCGATTCCCTGTTCGGTCAAGCGGAAATCGATTCCGCCAGGCTGGCCAGTCCGCGGACCCGCGGTCAGCTGTTTTCCTGGCTGCGGAAATCGGCAAGCCGTGTGTCGCCGGGGGCAAGCAGGCGGCCGTCTTCTGCGTGCACTTCAAGACGCCTTATCGGTCGGCCACTCTCCGTGTCGACCATGAAGGTGTAGGGCTCGCCCGGACCGGAGAAATAGGTCTCGCCCCACTGCCGCAAGGCGACCAGCACGTAGAACAGGCCGCGTCCTTTTTGCGTCAGCACATATTCATGATGCGCGCTGCCGTCGGGGGCCGGGACGGTTTCGAGGATGCCGTGCGTAACCAGATTTCGGAGCCGCGCCGACAGGATGTTCTTGGCAACGCCGAGGCTCTTTTGGAACTCGCCGAAGCGTCGCAGCCCGTCGAACGCGTCGCGCACGATGAGAAGCGACCACCAGTCGCCGATCGCATCCAACGGTCGGGCGATCAGGCAATCCGCACTCTGGTGGCTCGTTCGTTTCACCATGGCTTTCGTTGGTCCAGCTTCTTCATTTCGGTTGCAAGATAAAACTGTTCTGTTTATTCCACAAGTGGTTTCAATTTGAAACCTTTTGTGGAGAGCAGCATGAATATACAGGTGGTGAACGGCGCGCCAACGAAGGTGGAGCAGCGCGAAGAGCCGGGGCAGGTTACGCCAGAATCATCACCGGGATTATCCGGAATGACCGCGCTGGTCTTCGCCGTCGCCTGTGGCCTTAGCGTCGCCAATGTCTATTTCGCCCATCCGCTGCTCGACGCCATGGCGCATGATTTTGCCATCGCGCGGGCCTCGATCGGCATCGTGGTGACGGTCACGCAGGTTGGCTATGCTCTTGGCCTGTTCTTCATTGTGCCGCTGGGCGACCTGTTCGACCGCCGCAAGCTGATTGCCGGCCAGGCGATCCTTTCGGCCGTGGCGCTGATAGCCGTTGGACTCGCGCCGAACGCGGCGATGCTACTGGCGAGCCTCGCGGCTGTGGGGCTCCTTGCCGTCATGGTGCAGGTGCTGGTTGCCTACGCGGCCGACCTCGCCGCGCCGTCGCAACGGGGGCGGGCGGTCGGCACCGTCACCAGCGGCGTCATAACAGGCATTCTGCTTGCCCGCTTCGTTGCCGGCGTCGTCGCCGATCTCGCCGGCTGGCGCTGGGTGTATCTTGTCTCGGCAGGACTTACACTTGTCATGGCGGTTGTTCTCCACACCATCCTGCCGCGCCACGAGGCAGAGCGGCCGCGCACATCCTACATCAGGCTGTTGGGCTCGATGATGCTGCTGTTCGTGCGGGAACCGCTGCTGCGCGTGCGCGCGGTGCTCGCCTTATTGATCTTCGCCAGCTTCAACGTGCTGTGGGCACCGCTGGTGCTGCCGCTCAGCGCGCCGCCGTTTTCACTGTCGCACACTGCGATCGGGCTGTTCGGCCTTGCCGGTGTCGCCGGCGCGCTGGGGGCGCGATGGACAGGCGGCCTTGTCGATCGCGGGCATGGTCAACTGGTCACTGGCCTCAGCCTGCTTATGATGACCGCGGCCTGGCTGCCGATCGCCTTCATGGGCACGTCGCTATGGCTGCTTGTCGCCGGCATCGTCATGCTGGATCTGCCAATCCAGGCCGTCCACGTTACCAACCAGAGCCTGATTTTCGCCCGTCGGCCGGATGCGCGCAGCCGGCTGGTCGGCGGCTACATGATCTTCTACTCGGTCGGCAGTGCGCTCGGCTCGCTCGCCTCGACCATGGCCTATGCCGCGGCCGGCTGGAGCGGTGTCTCATTGCTCGGCGCCGGCATCGGCTTGATGGCGCTATTGTTCTGGGCGCTGACGCTGCGCGTTGGCCGGTGAGCCCTTACTCGGCGTCGATCTGGTTCTGTGGCGCGGCTTTCTGGAAGGCGGGTAGCGTCATGCAGGCGGCGCTGATGCGCGCGATTGTCGGGTAGGGCGTCATGTCGACGCCAAAGCGGGCGTTGCTGGTGACTTGCGCGGCAAGGCAGATGTCGGCCAGCCCCGCCGCCTCGCCATGACAGAATGCACCGGTTTCGGGCGACGCGGTGAGCAATTTTTCGAGCGGTCCAAATCCTTCATTGACCCAATGCCGGAACCAGTTGGCGACATCCTGGTCGCCTGCGCCGAACAGGGTGCGCAGCGAAGTCAGCACGCGCAGATTGTTCACCGGGTGGATGTCGCAGGCGATCATCTGCGCCAGCATTCTCACTCGTGCCCGGCTCGGCGGATCCTTCGGCAATAGCGAGGGTTCAGGTATGGTCTCGTCGAGAAACTCGATGATCGCCAGCGATTGCGTCAGGAGCATGCCGTCGCTCCAGATCAGTGCCGGCACCAGCCCCTGCGGATTGACCGCGAGATAGGCCGCCTCCAGATGCTCGCCATGGCGCAGGTGATGCGGGACGTAGTCATAGCCCACCCCTTTCATCTCCAGGGCAATCCGCACCCGGTGCGAGGTGGAGGAGCGGAAGTAGTTGTGCAGGACAACGTCGCTCATGCGTCACTTCCGCTGGCCGATGGTCAGTTCGATCGTGCCGATGCCGTCGACACCGCCTGATATCGTTTCGCCCGGCTTGACCGCGCCGACACCGGCGGGCGTGCCGGTGAAGATCAGGTCGCCGGCCTGCAATTCCACGCCTTCGCTGCAGATAGAGACGATGTCCGATACCGGCCAGATCAGTTCGGCGAGGTCGGCATCCTGTTTCACGGCGCCGTCGACGGCGAGCCAGATGCGTCCCTTGGCCGGGTGCCCGGATTTCCGCGCGGCAACCAGCGGGCCGCAGGGCGCGGAACGGTCGAAGGCCTTCGACCAGTCCCAGGGCCGCGCCGCCTTCTTGGCGGCATCCTGCAGATCGCGGCGGGTGAGATCGATGCCGACGCCATAGCCCCAGACATGGTCCAGCGCCTTGTCACGGGAAATGCGAAAGCCTGAGGTGCCGATCGCCACCACCAGCTCGATCTCGAAGTGGAGGTTTTCCGTCAGCGGCGGGTAGGGGATATCAGTGCCGGAATCGACCACCGCGTCGGCCGGCTTGGTGAAGAAGAAGGGCGGATCGCGATCGTCATTGCCGAACTCGCGCGCATGCGCCGCATAGTTGCGGCCGACGCAGAAAATGCGCCGCACGGCAAAGCGTTCGCCGGAACCCGCAATGGCGACGGAAGGCGTTGGCGGGGCGGGAAGGACAAAGGCGGTCATGGCGGTCTCTGCGTTTGGCGGGAGTTGGCGGCACATTCGGCCGATTTCCGGAGGCGGGCAAGGCGTCGCTTTTGATAAAGCGCGGGCTTCGCCTAGGCTGTATAAGGAATTCAGGCTTCCGATCATTTTTGCAGCGATGAATCCTGTTCAACAGCGATAGACTATTTGCCAATAATCCGGCCCTGGTCAGGAGACTATGGTGTGCCCGATAAACCGGAACGAGCCCTATGACAGCCCCTACCGATCGTGCCCGGTTCCTTATCATCGACGATCATCCGCTGTTTCGCGAGGCGCTGCACAGCGCCGTTGAAATGGCTTATCCCGAGGTCGACACAGTCGAAGCGCGGTCGATCGCCGAGGCGCTGGGCTTGCTGGCCGACGCAAAGCCTTTCGACCTTGCGCTTCTGGACCTCAGCATGCCCGACGTGCACGGCTTCGAGGGGTTGTTGCAGCTCAGGACCCGCTATCCGCGCCTGCCAGTGGTGATCGTGTCGGGTTATGAGGAACCTCGCATCATTTCCGAGGCCTTGTCCTACGGCGCTGCCGGCTTCATTCCGAAATCGGCGCGCAAGAGCGATCTCGCCGCCGCCATTCGCTCGGTGATGGACGGCGCGATCTATGTGCCTGAAACCTATGAGGGCCTGCCGCCGGGCGCGGACAGCACCGATCGCGCCGATATGGTGCAGCGGCTTTCCAAGCTGACGCCGCAGCAATTGCGCGTGCTGCAGATGCTGCGCCAGGGCCTGCTCAACAAGCAGATCGCCTACGAGCTGCAGGTCGGCGAGACCACGGTCAAGGCGCATGTGTCGGAGATCCTGCGCAAGCTCAATGTGTATAGCCGGACGCAAGCGGTGATCGAGGTCTCGAAGCTGGACAGTGCCGAGCTGTTCCGGGATCAGGTAGGGTTTTGAGCCAACGCTCCCGCTAAGCCAGCAGATGCGCCAACAGTGCCCTTAGCTGCGCCGGCTTCACCGGCTTGCGCATCAGTTCGATACCGCCGGCACGCGCTGCCTTGGCTACGGCTTCGGAGCTGTCGGCGGTGACGATCAGCGCCGGCACGGCGCGGCCGAGATAGTCGCGGACCTCCGATATGGTGGCGGTGCCGAGATCGCCGCCGTCGAGATGCTGGTCGGCGATGATGATGTCGGGCACCCAGTCGGTGTCGCCAAGCATGTCCAGCGCATCGGCGGTCGAGGTCGCGGCGCGCACCAGGCACTGCCAGCGTTCGAGTAGGAAGGTCATGGCTTCCAGCACTTCGGCGTCGTTTTCGACCAGCAGCACCTTGGTGCCGAACAGGCCGTAGCCGCGCGGCCGCTCCATGCTGGCGGCGCTGGCGATGGCATCGGCCGGCGCGCCGAGGCCGACGGGGACATCAATGTGGAAGATGGTACCGCGGCCAACCTTGGATGAAAACGTCACGGGATGGCCGAGCGCGCCGGCCATGCGGCGCACGATGGCGAGCCCCAGCCCAAGACCGCCGCCGTCGAGTTCGGCGGTAGCCGGCAAGGTGCCGCGATGGAACTCCTCGAACACCGCTTCGCGCTGATCCTCGGGAATGCCGCAGCCCGTGTCGGCGACATCGATGCGGATGGTGTCGCCGCGATGGCGTGTGCCGACAAGCACGCCGCCCGAGCGCGTATAGCCCAGCGCATTGGAGAGAATATTCTGCAGGATACGGCGCAGAAGAGTTCGGTCCGAGCGGACCACGGCGTTGACCGGCCGGAATTTCAGCGACAGTGCCTTCAATTCCGCCACGGGCTGGAAATCCGAGCGCAGCGACGAGAACAGCGCCTCCAGGCTGACGTCGCCAATGTCGGGCTGGACCACGCCGGCGTCGAGCTTGGAGATGTCGAGCAAGGTGCGTAGCAGGTCTTCCATCGTTTCCAGCGAGCGCTCGACCTGCCGCACGAGCTTCTTTCCCTCTTCGCTGGTCTGCACCTCGGCAAGGGCGGAGACGGAGAGATGGGCGGCGTTCAGCGGCTGCAGCACGTCGTGGCTGGCCGCGGCGAGGAACCGTGTCTTGGACAGGTTTGCCTGTTCGGCGTTTTCCTTGGCGGCGCTGAGGTCGATGTTCGACTGCTCCAGCCGCCGCAACGTCGAATGCAGTTCCTCGGTGCGCGTACGCACCCGGCTTTCCAGCGAGATCGCGGTCTGGAACAGCGAAAAGGCATTGCCTTGCTGGTCCATCGAGCGCTCGACCCGGCTGACCAAGGCAGCGTTGATCTTCTTCAGCCTGTCGAGATCGTTTATGTCCCTGAGCGGCATGCTGTTGCGCCGCCCTATTCAGCCGCCTGGCGGTCGCCGAAAGCGATGCCGGTGAAAGTCTGGTTGAGGTGCATCGACCGGTATTGTTCGCCGTAGGTGCCGAAGCCAATGACATTGTTGATCCGGTAGAGTTCCGAAATGTCACGAAAGACCTGGCGGTTGCGCGCATCCAGCCGGCGCAGCACGCAGTCGAAGCCAAGGATCATATCGATGCCGCCCAGCCTTTCCTCGACCTCGCGCAATGCCGCTCGTGTCGCGTCCACCATGTCCTTGGGCTGGGCGATCGACAGCACGACGCCGTCATCGATGGCGCAGAAGAACGACAGCGAGCCATCCGCGTGCATCTTCTGGATCGAGCGGCAGTAATATTCTCCGCCCACCTTCACCACCACCGGATGCGAGGCGAAGCTCAGCGGTGTCAGGGTTTGTGGCAGGATACCGACCGAAGCGGCATATTCCTCCGCCGCATTGGTGGCGTTGAATTCCCGCACGATGCGGTGATCCGGGTCGGACGCGGTCACCACCAGCTTTTCGTCGGTGGGGACGAAATTGTCGGTCTTGAAGACGTGGAACGGAATTTCCGTGGCGACCAGCACGATGATGGCGCTGTCGGAGGTGACCCTGCCGTTCGAGATCAGACGCGTCGTCTCGAATTTCAAATCGTCACCGGCCGAGCCGCCGAGCAGCGGTATGTCGTCGAGACCCCAGTGGATGGCCGAACTCACCGCTTCCTCGGCATAGGACAGCCCGTCGATGAAGCAGAGCGCGAAGGTGTTGCCGGTCTGCTCGCCGCCGAGCCGGGCGCGCAGCGTGCGCCGCAGGGCCTCGACCTCTTCGGTGATCCTGTCCATGCCCGATGTCGACAGATTGTCGACCATCGTGCTGACGGCCGTGAAGGACGCCGAGGGCAGCAGCATCGCCAGCATATGGCCTTCCTCGAGCCCCTGCGGCGTGATCTCGCCGGCGGTGGAACAGCCGGCATGGTGGAGACACGGCGCGTGGGCCGAGAGTGCCCGTGACAGGGCGCCGGCCTCGATCAGGCTCTGGGAAAAGAACACGAGGGCAAAGCCGGCATTGATCGCGGCGGCCTCGGCGGCTACCGCTCGTGCGAAGGCATCCGGGTCGGGCTCGTCCGTGGTCAGCGCCGACAAGCCGCATGCGTAGCGCGTCCGTGAACTTGTCAGCGGCGGTCCTCCCGCATTTCCTCCGACGCCTTCTTGCTTGTGCGCGGCTTTTCAAGTGCTTCTGGCGCGCGGGCGACGAGGGCATTGTTGCCGCCAGGAGGCGTTTTGGCAATGGGGCCGGAGGAATGCACTTTGGTGCCCTGGCCACGACCGAAAGTACAATGATCCGCCTTTTCCGTCGTGCTGTTTTTTGTGCGTTGTGCGGTGTACGACTAGCACATGGCCGAAGTGCCAGCGGCGCGTCGGCAGCGTGATGACCAAGGTTGACACCCAGGGAGGGGCTATGTCGGACGTTTCGTTGATGGTGAACGGCAAGCGGGTCGGCGGTGCTGTCGAGGATCGAACGCTGCTCGTCCATTTCCTGCGAGAGAATCTGGGCCTGACCGGCACTCATGTCGGTTGCGACACCTCGCAATGCGGCGCCTGCGTCGTCCATGTCGATGGCAAGGCGGTGAAGTCCTGCACCATGCTCGCGGTCCAGGCCTCGGGGTCGAGCGTGATTACGATCGAAGGCCTGGCCAGCGGCGCCGACCTGCATCCCGTCCAGGCAGCCTTCAAGGAACATCATGGTCTGCAATGCGGCTTTTGCACGCCGGGCATGATCATGGCCGCGACCGACATGATCAACCGCCACCCCGAAGGCCTCGACGAGGCCACGGTGCGGGCAGAACTCGAAGGCAATATCTGCCGCTGCACAGGTTACCACAACATCGTGAAAGCCATCCTCGCCGCATCGACGACGATGTCGAAGGGGGCCAGGGGCAAGGCAAAGCAAGCGGCGTGAGGGAAAAGAGGAGTGGAGTAGTCGGTAGTCAGTAATCGGTCTGAACCGGCGGCTGTCCTCACTACTACTTCCTATTCACACTTCCTATTCACTTTTCGGGAGGAATCTCTGCATGGGTATCGAAGGTGTCGGCGCTCGGGTCGCGCGCAAGGAAGACAAAAGATTCATCACCGGCGCCGGCCGCTATGTCGACGACATGGTGGTGCCCGGCATGAAGCATGCGGCCTTCGTGCGCAGCCCGCACGCCCATGCGCAGATCAAGAAGATCGACGTGAAAGCGGCTCAAGGCATGCCGGGCGTCATCGGCGTCTTGACCGGCAAGGAACTGAAGGCCGACGGCATCGGAAACCTCATCTGCGGCTGGATGATCCATTCCAAGGACGGCACGCCCATGAAGATGGGCGCATGGTCGCCGCTGGCAGTCGACAAGGTCCGTTATGTCGGCGATGCGGTCGTGGTGGTGGTGGCGGAAACCAAGGGCCAGGCACGCGATGCAGCCGAGGCGGTCGAGATCACCTACAAGGAATTGAAGGCGGTCGTCGATGCGACAAAGGCACTCGAAAAGGGCGCGCCGCAGGTCCATGCCGAGGCCGAGAACAACCTGATCTTCGATTGGGAAATCGGCGATGCCATGGCCACCGACGCCGCCATCAAGGCGGCGGCGCATGTCACGCGCATGAAGATCGTCAACAACCGGCTGGTGCCGAACGCCATGGAGCCGCGCGCCGCACTTGGCCATTACGACAAGGCCGAGGATCATTATACCTGCTGGACGACATCGCAAAACCCGCATGTCGCGCGGCTGGTGATGAGCGCCTTCTACAATGTCGCGCCCGAAAACAAGCTGCGCGTGATCGCGCCGGATGTCGGCGGCGGCTTTGGTTCCAAGATCTATATCTACCCGGAAGAGATCGTCTGCCTGTGGGCCTCCAAGAAGACCGGCGTGCCGGTGAAATGGGTCGCCGATCGCACCGAGAGCTTCCTCACCGACGCGCATGGCCGCGACCACGTCTCGACGGTGGAAATGGCATTCGACAAGAACAACAGGATTACCGGCTTCAAGGTCGATACGATCGCCAATCTCGGCGCCTATATGTCGCTGTTCTCGTCCTGCGTGCCAACCTATCTCTATGCAACGCTGCTGTCGGGCCAATATGACATCCCGGCCATCCACGCCAATGTGCGCACTGTCTATACCAACACGGCACCCGTCGATGCCTATCGCGGGGCAGGGCGGCCGGAAGCCACTTATCTTCTGGAACGCACCATGGAAGCGGCGGCACGCGAGCTCGGCGTCTCGCCGGCAGACCTTAGGCGCAAGAATTTCATTACCACGTTTCCGCACCAGACACCGGTGATCATGAACTATGACGCCGGGGACTATGGCGCTTCGCTCGATGCGGCGATGAAGACCGCCGACTATACCGGCTTTGCCAGGCGCAAGGCGGATTCGGTCAGGAATGGCAAGCTGCGCGGCATCGGCATGAGCTGCTACATCGAGGCCTGCGGCATCGCGCCGTCGGCGGCGGTCGGCTCGCTCGGCGCCGGCGTCGGCCTGTGGGAATCGGCTGAGGTAAGGGTCAACGCCGTCGGCACGATCGAGGTGCTGACCGGCTCGCACAGCCATGGGCAGGGGCACGAGACGACCTTCGCGCAACTGGTCAACCAGCGTTTCGGGGTGCCAATCGATTCGGTGTCGATCGTCCACGGTGACACCGACAAGGTGCAGATGGGCATGGGCACCTACGGCTCGCGCTCGGGCGCGGTCGGCATGTCGGCGATTGCCAAGGCGCTCGACAAGGTCGAGGCCAAGGCCAAGAAGATCGCCGCCCACCTGCTCGAAGCCGACGAGGGCGACATCGTCATCGAGAACGGCGAGGTCAAGGTCGCCGGCACCGACAAGAGCCTGCCGTGGTTCCAGGTGGCTTTGGCCGCCTATACCGCGCACAATTTGCCGGCCGGCATGGAGCCAGGCCTTAAGGAAACGGCGTTCTACGATCCCGCGAACTTCACCTTCCCGGCGGGCTGCTATATCTGCGAGGTCGAGATCGATCCGGAAACCGGAACGACCGAGATCGTCCAGTTCGTGGCTGCGGACGATTTCGGCAACATCATCAATCCGATGATCGTCGAAGGCCAGGTGCATGGCGGCATCGCCCAGGGCATCGGCCAGGCGCTGCTGGAAGGCGCTCACTACGACGCCAGCGGGCAACTGCTGACGGCAAGCTACATGGACTACACCATGCCACGTGCCGGCGACCTGCCGTCGTTCAAGGTCTCGACGTCGAACACGCCATGTCCGAGCAACCCGCTCGGGATCAAGGGCTGCGGCGAGGCCGGTGCCATCGGCTCACCGCCGGCAGTGATCAATGCCATCACCGACGCCATCGGCATCGTCGATATCGCCATGCCGGCCACACCGTCCACCGTGTGGGCCGCGATTTGCGCGGCGAAATGAGTGACTAGGGAAGTAGTGAGTTGCGGATAGGGCAGCGTGCCACCTCCGGCAGCGGCCATTCCCTACTCCCTACTGACTACTCACTGCTGACTAACCACTTAGGGGGAGGATCCCATGTACGCAGTCAACTATCACCGTGCCGCCTCGGTCACTGAAGCCGCCAAGCTCGTGAAGAGCGGCGACGCCAAGCTGCTCTCGGGCGGCATGACCTTGATCCCCGCCATGAAGACGCGGCTGGCGGCGCCGTCCGATCTGGTCGACCTGTCCCGCATCAAGGAACTGCAGGGGGTCAAGGTGTCGGGCAAGACGGTCACGATCGGCGCTGCCACCACGCATTTCGAGGTCGCCAATGACGAGAAGCTGCGCAAGGCCTGCCCGGCACTTGCCCAGCTGGCGTCGCTGATCGGCGATCCGGCGGTACGCCACAAGGGCACGATCGGCGGTTCGATCGCCAATAACGATCCGGCGGCGGACTATCCGGCCGCACTTCTGGCGCTCGGCGCCACCATCATCACCAACAAGCGCGAGATGTCAGCCGACAAGTTCTTCAAGGGGCTGTTCGAAACCTCCTTGAAGGACGGCGAGATCGTCACGGCGGTCTCCTTTACGGCACCGGCGAAGGCTGCGTACGAAAAATTCCGCAATCCGGCCTCGCGCTACGCGATCGTCGGCGTGTTCGTGGCCAAGGGCAAGGACGGCGTCAGTGTTGCCGTCACCGGCGCCGGCGACGACGGCGTCTTCCGCTCGAAGGAGATCGAGGCAGCACTTGCCAAGAGCTTCGATGTCGCTTCGCTCAATGGTGTGAAAGTTCCGGCGAAGAACCTGATGAGCGACATTCACGCTTCATCAGACTACCGTGCCAATCTGATCACAGTCATGGCCAAGCGCGCGGTGGCGGCAGCCAACGCCTGACGCAAGATCGATTACGGACGGGGGAACGGGCTGTCACGGCCCGTTTTCATTCCCGGCGACCGTAGGCCTAGTTCCCGTCGGCCACGTCCCCATCCTTGCTTGAAGCAATTCCGGCCCATGCTGCGGGGGACATGCATCGGCGGCAATCTCGCACTTGCACAAACTTATATTGCGCTGCAGTATATATCAGGGCGGGAATGCGAGCCGGGTTCGGGAATAGCCGTGCCTTTCGCATTACAATGCGAAGGGATCGGCATGTCCGAAATTTCCGCGACCCATCTGGTTTCGCCCCGAGCGATCGTCGAGCGACCGGCCAGGACAAGACTGGCCTATCTCGATGGCTGGCGCGGTCTGTCGATCGCGCTCGTGCTGATCGGGCATTTTTTTCCCGTTCCCGGGATCAATCTGGGCGTGCTGGGCGTCGAATTCTTCTTCGTGCTGAGCGGCCGGCTGATGGCCGAAATCCTGTTCATCGAACGCTATCCGCTGAAGAAATTTTTCAAACGCCGGTTCTCGCGCATCTATCCGGCGCTTCTGGTCTTTGTCGTCGTCGCCATGATCGCGCTCTCAGGCACGTTCATCGCCTTCAAATGGAAGGCGGCCCTGACGGCGCTGACCTTCACCTACAACTATGCCGGAATTCTCCTGAATCGGGCCGGCGCGCTCGACCACATCTGGTCGCTCTGCATCGAAGAACATGCCTATATCATCCTGGCGGCGATCAGCGCGGTCGTTGCCAGCCGCAGCCGTGTCATCCCGCTGCTGCTGGTCCTGGCTCTGGTGGCCATGGTCAATGGCGCGGTTTCCTACTGGTTCCTGCACATGGATTATGAGACCACGTACTGGCGCACCGACGTGCACATCGCCTCGATCCTGCTGTCGGCCGCGATCTGCCTGCTCAAAGCGGACGGCAAGCTGCCGACCTTGCTGAAGGGGCCTTATGTCGCCGTTGCGGCGGCCGTCGGCGCGGTTTGCCTGTTCATGGACTCGGTACCGACACCGATCCACTACCTGGCCGCGGTGCCATTGCTGGCGATTGCCGTCAACGCGCTGGATTTCAGTACGCGGTTCTTGTCCGGATGGCTGTCGTCCCTGCCGATGACGACGCTGGGTCTATGGTCATATTCGCTCTATCTGTGGCAGCAGCCCTTCTACAAATTCGTCTACGAGCAGGGCAGCAATCCATGGCCGATGCTGGCCGGGGTTTTTGCCTGCGCGCTCTGCAGCTACTACCTGATCGAGCGCCCAGCACGCGAATGGCTCAACCGCAATTGGTGAGCCGCCCGATTGTTTTGATGGTGGCCAGACGATAGCCGTACGACCGCGAGGTCCCTTTTCGTCAGATAGCGCTTAGCTGTTTTGGGGGTGGCGCAACGTCCAGGTGAGTCGGCGGGTGCCACCGATCAGGCGGCGATCTGCCTGACGTAATAGCGCACCGCTTTCTTGCCGCCGTGGATCACCGCGTCGCCGACTTCGGCGAAGCCGAGTGCGGCGTGGAAGGCATCCGAGGCGGGGTTGGGCGGGTCGGTGTTGACCTCGCAGGTGACCAGCGCGTGACCGGCGCTCCGCGCATGGTCGAACAGGTCCCGATAGAGCCGGCGAGCATGGCCGCGGCCTCTTGCGTGCGCCGCCACGACGACGCGGTCGACATAGATGAAGCTGATGTAACGCTCGCGAAACCAGACGAAGTTCGGGCTGTCGTAGTTGGCATCCTGGTCGAAGGTCATGATGAAGGCTTCGAGATCGCCGATGCGGCGCGCGTAAAAGGCCTCGGCGAGCAGGAACGACAGCCGTTCGGCTTCAAGCCACGACAATTCGGCGGCGTGCTCGTTGTTGAGCGCCAGTACGGCCGCTTCGTCGGCCTGCGCAATGTGGTCTATGGGCGAGGTCATGCCTTGGCCGCCGCGATTGTCGCCGCCACCAGCGCTGTATCGGTCAGCGTGTTGCGATATTCGCGATCGAGATCGGAGCCGCCCATGCCGACCTTCGGATTGCGGTACCGCATGGCGCTCGACACGTCCTTGAGGGCGGCGAAGTGCATTTCGGCCAGGCCAGTCCTTGCGCGCACCTCGGCGATATTGCCGAGATCGAGCCCGCCGCAACCGAGGATGATGATGCGCTCGCCGGCCAGCAGGACCAGCTCTTGCAGCAATGCCAGGCCTTCAATCGCCGTGTCGCGCTGGCCGCTGGTCAGCACGCGGCCAACCCTGCAGCGGATCAGCGCTTCCAGGGCTTCGGCCGGATCGCGCGTCATATCGAAGGCGCGGTGGCAGGTGACGTTCAAGGGGCCCGCCGCCTCTGTCAATTCGCTCATGCGCTGCTCGTCGATGGCGCCGTCGGCGTTCAGGCAGCCGAACACCACGCCGGGCACGCCGAGTTCGCGAAGCGCGGCGACGTCGGCAAGCATCGAGCGGTATTCGGCATCGCTGTAGAGAAAATCCCCGCCGCGCGGCCGCACCATGACATGAAAGGGCACGGTCGCCTGGTCGAGAGCGGCGCGCACGGTGCCGAGGCTCGGCGTGGTGCCGCCTTCGACAAGGCTGGCGCAGAGTTCGATCCGGTCGGCGCCGGCGGCCTGCGCGGCGAGCAGGCCATCAATGCCTTCGACACAGATTTCTATAAGCGGCGGGCGAATTTTTGGGGTCAAGGGGCGATCCAATCCATGGTGTTGCGCAAGCCCTAGCACCCGGGCGCCTGGCGCGGAAGCGTGAACGCTACGCCGCCACTTGGACCAGACGGCAGATTCCATTCTTGACAGTCACATAACTGCAGGGTTATGGGTTATACATAGCTGATGGGTTATGATTTTGCGCGTGGCACCACTACAGCAACGAGAGGAGCAAGGCATGACGGAAACCAAATCGATCGTCGTCGAAAGGCTGATTCCATATTCGGCGGAAAAGATATGGCGAGCACTGACCGTGCCGGCACTCGTCGGCGAATGGCTCATGCAGAATGATTTCGCTGCCCAAGAGGGGCATCGCTTCACATTCCGTGCGACACCAGTTCCCGGGTGGTCCGGGGTGACGAACTGCATGGTGCTGAAAGTCGAGGCGCCGCGGCTGCTGGCTTATAGCTGGGGCGATGGGACGGAATCGGACAGCGGGTTGAAAACCGTGGTGACGTGGTTACTGACACCCGAGGGGATGGCGACCCGGGTGCGAATGGAGCAGTCGGGATTTCGGCCCGCCGACGAGCGTGGCTATATCGGCATGGGAAGCGGCTGGCCGCGCATTCTCGAACGGCTCGAACAGGTTACCTCAAAACAGACCTGACACCCGGCAGGCAGCTAACAGTTCCATCAAGTCGAAACCCTGGATGCGAGGCGTCCGGGCCGGGAAAACACGCCCGGAGAACAGTTCAAAAGGAGAAGACACATGCAAGCGAGAATCAAGAGCCCGGTGATGCTCATCCCAGGCGCCCTGCAGGCGTTTCTGGCGCTGGACAAGTCGACCGAGGCAGCGGACCTGCCCTATGTGACACGCAAGCTCGTGCATCTGCGCGCCAGTCAGATCAACAGCTGCAGCGTCTGCGTCGACATGCGCGCGCGCGAGCTCAAGAAAGCCGGCGAGAAGGAAGAGCGCATCTTTGCCCTCGCTGCCTGGAGGGAAACGCCTTATTTCACCGACGCCGAACGCGCGGCATTGGCGCTGGCAGAAGCCGGCACAAGGCTCGCCGACCGACCGGACGCGGTGCCGGACGATATCTGGGAGGAGGCGGCCCGGCATTATGACGAGAAGGCCCTTGCCGCACTGGTCATCCAGATCGCCCTGATCAACGCCTTCAATAGGCTGAACGCGACGACCCGGCAGCCGGTTGGCGCCTGGGGCTGAGCGCCGGGTTCGCATGGGGGGCTGGATCCACGGGGCGAGGGGGCGGGCGGCGCATTGCCTTCCCGCCCCGCCGGGAGCACTTATGTAACCTGGTGGCTACTGTCGCAATTCGGTATTCTTGGCGCCTTCCTCGACCTGATCGACCACCAGGAGCTTGACCGGCCCGTCGCCAATGTTGGTGGCCTGGTGCCACTGCCCGATCATTTCGATGATGAAATCGCCAGTCTTGTAGGTGTTGCTGTTGCCGGTTTCGACATTCGTGACCTTCAGCGTTCCGGCCTGGACATAGGCGTAGCGCGGGAAGGGATGGCGATGGACCGGCAAGGTCGCGCCGGGCGCGATGTCATAGGTCGAGACCAGCACCTGCACGTTCTTCCGCGGCAGCGTGATCGGCTGCCCGGATGCAGTGGTGGTACGTGATGCGAGTGGCGTCACGACGACTGGGGTTCCGCTGCTGTCCAGCGCATGAGCGCCGGTCGCGAACGATGCTGCCGTGAGCAGCAATACCGATGCCAGGATTTTCCGCATGATGTCCTCCCTTGACCGACGCATCTATCGCGCGGCGGCGGCGGCGTGCAAGCCGCTCGTGACCAGAGGCCGAACCTGGCGTGCATTTGCACGGGCGGTTGATCCACCACCCGGGCCATATTCCTCACCCGCTTCCAACCGGAGGGCTGTCGCCGCAAGGCCTGATGCATGCCCGGTCAGGAATGGCCGTAGTCCCGCTTCAAAAAAATTTCGGGCGACCTCTTGAATAAAAAAATCGTGATTCCCAGATCGTTTTCCGTCGAGGCTTCGGCTCGACATACCGCGTCGCGGCGACGCTGCGGCGACCCGTAAACCATGTTGCTTCACGGAGGATATGGCTATGAGAAGCTTTGATTATTCGCCTCTTTACCGCACCACGGTCGGCTTCGACCGGCTCTTCGACATGCTCGAAAACAGTGTGCGCTCCGACTGGCCGCCCTACAACATCGAGAAGAATGGCGACAACGACTATCGTATCACGATGGCCATCGCCGGCTTCGGTCTCGACGAAGTGGAACTTGTGCAGAACGGCCCTGAATTGTCCGTCATCGGACAGAGAAAGCCCGATCAGCAACATCGGGAGATCCTCCACCGGGGCCTGGCGATAGGCAACTTCAAGCAGGTGTTCAAACTTGCAGACCACGTCAAGGTCAAGGCGGCCAATATTCATAATGGCCTGCTGTCGGTGGACCTGGTCCGCGAAGTGCCCGAGGAACTCAAGCCCCGGCGCATCGAGATCGGTTCCAACGCCGCAGCGGTTCCGCTTCAGGATGGCGGCAACAAGCAGTCCATGGATGTGGATGCCGAGCCGCAACGCAAGGTGGCCTGATACAAGAAACCTCAGTCTGTGGTCCGCCTCCCGGCTCGGCCGGGAGGCACAGATCGCGGAGAACGGAGATGAGATTCCAAGCTTACAGTTTTCATGAATCCAAACCGACGGATTACGCAGCGGAATTCGCTGCGCTGCGTACGCCCGAGGACGTCCTGAACGAGAACATGACGATCGGCGAGAAGAGGGCTCTGCTCGCCTTCTGGGCCTCGGACGCCCATGCGGTTCCTGACAATCCAACCCTGCGTCAATTGGACAACGGTGCGATGGCGCAGGTCAGCGAGATTCTTCGTGCGCTCCACACCCTGGACGAGATTGCGCGCAAGCCGACGGCCAGGGCACCGTTTGATCGCAGTCCGTCCTCAGACCAGCGTCGCAACAAAACCAGGCGCAACTGGCTGCGGTACCCCTGGCGAGATGACGACGACGATGATCCGCCGCCGGTTCCGGCATATGCCGGTGTCCCACCCAGGTGTGGGGATGGCGGCATGTTCGCGGAGCCTGAGCATGCCGTCGCGTAAAAAGCTGAAGCAGACCAACTCGCTCGACCGAATGGAGGACTATATGAGCGACAGGACGTTCGATCGACCAGTGCTGGTCAAGGATGGCCAGTTCATCCAAGAAATAGGAAGCCTTGAGGATGCATTCGATTTCCTGGATGAGTGGCCGCGGGAGCGTCGAGGCCCGATTTTCGAAACGGCCTTCCGGGCTTGCCAGCGTGCTTACGATGGCCAGATACCACTCTCGGTCGCGCGCGATGCCGTCGCTGGGTTCGCGAGGTCCGTCAAGATGCTGCAGGAGCCGCTTGCTCCGCTGCCTTGGATGAGCGGCACCAAATCTGGCCGCGGTGGGGTGGCCGCCTAGCTGCGACAACGGCAGCGGCACTGCCTAAAGGTGTCGCTGCCCGCAGTCCCTACGGGTTAGCAGGACGGGTCACAGCCACGGCGAACCCCACTATGTCGCGTGGTGCCGACGATGGCAGGCAGAGAGGTCTTTTGAGAAATTGGCTCCCCGGGCCGGATTCGAACCAGCGACCAACCGGTTAACAGCCGGTTGCTCTACCACTGAGCTACCGGGGAACGGAGGCTCTTTGAGCAAGTGGCGCAGCCTATAGCAAACCCGTTTCGGCTTTGCAAAGAAGCATTTCGCATTTTTCCGAGACTTTTTCGCTCAGGCGTTTCTCGCAATCGGCCTTGCCCACCCTCATATTAGCCGTCTTGGCGACGAGCGCGGAACCGAAAGGGCGGTCGCGGCTTTCGTAAAATGAGATTGTCGAGCCCTAACACAGGCAGTTCTTCACGATGACGGCAGCGGACGAAAACCCGATACCCGCAAGAAAGATCTCGGTGTTCGGGCGTGAATTCACCATGCCGCAGTCGCGCGGCCTCAGAATCACGATCGGCGTGCTATTGACCCTTGGCGGCATCCTCGGGTTCTTGCCGATCCTCGGCTTCTGGATGGTGCCGCTCGGATTGCTGGTGCTCTCCTACGAAATTGCCATGGTGCGCCGCCACCGGCGCCGCCTGGTCGTCTGGTGGGAGCGGCGACGCCGGCCGAATTGAGCGGCCGATACCGATGCATGTCGCATGGCGGTCGCCTTCGACGAGAATCAATCGTCGCGCTGTTTCTCCGTGCTGGTGCCGGATTCCTCCGAATTCGGTTGCTGGCCTGCCTTCAGATCTTCGCTGATCTCCTTCAGGACTGCTGAAGCCGAGGCCAGGCGCGCCCGGTCGCGGGGTGAAAGCCTGCCAGTGCCTTCTACTCTCAGGCACTCGATGGCATAGCGCACCAATTCCTCGCATCCCAGCAGCGGCACGCTTTCGGTTTCGTGCGTTTCGTCCTTCGGTTTGGCCAGGGCCATGATGCAGTCCTCCCTGTTTCTCAACGCAAGCCGGTGCGCGGAGTTTCGCTCGATCATTTGCCATGCTTAACGGATTGCCAATGTGAGTGGGCGGCTCCGACGGCGATCTAACAGGGCGCGGAGCCGGCGCAAGGAAACCGTTTTGGAATGCGTGTGGCCGCTTGACGGCATTTTCGCCGCAACCTATTGGAACCGGGTGGAACGCCGGGAGCAATGAGGCCTCGTGGCGGAGTGGTTACGCAGAGGACTGCAAATCCTTGCACCCCGGTTCGATTCCGGGCGAGGCCTCCAATACCCGGGCTCCAGCGCGTCAGCGCCGGAGCCTGAAGTTCCGGTCGAAATGAACCGCGATTCTGGCGCGGCAAGCAGATTGGTTGGAGCATGAGCGCTGATTTTTCCGAACTTCGCGTCAAGATGGTCGATGGTCAGGTTCGCACCACCGACGTGACCAGCGCGCCGCTGCTCGACGCGATGCTTTCCGTGCCGCGCGAGGTTTTCGTCGGCGATCGCCAGCGCGATCTGGCCTATATCGACGAGGACATCCGCATCGCCGATAGCGCCGATGGCCCGCGTTACCTGATGGAAGCTTCGCCACTGGCCAAGCTGATGCAACTGGCCGAGATCAACCCGACCGACTCGACGCTCGATGTCGGTTGCGGCACCGGTTATGCCTCGGCCATCCTGTCGCGCCTGGCGAGATCCGTCGTGGCGCTCGAAAGCGATTCGGCACTGGCGCAAACCGCCGCGTCGACCCTGTCCGGGCTTGGCTGCGGCAATGTGACCGTGGTTCAGGGCGCCCTGGCGCAAGGCCATGCCGCGAAGGCGCCTTACGAGGTCATCTTCATCGGCGGCAGTGTCAGTAAAGTGCCGTCGGCGCTGCTCGACCAACTCGCCGAAGGCGGCCGCCTGGTGGCGGTCGAGGGCCAGGGCAATTCAGGCGTGGCGCGACTTTTTGTCAAAGCCGGGGGGGTTGTAACCGGGAGAAGGGCGTTTAATGCGGCAATTAAGCCACTACCCGGGTTCGAACGTGAGCATGCTTTCGAATTCTGAATGATTTGCCTTGCAGCAAAGACCTTGTCATGGTCGCTTGCATTTGAACGATCGTTGCTGATCCCAGACTGGGGGCACTTTGGGCTGAGCGACAGGGAACATAAACACGCCACGCCGCCTGCTCTGGAAGGAGAAGCCGGCGCGGCGCGGTTCCCATGGAAAACGAATGAGGGATACACCGTGCCGTCAGTACGCAAGTCACTTTTCACCGCCGTCCTTGTTTCGGCGACCGCGCTATCCCCACTGGCTGCTTCGGCTGAAACCATCACCGGCGCGCTTTCAAAAGCCTATCAGTACAATTCCACGCTGAATGCATCGCGCGCCGGCGTGCGTGTCACCGACGAGAGTGTGGCCATCGCCAAGTCGGGCTGGCGGCCGACGGTTACAGGTTCAGCCAACATCGATTATACGAACACGCGCCGGGCAAATGGCGGCGGCAGTTCGAAACTGACAAGCGGCAGCTACGGCATTCAGATCAATCAATCGCTGTTCGACGGGTTTCAGACGAGGAACAATGTCGCGGCCGCCGAATCCCAGGTCAAGGCGTCGGTGGAAAGCCTGCGCAATACCGAGGAAAACACGCTGTTCAACGCGGCCATGGCCTATATGGACGTGATTCGCGACCGGCAGATCGCGGTGCTGACCGAGCAGAACCTGCAGTTCCTGAGCGAGCAGGCGCGCGCCGCGCGCTCGCGCTTCGAAGTCGGCGAAGGCACGCGCACCGATGTCGCGCAGGCCGATGCCTCACGAGCGTCCGCGGTGGCATCGCTGAGCGCGGCCCGCGCACAGGCGCTGGCCAGCGCTGCGACCTATCACCAGGTCGTCGGCGACGAGCCTGGCAAGCTCAGGCCCGCTTCGCCATTGGGCCGGTTGCTGCCGTCGAGCCTCGACGCGGCGATCGCCGTCGGCTCGGCCGAACACCCGGCCATCCTTGCCACTCAGCATCTGGTCGACGCCGCAGCGTTTTCAGTCAAATCGGCTGAAGGCGCGCTGTTGCCGCAGCTGTCGGCTTCGGCCGGCGTTTCGGAAGATTACCGCAAGTCCATTCCCGACATCACCGGTTCCAACGGCAATTCGACCTCGGCCAACATCGGCGCGACGCTGACCATTCCAATCTACTCCGGCGGCCGGACGTCGGCGGTCGTGCGGCAGAACAAGGAATCGCTGGGGCAAGCACGCATCCAGGTCGACGTTACCCGCGACCAGGTGCGCCAGGCCATCGCCACGGCATGGTCGCAATACACCGCCGCGCAGCAAAGCGTATCCGCCAACAGGCAGGTTATCGACGCCGCACAATTGGCGCTGAACGGCGTCATCGAGGAACGCAATGTCGGCCAGCGCACGACGCTTGACGTACTCAATGCGCAGGCCACCGTGATTACCGCCAAGATCAACCAGGCCAATTCCGAACACGACGTGGTCGTGGCGAGCTATGCCATCCTTCAGGCGATTGGCCGCCTGTCTGTCGACCGGCTTGCGCTGCAGGTGACGAAGTACAGGCCCGAAGAGCACTATAATGCCGTCAAGGACAAGTGGATCGGCCTGCGCACGCCGGACGGCCGCTAGGCCGTTCGCTCGATCGGCGTTTTCTGGCTAGGATTCGATCGACACCGTTGGACCATCGTTCTCCCTTGGTCGGTAGCTGACGGGACCGTCACACGGCTTTGGCGGATTTGCTCTAATCTGTTGAAATCCCACATGTCCCCAGATTGGGGATTCTCGTGCGGCGATCCGTCGGTTACGCTGTCGCCATGATTCGAATCCGGCTTTTGCCGGAGCGGAAATCTGCAACGGGTCACAAGGGCGGCGGATGTGACGATGGCAACGGCAAGCAGCGCACAGCGCGAACCTTCCATGGAAGAGATACTGGCTTCCATCAGGAGGATCATCGAAGACAGCGACAATGGCCGCAAGCAGCCCGGCGAGGCCGACGAATTGCAGCAGGACCTGGAGCCGGCAGCGAGCACTGTCGCGGCCGCCGACATCGATGCGTTCCGCGCCGAACTGCATGCCGCTCCCGAGGTCAGGAAGCCGGTCGCTGTGACCGAAACAATCCAGGCGCAGCCGGCGATTGCGCGCATGGACGCGCCGCCGCGTGCCGGTCCAGTTCCGGGCAGGACGCCGATGACACTGGCCGAGGTCAGCGCCCGGGTTGCCGCCGAGCCTGCCGCCGACGCGCCAGCGGCTCCCGCGGAGGTTGCGACAAGTGAAGCCATCGTCGCCGATTGGCGGCGCGAGATCGCGGCGGTTGGCGAGCAAGCCAAGGCGATGCCGGACCGGAGCGTCCGCAGGCCAGCGGCACAGCCAGAGGTTTCGGCAAGCAAACCAGTGGCGGCGGAACCTACGATCGACCCGGCTCCTTCAATCGATGCTCCAACGGGTACGGGTGAGGCGCGCGCGGCGACGAACGAAACGCCCGCGGTGCGTCCCGCGATTCTATCCGAACATACCGGCCGCCAGGTCGCGGCCGCCTTCGGCGAACTGTCCGACGCTTTTGCCAGCCGCAGCAAGAAGACATTCGACGAGATGGCCGAAGAAATGCTGCGGCCGATGCTGCAGGATTGGCTGGACAACAATCTGCCGACGCTAGTCGAAAGGCTGGTGCGAGAAGAGATCGAGCGCGTGGCACGCGGAGCGCAATAACGTCCAGGCTTGCATCCCGAAGAAAGGCCGCCGCCGAGGCGTTTCTCGTGGTGGCGAGGTCAACCGCCGGTCAGCGAACTGGCGAAGGCGATCAACTTGCCGTCGGAGTCGCTGACAATGAAGGTGCGCGAGCCCCGGGGCTCGTCCAGCGATCGATTGGCGTCAAGACGCCCAGGGCCCGTCCGTTGAAATGAATAGGCCGACGCCTATCTGCTTGTGATGAGCCCAGCCGTCCCTCGCGGTTGACTTGGCCAAGACCTTCCGATTTACACCGAACCAGCAAAATTCCCGACAGCGCGGACCGTTTTCCCATGCTTGAAAAGACCTACGACGCAAAAACCGTCGAGCCGAAGATCGCCAAGGTGTGGGAGGAAGCCGACGCGTTTCGCGCCGGCGCTGGGGCGGAGGAGGGGGCCGAGGCCTTCACCATCGTCATTCCGCCGCCCAACGTCACCGGCTCGCTGCATATGGGCCATGCGCTCAACAACACGCTGCAGGACATTCTGGTCCGCTTCGAGCGCATGCGTGGCAAGAACGTCTTGTGGCAGCCCGGCATGGACCATGCCGGCATCGCCACGCAGATGGTGGTCGAGCGGCAATTGATGGAGAAGCAGATCCACCGCCGCGATCTCACCCGCGAAGAATTCATCGAGAAAGTGTGGGAGTGGAAGGCCGAATCGGGCGGCGCGATCTTCAACCAGCTGAAACGTCTCGGCGCTTCCGCCGACTGGTCGCGCGAACGCTTCACCATGGATGAAGGCCTGTCCAAGGCCGTGCTCGAAGTCTTCGTCACGCTCTACAAGGAAGGGCTGATCTACAAGGACAAGCGCCTTGTGAACTGGGACCCGAAACTGCTGACCGCGATCTCCGACCTCGAGGTCGAGCAGCAGGAGGTCAACGGCAATCTTTGGCACTTCCGCTATCCGGTCGAAGGCGTTGCGTTCGATCCCGAGAATCCAAAAACCTTCGTCATCGTGGCGACGACTCGTCCCGAGACAATGCTGGGCGACACGGCTGTCGCGGTGAATCCAGAGGACGACCGGTTCCAGCATCTCGTCGGCAGGAATGTCGTCCTGCCGATCGTCGGGCGCAAGATTCCTGTCGTGGCCGACGAGTATTCCGACCCGGAAAAGGGGTCCGGAGCGGTCAAGATCACGCCGGCGCATGATTTCAACGACTTCGAGGTCGGCAAGCGCCACAAGCTGCCGGCGATCAACATCCTGACCGTCGAAGCCGCCATCAAGCTCAGGGATAATGAGGACTTCCTCGCCGGCGTCGAGGTGACGCCGGAGCGCCAGGCCGTCTGGGACGAACTCGACGGCCTCGACCGTTTCGTTGCGCGCAAGAAGATCGTCGAGCTGATGGAGGCCGGCGGCTTTCTCGACAAGGTCGAGCCGCACCGCCATGCGGTGCCGCATGGCGACCGCGGCGGCGTGCCGATCGAACCGTTCCTGACCGAGCAGTGGTACGCCAATGCCGCCGAGCTCGCCAAGCCGGCGATCGCCTCGGTGCGCGAGGGGCGCACCAAAATAATCCCCAACAGCTGGGACAAGACCTACTTCCAGTGGATGGAGAATATCGAACCCTGGTGTATTTCGCGCCAGCTCTGGTGGGGTCACCAGATTCCGGCCTGGTACGGGCCAGATGGACGTGTCTTCGTCGAGAAGACCGAGGAAGAGGCGCTGAGCGCCGCCATCGAATATTATCTGGCGCTGGAAGGGCCATGGAAGGCCTGGGTCGAGGACAAGCTCGAGAACTTCAAGCCGGGCGAGATCCTGACCCGCGACGAGGATGTGCTCGACACCTGGTTCTCGTCGGCGCTGTGGCCTTTCTCGACGCTGGGCTGGCCGGAGCAGACGCCGGAGCTGAAGACTTATTACCAGACCGATGTGCTGGTGACCGGCTTCGATCTTATCTTCTTCTGGGTCGCCCGCATGATGATGATGGGCCTCCACTTCATGGGCGAGGAGCCGTTCCACACCGTTTATATGCATGCGCTGGTGCGCGACAAGAACGGCGCCAAGATGTCGAAGTCGAAAGGCAACGTCATCGATCCGCTCGACCTGATCGACGAATATGGCGCCGATGCGCTGCGTTTCACCCTAACGGTGATGGCTGCCCAAGGGCGCGATGTTAAGCTCGATCCGGCGCGTATCGCCGGCTACCGCAATTTCGGCACCAAGCTGTGGAACGCGACGCGTTTCGCCGAGATGAACGAAGTCGCGCGCAATGACGATTTCTGGCTGAACGACGCCAAGCTGGCGGTCAACCGCTGGATCCTGACCGAACTGACACGCGCCGCGCGCGAGGTCACCGACGGCATCACCTCGTATCGCTTCAACGAGGCGGCTGGAGCCGCCTACCGCTTCGTCTGGAACCTGTTCTGCGACTGGTATCTGGAACTGTTGAAGCCGGTGTTCATGGGCTCGGACGAGGCCGCCAAGGCCGAAAGCCGCGCCTGCGTCGCCTTCGTGCTCGACGAGATCTACAAGCTCCTGCATCCGATGATGCCGTTCATGACCGAGGAGCTCTGGGCTCAGACGGCGGGCGAGGGCAGGGATCGGGACTCGCTGCTGTGTCATGCCGCATGGCCGTCGCCGGATTTCGAGGACCATGAAGCGGCTGGCGACATCAACTGGCTGGTCGATCTCGTCTCCGGCATCCGCTCGGTCCGCTCGGAGATGAACGTGCCGCCGGCAGCCATTGCGCCGCTGGCGGTGGTCGGCGCCAACGATGTGACGCGCGAGCGGCTGGTTCGCGAGGAGTCGGCGATCAAGCGGCTGGCGCGTGTCGGCGACATCTCGCTTGCCGATGCGGCACCCAAGGGGTCGGCACAGATCGTGCTCAACGAGGCGACGATCTGCCTGCCCCTTGGCAGCCTGATCGACCTCACCGCGGAGGCCGGGCGGCTGCAGAAGGAACTGGTCAAGGTGACCGAGGAAATCGCGCGCCTGCACAAGAAGCTGTCGAATGAGAAATTCGTCGCCAGCGCGCCGGCCGAGATCGTGGAAGGCGAGCGGGAAAAGCTCGCCGAATATCGCGCCGCGCAGGACAAGCTTTCGGTGGCGTTGACCAGGGTTCGTGACGCCGGCTGAAAGGCAGATTCGCGAGACTTTAGCACCCCCTAAAATGGGTAGTCTTTTGCCTCGAAAATCGGCATTCCGTTGCGTTAATGTTGACGTAAACGGAAGTTTTTGCCCCATTGTTGCCATAATGTAACAATGGGGCCGAAGACCCCTTAAATCGGCTTCTTTTGGGCCTTTCTGGCCGTTTTTTTCCTTTTTTAGGAAAGGCAAACCTCGCCAAAGGCCCTTTTTTGGCGCCGCGGCATCCGCTCGCATTTTGTCCAAAATACGTTGCGGGAACATGTACATGTACGCCAATCAATTCGTTGTTGCACCGTTAACCTGAATTGGTTCTAGCTTGATGCACTAGTTATTCGGGGAGGACATCCATGAACAATTTGCGTCTGAAAGCACTGCTGGGAGCAGGATGCTTTTCGCTGGCTTTGGCGGGCTCGGTTATCCATCCGGCGCATGCAGGCGGCCTGGAGCGCGGCGGCTACGACATCGACCTGTTGTTCGATCCGGCGCCGTTCGCGACTGAAGCCGAAGCGACCTATGTGATGCCGGATCGCAAGTACAAGAATGCGACGGGTCCGGGTGGCTTCAATTTTCTCGGTTCGACGGCGGATGGCGCCGAGGGCTATTGGGTACCCCGTATCGGGGCGAAGGTGCAGGTCGTGCAGGGAGTCGACTGCATGGTCGACTATTCACAGCCGTGGGGTGCCCACACAGCGCCTGGTACGTCTTGGAATGGCGCGTTTTCCAACGTCGAAACGGATATCAAGAGCAATAACTACGCTGGTACCTGCTCCTACAAGTTCGATGTCGGCAAGGGCCAACTCCGTTTTATCGGCGGCGTGTTCTACCAGGATATTTCAGGCTTCAAGGAGAGCCTGGTTGGTTTCAATCCAATTGGGCCGTCACCGATTGGCCGCGTCGACCTGGAGGCCAATGGATGGGGCTGGCGAGCCGGCGTTGCATACGAAATCCCCGATATCGCTCTTCGCGCGAGCTTGGTCTACAATTCCCAGGTCAAACTTGACAACATCACCGGCACACTCACGACGCCACTTGGGTCTGAGCCGATTTATGGCTCGACGCAATACATGCCAGACTCGTTGGAGTTGAAACTTCAGTCTGGCATCGCACCCGGCTGGCTTGCCTTCGGCTCGATCAAGTGGGTCAATTGGAGTGTGCTGCAAAGCGTTCCGATCTGCCCGACTCGTTTTGTTCCATCCGCGTCTTGCTTTACCGGTTCCCCGGGTGCAGTCACCTCACTCGACCTGATGTATCGCGACGGCTGGACCGTCACCGGCGGTGTCGGTCACAAGTTTAACGATCAGTGGAGCGCTGCCGGTCAGCTTTCCTGGGATCGTGGCACCTCGCATGGTTACGGCGCGCAGACCGATACTTGGACGCTGGGCGGCGGCGTTGCTTATACGCCTCGGCCTAATATCGAAGTACGTCTGGCGGGTGCGGTTGGCGTCCTGACCAGCGGCCATTCCGGCACGTTGGCTGGAGAAAACGGCTACGTTGCTGGCGAAGACGCCAGCTACGACTTCGGCAACGATCTGGTCACGGCGCTATCGGGTGGAATCAAGATCAAGTTCTAAATCTCTGAAAACTATAATAAAAGGCCGGGCATTGCCCGGCCTTTTACGTTTTAGCCGGGTTTATCGGCGGCGCCGTCATCCAAGCTGCGTTGCATATAAGTCGCACTGTGGCCGCCTCGTGCAATTGTGACGTTTCAGCAACACTTCCTGAACAACCCCTGCGCTAGAAGTCAGGTCGAGGAAATTGCCCATTTCCCGCCATAAACCCGGCGCACCTCGATCTTGTCTCGGGACACGCGCCAAAAGGCTCGGCGATGGGACAGGCCGCACCGCCCGCGGCAAGGATGAGAATGGACGCCAAGGTCATCTCAAAGGCTAAGCTCCCTAGCCGCCATGTGACTGTCGGTCCGGCGCGTGCGCCGCACCGGTCCTATCTCTATGCCATGGGCCTCTCGGCGGCCGAGATCGCGCAGCCGCTGGTCGGCGTCGCCTCCTGCTGGAACGAAGCGGCACCCTGCAACATCTCGCTGATGCGCCAGGCGCAGGTGGTCAAGAAGGGCGTGGCCGCCGCCAACGGCACGCCGCGCGAATTCTGCACCATCACCGTCACCGACGGCATCGCGATGGGCCACCAGGGCATGAAGTCGTCGCTGGTGTCGCGCGAGGTCATCGCCGATTCGGTCGAGCTCACCATGCGCGGCCATTGCTACGATGCGCTGGTCGGGCTCGCCGGCTGCGACAAGTCGCTGCCCGGCATGATGATGGCCATGGTGCGGCTCAACGTGCCGTCGATCTTCATTTATGGCGGTTCGATCCTGCCCGGCAGCTATCGCGGCCGTCAGATCACCGTGCAGGATGTGTTTGAAGCGGTCGGCCAGCACTCGGTTGGCACGATCGGCGATGCCGAGTTGCTTGAAATAGAACAGGTGGCCTGTCCATCGGCCGGTTCCTGCGGCGCCCAGTTCACCGCCAACACCATGGCCACGGTCGCCGAGGCGATCGGCCTCGCGCTGCCTTATTCCTGCGGCGCGCCGGCGCCTTACGAAATGCGCGACCGCTTCAATTTCGCTTCCGGCGAAAAAATCATGGAGCTCATCGCCAAAAACATCCGGCCACGCGACATCGTCACGCTGAAGGCGCTGGAAAACGCCGCGACCGTGGTTTCGGCCACCGGCGGCTCGACCAATGCGGCACTGCACCTGCCGGCGATCGCTCATGAGGCGGGGCTGAAATTCGACCTGTTCGACGTGGCGCGCATCTTCGAGAAGACGCCTTACATCGCCGACCTCAAGCCGGGCGGCAAATATGTAGCCAAGGACATGTTCGAGGCCGGCGGCATTCCGCTGCTGATGAAGACGCTGCTCGACCATGGCTATCTGCATGGCGATTGCCTGACGGTCACTGGCCGCACTTTGGCCGAAAATATGGAGCACGTTACCTGGAATGAACACCAGGATGTGGTCCGCCCGGCCGACAGACCTATTACCCAAACCGGCGGTGTCGTGGGCTTGAAGGGAAACCTTGCCCCCGAAGGCGCGATCGTGAAGGTCGCGGGCATGGCGGAGTTGAAATTCTCCGGTCCGGCGCGCTGCTTCGATTCGGAAGAGGAATGTTTCGAAGCGGTGACGCATCGCAACTACCGGGAAGGCGAGGTTCTGGTCATCCGCTATGAGGGACCGCGCGGCGGTCCTGGCATGCGCGAGATGCTGTCGACGACGGCGGCGCTCTACGGCCAGGGCATGGGCGGCAAGGTGGCATTGATCACCGACGGTCGCTTCTCGGGCGCCACACGCGGCTTCTGCATCGGCCATGTCGGGCCGGAAGCTGCGGTTGGTGGTCCGATCGGTCTCGTCAGGGATGGCGACGTGATTACGATCGACGCGGTGAAGGGCACGATCGAGGTGGCGCTGTCCGATAGCGAGCTGGCGGCTCGGGCGAAGACATGGAAGGCACGTACGACCGACTATCAGTCGGGCGCGATATGGAAATACGCACAGACGGTAGGGTCCGCCAGGGATGGCGCGGTCACCCATCCGGGCGGTGCGAAAGAAACACACTGCTATGCGGATATCTGAGTTGTTGAAGTCAACACCAGAGTTGCTGAGGTCATCTGTCCTTCCGGCACTGGTCGCGGTTGCGATCTTTGGCGCCGTGGGCCAGGCCATGGCTTTCGACGACAAGGTGTTCGACGACAAGACCGGCGTGAAGCCGCAGTCGAGTCCCTGGGCGGTGTTCCAGTTCGGCTTCTCCGCCTACAAGAACGGCCACAAGGAACAGGCGGCCGAGGCCTATAAATACGCCGCCGAAAACGGCCAGATCGGCGCCACCTGGAAACTTGCGCGCATGTATGCCGAAGGCGACGGCGTGGCCCGCGACGATTATGAGGCGTTCAAGTTCTTCTCGGAGATCGTAGACCAGGACGTCGAGCCCGGCTCTCCGGAAGAAAGTTACGTCTCCGACGCGCTGGTGGCGCTGGGCGACTATCTGCGCAAGGGCATTCCCGGCAGCCCGGTCAGCGAGAACGAGGTGGCGGCGCAGGAATACTACATGCGCGCCGCCGCCAACTACCGCAATCCGAACGCCCAGTTCGAGATGGGGCAGATGTTCCTGAAGGGCGAAGGCGGCGTGAAGGCCAGCGTCAAGCAGGCCGGGCGCTGGTTCCAACTCGCCGCCGAGAAGGGCCATGCCGGCGCGCAGGCGACGCTTGGCCATCTGTTGTTCCAGAGCGGCAAGGTCGTGCGCGGCCTGGCGATGATGACAGCGGCCCTCGAGCGTGCTTCCCCGGCCGATCAGCCCTGGATTCGCGGCATGCAGGAAGAGGCCTTCGCCGCTGCCGGCGAGGCCGACCGTCGCACGGCGATCTCGCTGGCGGACGATATCCTGACCAAGGGCAGCAACGCCGATCAGTAAGGTTCTTTCGAGGAACCGGAAAATCAGTTTTCGGTTGGTTCGGTCGGCACCATGCTTGGCGCGGGTGTGGAGATCGGCGTGACGTGCAGGTGCGGCGCCATCGTGTTTGCGGGGCAGCTATCGCCGACCTTTGTCCACGACGTGTTGTTGAGCACCATGTCGCAGCGAGCCAAATGACTTTGATCGGCAACCGTCAGGCAGGCGACCTGGCCGATCGGATAGGATTTTCCATTGGCAAGACATTCCTGCGCGGCGAAGGCCGGCACGATCGCGGCCGTGGCGAGTGCCAAGCCGATCGGACAAAGGGCAAATCGAATGGTCATGGGAACCCCGGCCGCCATGATGATCTCCCATCATGCGTCGGAATGTGGCAATATGAGGGTTTCTCTGGTTATCCGGCCGGCTGCAGCGCGAGGTTGATCGCTACCGGGACGTGATCGGACGGTTTTTCCCAGGCGCGCACATGTTTTTCGATCGAAGCCGATGAGAACCGGTTTGCGGCTTCCGGCGACAACAGCAGATGGTCGATGCGGATGCCGTTGTTCTTCTGCCAGGCGCCGGCCTGATAATCCCAGAACGTGTAGGTATCAGGCGCATCGGTGACCGCGCGCACCGCTTCGGTGAAGCCGAGGTTCAGCAGCCGGCGGAAGGCCTGCCGCGTCCGCGGCTGGAACAGCGCGTCGTCCAGCCAGTTCTCCGGAAACCGCGCGTCGATGGGCTCGGGGATGACATTGTAGTCGCCGGCCAGCACCAGCGCCTCTTCCAGCCTCAGGCGCTCCTGCGCCCACCGCTCCAGCCGCGCCATCCACGACAGCTTGTAGGGGAACTTCTTCTCGTCATCGATCGGGTTGCCGTTGGGCAGATAGAGCGAGGCGACACGAAGCGCGCCCTTGTCGGTGGAAAAAACACCCTCGATGAAACGGGCCTGCTCGTCGATGTCGTCGCCCGGCAGGCCCCTGATGACCTCGTCGAAAGGAAGCTTCGACAGCAGGGCGACACCGTTGAAGCCCTTCTGGCCATGGGTTTCGACATTATAGCCAAGCGCCTCGATCTCGGCACGCGGGAACTGCTCGTCGACCGTCTTGATCTCCTGCAGGCAGACGATGTCGGGCGCGCTCTCGGTCAGCCAATGGGTCAGGTTGCCGATGCGGGCGCGCACGCCGTTGATGTTCCAGGTGACGATTTTCATGACGGTCTCATTGTTCCTGCGGCGGACGGCGTTCGACCAAACCGATCGTATTGCCTGCCGGGTCCTTTATAAAGGCCATCCATTCGCTTTCCCCCGCCGGGCCGAACTGGCCCTCGGTGTCGCGATGGACGAGCGCCGGTGGCGCGGTGAAGGGGATGCCGGCTGCCTTGGCCTCGGCGTGGAAGGCTTCGAGGCCTGACATGTCGAGATAGAGGGTGCCGGCCGGGATGCCGTCGGTAAACAACAGCCTGACATCGCCGGCCATGATGAAGGCGATGCCGGGCGGATCGTAGCGGGCATGAATGCTCATGCCGAGGACGTCGCGCCAAAAGGCCAGCGTCGCGTCGAGGTCGCGACCGGCTGAGAGCGCAACCTGACGAACCGCGCCAGTTGCGGGCATCTCGGTCCTAGATGGAGAAGCTGGTGCCGCAGCCGCAGGAGGCGACCGCATTCGGGTTCCTGATCTGGAACGACTGTCCCATCAGATCGTCGACGAAATCGATCACCGAGCCACCCATATAGACCAGCGACATGTCGTCGATCAGCACCGTGGCGCCATCCTTCTCGATGGCGACGTCGTCGTCATTGCGTGTGTCGACCAGATCGAATTTGTAGGAAAAGCCGGAGCAGCCGCCACCTTCGACGGACACACGCAGCGCCGTCTTGCCGGCTTCGGCCGAAACAATCCTGGCGATCCGCTTGGCCGCGGCCTCGGTCATATCGACTTTCATGGCAGTCTTGGCATCCGCGCCCATGGGCGTCACCTTGCTTTCGGTTTCACATGATAGGTATGAAGCGCGACGGGGCAAGTCAACTGCGGCAGCATCAGCCATGACAAATGAGCTTGGCGACATCGGTTTTGGCTACCGGCCGCGCGCGGCCTACGCCACGGATCCCGCACGTTCGCGGGGCCGTCTGTTCGACGAGGTGGAAAGTCCGACCCGCACACCGTTCCAGCGTGACCGCGACCGGATCATCCATTCGACGGCGTTTCGGCGGCTCAAGCACAAGACGCAGGTCTTCATCGCGCACGAAGGCGACCACTACCGCACAAGGCTGACCCATTCGATCGAGGTGGCGCAGATCGCACGTGCCTTGGCCCGGGCGCTGCGCGGCGACGAGGATCTCGCCGAAGCGGTGGCGCTGGTGCATGATTTCGGCCACACGCCTTTTGGCCACACAGGCGAGGACGCGCTGAACGAAAAGATGGCGGCGTGGGGCGGCTTCGACCACAACGCACAATCGCTGCGCATCGTGACCAGGCTGGAGGCGCGCTACGCTGAATTTGACGGGCTCAATCTGAGCTGGGAAACGCTGGAAGGCCTGGTCAAGCACAATGGTCCGCTCACCGACAGTAGCGGCCAAGGCCTGAAAGGGCCGGTACCGCAGGCGATCCGCGACTACTCGCAACTGCAGGATCTCGAGCTCGACCGGTTCGCCGGCATCGAAGCGCAGTGCGCGGCGATTGCCGACGACATTGCCTACAACACGCATGATATCGATGATGGGCTGAGGTCAGGGCTGCTGACGCTTGACATGCTGAAGGCCGTTTCGCTGCCTGGAACGATCCTGAAAGCTGTGCGCGAGCGCTATCCCAGGCTTGATGACGTGCGCACCGGCCACGAATTGATGCGGCGCCAGATCACGGCCATGGTCGAGGATGTGATCAAGTCGACCACCGCCAATCTGGAGCGGATCAGGCCGCTGAGCGCTGACGCGGTGAGGGCGGCGGGCGAAACGATGGTAACATTTTCGATCGAAATGGCGGAAGCCGAGAAGGAACTGAAGGCCTTCCTCTACAAGCACCTCTACCGGCACGAGGAGGTCATGCGGGTGCGTGCGGACGCCGAGCAGATCGTCCGGGACCTGTTCGACGTCTATTTTGCCGACCCGCGCGCCATGCCGGACGGCTGGCGCGAAGGGCTGGACCGCGCCGAGGATCGCATCAAAGCGCGCAGCGTCGCCGATTTCCTGGCCGGCATGACCGACACCTACGCGCTCAAGGAACACAGGCGTTTGTTTGACCGCACCCCGGATTTGAGCTAGGGCGGGCTCGATTTGCCGGCCAAAGGGCCGGATTCGTCATAAAGCCACCGAGCATACACCATGAACATCTTCGCCGATTTCACCGCGCGAGTCACAAAGGCTGTCGAAGCGCTAGACCTGAAGGACCAGGACGGCGTTTCGCCTGATCTGTCGCGCATCGCCGTCGAGCCGCCGCGCGACGCCAGCCATGGCGATCTCGCGACCAATGCGGCGATGGTGCTGGCCAAGCCAACCGGACAGAACCCGCGCGCGCTGGCCGAGAGATTGGCGGACGCCCTGCGGGCCGACCAGGATGTCGCCGCCGCCGAGGTCGCCGGTCCCGGCTTCGTCAATCTCAGGCTCCGGGACGGTTTCTGGCAGGCGCATCTGTCGGCGCTTTTGGGCGAGGGTCCCAACTACGGCCGCTCGACGATCGGCGCCGGCCGCAAAACCAATGTCGAATATGTCTCGGCCAATCCGACCGGGCCGATGCATGTCGGCCATTGCCGGGGCGCCGTCGTCGGGGATGCGCTCGCCAACCTGATGGCGTTCGCCGGTTACGACGTGACCAAGGAATATGTCATCAACGACGCCGGGTCGCAGATCGACGTGCTCGGGCGCTCGGCGATGTTGCGCTATCGCGAGGCGCTTGGCGACGATATTGGCGAGATTCCGGCAGGACTTTATCCCGGCGACTATCTGGTCTCCGTCGGCGAGGCTCTGGTCAGGGAGTTTGGCCGTTCCTTGCTGCAGATGCCTGATGACGAGGCATTGGCCATCGTCAAGGATCGCACCATAGATGCGATGATGGTGATGATCCGCGAGGACCTTGCACTGCTCAACGTGCATCACGACGTGTTCTTCTCCGAACGCACGCTGCATGCTGACAATGCCAGGAAGATCCGCTCGGCGATCAACGACCTGACGCTGAAGGGCCATATCTACAAGGGCAAGCTGCCGCCGCCCAAGGGCGAGAAGCCGGACGACTGGGAAGACCGCGAACAGACGCTGTTCCGGTCGACCGCCGTCGGCGACGACATGGATCGGGCGCTGGTCAAGTCCGACGGCTCGTTCACCTATTTCGCGGCCGACGTGGCTTATCTCAAGGACAAGGTCGACCGCGGCTTCGTCGACCTGATCTATGTTCTCGGCGCCGACCATGGCGGCTACGTCAAGCGCCTGGAAGCCTTGGCGCGGGCCATTGCCGGCGACGACGTCAAGCTCACCGTTCTCCTGTGCAATCTCGTCAAGCTGTTTCGCGATGGCGAGCCGGTGCGGATGTCGAAACGGTCCGGTGACTTCGTGACGCTGCGCGAGGTGGTGGAAGAAGTCGGACGCGATCCGATCCGCTTCATGATGCTTTATCGCAAGAACGATGCGCCGCTCGATTTCGATTTCGCCAAGGTGACCGAACAGTCCAAGGACAATCCGGTGTTTTACGTGCAGTACGCCTCGGCGCGCTGCCATTCGGTGTTCCGGCAGGCGAGCGAACAATTGGGCGAGGCGAATTTCGACCGCAACAGCCTGGCGGCAGCGTCAACGTCGTTGACCGACGAAGGTGAAATCGGCTTGATCAGGAAGCTTGCGGAATATCCGCGCCTGATCGAGTCCGCCGCTCTTGCGCTCGAGCCGCATCGGCTGGCATTCTATCTTTATGATCTGGCTTCCAGTTTCCATGGACACTGGAACCGGGGTACGGATAATCCGGACTTACGTTTTGTTAAGGTTAACGACCGACAATTGACGCATGCCAGACTAGGGCTGGTGCAGGCTGTTTCGGATGTTCTGACGTCCGGCCTGACGTTGATCGGGGCCGCCGCGCCCACCGAAATGCGTTAGGTTTGACTAAAAAACCTGTCACCTTTTGCCCACATTGCGCTGGTAAGGGCCAACCCTGCGCGACGTCCATGGCGTCCGAATGAGTGCGAGTTCGGGAACAATAATGGCAGACAGAACCCAGCTGAGAGTAGCCGACAACAACGACATCGCCGCCGATGATCCGTTCGCGGAACTGACCAGGATCATGGGATTCGACCCCCGCCAGCCGGTCAAGCCGCAGGCGCCGGCCGAGCCGAAAGCCATGGTCGCCGATCAGGCTGCGGAAGAGGGCGATTTCGATATCGATCTCGAGAAGGAACTGATGGGCGAATTCGACGCTGTCGACAGCGTCGCCGCTCCGCTTGTCGAGGCTCATGAGCCGGCATTCGAGCCGGTGGCAATCGATGTGTCGGATGACGATCTCGCGCTGTCGCTTGATGACGATTTTCACCTGGACATGGCTGGGACCGATGACCGGACGGTGGCCGCCAGCCATGCCGGCGCCGCGGAAGCCGTGCAGTCCGTCGAGCCTGCCGTCGACTCCGATTTCGACAATGCCGTGGCAAGCTCGGCCGTGGCCAGCTCGCTCGAAGACGTTTCGGCCTTCGACGACGATCTGCCGATGGAAGACGAGCTTGCCGCTTCCCTCGACCGGGATTTCCATATCGAGGACGAGGCCGCCGAGCCCCGGTATGCCGTTGAATCGCCGGTTGCAGAAGTGCCGGCGGCGGCCGAGCCGGCTTCCGATCAAGAATTCGACGATGCCGTTGCGATCTCGCTCGAGGACGAGCTGATGCTCGACGACCATTCGGCGGATCAGCGCCAAGTGGCTGCTGCCGAATATCCAGAGCCGGCGCCGGCCGCCGCGGATGAGACCCAGTCGATCTCCGGCGAGGATTTCGTTGGTCAGTTCGACGATGCCATGGCCGATGTCGACGTGGATTTTGACGTTCAGGCCGATGAGCAAGAGGCTTTTGAGGAGCCGCGAGCACATGAGTTGCTTGCCGATGTCATCGGCACGAAGGACGAGATTCCAGGCGCTGAAGCCATTTCGGATGATGCTTTCGACCTGGATTTGGACGAGGCGTTTGCCGAGCCCGCCGAAGAGCCCGTCGCCGAAATCGCAGCGGCTCCCGCGCAGCCGATGGCGGCGGCAGCCATCGCGTCGCCAGTGCAGGCGCCCATCACGGACGAACGAAGCCTCGAAGACGAGTTGAACGCGCTTCTTGGCGCCATGACCGCGCGCACGCTGCCGTCGGCCAGGGAGCCGGCCATGGCTCAGCCGGTCGTGCCCCAGCCGGCCGCCGCGCCTGTTCAGCCGCCACTCGTCGCGAATGCAAAGGCTGCGGAGGAACCTGTCGATCTTGTTGGTGATCTCGACTGGGATCTCGATGAAGCAGCGTCCGAGGATGTGCATCAGTCCGGTTCCGCCCATGCCGCCGACGTTGACCTCGACGACCTGCTGCTCGATGAGCTTCGGGACCATGATTTCGGCTCGGAGACCGCTGAACAGGGCGATGTCGATTTCGACAATGACACCATCGACGCCACCCGGGCCAAGGGCGTCGACCCGCGTGACGAAACAGCTTCCCCGCAGGATCAAGCTGATTCGCTCGATTGGCTGGCGGAACGCTCCGCGCCGTCGGAGCCGGCCCGTTCGTGGAGCCGCGTGACACCGGTTCCCCAACAGCCGGCATTTGCCGCGCAGCCTGCCGCCCCGATGGCGGCCTGGACGGCAGCACCGGAAATGGCCGCGGTGCCGTCCTACCATCCGGCCGAGCCGGTTGCAGCCGCTCCCTACGTGGCTCCGTCGGCACCGCAGGCGCAGCAGTCGTCGCGTTACGAAGAGATGCCCGATGTCGAGACGGTCGATGTGCCGGAGCGCGTCGTGGCGCTGGCCGACGATCTCGACATTCCAGAATTGCATTTCGAGGATGATGAGCCGGTAGCATCCGGTTATGACGATCTCGACGCCGAATTCGCCAGCCTTCTGACTGAAATGAATTCGGTGGAGGTCGCGCCTGCTTCTGCCAGCAGCGCCGCCTATGCGGATGAATCCTACAATGCCGGGTTCAATCCGGGATACGGCGCGGCCAATCCGGGATACGGTGCGGCCAATCCGGGATATGACGCGGTCACTCCGGAATATGAGGCGGTCAATCCGGGATACGAAGAATCCAGGCCGGCCTATCAGCCGGAAGCGCGGACCTATGCGGCACGGCCGGCGGAAATGCCTGCCCGCGCGGCGGCGGCCTCGACCTATGCCGATGCTGCTGAAGGCTTCGATGATCTGCCCGGCAGCCAGCCGATCTCGCAGGCGGACGATTTCACCGTCGATGAACTCGACTACGATCCCGAACTGGACGAAGCGATGTCGGTTCCGGGTCTCGGCGAGCGGGAAGCCGCCCGGTCGTCCGGCCGACGCGGCCTCTTCATCGCGGCGATTGTCGGTGCCGTGGCGGTCGCGGGCGGCCTTGGCGCCTTTGCGCTGTCTTTCGGCGGCAAGGGCGGCAGTGAGGCTCCGGTGATCGTCAAGGCCGATAATTCACCGATCAAGATCAAGCCGGAAAATCCGGGCGGCACCGTGGTGCCGAACCAGGACAACAAGGTCTATGACGCGGTGGTCAAGGGCGCGAAGCCGGCCGAGCCGGTCCAGCAGAAGCTTGTCACCAACGCCGAGGAGCCGGTGGACGTGCAGGCGAAGGACCCGGCTCGCGCCGTCGATCTTTCTCCCGACCAGAACGCCGCCGCCGGCACGGATGGCGCAGGCGACGTCTCGACCGCTGGTGCGGCCCCCGCCAACATTGCGGCGCCCACGCCGAAGTCGGAGGATCGCATCGCGCAGGTCCTGCAGGAAGCCGACAAGGGCACCAGCAACGATGTCGTTGCCGTTGCGCCGCGCAAGGTCAGGACCATGGTGGTCAAGTCCGACGGCTCGCTGGTGGCGCGTGAGGATCCGGCACCGGCCGCACCCCAGGTCGCCGCGGCGGAGCCGACCGATCCGGCACCACAGCATGTGGCGCCTGCCGCGCAGGCCAATACCGATCAGACCGGGGCCGACCAGACTGGCGCCGACCAGACTCGCGCTGACCAGACTGGCGCCGCCCAGACCGGTACCGCCCAGCCTGGCACCGACCAGACTGGAACCGTGGCGCCCGCCGCCGCGCAGGCCGACGATGAGCCGGCTCTGAAGCCCGCGGCCAAGCCTGCCAAGGCTGAAGCCAAGGCGCAGTCGGCCAACACGCCGGCCAAGGTTGCGATCGCGCCGCAGCGTCCGTCCGACCAGCCGGTCGACGTGGTCGGCGAGGTCAAGCCAGATCAGGTCGCTTCCATCGATCCCGCCTCGACCGCGACCGGCAGCGGTTCGTGGTCGATGCAGATCGCTTCTCAGCCGACGGTAGAGAGTGCCCAGTCGACCTACCAGGACCTGCAGCGCCGCTACGGCAGCGTGCTCTCCGGCCGCACGGCCAACATCGTCAAGGCCGAGATCGCCGGCAAGGGCACGTTCTACCGCGTGCGCGTTCCGGCTCAGTCGCGCAACGATGCGATCAATTTGTGCACCAGCTACAAGACCGCGGGCGGCAACTGCTTCGTATCGCGCTAGAGCCGGATGATTTCAGGTCGAGTCGACCTGAAATCTGAATCCGTCTCTAAATCAAAGAGAAGAGCATGTCGTCCGAAAAGCGTTTCACACTTTTCGGCATCATGCTCTAGACGTCGATCCAATCTCTCAAAGTCGGGGCGGCCTTGGGC
>NZ_JAIUHW010000019.1:0-96851 GCF_020165315.1 Mesorhizobium sp. BR115XR7A
CGCCGACGGCGCCGGAGCGGTCACCTATGCGCTCGCCGTCACGGCCGGCTCGACCGGGTTGATCGACACTGCGACCAACCAGGAGGTCGTGCTGTCGGTCACTGCCGGCGGCGTCGTCGAGGGCCGCACCTCCGGCACCAGCGACCTCGTCTTCACGGTATCCGTCGACGCCAGCGGCAACGTCACCCTCGACCAGATACGTGCCTTGGTCCACTCGAACCCCAACGACCCCAATGACAATGCCACGCTTTCCGCCGACAACCTGGTCAAGCTCACCGCAACCGTTACCGACAAGGACGGCGACCACCAGTCGGCAACGCTCAACATCGGCCAGAACCTCAACTTCCACGATGACGGGCCGAGCATATCGACGACCGGCACCGAGCCGACGCTAACCGTCGACGAGTCGAGCCTCGGCAGCAACGCCGCCGATTTCGCGGCTGTCTTTACCCCGCATGCCGGTGCGGATGGCGGTGCCATGAGCTACACGCTCGACATCAATCAGGTCACCAACGTCAGCGGCCTGACAGACACCTTGAGCGGCCTGTCGATTCTGCTCTTCGTCGAAAGCGGCGAGGTGGTTGGCCGGGCCGGATCGGCCGCGGGCGCCGTGGTATTCACGGTGAGCGTGGCCGCCGACGGCAACGTGACCCTCGACCAGGAACGTGCGGTCATGCATTCGCCCGACTCCGGACCGGACCAGGCAACAACTTTGGCGGCTGATAATCTTGTCACTTTGACCGCCACCATCACCGATGGTGACGGCGATCAGGCCTCGGACCATGTCAATATCGGCACCAGCCTCATCTTCAAGGACGACGCGCCAACGATCACCGTGCCGTTCGACGGCGACCCGGGTACCGCGGGTATCCAGAACGAAAACCTGGCCAACACGCTGAATGCATCCGCCTCCGGAGCCTTCGGCTACGACATCGGCGCCGATGCGCACCCGGCTGCGTTCTACACCGGCGGCGGTTCCGACTTTGTCGATCAGAACGGCGCGCTTGCCGGCGTCCAGATCGGGCTGAGCGGCACGATCGTCGGCGGTGGCGGCGGCAATGTCCTCACCCCGGATGTGACGCTCGCATCGGAGACCGACACCAACGCAACATTCAACTTCAACTTCACCTACGACAAGGATTCGGCTGCCGGGCTCCAGACCGGCACGGCGGGCGGCACCCTCGTCTTCGACAAGGTCAACGACACTTACGCTATCACCCTGACCGACCCACTCGAAGGCTTCACTTTCGACGTGATTCACACCAGCCAACTCCTGTCCAAGGAGCCCTTGAGCAATGCAGGCCACCCTCCGATCGTGGTGGAGAAGTTGCAGGCGGATGACCCGGGCACGGCGGCCGACGAAGACTTTTACGTGCAGTTCACCGGCAACCTGATCGACAGAAGCCATCCGTTCAGCCTGACGAATAATGGAGAGGGGTCTTCCGGCGACTCCACGTTCAACTCGCTGCCGACGGCCGGTACCCACGATATGGTCAGCAACAGCAATGAAACCTGGGTTTCTGCCACCCAGAGCACTAACGGTGTCGCCGGCGACACGATCCAGAAAGGCGAACTGCTGACCCTGCGGTTCTTCGACAGCAGTGTCGGCATCCAGACCGAGGCTACCGATCCGACCGCGACGGCCGGCGCGATGGCCATCAAGTTCGACGGCATCGGCAACAGCGAAGACCTGATGCTAATCCTCGACCTGACCGACGGCACAAACGAGATCACACGGGCCGTGTATGTCTCGAACTCCGACATCTTCAAGAAGGGTCAGGTGCCGGCCCCTTACAATGGCGAGTTCACACTCGACAACAATGACGGCCTCGTGATCATCGAGCAGAACGACTACAACGCGGCCGGCGAACATTACTCGCTGCAAGGCGTTCAGATCATGCAGTCCGGCAACGGCATCACCGGCCAGGCAATCGACTTGAACGGAGCGACCGGCGCTAGCGGTGGGAGCAACACGACCGCCAGTCTGGTCAACTTCGACCCCGTCGACAACGACGTGCTGAAGATCACGGATATCGGCTTCACCTCGACCGTGACGCAGACGCCGGACGCTCACCTCGACTTCGCTTTCCAGGTGGCGGACGCGGACGCCGATCACACAGCGATGCAGCACATCCTTGTCGACATCGCCTGACACCAGACCCGACGGGGGCGGCATCAGCTGTCCCCGTTTCACACCGGCCGGGTGCCGGCAAGCATCGAAGTGGGGTATCCGTGATGCAGCCAAGACCGCAATTCCAGGAGGTAATGCATCTGGCACGCCACCAGGTCCCCGCCCTCCTCCTCTTCAGCCTGGTCTCCAATCTTCTCCTGCTCGCCAGCACCGTTTACATGCTGCAAATCTACGACCGGGTACTGTCGAGCGGTTCCATCGACACATTGTTCTGGCTCACATTGGCCGTTGTCGGCGCCATCGCCGTCTACGGCATGCTGGAACACGCCCGCCGTATGATGCTGGGGCATATCAGCCAATGGCTGGACGACCAGCTCAGCGTTCCGGTGATCGAACGCGCCATGGACGCGCGGCTCGCCGGCAGCAGCCTCGAAGCCGGCCTGAAGGACGTAGCGGACCTGCGCAGTTTCATCGCCGGCGACGGCATCCTGACCTTTCTCGACGCCCCATGGACACCGGTCTTCCTGGCGTTCATGTGGTTGCTGCATCCCGCGCTGGGCGTGGTCGGTCTTGCCGGCGCCGTGCTTTTGTTCTGTGCAGCGCTCGCCAATGATTTCCTCACCCGCCGCAAGAGCCAGGAGGCCGCGGCCGGACTGCGCCGCAGCCAGACCGCCGTAGGGCAGTTTATCGACGGCGCCGAGACATTGCGCTCGCTCGGCATGTCCGAGCCGGCGCTGCGGCGCTGGGAGGAAAACCAGCAGTCGCTGATGGATATCCAGACCCGGCTCCTGCGGCGCACCACCGTCATCGGCAGCTTGTCGCGTTCGCTTCGCCTAGCGCTCCAAGTGGCGGTGCTCGGGCTCGGCGCCTATCTCGTCCTGCGTCGCGAGCTGACGCCAGGCTCGATGATTGCGGCCTCGATCCTGCTCAGCCGCGCGTTGGCGCCGATCGAGCGCTCTATCGGCGCCTGGCGCGGCCTGGTCAGCGCGCGAACCGCGCGCCGCAATCTCACGAAGCTTTTCGCCGACACCAGATCGATGCAAACGGTTGGCGTCACATTGCCCCGCCCACAAGGCAGGCTGAAGCTCGAGAACCTGCATTACTGCGCGCCGGGAACGTCCCAGGCGCTTGTCAATGCCATAAGCTTCGGCGTTGAGCCGGGCCAGACCTGCGGTGTGATCGGCCAGTCCGGTTCCGGCAAGACCACGCTCTGTCGTCTTATCGTCGGCGCGCTGCGGCCTTCGCTCGGCCATGTCAGGCTGGATGGCGCGGAGGTGTGCAACTGGCCTTCGGACGAACTTGGCATGCATCTCGGCTATCTGCCACAGCAGGTCGAGCTGTTCCCCGGAACGATCGGCGAGAACATCGCGCGCCTGCGTGACGTCGACAGCGACGCGGTCATCGCCGCGGCGCAGCTTGCCGGCATCCATGATATGATCCTGCGGCTGCCGAACGGCTACCGGACCGAAGTGGGACCGCATGGCGCTCGCATTTCGCGCGGCCAGCGCCAGCGTATCGCGCTGGCCCGGGCACTGTTCGGCGATCCGCAGCTGATCGTTCTCGACGAACCGAACACCGGCCTGGACGGTGAAGGCGAAGTGGCGCTGTTCAACGTGCTCCAGCAACTGAAGGAGCGGGGCCGCACCGTCATTCTCGTCAGCCACCAGACCAATCTCCTGCGCACCGCCGATCATGTCGTCTTCCTCCATGACGGATCGGTTTCGATGTTCGGCACGCGCGACGAGGTGCTCGGCGCGCTCGGCGGACCGCCCAGGCGCATTCCGGTTCCGGCGGCCTTGCGGGAAAAGCTTGTTGCCAACGCGGCAGCGAAACTGAACGCAGCGGAGTGAGCCATGAGCGATCGATTTGGCGACTTCTCGACGACGCTGAACCGGCTGACGGACAGCTTGCACGAACTCACCGACAGGCTGACCGCCTCCGCCAACGACCTCAGCACAGCGGTATCGGTTTGGTTGGATGGGACCGACACGCCGTCTCGCATAATGTTGCTGGCGGTGGCTGGCGCGCTCTTCCTGCTCTTGATTGCGGGATTGCTCCGGCGACGCTCGCGCGCCTACCGTGCCAGCAGGCGCAATCTGAAGCTGCGGACGCGGCCGGCGCGAATGCTGGGCTACGCTTCGGCCATCCTTTTCGTAGGCGGCACCGCTGCTTGGTCAAGCGTCGCCCTGCTGGCGAGCGCTGTCGTTGCCAACGGCGTCGTCAGCCCCGAAGGTTATCGTAAGACCATCCAGCATCTGGAGGGCGGCATCATCGGCGCGATCCACGTTAAGGAGGGCGATAAAGTCAGCGTCGGCCAAGTGCTTATCAGCCTGAAGACGACCGATGCGCAAGGGCGATATGACGAGCTGGAGGGGCGCTATGTTCGCCTGCTGGCGACCGAGGCGCGACTTGTTTCGGAACTTGCCGGTCGGGACCGGATCACCTTCCCCAAGGAGCTGACCTCGATCGACAGCGAGAGCGCGCGAAAGGTGGTCGCCGAAGAACAGGCGCTGCTCGACAGCCGCCTCGCAACCCGCGAAGGCCGCACACAGATCCTCAACAAGCGCATCGCGCAGATCGAAGAGCAAAGCACGGGAGCGAGGGATGTCATGGCGGCCGAGGCCGAGCAACTCGGCCTGATCGACCAGGAGATCGCCTCCGCGCAGGAGATGTACAGGAAGGGCCTCGAACGCCTGCCGCGGATATTGGCGCTTCAGCGCTCCCAGGCCGACATTCGAGCCAACCAGGCATCGAACCGGGCGCAGATAGCGAAGAACGATCAGCAGATCGGCGAGACCCAGTTCCAACTCCTCAACCTGCGTCAGCAGGATAGCGAGAGCGCCAACGAGGATCTTGCCAAAGCGCGCACGGATCTCGCCGAATTGCGCAGCCAATTGCCTTCGCGCCAGGACGTGCTGGCGAGGACGGACATCGTCGCGCCAATCGCCGGAACGGTGATGAACCTGCGCGTAACAACGGAATCGGGCGTGATCTCCAGCGGTCAGGCGCTTCTCGACATCGTCCCGAACGAGGCCAATCTGATCATCGATTCCCGCATCAAGCCCACGGATATCGACGTGGTGCATCCGGACATGCCGGCCCGTGTGGTGCTTTCGGCCTATCCAACCAGACACCTGCCGCAAATCCATGGCCTGCTGACCTCGATTTCGGCTGACCGGCTGACGGACGAGAGAACCGGAGAGCCTTATTTCCTTGCCAAGGTCAAGATCGACGCGGCCGATCTCAGGGATCTGCATGACATCCATCTATCGCCCGGCATGCCGGCGGAAGTCATGATCCTGACCGGCGAGCACACGCTGCTGGACTATATGTTGGCGCCGGTTCGCGATTCGCTCAATCGTGGGTTCAGGGAGAATTGAGAAGCGATACCCACCGACCTGCCCCGAGGGTCAAGCATAACCTCCATCGCGCCCGTAAGGGGCGCGATCCACCAGAGGCAGAGGGGCGTGGCGGCTATCGCCGCAGCGCGTGTATGCTCGCCATGCTGTCGCTGCCCATCGGCAGTGCCATGTCATCGTCGAGAAGCCGCGTGATCCGGGCAAATCCGGTGAACGCCTTTCTGGCTTCCTCCGCCGACATCTGTCCCGACAGGGCAGCCGAGCAGCAATTCAGCGCGCACTGATAAACTGGCCCACGTCGTCCCGTCGGCCATTTACGCAAGAAAACCATCGCCTCGGCAACACTATCCACTTCTTCTACAGGATGCCCCTGCCCGCGCGATATCCGCACGGGCGCAAAGAAATGCAGGTAGTCCATTGTTTCCTCCCGGTCGATCGAGATGCGCTCGATCGAACATTATGAAACGCCCCGCCTGGCGATTTGTTCCATATGGAAACAGAATTTTTAAAAAATTCTGGATCGGAATGAGGTCGGCTATACCGTCGGGAAGTGGCAAGCCGCTTTGCGGCCGGATTGGTGCTCCCTCAGCTCCGGCCGTTCCGAACGGCAGCGCTCGACCGCGATTGGGCATCGGGGATGGAAACGGCAGCCGGATGGCGGATTGAGCGGGCTCGGTACGTCGCCTGTCAGGATGATACGCTTGCGCGTCCCAGTGGGCGTCGTCTGCACGACGGGAACGGCCGAGATCAGGGCCTGGCTGTAAGGGTGGGCCGGGGCTGAAAACACCTGTTCCGCCGGCCCTTCCTCGACGATCGAGCCGAGATACATGACCGCGATGCGGGTCGAGACCTGACGCACCACGGACAGGTCGTGGGCGATGAAGACATAGGTGAGGTCCAACTTCTCCTGGAGATCGGCAAGCAGGTTGACGATCTGCGCCTGTACGGACACGTCGAGCGCGGAGACCGGTTCATCGAGAACGACAAGATCGGGATTGAGGGCGATGGCGCGTGCAATGCCGACACGCTGGCGCTGCCCGCCCGAGAATTCATGGGGAAAGCGCATGACATGGTCCGGCAACAGTCCCACGAGGTCGAACAGTTCCGCGACGCGGCTGGCGATCTCGCGCGATGAAAGCCTGCCATGGATGCGCAGCGGTTCGGCCACCAGGTCCCCGACGCGCCGGCGCGGATTGAGCGAGGCCGACGGGTCCTGGAAGACCATTTGCAGGCGCCGCCGCAGCGGCCTCAGTTCAGACAGCGACTTCGATGTGATGTCGTCGCCTTCGAACAGGAGCTTGCCGTCCGAAATGTCGTAGAGCCTGACCAGGCATCGGGCCAGCGTGGACTTGCCGCATCCGGACTCGCCGACCAATCCAACGGTTTCGCCGCGCCGCACTGTCAGGGAGACATTGTCGACCGCGTGGACGGTTCGCCTGCCCTCCGCGGAAAAACGGCTGCCGATCGAGAAGCGTTTGCCGAGCCCGCGCGTTTCGAGGATTGGACGGTCTTTGTCGATCATCGGTCCGCTCATGTCTGCGCCACCCGGAAACAGGCCGCCGCGTGCGTGGCGGCGCCAAGCTCGGGCTTCTTGGTTAGGCAGGGCTCGTACCCGACAGGGCAACGCGGACCGAAGGCGCAGCCTTGCGGCAATCGCAGCAGCGATGGCGGTGACCCGGGAATGGCCGGCAGGCGGCGGGGTTTGACACCGGTCAGCGGCGGGATCGAACCAAGCAATGCACGGGTATAGGGGTGTCGCGGGTCGGCGAACAGCTCGGTGCGGCTGCCGCGTTCCACGATGCGGCCCGCATACATCACCATGACCCGGTCGGCGAGTTCGGAGACCACGCCCATGTCATGCGTGATGAAGACCACCGCCGATTTGTGCGTGGCGCGCAGCTTGCGCACCAGATCGAGAATGCCGGCCTGCACCGTGACGTCGAGCGCCGTGGTCGGCTCATCCGCCACCAGCAGCGCCGGGTTGCAGGACAGCGCCATCGCGATCACCGCCCGTTGGCGCATGCCGCCGGAGAGCTGGTGCGGATAGCGCGACATTGCTTCGTGCGGGTTGGGGAAATTCACCTCCGCCAGCAGTTCCTCCACCCGCTCCATGGCCTTGGATTTGGTGATGTTGCGATGCGCGCGGATCTGTTCGGCGATCTGCCAGCCGATGGTGTAGACCGGCGTCAGCGCCGTCATCGGATCCTGGAAGATCATTGCGATCTCGTTGCCCCGCAAGCGCCTCAGTTCGCGCGGCGGCAGTCCGACCAACTCGCGACCCTTGTAGCGGATCGAGCCTTCGATGATGGCGTTGGGATCGGTGATAAGCCCCATCACCGCAAGCAGCGACACTGTCTTGCCGGAGCCGGACTCGCCAACGACACCGAGAATTTCGCTTTCCGCGAGGTCGAAGGAAACGCCATCGATGGCCCTCACCAGGCCATCATCGGTCCGGAAGGATACACGGAGATCACGCACCGACAATATCATGATGTCCTCAGGCGCGGATCGAGAAGGATGTAGACGAAATCGACGACCGCGTTGGCGACCACCACGAACATGGAAGCGTACATCACCGTCGCCATGATCATTGGCAAATCGAGGTTCTGCAGCGCGTCATAGGTGAGCTTGCCGATGCCGTGCAGCCCGAACACCACTTCGGTCAGGAGGGCCGAGCCGCCCACCAGTGCGCCGAAGTCGAGACCGAACAAGGTGACGAAGGCGATGAGCGACGTGCGCAAGGCATGGCGCAGCAGGATGCGGGTCTCCGAAAGGCCCTTGGCGCGGGCCGTGCGGATATAGTCTTCCTGCAGGGATTCGATGATCGCCGCGCGCAAGACGCGGCCGTAGATGCCGATGTAGAGGATGGCGAGGGTGATCCAGGGTATGACCAGCGTCAGGAACCAGCCTTTCGGGTCGTCGGAAAAATTCTTGTAGCCAAGCGGCGGCACCCAGGAAAATGCCCAGCTGTCGTGATAGCGGCTCTGGGTGATCAGGTTCATCACCTCGCCCAGCCAGTAGACCGGCATGGAAATGCCGAGCAAGCCCAACGCCATCAGCAGCCTGTCCAGCCAACTGTCGCGTGTGGCGGCGGCGATGATGCCTATGCCGATGGAGACAACCACCCACAGGATCGCCGCCCCGAACACCAGCGAGAGCGTGACCGGGATCGAATCCAGCACCGCCGGCACCACCTTCCAGCCGCGATTGACGAAAGAAGTCAGATCGCCCGTGACGAAGATCTTCTCCATCATCGTCACGTACTGCACGTAGAGCGGCCGGTCGAAGCCGAAGCTGTGGCGTACCGCCTCGAGCACTTCGGGCGATGCATTGCGGCCGGCGATGCGGGCCGCGGGGTCGGCGCCGGGCGTGGCGAAGAAAATCAGGAAGACGATGACCGAGATGCCGAACATCACGAACAGCATCTGACCGAAACGGCGCAGGATGGCGTAGATCATCAGTCGCGCCCCAGCCGAACCTTCGAGCGCGGGTCGAGCGCGTCGCGCAGGCCGTCGCCGAAGACATTGAGGGTCATGACGGAAATCGCGATCGCCAGGCCTGGCACCAGCGCCACGAGTGGCCTGGTGTAAAGCAGCGCCTGCCCGTCCTGGATGATGGTTCCCCAGCTCGCCGCGGGCGGCTGGACGCCAATCGAGAGGAAGGAGAGCGCCGATTCAGTAAGCATGTTCAGCGCCATCATCAGCGGTATGAACACGATAAGGGTGGTGGTGATGTTGGGCAGGATGTCGCGCCACAATATCCGCCATCCCGGTACGCCCAGATTGATCGCGGCCAGCACGAACTCGCTGTGCCGCAGCGACAGAACCTGCCCCCGGATCGGACGCGCCACATAGGGTATATAGACGATACCGATGATGATGACCGGCAACCACAGGCTGCCGGACTCGATCTCGATCGGTCCGATCGAGATGCCTTGCGAAATTGTGACGATGGAAAGCGAAATCGCCAGGAGATAGATCGGAAATGCCCAGAGCACATCCAGCAAGCGCGACAGAACCGTGTCGGTAACGCCGCCGAAATACCCCGCGATCAATCCCGCCGCCGTGCCGAGGACCAGCGTGAAGATGGTCGCGGCCCCGGAGATCAGCAGCGAACTCAGCCCGCCATAGAGCATCCGGGCCATGACATCGCGCCCCTGGCTGTCGGCACCGAGGAAATAGTTGCCGACCCGCCAGGTCGGGCCGAGCGGCGTGTAGCCAAGCCCGAGCCCCTCTGTCGATTGTTCCATCACCGGAACGTCGGCACCGTCGATCTGAATGACGGCGTCGAGCGTCGAGGCGAAGGGGTCTGTTCCTGCCCATTTCGCGTAGAGAGGCGCACTGAGGCAGGCAAGGACGATGACGAGGAACACGGCCAGGGACGCCATGGCGGCCCTGTTTCTTGCCAGCTTCGCAAACGCGACGGCCCAGGGCCCTCGCGTTTTGCGCGGCACGGCAGCGACTTGGTACGACACGGACGTGCCCCTCCGCGGTTCGTTACTGCACCCAGGCCATTACTGTACCCAGGCCATTACTGTACCCACGACTGGGTGATCATCCAGTTGAACTGCCGGTTGAACTTGAAATTGCCCACGCGCTTGCTGACGAAGTCAAGCCGCTTCGGCGTAAAGAGGCCGACGGCCGGTGCCTTGTCCGTGACTTGCCTGTCGATTTCGGCCCACATTTTGTCGGCGGCTTTCTGGTCGGTCACACCGAGGTCCAATGCCTTCTGCATTTTGGCGTCGATATCCTTGTCGCAGAAGCCGGCGATGTTGATCGAAGCGTCCGAACCTTCACGGAAAGATGCGCAGCTGAACAGGATGTTCAGGAAGTCCGAAGCCGCGGGATAGTCCTTGTACCATTGGGTAACGGACATCTGCACTTTATTGTTGGTGTTCTGGATGTAGGTGAACTGGATGTTCGACGAGATCGGCTTGACGTCGGCGACATAGCCGATGGTGGTCAGCACGCTCTGCAGATAGACGCCGATGGAGCGGGAAATGGCCGTGTCCTCGACGATGATGGTCACCTTCTGGCCCTTGGTGCCCGATTCCTCGACGAGCTGCTTTGCCTTGTCGAGGTCAGGCGCCGACCACTTGGCGCCGGGGTTCTTGGTGAAGGGGCAGTAGTCTTCGTGGCCGGGGAAATCCGGAGGCAGGACCTGACACACCGGCGAGGCCAGCACCTTGCCGCCGAACAGCTTGACCAGCGTGTTGCGGTCGACCGCGTAGGCAACGGCCTGGCGCGCCTTTTCATTGTCGAACGGCGCCAGCCGGTTATTGAGCGGCGCATACCACCAGGCCGAGAGCGGCGAGATATGCAACTGGTCCATGGCCTTGGTACCGAGTTCGCCGAGACGATCGCTGGGCAGCGCGTCGAACATCCAGTCGGCTTCCCCGTTCTGGATCGCGGTGACGGCAGCTTCCTCGGAGAGGCCGAAATCATACTGGACGACATCAGGATAGCCGTCCGGCTGGGCGTCCTCGCTCCATTGCTTGAAATTGGGGTTGCGGGTCACCGTCATGCCCTTGTTGGGATCGAAGGCGGAGATCATGTAGGCGCCGGTGCTGGGGATGGGCTTGGAGCCCATGTCTTCCGCGGGCGTGTCCGCCGGCAGGACGACGGCATGCGGCAACGCAAGCTTGTAGAGGATCTCGGCGTCCGGCTTGGTGAGGTTCAACGTAATGGTGCCTGCCGCTTCGTCGCCGACAACGCCGCCTTCCAGCGTGCAGCTCTTGGTTTCGGCAAGGCATTTGTCGGCGCCGACGATGCCGGCATAGAAGGTGCCGGAGGTCGGTCCGGAGACCTTGAAGATGCGCTGGAAGGAAGCAACGACGTCCTTCACGCCGAGATCCTTGCCGTCGGAGAACTTGATGCCCTTGCGCAGTTTGAAGGTGAAGGTCTTGCCGTCATTGGTCACCTCGGGTAGCGCCTCGGCCAGATCGGGGACGATGGTGAAGCCGTCCATGCCCTCGGCCTTGCGGAAGGCGACCAGCCCGTCATAGATCGGCTGATACATCTGCCAGCCCTGGTCGGTGTAATTGATGTGCGGATCGAGCGTTCCGGCGGCCGAGCGGGCCAGCAGGCGAATAGTGCCGCCGCGATGTTCCTTGAGGTATTCGGCCTGTGCCGGAGCCAGCCACGAGCCGGCCAGCAATGCCGCGGCTGAGGCCGCCAAGAGCAGTTTCTTCATGTCGCAGTTCCCCTTTTTTCAGTTGTCGTTGTCGTCCAGGAAGTCTCCCACCACCCGCATGCATAGATCCTGCTCTTCGACATGCGGCATATGGCTGGAATGCTCGAATACCTGCCAGCGCGATCCCTCGATGCCGTCCTTGAACGGCTGCACGGTCGCGGGCGTGGCTTCGTCGTAACGGCCGGAAATGATCAGCGTCGGAACATCGACGGCGGGCAGCCGATCGATGATGCTCCAGTTCTTCAGCGTACCGATGACATGGAACTCGTTCGGCCCGTTCATGACGTTGTAAACGGTCGGATTGCGCACGACCTGGGCGAAGGTCTCGGTCACTTCGGCCGGGAACGGAACGATCCGGCAGACATGCCGCTCGTAGAACACCATCGTCGCTTGCTGGTAGTCCGGATGATCCGTCGTGCCAGCCTGTTCGTGCCGGGTCAGCGTCTCCTGTACGTCCATGGGCAGGTCGGCGCGCAGCCGGTTGGCCTCTTCTACCCAGAGCTTCATGGAAGCCGGTGAATTGGCGATGGTCAGCGACTTCAGGCCCTTCGGCCGCGTCACCCCATACTCGGCGCCCAACATGCCGCCCCAGCTCTGCCCGAGCACATGGAAGCCGCCGCGGATGCCGAGATGGTCGACAAGGTTTTCAAGCTCGTCGATGAACAGCCTGGGTGTCCAGAAATCGGCGCCTTTGTCCGGCAGCAAGGTGGAATTGCCGCAGCCCAGCTGGTCGTAGTGGATGACGGCGCGGCCTCTTCGGGCAAGAAGCTTGTAGGCATCGACGTAATTGTGGGCGGCGCCCGGCCCGCCATGCAGAATGACGATCGGAGCCTTGTCGGCATCGAGGCTACCGCTGACGCGATACCAGGTTTCGTAGTCGCCGAAATCGGCCCGCCCTTCCCTGGTGACGATCTCCGATGACATCCCGATCTCCTGAATGTTTGAAGGCATGCCGCTGGTCACCTAGTTTGCAACCCGGCTGGAGCGAACCCATTCTTCCAGCATCTGCACACCGAATGCGGTAGCGCCTTCCCGGCCCAGGGGCTGATCCTTCTCGGTCAGTTCCTTGCCGGCGATGTCGAGATGCACCCAGGGGCGGTCTTCCGTGAAGTGGCGCAGGAACGCCGCGGCGTAGGGAGCGTCACCGTCTTCCATGTCCTTGGCGTGATGTCGCAGGTCCGCGAACGGCGATTGCAGGCCCTCGTCATAAGCCCGGTCGAGCGGCAGCTGCCAGAACCGCTCGCCGACCATTTCTCCGGCCGCGATCATCCGCGAGGCGATGGCATCGTCGGTGCTGAAGAGACCGGCGAATACCGATCCAAGACCGCGCATCACCGAATAGGTCAAAGTGGCAAGGTCGACGATCACCGACGGATTGAAGCGCGAGGCGGTATAGTAGAGGCAGTCGGCCAGGATCAGCCGGCCTTCCGCATCCGTGTCGAACACTTCCACGGTTTGCCCGGAAGCTGTCGTGATGATGTCGCGCGGCTTGAGCGCGGTGCCTGACGGCATGTTCTCGGCAATGCCGAGCACGCCGACGGCGTGCACCGGACTGCCTTGCCGGGCCAGCGCGATCAGCAGGCCGACCACCGCGGCCGCACCGCCCATATCGGCCTTCATATCGAACATCTGCTCGCCGCGCTTTAGGCAGAGACCGCCGGAATCAAAACAGACACCCTTGCCGACGAACGCCAGCGGCTGCGCGGGGGCGCCCTTGCCGCGATAGCGCAGGACGGCGACTCGTGGCGGCCGTACCGAACCCGCCCCCACGGCCAGGATCGCGTTCATGCCGAATTCCCTGAGCTTCGCCGTATCGAGTATCTCGACGTCGATGCCGGCTTCGCGCAGAGGCTCCAGGTGATCGTGGAAATTGTCGGGATGGAGATGGTTCGGCGGCAGGTTGACCAGTGTGCGCGCATATTCGACGCCATCCGCGATGGCATTGATCCGCGCCAGCGCCGAATACAGCTCCGGACCGCCGGCCCCGACCAGCTGCACCCGCAGGGTCCGATCGGCCCCCGCCCCTTGGCGCCGGTTGCGCATGTCGAAACGATAGCGCCGCAGCCGCATGCCAAGCGCGACCCTTGCCAGGATTTCCGCTCCCGGCAGGCTTATGCCGGCAACGGGATCTAGGACCAGGGTGGCCGCGCATTCCCCTCTGCCTTCCAGATGCGCGGCAAGCAGGCCGCCAGCACGCGCCAAGGAGAGTGCGGTGACGGCCTCGGCCTTGCCCAGGGCTAGGACAATCACGCGCCGCGCCGATACCGCCTGAGGGGCGATGACATCGATACAGGCGCCGGATTCAGCCAAGGCAGCCGCATCGGCACAGGCCCGGGAGAGGATCCCGCCCATTTCGGTGTCCAGGGCCCTTGCCCGCGGGCCAAAGCCGGTTTGAGCGGCCTGCAAAATCACGACGACGGAGGTTTCAGCGGAAATCTCGTCCGCCGTTTCAAAGACCGGCACTGGCGATTGAGGCATGGGTAGGCGTTCTCCTCTTTGCGGGGCTTTGGCCGAGGCGCGGCTTGCAGTGCGCAAGGCTTCTCCCGCCACCGGTGGAAACCGGTCAAACCGGCCGTCACCTCTGGTTGGATCGTGCCGAAGTCCCCAAATTGTCGTTCTTGAGACGACTTAATTGCTCTTGCCTCTTGGGTATCCCCGAACGGGTCAGGCGATCAAACGCCAATTTTGTCCATATCGATTGACAAAAACTCAACTGGCAATTCATGATCGGCCGATGGCCCTACCCTCACTCAATGGCATGCGCGCTTTCGAGGCCGCCGCCCGTCTCGGCAGCGTCAAGGACGCAGCCGAAGAGCTGCATCTGACACCCTCGGCTATCAGCCGTCACATCCGCGCACTCGAACGGAATCTCGGCCAGGAGCTGTTCGAGCGCGGCTTTCGGCAGATAACGCCGACCATTCGGGGCTCTTATTACGCACGCAGCCTCTCCGAAGCATTCGAAGCCATCTGGCGGGCCACCGACGATGTCAGTCTCGCCGGGCCCCCAAGCCACGGCAGGACCCAGCGTGTCCGGGTTTTGTGCGTCCCTGCTGTCCTGAACCTTTGGCTGGCGGACCGGCTGCCGAATTTTCGCCGGCGGCATCCGTCCGTGGATCTGGAGATCTCGACATCGGGCAAGCGGGCCAATTTCGATTTGGCCATCGTCGACGAGTTCGTCTACAAGGCCGGCCCGGCTCTGACGCTGCTGATCCCGCTGGTCCTGACGCCGGTCTGTGCTCCTTCGCTGCTTGAAGGGCCGATGCCGCTGCGATCGCCCGCCGACTTGGTCAACCACCACCTGATCCACGAATGCGAGACCATGCGATGGAAGCGCTGGCTGGAGCAGGAAGGCGTGTTGGACACGACGCCGAAATCCAGCACGACGCTAGATGATTGTACGCTGATCATGCGCGAGGCGATCAATGGCGCTGGAATAGCGCTCGCCGACACGATGATGGCCCAGGATCTGCTGCAGCAGGGCAAACTGGTCGCCCCGTTCAGCGCCCGCCATACCTACCCGGCCGGCATCTACCTGCATCAGCGCCGCAGCATCGGCAACAAGCCGGGTACGGGCCTGTTTCAGGATTGGCTGCTTTCCGAAGTCGAGGACCACAAGCGGGTGATGGCCATCGCCTAGGCAGCCTTGCTTGCCGATAGGCGTCGGGAACGCGGGTTTGTCCAGCTTGGAAGCCGTGGATCGAGAATTCGAATCGACAGGCAGGCCTGTTTCAAAAGCGGCTCACCATCACGGGCTCTCGATAATCGCGGTTCGCATTGAATATCTTTAAGGCCAAAGCCGGCAAATCGATTGCTTGCCGGTTCCCCTGCGTCAGGCGTAACCTCTGCGGTCAACGCGTGAGGGCGCGTGCTGCAAGAAGGGGACATTGCAATGACGATACAAGGCGCATCGCCTGACTTGTATAATGAAGACCTCGCTCCTGCCAAGGTTCGAAACTGGGGACCGTTCTCGATCTTCAACGTCTGGACGTCGGACGTCCATAGCCTGTGGGGCTACTACCTCGCCGCCAGCCTGTTTCTGTTCTGTGGCGGCTTCGTCAATTTCATCATCGCCATCGGCATCGGTTCGCTGATCATATACGCACTGATGAACATGGTCGGTTATGCCGGTGTGAAGACCGGTGTGCCCTACCCCGTGCTCGCCCGCGCCTCCTTCGGCATCTGGGGCGCCAACATTCCGGCACTGGTGCGCGCCATCGTCGCCTGCTTCTGGTACGGCGCGCAGACAGCGGCCGCCTCAGGCGCCATCGTCGCATTGCTGATCCGCTCGCAATGGTTCGCCGATTTCAACGCCAATACCCATTTCCTTGGCCATTCCGGCCTGGAGGTGATCTGCTTCGTGATCATATGGGCACTGCAACTGCTGATCATCCAGCGCGGCATGGAAACGGTGCGCCGCTTCCAGGACTGGGCCGGCCCGGCGGTCTGGGTGATGATGCTGATCCTGGCCATCTATCTCTGCGTCAAATCAGGAACCTTCGCTTTCACCAGCGATATCCCAATGGATGTACTGCTGGAAAAGACCAAGGATGCGGGCGTCCCTGGTACTCCAGGGTCTTGGACCGCACTGTTTGCCGTGGCGGCGATCTGGGTGACGTACTTCTCGGCGCTCTATCTAAACTTCTGCGATTTCGCCCGTTATGCCCCCGACCAGGCATCGCTGCGCAAGGGCAATATCTGGGGCCTGCCGATCAACCTGATCCTGTTCTCGCTGGTCGCCGGCGTCACCACCATCGCCGCCTACGACGTCTACCATGAGGTGCTGCTGCACCCCGACCAGATCTCGGCCAAGTTCGACAGCTGGTTCCTGGCCGCGCTCGCGGCGCTCACCTTCGCGGTGGCGACGCTCGGCATCAATGTCGTGGCCAACTTCGTCTCGCCGGCCTTCGACTTTTCCAATGTCTTTCCCCGCCAGATCGACTTCAAGAAAGGCGGCTACATCGCGGCCGTCATCGCGCTGGTGCTCTATCCCTTCGCACCGTGGGAAGGCAGTGCGGCTTCCTTCGTCAACGTCATCGGCGCAACGATGGGGCCGATCTTCGGCGTGATGATGGTCGATTACTATCTGATCCGCAAAGGTGAAGTCGACGTCGAGGCGCTGTATCGCGAGGACGGCGAGTTCCGCTTCCAGGGTGGCTGGCACGTCAATGCGTTCATCGCCGCCGGCATTGGCGCCATCTTCTCGTCGATCCTGCCCAACTTCACCAACTGGCTGCCGTCCTGGTGGGGCGTCTATGGCTGGTTCTTCGGCGTGGCGATTGCCGGCGTCATCTACTACGTGCTGCGCACCGCGGCCGTGAGCGCCGGCGCCAAGGTGGCGAAAGCTTGATGAACCAGAGCGGGGCGGCCCGAGCCGCCCCGCTCTACCGCGCGACCATTTCGGCCAGCTTGCGCACGGTGTTCCAATTGCGCGAGGTGCCGACGCCCATGCGCTTGTGGTTGGCGGCGGCAAGCAGGCGCGAGCTAGGCCTCTCCCTTGAAAAGACGACCCAGATGTCTCCGCCGGCCAGAAGCACTTTCTCGTCCGCGGCGGCACAGGCCTGAAGCCCGGATATGGCGTCTTCGGCTACAGGTTTGCGCATTACGCGCACCGCCACCTGGTCGCCGGCTTCCACCGACTCGGTCGGGAATGGATTACCGCTTGCGAGTTTGCGCCAGTCTTCGGCGGCACGCACGATGATATCGACATGGCGGCCAAAGGCCTGTTCGAAGGCGGATTCCAGGCGTGTCTCAAGCGTGGTGATCGAGGTCTTTTCACTCTCGAAGACCAGGTTGCCGGTCGCCACCAAGGTGCGGACATTCTTTAGGCCGAGACTTTCCGCCATGGCCTTGAGGTCGGACATGACGACCCGCCGCCCCTCTCCCAGGACGATGCTGTAGAGAAGCGCGACATAGGTCCGCATGGGAGCGATCAGACCAGGCGGCTCTGCTCCACCGCCGCCTCGATGAAGCTGGCAAACAGCGGATGCGGATCGAGCGGCCGGCTCTTCAGTTCGGGGTGATATTGCACGCCGATGAACCAGGGATGGTCGGGGTATTCGACCGTCTCCGGCAGCACACCGTCGGGCGACATGCCTGCAAACACCAGCCCGCAATCCTCCAGGCGCTGCTTGTAGTCGATATTGACCTCGTAGCGGTGCCGGTGACGTTCGGAAATCTGGGTGTCGCCGTAGATGTCGGCGATCTTCGAACCCTTGGCGAGCTCGGCCTGATAGGCGCCGAGCCGCATGGTGCCGCCGAGATCGCCAGTCGCCCTGCGCTTTTCCAGCATGTTGCCTTTCAGCCATTCGGTCATCAAACCGACGACCGGCTCCTTGGTCGGGCCGAATTCGGTCGACGAGGCATGTTCGACACCGGCCAGCGATCGCGCCGCCTCGATGCACGCCATCTGCATGCCGAAGCAGATGCCGAAATACGGCACCTTGCGCTCGCGTGCGAATTTGGCCGCCAGGATCTTGCCTTCTGAGCCGCGTTCGCCGAAGCCGCCGGGCACCAATATGCCGTGCACCTTCTCCAGCCAAGGCGTCGGGTCTTCCTTTTCGAAGATTTCCGATTCGATCCAGTCGAGCTTGACCTTGACGTGATTGGCCAGCCCGCCATGCGAAAGCGCCTCGATCAGCGATTTGTAGGCATCCTTGAGGCCGGTATACTTGCCGACGATGGCGATGGTGACCTCGCCCTCCGGATTGTGGATGCGGTTGGAGACGGCCTGCCACGGCTCCATGCGCGGCTTGGGTGCCGGCTCGATGCCGAAGGCAGCGAGCACTTCCGAATCCAGACCTTCCTTGTGATAGGCCATCGGCACGTCGTAGATATGTGGCACGTCGAGCGCCTGGATGACGGCGCTTTCCCTGACATTGCAGAACAGCGACAGCTTGCGGCGCTCTTCCTTGGGGATGGCGCGGTCGGCGCGCACCAGAAGAATGTCGGGCGCGATGCCTATGCCGCGCAGTTCCTTGACCGAATGCTGGGTCGGCTTGGTCTTCAGTTCGCCCGCCGTCGGGATATAGGGCATCAGCGTCAGGTGGACATAGACGGCGTTGTTGCGCGGCAGATCGTTGCCGAGCTGGCGGATCGCCTCGAGGAACGGCATCGCCTCGATGTCGCCGACCGTGCCGCCGATCTCGCACAGCACGAAATCATAATCGTCATTGCCGTCGAGGACGAAGTTCTTGATCTCGTCGGTCACGTGCGGGATCACCTGCACGGTGGCGCCGAGATAATCGCCGCGCCGCTCGCGCTCGATGATGTTTTTGTAGATACGCCCGGTCGTGATGTTATCCTGCTGATTGGCGGACCGGCCGGTGAAGCGCTCGTAATGGCCAAGATCGAGGTCAGTTTCGGCGCCGTCATCAGTGACGAACACCTCGCCGTGCTGGTACGGCGACATCGTGCCGGGATCGACGTTCAGATAAGGGTCGAGTTTTTTGATGCGTGCGCGATAACCTCGCGCCTGCAGGAGAGCCCCAAGGGCCGCTGCGGCAATGCCTTTTCCAAGTGAGGAAACCACGCCGCCTGTGATGAATACATATCGCGCCATGGGAGTCATCGCTTAACGCGGCCGGATTGATTCCGCCAGAGAAAAAACCGCCGCGAAGGCTTTTTCCCAAAAAGGCGCTCGGACCATGATCCCGAAAAGTGGGATCCGGCTTTCGGACAGGCATCACGGCCAAAGGGTTTTGACCGGGGGTCTTACAGCAATTCCAGGAAAGGTGCGTAGCGGTTTTTCGTCCGGAATTGGCGTAAAAACAACGACTTAGAGCGGGTCGACCCTTCAAACGCTGAATCGCTCTAAGCAAAACAAAAGGGCCGGCTGAGCCGGCCCTTTCGGCATGATGACGGAAACGTCAGATGATGACGACTTTGGTGCCGATCCGGACGCGGCTGTATAGATCCATGACGTGCTCGTTCATCATGCGGAAGCAGCCATTGGACGCGCTGGTGCCGATCGACTGCGGCGCGATGGTCCCGTGGATACGCAGATGCGTGTCCTTCCTGCCATCATAGAGATAGATGGCGCGGGCGCCGAGCGGGTTCTGGCCGCCGCCTGCCATGCCGTCCTTGTACTGGCCGTAGTGCTTGGGCTCGCGCTTCTGCATGTCGAGCGTCGGGATCCAGCGCGGCCACTCCTGCTTGTCACCAACCGCGACCGTGCCCTTGAACTGCAGGCCTTCGCGGCCGACCGCGATGGCATAACGGCGTGCGGTGGTCGATGATTCGACGAGGTAGAGTCGGCGAGCGCTGGTGTCGATGACGATTGTGCCGGCGTCATAGCCGGTGAATTCCACGTCCTGAGGCACGAATTCCGGCTTCACCTTGAACGGCTTCTTGGCGTTCTTCTGGGCAAGCGCCGAGTCGAGCGCGCGTGTCTCGGGCAGATAGCTGATCGATGAGCCAGACGAGGTTCCACCGAACAGACCGGCGAACAGGCCGCCGCTTGACTGCTTCTGGCCGCCGACGACCTCGCTGCGCAGTTCGCCATTGTTGCCCGTCAAAGCGACATTCATCGCCTCGGCTGGGATCGGCTCGGCCGCCGGGATCGGGGTTACAGGTTCGATCGGTTCGATGATCTTGACGGTCTTCTTGGCCGGCTTGGCATCGGCCACTTCGGTTGCCGCCGCTTTCTGGCCCTTGCTGGCCAGGAACGCCTGCCGATCTGCGTCAGCCCTGGCCTTGGCCGCCTCGCGCATCGCCATTTTCCTGGCCTCGAGCGCCTTGGCCTTGGCATCCTCCTTGTCGGCAACGATCTTGGCCTCGATCTTCTTGATCTGGGCGAGATCCTCCGGCGTAGGGTTTTTCTTCTTCTTGAGAAGCTTCAACTGCGTCGCATCGCTTTTGGCCGCGACGGGGATGGCGTCGGTCTTTTCAAGCGACACCGACTGTTGTGCGGCCATGTTTGCCGGCATGGCGGCGGAGGCCGGGGAACTCATGCCGATTGCGGCGCAAAGTCCCAGGAAAATGAAGCTGCGAAGCTGCATGGCGAAGATCCGATCGTTCAATGCTTGTTGCCCACGGCGTCGCCCGGCGTCCCCCAAGGACGCCGAAAATGCCGCGTGCAATCTATAGTCGAATAAGCGCGTATGCCTCAAGCGCGAGACCGCGCCGCGGTCTGTCGAATCTTCGTGATTGCGCAGCATTTGCCGCGACTGTGTTCAAACGAACACAGATCGCGGTTTAGAACATAAGGTTATTGGTTCGGAACCTGAGGCGACGCCGGCGCGGTGTTGGTGGTTCCATTGGCCGCTGGCGGCGTGGTGCTGCCGGCGGGCGCGGTGGCCGGGGCCGTTGCCAGCGGTTTTGTCACGGCGTCGTTGCCGGACGGAGGCGTCGGCGTGGTATTGCCGGCGGGTGCCGGCGTGGCCGTACCCGGCAATTGGTTGAGCACACCCTTGCCGGCGCCATCCGAGGTCGCGGGAACCCGATCGAGAATGTCGATCGGCTTTTCGCCGTAGCGGGCAATGATCGACAAGGTCAGCGACGTCACAAAGAACGCTGCCGCCAGGATCGCCGTCGCCCGGGTCAATGCGTTGGCCGCGCCGCGCGCGGTCATGAAGCCCGATCCGCCACCAATGCCGAGACCGCCGCCTTCGGAGCGCTGCAGCAGCACCACGCCGACAAGGGCGAGCACGACCATGAGATGAATGACGATCAGTACGGTTTGCATAATTTATCCTGGCAAGGCCCTGCCCGGCCGCGGACACGGCCGGTGAATTGGAGGCGGCTCAATACAATGCTTTCACGGCATTTCCAAGCCCGTGGCCGGAATATGGGAAGCAACGCCCTCTTTGCAACGAATTTGAACGGGACGAGACCCGTCCATCCTCGTGAATCTCAGCCAGCAATGCTGCGATAGGCTTCGGCGATGCCCAGGAAATCAGCCGCTTTCAGGCTGGCACCGCCGACCAGCGCGCCGTCGACATTCCTGACGCCCAGCAGTTCAACGGCATTGGAAGGCTTGACCGAGCCACCGTACAGGATGCGCATCCTGGCGGCGGCGGCCCCAAGTTTTTCCGCCAGCTTTTCGCGGATATGCGCATGCGCCTCGGCCACATCGGCCGCGGTTGGCGTCAGGCCGGTGCCGATCGCCCAAACCGGCTCATAGGCAATGACGGTGTTCGATGGCGTGGCGCTTGGCGGCACCGAGCCGGCGACCTGGCGCGACAGCACCTCCAGCGTCGCTCCAGCCTCACGCTCCTGCCGCGTCTCGCCGATGCACACGATGGCCACGAGCCCGGCCCGCCAGGCGGCGGTGGCCTTGGCCTGGACCGTCGCATCGTCCTCGCCGCTTTGCTCGCGGCATTCGGAATGGCCGACAATGACATGGCTGGCGCCTGCGTCCTTCAGCATCTCCGCGGAGATACAGCCGGTATAGGCACCGCTTTCCTTGGGATGGCAGTCCTCGCCACCGGCATGGACCGGCGTGCGCGACAAAATCTCCGCGGCATGGGAAAGCAGCGTCGCGGGAACGCAGACCAGCGCTTCGGTCTCGGCGTCGAGCCCGCTCATGAAACCGTTGCCGATCATCCTGAGCTCGTTCAGCGAGGCGCTGGTGCCGTTCATTTTCCAGTTGCCGGCGACAAGCGGGCGAATTCCTGGTGTCATGGTGTGCTTCTCCGGGCGATATCAAGCTCTGGCCCTCACTACCAAAATCAGGCCACAAAGCAATCGACAGTGGGCAGGAAGGGCGCTATTGCGCTTGGTTCAGACTCGGCGCATGCGAAAATGCGCATAAATCGGAAGTAACCATGCTTGGTATATTGAGAAGCGCGGCGGGTACCTGGGTCGCGAAGACATTGCTTTCGCTGCTGGTGGTCAGTTTCGCCGCCTGGGGCATCTCCGGACGGCTGATGGGCGGCTTCGCGGGCCACGATTCGGTAATAACGGCCGGCGGCACCAAGGTATCGATCAACGAATACCGCCTCGCCTATGACCGCCAGCTCGCCGTCATGTCGCAGCAGTTTGGTCAGCGCCTCACGCATGAACAGGCAAAGGCGCTCGGCATCGACAACCAGGTGCTGGCGCAACTCGTTTCCGGTGCCGTCCTCGACGAGCAGGCACGCAAGCTCGGCCTCGGCCTTTCCAAGGATCGGCTGGCCGAACTCACCCGCGAAGACCCGGCTTTCAAGGGCCCTGGCGGTCAGTTCGACCGAAGGACATTCGACTACATGCTGCACCAGGTCGGCATGCGGCCCGAGGATTATCTGAAGAACCGTGCCCAGGTAGCGGTGCGCCAGCAGATCGTCGAGGCGGTCTCGGACGGCCTCAAGGCGCCGGACACGTTCTTCAAGGCGGTCGCGCTCTACCGCGGTGAAGACCGCACCGTCGACTATTTGACTTTGCCGAAGGCGCTGGTCGAGCCGATCGCGGCGCCGAGCGACAGCGTGCTTCAGGCCTATTTCGAGGCCAACAAGAAGAGCTACGCCGCACCTGAATACCGCAAATTCTCGTATGTTCGCCTCGAACCGGCGGACATAATGGATACGACCGCGGTCACCGACCAGCAGGTCAGTGACGACTACAACAAGAACAAGTCACGCTACACCACGCCCGAAATGCGCACCATCGAGCAGCTTGTGTTCAAGACACCGGATGCCGCCAAGGCGGCGCTCGATTCGCTCAAGGCCGGCGCTACCTTCGACAAGCTGGTGACCGCCGAGGGCAAGACCCCGGCCGACACGCTGCTTGGCACGCTCGCCAAGGACAAGATCGCCGACAAGGCGGTTGCCGATGCCGCCTTCGCGCTCAACGCCAACGAAGTCAGCCAGGTCGTGCAGGGCGCCTTCGGTCCGGTGCTGCTGCGCGTGACCGAGATCAAGCCCGAGGTGGTGAAGCCGCTCGCCGAAGTGTCGGACCAGATCCGCAAGGACCTGGCGCTGGGCGAGGCAAGCCGCATCCTTCTGGATGTGCACGACAATTATGAAGACACCCGCGCATCGGGCAGTTCGCTGGCCGATGCCGCCGCCAAATTGAAGCTTAAGGACATCACCATCGACGCCATCGATCGCAACGGCCTGAGGCCCGATGGCTCCATCGTCAAGGACCTGCCGGAATCGCCGGCGCTGATCAAGGCCGTCTTCGATGCGGAACCGAACACCGAAAACGAGGCGCTGACCACGGCGGACAACGGCTTCGTCTTCTATGAGGTCGGTTCGATCACACCGGCCCGCGACCGCACTCTTGATGAGGTGCGCCAAAAGGTTGTCGCCGACTGGACGGCGGCCGAGACCGCCAAGCGGCTCGCCGCCAAGGCGGACGAACTCGAGAAGCGCCTCAAGGCCGGCACCACGCTCGACGTCATCGCCGGCGAACTCAAGCTGGAGAAGCAGACCAAGCGCGGCTTGAAGCGCGAAGCCGACGATGCCGATTTCGGCAAGGAAGGCGCCGCCGTCATGTTCGGCGTCGGCGAAGGCGGCACCGGATTGATCCCCTCGCCCACCGGCGACGGCCAGATCCTGTTCAAGGTCGCCGAAGTGTTCGAACCGGCCGGCGCCGACGCCAGCTCGGTGCCGGACGACGCGCAGAAATCATTCACCTCCGGCATGTCCGACGACCTGCTCGACCAGTTGGTGGCGCAGTTGCAGACGCAGTACGACGTCCGCGTCGACCAGGCCGCCGTTGCCCAAGCCTCGACAAGATGAGCGCGCTGAAAACCCATATCGCCAAGGTCGCGACCGGCACCGCACTGTCCTTCGAGGAGGCCTGCGAGGCCTTCGACATCATCATGTCGGGCGATGCGACCCCAGGGCAGATCGGCGGCTTCCTGATGGCGTTGCGCGTACGCGGCGAGGCGGTGAGCGAGATTTCGGGCGCTGTCGCCACGATGCGCGCCAAGATGCTGCGCGTCGATGCTCCTGACGGCGCCATCGACATCGTCGGCACCGGTGGCGATAATTCGCATTCGGTCAACATCTCGACGGCTTCCGCCTTTGTCATTGCCGGCAGCGGCGTACCGGTCGCCAAGCACGGCAATCGCGGCCTGTCCTCACTGACCGGCGCGGCCGACGTGCTGATTGCCCTTGGCGTCAGGATCGACATCGCGCCGGAGCTAATCGGCAAGTGCATCCATGAAGCCGGCGTCGGCTTCATGTTCGCGCCGGCGCACCATCCGGCTATGAAGCATGTCGGTCCGGTTCGTGGCGAGCTTGGTACGCGCACCATCTTCAACCTGCTCGGCCCGCTTTCGAACCCGGCTGGCGTCAGGCGGCAGATGGTCGGCGTGTTCATGCCGGAATGGATCATGCCGGTGGCCGAAACGCTGAAGGCGCTCGGCACCGAGCATGCCTGGGTCGCCCACGGCGATGGTTATGACGAGATCACCACCACAGGCGAGACACAGGTAGCTGAACTGGTTGGCGGCGAAATCCGCAGCTTCACGCTGACCCCGGAAGAGGTTGGACTGAAGCGTCATACCAAGGATGAGTTGCGTGGCGGTGATGCCGCCTACAATGCCAAGGCCTTGCGCGGTATGCTAGGCGGGGCCGCCGGCGCCTATCGCGACACGGTTTTGATGAATGCCGGCGCCGGACTGGTGATTGCGGGCAAGGCGACGACGCTCGGTGATGGCATCGCCATTGCCGCACAGGCCATCGACAGCGGCCGGGCGCTGCAGGTGCTCGACCGCCTGGTCGAGATTTCGAACGGGTGAACCGTGTCTGACATTCTGCGCAAGATCGAAGCCTACAAGCGCGACGAGATCGCCGCCGCCAAGGCAAGCGTGCCGCTGGCAGAGATCAAGGCGCGCGCGAAGGACGCCGACGCGCCGCGCGGGTTCCTCGCCGCGCTCGAAGCGAAGCGCGGATCGGGTGGCTTCGCACTGATCGCCGAGATCAAGAAGGCAAGTCCGTCCAAAGGGTTGATCCGTGCCGATTTCGATCCGCCGAGCCTGGCCAGGGCCTATGAAAAAGGCGGCGCGGCCTGTCTTTCCGTGCTGACCGATGCGCCCTCCTTTCAGGGCGCACCGGAGTTTCTGGCCGAGGCGCGAGCGGCCGTGACGCTGCCCGCCCTGCGCAAGGATTTCCTGTTCGATCCTTACCAGGTCTACGAGGCGCGGGCCTGGGGCGCGGACGCCATTTTGATCATCATGGCCAGCGTCGATGATGCCATGGCCAGCCAACTCGAATCGACTGCGTTCGAGCTCGGCATGGACGCCCTGATCGAGGTGCACGATGAAGCCGAGACCGAGCGAGCGCTGAAACTGTCATCGCAATTGATCGGCATCAACAACCGCAATCTGCGGACATTCGAGACCAGCCTCGATACGTCGGAGCGGCTGCGGGCGATGGTGCCGGGGGGTCATTTGCTGGTCAGCGAAAGCGGCATTTTCTCGCATGACGATTGCCTTAGACTGCAAAGGATGGACATCGGGGCCTTCCTGGTGGGCGAGAGCTTGATGCGCCAACGGGACGTGACCGCTGCAACGCGCTCGCTGCTCACGGGCAAGGCGTCCGATGCGGGTCGAAAATCGGAATCGATTTTCGGAGAGCACGATGCATAGAGTCAAAGTGACAGAGCGCACTCTGTGCGTCCGAATGGACGCACGTCGCTCTATGGCGATTTGACGATGACAGGCGCTCTCACCCATCTTGGCGCACAGGGCGAGGCCAACATGGTCGATGTCGGCGACAAGAACGAGACGACGCGCACCGCGATCGCAGAGGGTTTCGTCTCGATGCAGCCAGAGACGTTGAAGACCATCCTCGCCGGCAATGCCAAGAAAGGCGATGTGCTGGGCACGGCGCGCATCGCCGGCATCATGGCAGCGAAGAAGACCCATGAGTTGATCCCGCTCTGCCACCCCCTGCTGCTGACCAAGGTTTCCGTCGACATAGAGCCTGACCATGCTCTGCCCGGCCTGAAGGTCACGGCCCTTGCGCGCGTCACCGGCAAGACCGGCGTCGAAATGGAAGCATTGACGGCAGCCTCGGTGGCCTGCCTGACCATTTACGACATGGCCAAGGCGGTTGACCGCGCCATGGTCATCTCCGGCATACGGCTGGTCGAAAAGACCGGCGGCAAGTCCGGCGACTACAAGGCAGGGCTCTGATGGCACTGGTTCCGGTCGCCGACGCGCTCGAGCGCCTGCTCGACGGCGCCGTCCCGCTGGCCGGCGAAAGCGTCCCGCTCATCGAGGCGATCGATCGTGTGCTGGCGGAACCGGTCATGGCGCTGCGCACCCAGCCGCCCTTCAACGCTTCGGCCATGGACGGCTATGCGGTGCGAGCCGCCGATGTCGCGTCGGTGCCGTCGAAACTCTCGGTGATCGGCATGGCGCCGGCCGGACGCGGCTTTGACGGCGCGGTCGGCCAGGCACAGGCAGTGCGTATCTTCACCGGCGCACCGCTGCCTGACGGCGCCGACACCATCGTCATCCAGGAAAACGTCCAGGATCTCGGCGGCGGCAACATCGAAGTGATCTCGCCCACCGCCGCGTGGCGTAACATTCGCCGCGTCGGCCTCGATTTTTCCAAGGGCGACGTGCTGTTGGAGACCGGGCGCGTGCTCGACCCGGCGGCACTGTCGCTGACGGCATCGGCCAATCATCCCCGAGTAGGCGTGGTGAAACGGCCGCTGGTCGCCATCATCGCCACCGGTGACGAGTTGTTGCCGCCCGGCAGCGAACTCGGGCCCGACCAGATTATCTCGTCCAACGCCTACGGCGTCGCCGCGGCGGCACAATCGGTCGGTGCCTGTGCGCTCGATCTCGGGATCGCCGCCGACCGCAAGGACGACATCGCCGGCCTGGTCAGGAAAGCGGTCGCGGCGGGTGCCGATGTCATCGTCACGCTGGGCGGCGCATCGGTCGGCGACCACGACCTGATCCATGACGTGCTGACCGGCGAAGGCATGACGCTCGGCTTCTGGAAGATCGCCATGCGTCCCGGCAAGCCGCTGATGTTCGGGCGCCTCGGCGATATCAGATGCATCGGCCTGCCCGGTAATCCGGTAGCAAGCCTGGTCTGCTCGCAATTATTCCTGAAGCCGCTTCTGGCAAGGCTGGGCGGTCGCGACCATCGTCAGGACATCCGCCCGGCACGGCTGGGCGCCGCAATGGCGGCCAATGACCTGCGCCAGGATTATGTGAGGGCGGTGGTCAGGGAGGATGACGGCGAACTGGTGGCGACGCCGTTCGGCATCCAGGATTCCTCGATGCTGAGGATGCTGGCCGATGCCAACGGACTGGTCGTTCGCGCGCCTTTTGCCCCTGCATCCGCTGCGGGCGACGCTTGCAGCGTTCTGATGTTACGCTGAAGTATTTCGTAATAACTTACTGATCACAGGGCTTATTCCGAGATCAAGGTCCGCGTCAATGCATGCGCCGGATCGGCCAAGCCATCCACTACATCGTAGTGATGCCGGTCGGGCTCGACCATGGCACTGGTGGTGGCGCCAAGCCCGGTCCAGATGTTGGCCAGCAACGCATTCTGTCGCAGGAACTCCGAACGCTCGCCGCCGCCGGCCCAGCAGGTGATGCGGACACCATCGGTTGGCCGCAGCAGTGCCGGGCTTTCCGTCAGCGCCTCATGCTCATCAATTTTCAGCACGGCGTTCATGCCGGTGCGCATCAGCGGGCGCAAATCATGCAAGCCGGAAATCGAAACGACGTGGCGTATGCGCCGCACGACATCGGTGGCGAGCGGGGTGCTTGTGGTCACCATGCGGCTGGCGAGATGTCCACCGGCCGAATGTCCGGTCAACATCAGCGGTCCCCCGACCATTGCCGCCGCTTTGCCGATCGCCGCCCCGATTTCGCTGACAATGCCGGCAATGCGGATGTCCGGGCACAGCGTGTAGGAAGGCATAGCCACCGCAAAGCCGTTGCCGACCGCGCCCTTGGCGAGATGCGACCATCCGCTTTTATCGGACTCCAGCCAGTAGCCGCCATGGATGAACACGACGAGCCCCCTGGGCGTGGCCTCCGGCAGGAAAAGATCGAACCGGTTGCGCGGCCGATCGCCATACGCGATGTCGAACCGTGCCCGGCCCTCCCCCGACAGTGCGTCACGGAACGCTTGCGCCGGTCCCGACCAGGCGGCCGGCCAACGGTCGCTGCCGGCAATATTCGCGCCGTTGGCATAGGCATTGTCCCAATCGGCAATGCGATGGTCGAGCATCGGCACCCTCCCCGAAACAGCGTCGTCTCAGTGCTAGCAATGGCCGCCACCATGCCGTGCGTCAAGGCTTTGGGGTGAAACATTTTAGGCTTGAAACAAATTTCGACTGGTGCGATCCTGTCTTCGGAACAGCCGACAAAATGGGAGATCCGCTGTGCCGTCCGAACCCGCCGATAGTCACCTTTCCGGTGACATGTCGACAAGGGTGTAGCCGGCCGCACGAGCCTACCGCGAGACAGGAATTCAGATCCACCGCCGCCGGCCACGTGCCTCGCGCGCTGGCCGGCGGCAGACAGGGACAGCGACGACATGCTTGGGCCTTCAGCGCATACCGACACGTTCACCCGCGATAATCTGCCGCCGCCCGAGCAATGGCCCGACTTCCTGCTCGACGGCTTCGACTATCCAGAACACCTCAATGCCGGTGTCGAATTGACCGACAGGCTCGTCGAGAAGGGCCTTGGTGACCACACCGCGCTGATCGGCAATGGCCGCCGCCGCACCTACAAGGAACTGTCCGACTGGACGAACCGGCTCGCCCATGCGCTGGTCGAGAACTACGGCGTCGAGCCGGGCAACCGGGTGCTGATCCGCTCCGCCAACAACCCGGCAATGGTCGCCTGCTGGCTGGCCGCCACCAAGGTCGGTGCTGTCGTCGTCAACACCATGCCGATGTTGCGCGCCGGTGAACTCACCAAGATCGTCGACAAGGCCGAGATCACGACCGCGCTCTGCGACACCAGGCTGATGGACGAGATGACCGCCTGCGCCAAGGACAGCGCGTTCCTGAAGCAGGTGATCGGCTTCGACGGCACCGCCAACCATGACGCCGAGCTCGACCGCGCCGCCCTCGACAAGCCGGTTACCTTCACCGCCGTCAGCACTGGCCGCGACGATGTCGCCCTGCTCGGCTTCACTTCGGGCACGACCGGCGTGCCGAAAGCGACGATGCATTTCCACCGCGACCTGCTGATCATCGCCGATGCCTACGCCCGTGAAGTCCTGCAGGTGACGCCCGACGACATCTTCGTCGGCTCGCCGCCGCTCGCCTTCACTTTCGGCCTTGGCGGGCTTGCCATCTTCCCCCTGCGCTTCGGCGCGGCGGCAACGCTTCTGGAACAGGCGACGCCACCCAACATGGTCCACATCATCGAGACCTACAAAGCGACCATTTCCTTCACCGCGCCGACCGCCTACCGGGCCATGCTGAAGGCCATGGACGAAGGCGCCGATCTGTCATCATTGCGCGTTGCCGTCTCGGCCGGCGAGACCTTGCCGGCCCCGGTCTTCGAAGAGTGGACGCGAAAGACCGGCAAGCCTATCCTTGACGGCATCGGCGCCACCGAAATGCTGCACATCTTCATCTCCAACCGCTTTGACGACAGGAAGCCCGCTTCGACGGGCAAGCCGGTGGGCGGTTACGAGGCGCGCATCGTTGACGAGGAGATGCGCGAGGTGCCGCGTGGCGAGACCGGACGGCTGGCGGTGCGCGGGCCGACCGGCTGCCGCTACATGGCCGATGACAGGCAGAAGGACTATGTGCGCGACGGCTGGAACCTCACCGGCGATACCTTTACGCAGGATGAGGACGGCTTCTTCCACTTCGCCGCGCGTTCCGACGACATGATCGTCAGCGCCGGCTACAACATCGCCGGACCCGAGGTCGAGGCGGCGCTGCTGTCGCATCCCGATGTCGCCGAATGCGCGGTCATCGGTGCCGAGGATGGCGAGCGCGGCCAGATCGTCGAGGCGCATGTCGTGCTGGTGCAAGGTGTCCCGCCAGACGCAATGACCGTCAAGCGCCTGCAGGACCACGTCAAGGCAGCCATCGCGCCCTACAAATATCCCCGATCGGTCAAATTCATCGCCGCTCTGCCGAAGACCCAGACCGGCAAGATCCAGCGGTTTCGGCTGCGCACGGAGAAGATCAATTGAGCGAGCCTTACGATCCGGCCTCTGAAGGCGCAGAGATGTCGTTCAAGGAGCGGATGTCCTACAGCGACTATCTGCACCTGGAGAAAGTGCTGGAGGCCCAGACACCGCTGTCCTCGGCGCATGACGAAATGCTGTTCATCATCCAGCACCAGACATCGGAATTGTGGATGAAACTCGCTTTGCACGAGATTGGCGCGGCGATCCGCTCGATCCGTGCCGACCGCCTCGAACCGAGCTTTAAGATGCTGTCGCGTGTCGCCCGCATTTTCGAGCAGTTGAACAATGCCTGGGACGTGCTGCGCACGATGACGCCCAGCGAATACACCGAGTTCCGCGACGCGCTCGGCCAGTCCTCGGGTTTCCAGTCCTGGCAGTATCGCGCCATCGAGTTCATGGCCGGTAACCGCAACCTCGCCATGCTCGGGCCGCACAAGCACCGGCCGGACCTCAGCCAGAAGCTGGAGGCGATCCTGGCCGAGCCGTCGCTCTACGATGAAGCGCTGCTGCTTCTGGCCCGCAATGGCTTCGACATCGGGGCGGACGCAAAGCGCACGGATTGGCGCGAGACGCGGACCGGGAACGAAGAAGTCCTGGTCGCCTGGCAGACGGTGTACCGCGATCCGCAGCGCTACTGGATGTTTTATGAACTGGCCGAGAAGCTGGTCGACTTCGAGGACTATTTCCGCCGCTGGCGCTTCAACCACGTCACCACCGTCGAGCGCATCATCGGCCTGAAGCGCGGCACCGGCGGCACGTCGGGCGCCTCCTATCTCAAGAAGATGCTCGAAGTCGTCCTGTTTCCGGAACTGTGGACGGTTCGCACCCGGCTCTGAACTCTCGTCTGACGCAATTCCTGTGGGAAACCGTGTCACACTTTTCCCGACTTCGCGCCGGCTTCAGGTCACTGCCGTCTTGACCGCGAAGCGTGCATCCTGCCAGGCGCCGGTGCGCAGGATATCTTCCAGCACCTCGACCGCCTGCCATACATCGGCGTAGCCGACATAGAGCGGGGTGAAGCCGAAGCGGATGGTCGACGGCGCACGGAAATCGCCGATCACGCCGCGCTCAATCAGGGCCCGCATCACCTGGTAGCCGTTGGGGTGGAGGAAGGACACCTGGCTGCCACGCTGATTGCTGTCGCGCGGGCTTTCCAGCTCCAGGCCGTAGGCGCCGCATCTGGTCTCGACGAGCTGGATGAACAGGTCGGTGAGCGCGATGCTCTTCTTGCGCACCGACGCCATGTCAACATCGTCCCAGATATCCAGCGCCCCCTTCAGCGCCCGCATCGACAACACCGGCTGCGTGCCGCACAGGAACCGACGGATACCGCTGCCGGCCGCATAACCCTGCTCGAAGGCGAAGGGTCGCGCATGGCCCCACCAACCGCTGAGTGGCTGCTGGACTTTGTCGTGATGACGCTCGGCGGCGTAGATGAAGGCTGGCGCGCCCGGGCCGCCATTGAGATATTTGTAGGTGCAGCCGATGGCGAAATCGGCATTGGCGCTGTCGAGCTCGACAGGCAGCGCGCCGGCGGTGTGGCAGAGATCCCAGACGATCAGTGCTCCGACCTGATGGGCCTTGCATGTCAGTGCCGCCATGTCGCGCAGCTGGCCGGACTTGTAGTTGACGTGGTTGACCAGGATGACCGCAACGCGCTCGTCGATCAGCTCCTCAATGGTCGGCGCATCAACGCCCTCAAGCCGCAACACCGTGCCGGGGCGCGTCGAGGCCACGCCTTCGGCCATGTAGAGATCGGTTGGAAAGCTGTCTCCCTCGGCGACGATGACCGAGCGGTCCGGCCGCATGCCGAGCGCGGCATGCAGCACCTTGTAGATGTTGATCGAGGTCGTATCGCAGACCACCGTCTGGCCGGTCGCCGCGCCTATCAGCCGCCCCAGTTGGTCGCCGAGCGCGACCGGCATGTCGAACCAGCCGGCGGTGTTCCAGGCACGGATCAGATCCTGCGCCCACTCCTGGGTCGCGGCTTTCCGCAGCTCGTCGAAGACGGCGGGTGCCGCGGCGCCGAGTGAATTGCCGTCGAGGTAGATCACGCCTTCCGGCAAGATGAACCGGTCGCGCATGGCACGCAGCGGGTCCGCCGCATCCATGGCATCGACGGCTGCGAGATCGAGCGTCGTAGGCATCATTTGTGACATTCCCTGGTTATTCACGCCTTGGTCATTCACGCCGGGTTACTCACGAATCGCTTCGCGAACCGGTGCGGACCCCCGGCTGCGCTTGAGGCTGGGCAAGGCAAGCATGGCCAGTACGAACAGGCCCGTGGCAAGCTTCAGGTCAGGCGGCGGCATGCCGGCCGCCAGGCAGAACGACACCAGCTGGTAGTAGATGATCGCGCCGGCGAAGGGCGCCAGCAATTGCCGCCACACTGTTTGCTTGCCGACGACGGCTTCGCCGATCATCAGCGCGGCAAGGCCGTTGATGAGAATTCCCAGGCCCATATTGACGTCGGCGAACCCTTGCGACTGCACCATCAGCGCACCGCTTGACGCCGAAAAAGCGCTGGCCAGCCCGACACCGCCTATGGTCGCGGCCCAGACATTGATGCCTTGCGCTTCGGCCATGTCAGGATTGGCGCCCACGGCGCGCACGGCGGTCCCCTTCTCGGTCCTGAAGAACATGTAGAGCAGCATGAAGGCGGCAAGCGCGAGAAGACCCGCGACGACGATCTTGCTGGCGGGGAAACCCGGCCGCGCGAACGGCACCCAGTCGAACACCGAGGGCGAACCAAAGACGGACAGGTTGGACTTGCCCATAATGCGAAGGTTGATGCTGTAGAGCATCGTCATCATCAGGATGCCCGCAAGCAGCGTGTGGATGCGGAAGCGCAGATGGATGAAGGCGGTGCAGCAGCCCGCCGCAAAGCCGGCGACAAGGGCGGCAGCGATGCCCATCAGCGGCGATGCGCCGGCGGCAAGGAGAACGCCGCAGACGCAGCCGCCCAGCGGAAAGGCGCCTTCGCTGGTGAGATCGGGAAAATTCAGCATGCGAAACGGGATCATGATCCCGAGCACGACAAAGGCCAGGATCAGGCTTTGCGCCAGGGTGACCGGCATGATCGCGACGAAGCTGGTGAGAACGTCCCCAACAAAACCCATGATGATCAGCTCGCCAGCAACATGCGATCGGTCTTGACGGAGAAATGGCCGATCAGATCGATAACCGTGACCCTCGCCTTCTCCTGCCCGGCGACTTCCAGGAGCACCCGGCCCGCATCGAGCATGATCACCCGGCTGCCATGGTCGACGGCGTGTTGCATGTTGTGGGTCACCATCAAAGTCGTCAGTTTCAGCGCGTTGACGGCGCGAACCGTCGCTTGCATGACGATTTCGGCCGTGCGCGGGTCGAGGGCCGCGGTATGCTCGTCGAGCAGCAGCAAGTCCGGCGACCCACCGACCGCCATGATCAGCGACAAGGATTGCCGCTGCCCGCCCGAGAGCAGGTCGACGCGCGTGTCGAGACGATTTTCCAGACCGAGACCCAGTATCGACAGTCGTTCCCTGTAGGACGCAAGCCGGGTGGTGTTCAGCCCCGGGCGCAAGGTGCGCTTTTGGCTACGCAAATCGGCCAGCAGCATGTTTTCCGCAACCGTCATGCTGGCGGCGGTGCCGCGCATCGGGTCCTGGAACACGCGCGCCAGTTTCGCGGCGCGCTTGTGCACCGGCATTGCAGTCACGTCGGCGCCGTTGATCAGGATCTGGCCGGAATCGAGGATCAGGGCGCCGGAAATGGCGTTGAGCATGCTGCTCTTGCCGGCCCCATTGGAGCCGATGACGATGCCGAACTCTCCGGTGGCCAAGGACAGGCTGAGACCGTCCAGCGCGACCTTCTCGTCGGCCTGGCCCTTGTAGAACACTTTGCGCGCGGATCGAATCTCGAGCATCGTTTCTCCCTGACCTCGGGATGACGGCGCCGACGCCGTCACCCCGGCAGTTCCGATGTTAGTCGACGATGCAGCCGCAATCGGCCATTGAAGCCGGTATCTCGATGCCGAACGCGGCCATCGCCTTGCGCGAGATCGTTGCCATGTGGTCCTTGTAGGCCGGGCGCGACGGCGCGATCGTCTTGGGATCCTTGCCCTTGAGGATCTCGGCGGCGATGTTGCCGGCGTTGACGCCGACCTGCGTGTAATTGACCGCGAAGCTCGCCGGCACGGTACCGTTACGGACCGCACTGTCATCGGAGTTGACGACCGGGATACCGGCCTGGCGGGCGGCCGCGGAGACAGCGGCGATCGCCGGCTGGATCAGGTTCGAGGCCGGGCCGTAGATCACGTCGGCCTTGCCGGCGAGCGAAGCGATGCGTTGCTGGATGTCATTGACGTTGTCTATGCCGACCTCCACCACCTCGAAGCCCGCGGCCGGTGCCGCCGCCTTGATCTTTTCGACCAAGGCAACGTCATTGGCCTCACCGGGATTATAAGGCACGCCGAAGCGCTTGGCGTTCGGCAGCAGCTTCTTGGTGAAGGCCATCACCGCGGCGACGTCCTGCAGATCGCTGGCGCCGGTCATGCCTTCGTCTCCGGCGTCCCATGACGGCACCAGCTTGGCCGCCACCGGATCGGTGACCGCGGCAAAAACGATCGGAATGCCGGAACCGGCGAGCGCTTTCTTGGCGATCTGTGAGACCGGCGTGGTGATGGTGTAGATCAGCTTGGGCTGCTCGGCCTGCAGCTTGGCGATCATCTGCGGCACCAGCGACGCATCGAAATTGGTGTGGCTCTCCGTGTAGACGACGTCCTTGCCCTCGACGAAGCCGTTATCCGTCAGCGCCTTCTTGAAGCCGGCTATGGCGGCGTTCAATTGCGGATGCTCGCCGAAATTGGCAATGCCGATACGGATCTGATCGGCCGCGGCACTGCCGGCACTGACCATCAATGCGCCTGCCAGGGCCAAGCCCGACAACCAAGCGGATTTCGACTTCAACATCATTTCCTCCCAGATTTGATCAGGGCCGCTTGGAAACGCGGCTACTACGGCGATCATGGTGAGTCCGCCGGTCTGTGTCAAACATTATATATAATTGTTGCTGTGACGCACTATCATATATACTTTTCGCCAGACGACGGATTGATCACCATGCTGAATGAAACGAGTTCCACAAAAACGGAAGCCGCCTATCAGCTGTTGCGGCGCGACATCCTGACCACGCGCCTCATGCCCGGCGCCCCGCTCAAACTGAGTGCGCTGCGCGGCACCTATGGCGTCGGCTGGACACCGTTGCGCGAAGCCCTGTCGCGGCTCGAGGCCGAACGCCTGGTCACCGCGATCAGCAATCGTGGTTTTGCCGTGGCTCCGGTGTCGCGGGCCGAGCTGGAGGATCTGGCACGCGCCAGGATGGTGGTCGAGATACCCCTGTTCCTCGAATCGATGGAAAAAGGCGGCAGGGAGTGGGAGGATGCCGTGGTCACCGCCCACTACCGGCTCTCGCGTTGCAAGACAGCGGTCGACGATCCCTCGGACGCGGCCGTCGACAGATGGGACGAGAACCACGAGGCTTTCCATGCGGCGCTGCTGAGCGCCGCCACATGCGACTGGCTGTTGCGGTTCCGCTCGACGATCTCGGATCAGCTGCGCCGGCATCATCGCTTTCTTGGTCTGGCGCCGACACTGCGGGCCGCGGCCGGCCTCAAGGATGGCTATGAAGAGGCAATCGAAGCGCTACGCGAAGCGATTGCGATCGAACACCATACCGCGATCATGGAAGCGGCGCTCGACCGTGACGTCGAGCGGGCCAAGGCGCTGATGACGGCGCATATCGGCTACACACTGCACGTCTATGTCCACAGCGAAGACAGCGGCGCTACCAGATACGCCGCTCGCGCCGGCAGCTTGAAGGCGGGTTCGGGATAACTTCAGCGCTTCCGCCACGCCTATTCGAACGCGCTGGCCGGAGTGCGCCGAACGCCCCGATCCATGGCCGCCCGAAGCTACCAATCGTTGGCATTTTGGTTTCGTTTCGTTCCGCGAATAATGGCTCCGCGAATTATACGTCCCTCCGAGGAGAAGCCTTCCAACTAACTGATGCCAAAGCCTCGTCGGCGGATGGGCCACAGGCCATTAACCAAAACGATTTCAATGCGCCTGCCGACGGCGGAAAGGACTGGTTGCCGCCCGCCGTCGCGGGCAAAAAACTTCAGACCCCTTAACAAATTCATTAAACTTTAAACGGTTGCAGAACACAACTGGAACAGATAGTGTTTGTTCTGGGTTTGTTTTTTCGATTCTGGTTCAACCTTTCGTTCAATGTCTTGGGGGCCGCCATGCTGACACGCAAGCAACATGAACTGCTGATGTTCATCCACGAACGGCTCAAGGAAAGCGGGATACCGCCTTCCTTCGACGAGATGAAGGAAGCACTCGATCTTGCCTCCAAGTCGGGGATCCATCGCCTGATCACGGCCCTGGAGGAGCGCGGCTTCATTCGCCGGCTACCCAATCGGGCGCGCGCGCTGGAAGTGCTGCGGCTGCCGGACTCGATCGCGCCGGGCCTCAATGCGGCAAAGAAGTTCTCGCCAAGCGTCATCCAAGGCAGCCTTGGCCAAGGCAGTCTCGGACGCCAGATCAGGCCGGCCGCTGCGCCTTCGCGCCTGCCCGCGGCCGGCAACGACGACGACGCGGTTTCAGCCGTGTCCATCCCGGTCATGGGCCGTATCGCCGCCGGTGTGCCGATCGATGCCATCCAGCATCAGACGCATTCGATCTCGGTGCCGCCGGACATGATCATGGGCGGCGAGCACTATGCGTTGGAGGTCAAGGGCGACTCGATGATCGAGGCTGGTATCTTCGATGGAGACACGGTCATTATCCGCAATGCCGACACGGCAAGCCCGGGCGAAATTATCGTGGCACTGGTCGACGAAGAGGAAGCGACACTGAAGCGGTTCCGCCGCAAAGGCGCTTCGATCGCGCTCGAGGCCGCCAATCCAGCCTACGAAACGCGCATTTTCGGGCCGGACAGGGTCAAGGTACAAGGCAAGCTGGTCGGGTTGATCAGGCGCTACTGAACCGGCTTGTTATCGGGCTTGTCGGGTTTTTTGTACGGCGGCAGCCCCCTCGCCTCGCGTGAGAATTTTCGCTGTTCGTGCCAGGGCCGGTATGGTCCGTCGACGGCAAATGCGATCGCGGCCCGGGTCGTGGCCGACTGGGGATTGAAGAAGACGGCAGCGCTTCCCCTGCGGGCGAGCTGCCGTTTGGTGACGACGAGAACCAGTGGATTGTGGCAGGCGTCATAGGCGGTTGCGTCATTGACGATGATCAGGTCGGCGAAAGCGCAGGCTTTCCAGGTGGTCTTGCGGTCCTCGACATAGGCAATGATCGCGCCGGAAGGGTGCCTGGCAAGGCACAGGCCTTCGCGGCAGTAGAAGGGCGATCCCGGCGGCAGGTCGGTGGGACTGGCAACATCGAATTGCCTGTCTGTCGTGTCGAACATTTCCGGTTTGACGATTGTTTCGGAGATCAGGGCGCGTTTCCAGTTGTCGGTTGCGAATTCGTTGGGACGTTCCCGGTTGACGGCCAGTTCGCCATTGCCGATCGGCAGCGCGACCAGCCGCGCATCTTCCGAGATCAGCACATCGGGCGCGCGTGTGTGCGACACAGTCAACAGGCCGGCGAGCGCGAATGGCAGCGCCGCGAGCCGCAGCCATGTCGTCGCCATCGTCGCGATAACCAGCGCGACGGTGACCAGCAGCACGGATTGCTGCGAAATCAGCCCGACTCCATCGACCGGAGAGCGCTCCGATATCCACGCCGACACGGCGATCATTGCTGTCAGGCCCTTGCCCATGAGGTAGAGAGCCGGCCAATCCAGTCCGAATGGCATCAACAGCGCGCTGGCGACGGCCAGGAACATCACGACCGACACGATAGGCATCACGGCCAGATTGGCGAACAGGCTGAGCGGCGATACCCGCTGGAAATGCCAGATGGCAAACAGTGCCGTGGCGCTGCCGGCGATAATGGACGTCATGGCCAATCCTCCTGTCGCCAGCAGGAATTTTCGCGTCAGGAACCCCGCCAGGGATCGCTTTGGCGGCGGTGGCCGCGTCTTTCCCGCACGGTGATCGGCCCAGCCGGCATAAGCGCCAACCAGGGCCGCGGTCGCGGCGAACGACATCTGAAAGCTCGGGCCGACGACCTCGTGAGGCGAGACCAGGATCACGGCGATCGCCGAGATCGCCAGATTGCGCATGGTCAGCGCAGCGCGATCGAAGAAGACGGCAATCAGCATCACCGCCAGCATGATGAAGCTGCGTTCGGCCGCAACGACGACACCGGAAATGATGAGATAGGCCGCGATCGAGAACAGTGCGGCGGCGGCCGCGTATTTCTTCACCGGCCGGCGCGCGGAAAAGTCTGGAAACAGCGCGAAGGCACCACGCAGCAGACCCATGATGGTGCCGGCCACAAGCGCCATATGCAGTCCCGAAATAGAGATGATGTGATAGATGCCGGTACGCCGCATCGCTTCATTGATTTCATCGGGTATGCCGGCGCGCACGCCGACGATCAGCGCCGCCGCGATCTCGCCTTCAGCGCCGCCGACGCTGCCCCTGATGTGGTCGGCGATGGCTTCGCGGGCATTTTCGATGCCTGAAAAAAGGCGAGCCGATAGCGGCATCTCACCGTCGTCGGCGGAAACAACCGTTGGATTGCCGAGAAAGAAGCCGCTGCCGCCGATGCCGGCGAAATAGCTGTCGAAAGAGAAGTCGTAGCTGTCCGGCCGCACCGGGCCGGTCGGCGGCAACAGTTTGGCGTAGCCTGTGATGAGCGAGCCGGCGGTCATTCCCTGCGGTATCTTGCGTGCGGAAAGCCGGACCCTTTCCGGCGCATGGCGCAGTTTTGGCCGGGCGGTCGAAATCACGTCCATGGTCAGCCGGATGCGGCCGCTCTCCATCTCCTCGATCGAGACCACGCGGCCGGTCAGTTGCGTGGAGATTTCCGAACCCAGCATCCGGGTTCCGGCTCGCCATGTTTCGACCTTCGCCGCGAGCAGGCCCAGCGCGCACAACAGCACTGCCATGAAACACAGATGGGTTTTCGACCAGGAGCGCGAGACGAAGGCACAGACCGCCATCAGCACCACGACCGCGACGGGTTTTGCAAAGTCGGGCTCGGATGCCAGCGAGAAATAGGCGATCGCCCCAACGGCCAGACAGACCGGCACCAGCAGGAACGCGATGCCCCGGTCGAGTTCGAGCTCCGCCGCCTTGGCCACGCCATGGCGCACGCGAGGCAAGGATACCAGGCCGACTTGCCGGCGCACGCGCGCGATCCTGCCCGCGGCAGGAGCCGGCGCCGGCTCCTGCCCACCTGCCTGCAGCGACCTGGTTTCGGGCGCAGCCACGAGCGGAGATGGCAGTGGGATCGTCGCAGGCGCCGCAAACAGGGATCGCTCGCTGACGCCGATAGCGGCATCCTCGCCCCGATCCGAGCCCCGGCCTCGTCCAGTCATCGGGTCTGCCCCTTGCACCCTCGACGTCCTATGCTACATGAACGCGCAACGCGCGAAAGTCCGCACGCTCCGCACCCAGCTTCAGACGTTTTCCGAGAGTTCCATGCCCGACAAGGTCATCACCCGTTTTGCCCCCTCGCCGACCGGCTATCTGCACATCGGCGGCGCGCGCACGGCGCTCTTCAACTGGCTCTATGCAAAGCATACCGGCGGCACGATGCTGCTGCGCATCGAGGACACCGATCGCGAGCGTTCGACCGATGCGGCCACATCGGCCATTCTCGATGGCCTGACCTGGCTTGGCCTTTCGTGGGACGGTGACGCGGTCTCCCAATTCGAGCGCGCGCCGCGCCATCGCGAGGTGGCCGAGGAGCTGGTGCGCCTGGGCAAGGCCTATTACAGCTACGAGACTTCAGCCGAGCTCGAGGCAATGCGCGAAGCTGCACGCGCCAAGGGCCTACCGCCACGCTATAACGGCCATTGGCGTGACCGCGACCCGTCGGAGGCGCCGTCCGGCGTCAGGGGCGCCATCCGCATCAAGGCACCGGCCGAGGGCGAGACGGTGGTGCAGGACCGGGTCCAGGGAGACGTGCGCTTCCCCAACAAGGATCTCGACGACTTCATCATCCTGCGTTCGGACGGCAACCCGACCTACATGCATGCCGTCGTCGTCGACGATCACGACATGGGCGTCACCCACATCATCCGTGGCGACGATCACCTGACCAACGCCGCCCGCCAGACCGTGATCTACAACGCCATGGGCTGGGACGTGCCGTCGATGTCGCATATCCCGCTGATCCACGGCGCCGACGGCGCCAAGCTGTCGAAGCGCCATGGCGCGCTCGGCGTCGAAGCCTATCGCGCCATGGGCTATCTGCCGGAGGCGCTGCTCAATTATCTTGCGCGGCTCGGCTGGAGCCATGGCGACGACGAGATCATGTCGATCGAGGACATGGTCTCGTGGTTCGACATTGGCGACGTCAACAAGGGCGCGGCGCGCTTCGATTTCGCCAAGCTGGAAGCGATCAACGGCGCGCATATGCGCCGTATGGCCGACACCGAGCTGTTCGATATCTTTATCGCCACCTTGCCCTATCTGGAGGGCGGCCCGGCGATGGCGGCGCGGCTCAACGAGAAGAACAAGGCGCAGCTGCTGGCAGCACTTCCGGGCCTGAAGGAGCGCGCCAAGACGCTGGTCGAGCTTGTCGACGGCGCCGCCTTCCTGTTTGCCGCGCGGCCGCTGCCGATCGACGACAAGGCGGCACTCCTGCTCAATGACGACGCGCGCAAGATCCTGCGTGGCGCTCACGAAGCTTTGAAGTCGCTGTCAGGCGACTGGACAGCGGCCACGGCCGAGGCCGCGATCCGCGACTTTGCGCTGGCTGGCGGGCACAAGCTTGGCGCCGTGGCCCAGCCGTTGCGGGCTGCGTTGACCGGCAAGAGCACGTCACCGGGCGTATTCGACGTGCTTGCCGTTCTGGGGCGTGAGGAAAGCCTGGCGCGCGTAGCGGATCAAATCGATTAGGAGCAAACTGGCCCAAGAAGATTGGCATTGAAAGGCGGGTTTCGCAGTGCAACATTAGGCCTTGGCCCAATCTGGCACGCACCTCCTAGAATGCGGTGGCGAATACGCGCATTGCGGTGATTTCGACGTGTCGCTCTGCGGAATTTGCCTTTGCCGGCATGAGGAAACAAGAAGGAGTTTGCAATGACCGAAGCTGCGAAAAAACTGGATGTGGGCGGCCAAGAGGCCACGGCAACGCTGGAATTCGCCGGCAAGACTCACGAATTCAAGGTGCGAAGCGGCTCGGTCGGACCTGACGTCATCGACATCGCCTCGCTCTACAGCACCACCGGCGCCTTCACCTATGACCCCGGTTTTACCTCGACGGCAAGCTGCGAGTCGGAGATCACCTTCATCGATGGCGACGCCGGCATCCTCCTGCATCGGGGCTATCCGATCGACCAGCTGGCCGAACATGGCGACTTCCTCGAAGTCTGTTACCTCCTGCTCTACGGCGAATTGCCGACCAAGGCGCAGAAGGACGATTTCGACTACCGCGTAACGCGCCACACAATGGTGCACGAGCAGATGTCGCGCTTTTTCACCGGCTTCCGCCGCGACGCGCACCCGATGGCGGTGATGTGCGGCGTGGTTGGCGCGCTGTCGGCCTTCTATCATGACTCGACCGACATCTCCGACCCGTACCAGCGCATGGTTGCCTCCATGCGCCTGATCGCCAAAATGCCGACGATCGCGGCCATGGCCTACAAGTACCACATCGGCCAGCCCTTTATTTATCCCAAGAACGATCTCGGTTTCGCGGCAAACTTCCTGCACATGTGCTTTGCCGTGCCGTGCGAGGAGTACAAGATCAACCCGGTGCTGGCGCGTGCCATGGAGCGTATCTTCATCCTGCATGCCGATCATGAGCAGAACGCTTCGACCTCGACCGTTCGCCTCGCCGGCTCCTCGGGTGCCAACCCGTTCGCCTGCATCGCCGCCGGCATTGCTTGCCTGTGGGGCCCGGCCCATGGCGGCGCCAACGAAGCGGCGCTCAACATGCTGGGCGAGATCGGCCATGTCGATCACATCCCGGAATTCATCGCTCGCGCCAAGGACAAGAACGATCCATTCCGCCTGATGGGCTTTGGCCACCGCGTCTACAAGAACTACGATCCGCGTGCCAAGATCATGCAGAAGACCGCGCACGAGGTTCTGGGCGAACTCGGCATCAAGGACGATCCGCTGCTCGACATCGCGATGGAACTGGAAAAGATCGCGCTGACCGATCCCTATTTCATCGAGAAGAAACTCTACCCGAACGTCGACTTCTATTCCGGCATCACGCTGAAGGCGCTGGGCTTCCCCACCACCATGTTCACCGTGCTGTTCGCGGTCGCCCGCACGGTCGGCTGGATAGCCCAGTGGAAGGAAATGATCGAGGACCCACGCCAGAAGATCGGCCGTCCGCGCCAGCTCTATACCGGCGCGCCGGAGCGCGACTACGTGCCGATCGCCAAGCGCTGAGACAAGTGAGTAGTGAGTAGTGGTTAGTGAGTAGTCAGGTTAGAGAGTTTTCTAACTCACTACTCACTACTTACTACTTACTACTCACTACTCACTACTGCCTACTCACTCTCTTGATACACCCCATCACCACCTGCGCCGCGATCTCACCGGACGGTTTGTCCGTTGCCATGCGCCGTGAAATCTCGGCGAACCCGTCTTTCTGCCAGGCGCGCATGCCACTGTCGGCCAACAGTGCTTCCAGCTGGCGTGCCAGATTGTTCGGCCTGACGTATTCGTCGTAGAACTCCGGGATCAGTGCGCGATCCGAGATCAGGTTGGGCAGCAGCGCCGACCAGACGGAAACGAAATACCGCGCCACGGCGCGTGCGACAGGGTCGAGCCGGTAGCAAGAGATCATCGGCACGCCGGACAGTGCCAGTTCCAGGGAGACGGTGCCGGACGCGATCAACGCCGCGTCGGCCTTGCCGAAGGCCTGCCATTTGCGCTCCGGCTCCAGGATAATCTCGGGTTTTTCATCCCAGCGCGTGACCGCGGATCGTACGGTGTCCGCGACATGCGGCACCGTCGGCAACATCAGCCGAAGCCGATGCCCGCGTGCCCGCAGCATCGACACGGTCTCGCCGAACGGCTCGAGCAGCCGTCGCACCTCGCCGCGCCGCGAGCCGGGCAGGACAAGCAGCGTCTTCACGCGGTCTGGTGAAAGATCACGCGGCTGGGCCTGCGCCCTGGCGGCCGACAGCACGCCGGGATCATGCGTCAGGCGATGGCCGACATAGGTGCCGGGCGGGCCACCCAGCCGATCGAGCTCCTTCACTTCGAACGGCAGGATGCACAGGATGTGATCGACATACGACTTCATCGCCACCGCCCTGCCCGGCCGCCATGCCCAGACGCTCGGGCAGACATAGTGGACGATCGGGATCGTCGGGTTGGCGGCGCGCACCTTTTTGGCGACGCGCAGCGAAAAATCGGGGCTGTCGATGGTGACGAGGCAGTCCGGCTTGGCATCCGCAACCAGCCCCGCCAGCTGACCGATCCGCCGCATCAGGCGCGGCAGGTCACGCAGGACGGCGCTGAACCCCATCAGCGCGACCTCGCTGGCGTCGAACGGCGAAACCAGCCCAAGCGCCTGCAGGTGGCGGCCACCGAGGCCGACGAGCTGCACCTCGCGTCCTGTTATTTGGCGCAGCGACTGGACAATGTCGGCGCCAAGCAGGTCGCCTGACTCCTCGCCCGCGACGATCGCGATCTTCAGCGCCCTGTCAGCCATGACCTGACTCCGTTGCGGCCAGACCGACAATGAACAGCCCAAGGTCATTGGCACGCGAGAGGGTTGCGGGACCTTCGAGGATCAGGGAGCGTCCCGCCTCGACGGCAATGCCGGCAAGCCCGGCCGCATGCGCTGCTTCTACCGTCTGGGGCCCCATGGAAGGAAGATCCGCGCGCAGCTCCTGGCCAGGCTTGGCGCATTTGACCAGCACGCCGCGCGTCTTGCCGGCGATACGGCCGTGGCCGCGCAGCAGCCTGGCGCGGTCCAGCAATCCGGCCGTGCCCTCGATACCTTCAAGCGCAATGGTCCGGCCACCGACCGCGATCGCCGCCTGGCCGATATCCAGCGCCCCGATGGCCTTTGCCGCGGCAAAACCTGCATCGATGTCGCGCCAGTCCGACTTCCGAGGCGTGGCCCTGGTCAACACCCCTTCGGCGGCGACAAGGTTCGGCACGATCTCGTGGGCGCCCACGACCTTTATCCCCCGGGCCTCGAGCCCGCGCGCCACCACCTTGAGCAGTCCATCGTCGCCGCGCGCCAACGCCATGACGACGACGGGTATCACAGCGAGCAGGCTGAGGCTTGGACGCATCTGTGTCAGCCTTGGCCTGCGCTTTATCTCGCCGGCAAGCACCAGATGCGTAATCCGGTTACGCTTGAGCAGCGGAATGAGCGATCCTATCGCCTCCAGGGCAAGGGCCTCATGCTCGTAACGGCACAATTCAGCCAGGCGGTCGGCCTCACCGTCCATGAGCACGACGAAGGGCGGATGACCCTGTCCGGCCAAACCGGCAGCGACTTCGACCGGAAGGCTGCCGCCGCCGGCGATGATGCCGACCCTGGCACCAGGCGGGAGATCAAGACCAGCCGCGGCTGTCTCAGCCTTCGTCATCGGCATCGTCGCCATCGCCGCCCTTGAGCGATGGCACCGCATAGTGCCGCTTGCCGCGACTGGTGATGAAGTCGATGATCTTCATCGCTGTCGGCGACGAGGCGAACTCCACCTTGGCGAACTCGATGTTCTCGCCGACGGTGCGGGAGCGGTCGAAGATCGTCTTGTAGGCCTTGCGCAGCAGATGGATTTCGGAACGCGGCAGACCGGCGCGCTTGAGCCCGATAATGTTCAAGCCGCGCAGGCTGGCGCGGTTACCGACCGCGATGGCATAGGGAATGACATCACCGACAAAAGCCGAGCACCCGCCAAGAAAGGCGTTGTCACCCACGCGCACGAATTGATGGACGGCGCTGAGGCCGCCAATATAGACGTTGTTGCCGATCTCGCAGTGGCCGCCCAATGTCGCCCCATTGGCGAAGGTGGCGTTGTTGCCGACGGCACAGTCATGGGCGATATGGGCGTAGGCGAGGAAATTGCCATTGTCGCCGACCGTGGTTTCGCCACGGCTGGTGTCGGTGCCGACATGCATGGTCACGCCTTCGCGGATGGTGCAGTTGGCGCCGATGACCAGCGTCGTGCGGCCGCCCTTGTGCTTGGTGTTTTGCGGCGGTGCGCCCAGTGTCGCCATCGGATAGACCTTGGTCGACGCTCCGATAGTGGTCGCGCCCATCACCGAGACATGGCTGACCAGTTCGACCCCGTCGCCGATCACGGCATCGGCGCTGAGATGGCAGAACGGCCCAATGCGCACACCCTGGCCGATCTGGGCGCCTTCTTCCACGACGGAGGAAGGATGGATTGACGTCTTGATTTTCATAGGCACTCGATCGTCAGTCGCCGGTGACCATCATGGCTGAAATCTCGGCCTCGGCCGCCTTGGTACCTTCGACCAGGGCTTCACAGGCGAATTTGAGCAGGTTGCCGCGCTTCTTGATTTTCTTGACATGGATCTTCAACTGGTCGCCGGGGACGACCGGTTTGCGGAATTTGGCGTTGTCGATGGTCAGAAAATAGACCAGCGATGGCTTCGATGCCCCGAGGCTGCGGATGCAGATTGCTCCGGCCGTCTGGGCCATGGCCTCGACGATCAGCACGCCCGGCATCACCGGCTGCTCCGGGAAATGCCCCTGAAAATGCGGCTCGTTTATGGTCACGTTCTTGATGCCGATGGCGGAGTCGTCGCCGTCGATGTCCACGATGCGGTCGATCATCAGGAAGGGATAACGGTGCGGCAGGAGCTTCATCAGCCCCAATATGTCGACCGCTTCCAGCGTTGTCGCCGCCACCATGTCAGCCATTGTCCTTGCCCTGCTTGCGTGCCCTGGCCATTGTGCGCAACATGGCTATCTCTCGCATGGCTTCCGCCATCGGCTGCGCCGGATAGCCACCCCAGATCTCGCCGGCGGGAACATTGCTCATAAATCCACTTCTGGCTGCAAGCTTGGCACCTGTACCAATCGTCAGATGATCCGCAAGCCCGACACCGCCGCCCATGGTGACATTGTCACCCACCACCACGGAACCGGAAATACCCGACAGCCCGGCCACTATACAATTGCGGCCGATGCGGACGTTATGGGCGATCTGAACGAGATTGTCGATCTTGGTGCCTTGCCCGATGATCGTATCGGACATGGCGCCACGATCGACGGTGGAATTGGAGCCGATCTCGACATCGTCCTGGATGACGACGCGTCCGATCTGTGGAACACGTTCCGGCCCCTTGGCGCCGCCGACAAAGCCAAAGCCGTCCTGGCCGATCCTGGCGCCACCATGGATGATGACCCGATTGCCGATCAGAGCGTACTGGATACTGGCGCCCGGCCCGACATAACCGTCACGGCCAATCTGGCAGGACTGTCCGATGACGGCGTTGGGCGCAATGACTGTGCCGCTGCCGATCGAGACACCAGGCCCGATGACCGCGCCGGCCTCGATGATAGCCCCGGCTTCGACATGCGCCGTCGGATCGACATGGGCATGGGGCGAAACACCGGTTTCACTGGTCATTGGCCCCGGCGTGGCGGCTGTCGGGAACAGCAGGCGCCCAACCAGCGCGAAAGCCTGCTGCGGCCGTGGATGAGTCAAGACAGCGACGCTGGAAGGCGCCTTGTTTGCGAATTCGGCCGTGCACAGGACCGCCGCCGCCCGCAGCGACGGCATCAGCGCGGAATTACGCCTGCCGTCGACGAAGACAAGCGCATTGGCGCCGCCTTCATTGGCCGGCGCCAGCGCTTCGATCAAAACGTCGGATTGGCCGGAATCGACAAGCACCGAGCCGGTCAGATTCGCGACTTCGGCCGCCGTATACCGGCGTGATGGCGCGAAGAACACCGGATCGGTCATTCCAGAAGCTATATCCAGCTAGGTCGGAACATTTCTCCCGGATCCAAAACCCGGGAGCATCGTTGGCCGCCGATCAGAAGCGGGTCGATATGCCGAAGTTGAATTCCTGCACGTCGTCGCTCGCTTCCTTCTTGACCGGGATTGCATAGTCGATACGGATCGGGCCGAACGGAGACGCCCACATCAGGCCGAGACCAACCGAGGCGCGCACCTTCATGCCGGTAGAATCTGGATCGACCAAGCCAGTGGCGATCTTGCTGCCATAGAGCGTTGCCGCATCAGCGAACACCGCGCCCCGCAAGCCGAAGCTCTCAGGCACGACCGGCAGCGGGAATTGCGCCTCCGCCGAAGCGTTGAAATAGGTCGTTCCACCCAGATGGTCACCGCTGGTGTCGTTAGCAACCGGGCCGATGCCACCATAGGCAAAGCCGCGGATCATGCGATCGGTGCTCTGGAAGTGATCGAAGATGCGCAGATCGCCGTCGCTGCCGTAGCCCTCGACATGTCCTGCGCCACCCGAAAGGAGGCCGACAAGGTCAAGCTGCTCGGACAGCGTCTGGTAGATGCTGCCGCGCCCGGTGATCTTCACGAACTTGGCATCGCCACCGAGACCGGCGACCTCCACTGTCGTGTTGGCATAGATACCCTCATGCGGGTTCTTCATGTCATCGATGGTATTGTAGACCAGCCCAAGGCTGACCGAGGACTTGATCCATGGGCTCTGCTCGATGCCATCCAGAATGGCCTGGGAAATGTTGCAGTTGCCGTCGGGATCGACAGGAGTGGGATCGCAACCGTCGTCGACCTTATATTTCTCCTGCGAGATGTTGTACGCCAACTGGGTCGTGATGCTGTTGGTGATTGGCAACCCGAAGCGGATCGTCGCGCCGGTGGTATCGCTGTCGTAATTGTTGTTGTATTCCCGCGTCGACTTGAAGATGTCGAAGCCGGCGGCGATACGCCGCCCGAGGAAGTAGGGCTCGGTGAAGGACAGGCTGTAGTCGCGCGAGTTCTTGCCGCCACCGGCCGACACTTTGATGAACTGGCCGCGGCCGAGGAAGTTGCGCTCGGTGATCGATCCTTCGACGGACGGTCCAGCCGAATCGCCGCCGGTCGAATAGCCGGCGCCCACCGAGAATTCACCCGTCGACTTCTCGACCACGTCGACCACCAGCACGACCTGGTCAGGGGCCGAGCCGGGCACGGTCGAAATGTCGACTTTGTCAAAATAATTCAGGTCTTCCAGGCGTTTCTTCGCGCGCTGGATGAGCACCTGGTTGAACGCATCGCCTTCGCTGACATCGAATTCGCGACGGATGACATAGTCACGCGTGCGGTCGTTGCCGCGGATCTCGATGCGCTCGACATAGGCCTTGGTGCCCTGGTCGACGGTGTAGACCACCGAGATCGTGTGGTTCTCGAAGTTGCGGTCGCCGCGCGGTGTCACCTGGGCAAAAGCATAGCCCGAACCAGCCACCTTCTCCGTCAGCGCAATGATGGAGTCTTCGACGTTCTTGGCGTTGTAGACATCGCCCTTGCGGGTTTCGACCACCGATTCCAGCGACTTGGAGTCGACTTCCGGGATCGTGCTTTCGACGCTGATATCGCCAAAATTGTAGCGCTCGCCTTCCTGGACGGTGATGGTGACCGTGTATTTGTTGGTCGCATTGTCGAGCTCGCCGACGGCGGACACGACCTGGAAGTCGGCATAACCGTGATTGTAATAGAAGCGGCGCAGCAGCTCCTGGTCGGCGCGCAGCTTGTCTTCGTCGTAGACGTCGTCGCGCAGGATGAACGAGACCCAGGACGAGCGCTTGGTGTTGATCACATCAGACAGGCGGCGGCTGGAATAGGCGCTGTTGCCGACGAAATTGATTGCCGCGATCTGCGTGCGATCGCCTTCGGTGATGTGGAAGACCACGTTGACGCGGTTGTCGCCGAGCTCCATGATCTGCGCGGTCACGCCGGCATCGTCACGGCCGATGCGCCTGTAGGCGGCCTTGACCGCCTCGACATCCGAATCCAGCGTAGCCTGAGAGAACGTGCCGCGCGGCTTCAGCTGAACCGCTGCCTGAAGCGCATTGTCCTTGAGCTTCTTGTTGCCCTGGAACAGCACCTGGTTGACGACCTTGTATTCCGAAACCTTGACCACCAGGGTCGAGCCGACCTGGTTGATCTGGACATCCGAGAACAGGCCGGTGCCGAACAGCGCCTTGACCGCGCTATCGACATCGGAGCTGGAGAAGGCCTTGCCGGGCTTGATGGTGATGTAGTTGCGGATGGTATCGGCGTCGACACGCTGGTTGCCGCTCACCTCCACCCGGCTTACGACCGCGGCTTCGGCCGCCGATGTGGCAACGAACTGCACTGCGAGCGCACCTGGTACGACCAGAGCGGCGGACAGTGCCGCCGCTGACGCGGCGTTTAGAAACTTGGATGCTGCCTTCATCGGGCTTAATAACCTTTTCTCGTAGTCCCCACGGCGAGAAAACCGGACGTGCGGTCATTTCCCCTACCGTATTAACCGGATTTTCCCTACACGCAAGGCTTCTGGTTAATTTGTATTTACTTAACCCTGTTGCGTGGCTTTCGCGTCACTCATATCCCCGTGCATGGTAAACGGCGTCTCAACATCCGCCATGCTCAGGCCAAATTCCTTCATGATTTCAGCACCCAAAGAGATCGTTCCAGAACACGAACCCCATGAAGCACAGCACCAGAAGCAGACCGGCCCGATAGGCCATTTCCATCATCCGTTCCGACACCGGCCGGCGGATGACGGCCTCCACCCCGTAGAACAACAGATGGCCGCCGTCGAGGGGGGGAATCGGCAAAAGGTTTAGAATGCCTATCCCAACGGACAGCAGCGCGACGAGCTGCACCAGCCATTCAAAACCGAGTTTGGCCGCCTTGCCGGCCATGTCGGCGATCTTGACCGGGCCACCCAACTGGCACTTGTCCTCGCGCCCGACGGCGAAGCGCTGCAGGAACTGTCCGGTGCGCTCGATGACGTGGCCGGTTTCCTCAACGGCCGCCGCAACGGCTCCGACCGGGGTGTAGGTGATGAGGCGGGGCTGGCCGAGTTCCTTGTTGTTGACGACGCCGATCACGGCGACCTTGACCTTGTTGCCGAGCGCGTCCTCCTGCTCCATCAGCTGCGGCGACGCGGTCACCGTGACCTCCTTGCCGCCGCGCAGCATGACGAAGGTGATGGTGTCGCCGGCGCGGCCCGAGACCAGCCGCTGCACGTCGCCGAAGGTTTCGACCTTGCTGCCGTCAACGCTGACGAATCGGTCGCCTGGCAAGATGCCGGCCTTGGCCGCGGGACTGTCTGTTGTAACCTCCGCCACCATGGGCTCCGCGACATAACGCCCATAGGCGGCAAACAGCACGGAAAAGACGACGATCGTCAGCAGGAAGTTGAACAGCGGCCCGGCCACCACCGTTGCCGCGCGCTTCCAGATCGCCTGGGTGTGGAAGGCAACCTTGCGTTCCTCGTCGGTCAGCGTTTCGAGTTCTTCCGATGTCGGCTGGCTGGAGGTGGCGTTCATGTCGCCGACAAACTTGACATAGCCGCCAAGCGGTATGGCGCAAAGCTTCCAGCGCGTACCATGCCTGTCGTTGAAGCCGATGAGCTCCGGACCGAAGCCGATTGAGAAGGCCCTGACCCCGATGCCGCACCAGCGGCCGACGAGATAGTGGCCCATCTCGTGAACGAACACCACGACGGTCAGAACGAAGAGAAACGGCACGAGCGTGCCGAGAAAGAGGCCTTCCGTGCTGAAAATCGCGTGAAGAATCTCGTTCAATTCAGGCCCTCAAGTTCTTCCGCGTCGCTGCGTGACTGTGACATCAATACAGGCGAATCCAAGGCGCCCGCGCCAGATCGTGGAATGACACCGTTCAAATGGGAAACAGCCCCTGTGCCGGATGCTCGGCGCCCGCCGCGATCCAGCCGATGACGTATAGGGCAAGAGCGGCCGCGACAAGCCCGTCGACACGGTCCATGACGCCGCCATGCCCAGGGATGAGCACGCCAGAATCCTTGCGGCCGTGCCGCCGCTTGACCCAGGATTCGAAGAGGTCGCCGGCCTGGGCGACGATCGACAGCACCAGCGCCACAATACCCAGCAACGCCAGGTTGCCGGCGCCGGCGAAGGCGGCAAGCAGAAGCCCTGCCACGACACCACCGACCGCCCCGCCGAGGGCGCCGCTGCGGGTCTTGCCGGGCGAGATCGAAGGCGCCAGTTTGGGCCCGCCGACGGCACGCCCGACGAAATAGGCAAAAATGTCGGTTGCCCAGACGACCGCGAACAGGAACAGGATGGCGACGAGGCCCGAATGGTCGCCGTCGCGCAGCAGGGCAAGCGACAGGCCCGACATGCAGGCATAGGCAAGGCCGCTGGCGTCCCACTGGCCGATCTTGCGAACTCCAGCGGTGATCGCCGCTGTCGCAACCAGAATCACGACGAGCGGCAGCAGCCACCGTGCGGGCAGGCCGGCAACCAGGGCGCCGACGAAAATGACCATCAGCGCTTCCGGGAGAAAACCAAGCCCGTCGGCCGCGGCGGGCCGCGACATGCGTGTCCACTCGTAAAAGATCATTGCCGCCATGACGGCGCACAGCAGCCGGAACGGCAGGCCGCCGAGCCAGGTCAGGCCGAGGGCCACAATGGCCAGCACGACAGCCGACATGACGCGCAGCTGAAGGTTGCTCATCCCGCGGCCGGCCGCGAAGCAACGTCCTGCGGGCCCAGTCCGCCGAAGCGGCGCTCGCGGCCGGCATATTCGCGCAAGGCCTCGGCGAAATGCTCGCGGTTGAAGTCCGGCCAGTAGCACGGCAGGAAGACGAGTTCGCTGTAGGCGGCCTGCCACAACAGGAAGTTGGACAGGCGCAGTTCGCCGCTGGTGCGGATGACCAGCTCCGGATCGGGAATGCCTTGCGTGTCGAGAGAGCCGGCAAAGCTTTCAGCCGATATAGCCTCGCTGTCCATTTCGCCGCGGGCCACGGCCGCCGCAAGCTTGCGCGCCGTGCGGACGATCTCGTCGCGCCCGCCGTAATTGAAGGCGATCACCAGCGTCAGCGAGGTGTTGTGGATCGTCAGCGATTCGGCCTCGTCGAGCAGCCCCCTGATGTCCGCCTGCAGCCCTGTGCGGTCGCCGATGATCCTGACCCGTACGCCGCTCTGGTGCAGCTCGGCAAGGTCGCGACGGATGAACAGCTTCAACAGACCCATAAGGTCGCTGACCTCGGACTTCGGCCGCGACCAGTTCTCCGACGAGAAAGCGTAGACGGTCAGGAAGGAGATGCCGAGACCCGGGGCGGCGCGCACCGCCTTGCGCAGCGCCTCGACGCCGGCGCGATGACCGGCGAGCCTCGGCATACCGCGCGCCTTGGCCCAGCGTCCATTTCCATCCATGATGATCGCGACATGCGCGGGCGTTGTCATGATCTCGCTTTCGGGTCAGCCAAGGGCCAACCCTAAACCTGCATGATTTCAGCTTCCTTGTCGGAAAGCAGATGATCGATGGTGCTGATGGTTTCGTCGGTAAGTTTCTGGACCTGGTCGGAACGCTTGCGCTGATCGTCCTCGCTGATGTCGCCGTCCTTCTCCGCCTTCTTCAGGAAATCCATGCCGTCGCGGCGCACATGGCGCGCGGCGACACGGGCGTTCTCTGCGTAGCCGTGCGAGATCTTGACCAGTTCCTTGCGGCGCTGTTCGTTGAGCTCCGGCAGCGGAATCCTCAGATTGGTGCCATCGACGATCGGGTTGAAGCCCAGATTGGATTCCCGGATCGCGCGGTCGACCGCGCCGACCATCGATTTGTCCCAGACCGAGACCGAGATCATGCGCGGCTCCGGCACCGAAACGTTGGCCACCTGGTTGATCGGCATGGTGGTGCCATAGGCCTGCACCTGGATCGCATCGAGCAGATTGCTGGAGGCGCGACCGGTCCGCAGCGAAGCCAGGTCATGCTTGAACGCGGCGATGGCCCCATCCATGCGCCGCTTCAGATCGTCGTACTCACCACTCATCTTAGTCTCCTCGACCCGTCTGCCGCGGGTTCACTGCTTCGGGGCAAGCCCCGTGTTCGAGCCTGATGTTCGAAAGCCGGTTTCCCCGTCCAGGGATCGGCCCCGATCATTCGTCCGCGACGACCGTGCAGCGGCCGCCGCCCCTTAGAATATCGCCGAAACCACCCTTTTCGTGGATCGAATAGACGATTATCGGAATGTTGTTTTCGCGCGCAAGTGCAATCGCAGCGGTATCCATGATGGAAAGGCCGCGATTTATGACTTCGGCGTGGCTGATGCGCTCGAAACGCGCCGCACTCGGGTCCTTTTTCGGGTCGGCCGAATAGACGCCGTCGACCTGGGTACCCTTGAACAGCGCGTCGGCGCCGATTTCGGCCGCGCGAAGTGCCGCCGCCGAATCAGTGGTGAAGAACGGATTGCCGGTGCCGCCGGCGAAGATCACCACCTTGCCCTGGTTCATGTAGGCGGTCGCCTGGCGCTGCGAAAAACTCTCGCAAAGCTCGGGCATGGCAATTGCGGATAGCACGACGGCATCGACACCGATCTTGTTCAGCGACGTGCGCAACGCCAGCGAATTGATGACCGTGGCAAGCATGCCCATGTGATCGCCGGTAACGCGGTCGCCTCCCTTGGAGGCGACCGCCACGCCGCGAAAGATATTGCCGCCGCCGATAACGACACCCACCTCGATGCCCAGCGCACGGGCCTCGGCAATGTCGCCGGCGATGCGGTCGACGACCGAGACGTCGATGCCGAAATGCTGTTCGCCCATCAACGCTTCGCCCGAAGCTTTCAGCAGAACACGTCGGTAGCGGGGCTTGACCGTCATCTGGTTCCTCGAAATTCCGGCGTGGCAAGCTCTGAAGGCGAAAACGCCCCCTGCTTCGCCCGGCGGTGCTGTCATGACGGGTTGACCGGATACACGAAGGGCGCGGCGATGTCACGCCGCGCCCTTGTGCAAAATTCCAGGCTTTCTGGATCAGTTGCTGCTGATGGCAACCGCCTCGCCTTCGACCACGACCGGCAATGCGTAGCCTGACGGCTTGTCGCCGGTCACGACACCGCCCGCGACACGGACCTGGATCTCGGGACCGAAATAAGAATGCGGGAACGGTGCCGGCGTGCCGCTCACCTTGTCCAGGCGCTGGCGAAGCGCGGGCGGTATGGAGAAATCGAGCGCCGCAAGATTATCCTGCAGCTGCGAAAGCCGCGTTGCTCCGAGAATGACGGTGGCAACTCCTGGCTGAGTCGCCACCCAGTTCAGCGCGACCTGAGCCATGCCGCGGCCGAGTTCGGCGGCGACTTTCTCCAGCTCCGCCACCACAGCCCAGTTGTGCTCGCTGAATTTCTGGAAGCCTGGGTGGGTGGTGTTGCGGAAGCCGTCGAGCCGGCCGGCATTGCCCGCCTGCGCCGGGCGGTATTTGCCACTTAGCAGTCCGCTTGCCAGCGGGCTCCAGACCATGATGCCGGCGCCATGGCGTGTCCCGAACGGCACGAATTCATGCTCGATGGCACGCTCCGCCAGGGAGTATTCAAGCTGCAACGCCGAGATCGGCTCATAGCCGCGCAGTTCGGCGATCGCCTGCGCCCGCCCGGCATACCAGGCCGGCACGTCGGACAGGCCGATCTGACGTATCTTGCCTGCCCGAACCAGATCGTCGAGCGTACGCAGCACTTCTTCGGCCGGCGTCAGCCTGTCCCAGATATGCATGAGATAGAGATCGATATAGTCGGTACCCAGCCGCTTCAGCGATGCGTCGACGGCACGCATGATGTTCTTGCGGCCATTGCCGCCGGCGTTCGGATTGCCGGGGTTCGAGTTCATGGTGAATTTGGTGGCGATCACCGCCTTGTCGCGCAAGCCCCGCTCGGCTACGAATTCACCGAGCCAGGTCTCGGCCGTGCCGCCGGTGTAAAGGTCGGCGGTGTCGAAGAAATTGCCCCCGGCCTCGACATAGGCGTCGAACATCGCGCGCGCCGTATCCCGGTCCGCGCCCCAGCCCCATTCCGTCCCGAAAGTCATCGTGCCCAGTGCCAGCCGGCTGACGCGCAGCCCGCTGTTGCCGAGTGTGTAGTAGCTCATCGTCATTGTCTTTTCCGATCTTGGTCCGGTTGATGCGGGCGTCATTGGCCAGGTGTCGCCTTGACCCAGGGATTGCCGCGCTCATGCGTCATGCGGAAGGTGAAGCCATCGACCTTCCAGCCAGCCGCGGAGCGCGTGAGGTGATGCTCATACGTGCCCCAGACCTCCCAGAGCGGGTCGCCATTGCCCTCCATCCGGTTCCAGGCGTAGCCGTTCGACAGAACGGTCGCCGTGTCCGCTTCAAGGACGACCTGGTGATTGGTGCGCAGATGCAGGCTGGTCTTGCTGCCTTTGAGATTGCCGGCCCAGGCGCCGATCAGATCGTCGGAGGCGATGTTGGCCGCGGGCTGCCCGGACAGGCTGCTGAAGTCGGCGGTGACCCTATCCGCGAAATAGCTGCGCGCGCGTTTCCAGTCCTGCGCGTCGACCGCGCGGTCGATGGCATCGGCGATGCGGATGACGGCGCGGTCATCGGCAAGCGCCTGCCAGCCCATCGGTTCGGCCCCGCCGGCGTCGAGCGGCGCCAAGGCAAGCCCTGCGGCGAAGGTAGCGTGTTTCAAGGCGTTCATGTCTCTTCTCCTCGATACCATCAGCCCGATCGCCGATGTGTTGGCGACAATGTGGACCTCTGCCTCGGCGTCGATAAGATTGCATTGTCCGCAAAGACTATGCGATACTGTTCATGAATGGACCGGGATCTGCTCAGCCATCTGCCTGTCATCATTGCGGTCGCCCGGCGCGGCGGTTTTGCCCTTGCCGCGGCCGAACTGGGGATGAGCCCTTCGGCGGTCAGCCATGCAGTGCGCCTCGTCGAGGAGCGGATCGGCCAGCCGCTGTTTGCGCGCACGACGCGCAGCGTTTCGCTCACCGAGGCGGGCAAGGCGCTGGTGGAAACGGCGGCCCCTGCCCTTCAGGATATCGCCGAGCGGATGGATCGTATCCGCAGCGTCAAGGGTAGGCCGTCCGGGCTGCTCAGGATCAACGCCTCCAACATTGCAATGCCGTTGGCGGTGACGCCGGTCGTGGCGGCGATGGCAGAGCGATATCCCGACATCACGGTCGAGATTTTTGCCGATCAAGGGTTGGTCGACATCGTCGGCGAAGGTTTTGACGCCGGCATCCGGCTTGGCGAGATGATCGCCCAGGACATGGTGGCCATCCGGCTGACGCAGCCCTTCAAAGCCGTTATCGTCGCCTCGCCCGCCTATATCGGGCGACATGGCCGTCCGCGCAGCGTGGCCGATCTCGCGAACCACAATTGCATCGGATACCGTCTCGTTCGCTCCGGTGCCCTCTATCGCTGGGATTTGACCTGGGACCGCAAGGACGTGGTCATGGAAACCAGCGGTACGGCCATCGTGACGGACTCGCTTGCGGCAATGGATCTGGCTCTCGCCGGAGTGGGCCTTGCCTACATGTTCGAGCCGCTGGCGCGCGCCGATCTCGCGGCCGGTCGCCTGGTGCAGGTTCTGCCGCAATCAGCGATCGAGGAACCCGGCCTTTTCCTCTACTTTCCGCGTCGCGCGGCGATGGCGCCCAAACTCAGGGCCTTTATCGACACCGCGAACGAAATCGGCCGGGCATCCCAGCGGATGTCCGGCCGAAAAAACACAGGCGAAATGGACCGGTAAGAAGCTACTTCTTGACCGCCGCCGCGACTTCCGCGGCGAAATCCGTCTCTTCCTTCTCGATGCCCTCGCCAAGGGCGAAGCGCAAATAGGCCGTGATCTTGGCCGGCGCGCCGATTTCCTTTTCGGCATCCTGCAGCGCCTTCTCGACGGTGATGTCGGGATTGAGCACGAAGGCCTGCTTCAGGAGCACGACTTCCTCATAGAATTTGCGCAGGCGACCCTCGACCATCTTCTCGATGATGGCTTCCGGCTTGCCGGACTGGCGCGCCTGGTCGGAGAAGATTGCCTTCTCACGCTCGACCGCGGCCGGATCGATCTGCTCGGCGGTCAGCGCCATCGGGTTGGTGGCGGCGACATGCATGGCGACCTGGCGGCCAAAGGCATTGGCGGCATGCTCGTTGCCCGTGGTCTCGATCGCGACCAGCACACCGAGCTTGCCGAGACCATCGGCAACAGCGTTGTGCACATAGGTCGCAACCGCACCATGCGGAACGGTGAGCTTGGCCGAGCGGCGGAAGCCCATATTCTCGCCGATAGTGCCGACCGCGTCCTTGATGGTGTCGGTGACCGACTTGTCGGAGCCCGGATATTTGGCGGCGGCGACCGCTTCGGTCGTGCCATAGGCAAGCGCCACCTTGGCGACGTTGGCGACGATTTCCTGGAAGGCGGCATTGCGGGCGACGAAGTCGGTCTCGGAATTCACCTCGACCACGGCAGCTTCACGCACACCGCTGTCGACGCCGATCAGACCTTCGGCTGCCGTACGGCCGGCCTTCTTGTCGGCCTTGGAGATACCCTTCTTGCGCAGCCAGTCAACGGCCTCTTCCAAGTTGCCGTTGGTCTCGTTCAACGCCGCCTTGCAGTCCATCATGCCCGCGCCGGTCAAGTCGCGGAGTTCTTTGACCTGTGCAGCCGAAATGCTCATTGTCGCCTCTTTGTTTAAATGCACCGACGCACCATCGGTATTCGATGGTGCGTCTGTTTAGCGTGCCAAAATATGAGAAAGATGAAGGCCGCAACCGGCCTTCGATTGTCAAGCCTCGGGGGCTTCCGACGCCGGAGCCGGATCGAGCGCCGGTTCGACCGGAGCTTCGACCGAAGCGCCGATATCCATGCCGAGCGCGCCCTGCTGACGGGCGATGCCGTCGATGGCGGCCTTGGCGATCAGATCGCAATAAAGCTGGATGGCGCGGGCCGCGTCGTCATTGCCGGGGATCGGGAAATCGATCTTGTCCGGATCGCAGTTCGAATCGATGATGGCGACGACCGGGATGCCCAGGCGCTTGGCCTCGAGGATGGCGATCGCCTCCTTGTTGGTGTCGATCACGAACATCAGGTCGGGCGTCGAGCCCATGTCCTTGATACCGCCGAGCGCCTTGTCGAGCTTCTCGCGCTCGCGATCGAGGTTCAGGCGTTCCTTCTTGGTCAACCCTTGCGCTTCACCGGCCAGCATCTCGTCGAGCTTGCGCAGGCGCTGGATCGAGTTCGAGATCGTCTTCCAGTTGGTCAGCATGCCGCCGAGCCAACGCGAGTTGACGTAGTACTGGGCCGAACGCTGTGCCGCATCGGCAACGATGTCCGACGCCTGGCGCTTGGTGCCGACGAACAGCACGCGGCCGCCCTTGGCGACGGTGTCGGAAACCTGCTTCAGCGCCTGGTGCAGCAAAGGCACCGTCTGCGAGAGGTCGATGATGTGGATGTTGTTGCGGGCGCCGTAGATGTAGGACGCCATCTTCGGGTTCCAGCGGTGGGTCTGGTGGCCGAAGTGAATGCCAGCTTCCAAAAGCTGGCGCATGCTGAAATCAGGCAGTGCCATTCTAAGTTCCTTTCCGGTTAGCCTCCACGGACACAGGCATTTTTGGACCGAGGTCCTCGAACACCACCGGAGGTCTCAGCCGGATTTCTCCCGGGCAGACACCAAAGTCCGTGTGTGGAATGAGCGCGCATATAGAGGGGAAGTCCGACAAACGCAAGCGGGCGGCGCTTTAACGCCTAGCGTGCGGCAATCAGCGCTCCGGTGCCGATCATGGCGCTGCCGGCGAACCTGTTCATCAGCCGCATGCGCCTGGGTGTCCTGAACCAGCCCGAAGCCCGGCCCGCGAGCGCGGCATAGACCCCCATCGTCACGATATTGACGCTGATGACGGTAGCCACCACCAGCAGGCCATCGAAAAAGGTCATCGTGTCGAGGTCGAGAATCAGCGGCATGATCGAGGCATGGAACAGGATCGCCTTCGGGTTTCCGAGCGCTATGGACGCGCCGAGCAGGAAGGATCGGGACAACTTCGCCTGCCCCGTCCGCGGCTCATTCGATTGCGCGACCGAGGCCCGCCACATCCTGACGCCGAGAAAGATCAGATAGGCGGCGCCGGCATATTTCAACAGGAGGAAGATCCATTCGAAGGTCTGAGCCAGGGCCACCAGCCCCAGCAGCGCCAGAGTGACGAGCACGGCATCGCCGGCGGCGACCCCAAGGCCGGCCATGAAGGCCCGCAGGAACCCACGCGACACGCCGTTGGTGATGACCGCGAACATTGCCGGCCCCGGCGTGGCGGCGGCGAGCGTCACAGCGGCGCAATATGCCAGGAATGCCGTTGGTGTCATCGCTTGGACTTTCCGTTGGGCACCCGCACGCGCCGGAAGATGGCGACGATCTGCTCGCGGCTGCACTCGATGGCGCCGAGCCGCACCGCACGGTCGCGCTCGAAGCCGGTTATGTCATAGTGCGGAGCGGATGTCTTGGGCGGGCCCTGGTAGGACGAGCGCTTGATGCCGAGTTCCGCCGCAAAGCGATGCAACTCGTCGGTGTCGTCGGCTAGGAGATGGCACCAGAGATGGCCGGCCCATTTCCAGATCGCCGCATCTACATAGACTGCCATCAAGCCCGCCACGGCCAGCTCAATTGCCCGACCCTGCTATTTCGATACTGGGCAAGGCTTTGTCTGGTCGAACAGCGACAGGTTGACCAGCTTGCCGGTCATCGAGAAGTCGCCATAGTCCATGACGAGATCACGGGTGATGCCGTTCTCGTGCAGCTTGAAGCTGATCCGGTATTCCGGCACTTCCTCGCCGTTCTGGGCGCTGTCGTCGAAATAGGCGATGTCGACCGGCCAGTATTTGTCGGTGGCAAGCTTCGCCAGTGCCGGCGCTTCCGGATCGGCCTTGTCGGCCTCGCTCTTCTTGCCGACGACGACGGTGGTCGTCATCACCTTGTTGGCGTCTTCCGAACCATCAAACAGGTTGGTCTGATAGAAGTTTTCGCCTTTTTCGGCCTTTCCGATCAGCTCGACCAGGTGCTGGGTCGGAAACTGGGTGGCGGCGAGTTCGAGACTGTTCTTCTCCGGCTTGTCGATATCGACCTTGAGGCCCTTCGCGTCTTTCGTGGCCATACCCTTGACCTCCTTGTCGAGGTTCTGGTCGACAAAGGATTTCGTCACGAACGAAAAGGTCTTGCCTTCGGCATCCTCGAAAGTCGTCGTCTGCTGGTCGGTCAGCTTCGTGTTGTCGTTGGTGGCGATCTGGGTGACGAAACGGAATTTCACCGTATAGCCTTCGCAGGCCGAGCCATTGAACTCGTAGACCATGCGGCCGGTGATGCCGGTGATGCCGGACCGATCATCCGCCTTCTTGAGCGTGAGATCATAGACGGCGCGATGCGCCTGCAGCGCCGGTGCGGCGACAGCGGAGCCTGTTGGCAAAAGCGCCGACAACAGAACGGCGTGGAATGCAAGGCGCGTCGCGCGCATGAGGTACTCCGATCGTCGCGGCTGATGGCAGGCCGCAGGGAAAGATGGTCCAGCTTAAAAAAAGTCGTGGCGGAAGCGAGGCAAAAATAGCAATTTCGGCCCCGCCAGCGCGGCGCCTTCCAGCAATAGGGAAAAGCAATGAGTGAAACAATCGAAAAGCGGCTAAGTGATCTCGGCGTGACGCTTCCCGTCGCCGCCGCACCCGCCGCCAACTACGTGCCCTATTGCAGGACCGGCAACCTGCTGTTCACCGCTGGTCAGTTGCCGCTCAAGGACGGCAAGCTGCAGGCAAGCGGCCTGCTCGGCCGCGACGTCGACACGGCAAGCGGCAAGGACGCGGCGAAATACTGCGCCATCAACATCCTGGCACAAGCCAAGGCGGCACTTGGCGACCTCGAGAAGATCCGTCGCCTGGTGAAGATCACCGTCTTCGTGGCCTCTGCCCCCGACTTCGTCGAGCAGCATCTGGTCGCCAACGGCGCCTCCGATTTCCTGGTTGCCGTGCTCGGCGAAAGCGGCAAGCACGCGCGCTCGGCCGTCGGCACCGCCTCCCTGCCGCTTAATGCCGCGGTGGAAATCGAAGCGATCTTCGAAGTCGAATGAGTGTAGGTGCTGACATGACCGACCTCTCCTGGCTGACGGCCCGGCCGGTTGCCCATCGCGGCTTTCACGACATGAACAAGACGCGCTGGGAAAACACGCTTTCCGCCTTCGCTGCCGCGGCCGAACGCGGCTACGCGATCGAATGCGACGTGCATCTGTCGTCGGACGGCATCCCCGTCGTGATCCATGACGACGATTTGCAACGGCTGACCGGGCAGGACGGTTTCGTCTGGCAACGCAGCGCGGCCGAACTTACCGCGCTCAAGGTTGGCGGCACGGCGGATCACGTGCCGACGTTGCAGGAAGCGCTCGACCTCGTCGATGGTCGCGTGCCGATGGTCGTCGAACTGAAAGGAACTCCCGGTCGCGACGAAGGCCTGGTGGCGCGCGTCGGCAAGATGCTCAAGCGCTACAAGGGCAAGGCGGCGATCATGTCATTCGATCACTGGCTGATCCGCGATTTCCCCAAACACGCGCCCGGCATTCCGGCTGGATTGACCGCCTATGGCAAGGACGCCAAGCTGATCGAAGCACATTTCGCCATGCTGGCGCACGAACTCGCCTTTACCTCCTATGCCGCAGGCGACTTGCCGAACCCGTTTGTCAGCTTCGTGCGCGAAAAGCTCAAAATGCCTGTCATCACCTGGACGGTGCATGATCAGCCCGCGATCGACCTGACCTTTAGATACGCCGACCAGATGACGTTCGAAGGGTTCGAACCCGACCTGGTCGAAGTCGCCTGAGCAGGGTGCCCGAAACGTGACTTGTAGCGGCCCGAATGGAGCTTAAATAAGCCTCATGGATCAGGGCGACGACGGCGACGGGCAAATGGCGAATGCGGACTATTCGATCCGCATCGCCGCCGGCATCGGTGCCTTTACCTGCGACGAATGGAACGGCTTTGCCGGAACCACGCGTGGCGACACGGAAGCTGGGTACAACCCGCTCGTTTCCTTCGCTTTTTTGAGCGCTCTGGAGGATTCCGGCTGTGCCGTGCGGCGCACCGGCTGGCAAGGTCATCACCTGCGGCTGGAGACCGCGCAAGGCAGGCTCCTCGGCGCCGTTCCCTGTTATCTCAAGTCGCACAGCCAGGGCGAATACGTGTTCGATCACGGCTGGTCGGATGCCTTCGAGCGCGCCGGCGGCCGTTACTATCCAAAACTGCAAAGTGCCGTGCCGTTCACCCCCGTCACCGGCCCTCGCCTGCTGGTCGGCAAAGGCGAGGATCAGGATGCGGTGAAGGCTGGGCTTGCGGCCGGTCTCAAAATGGTGGCCGACAAGCTCGGCGTCTCCTCTGCGCATGTCACCTTCGTGCAGGAGAGCGACGTCGCGACGCTGGAAGCCGCGGGCTTCCTGCATCGCACCGACCAGCAATTCCATTTCTTCAACGAAGGCTTTTCAACCTATGACGACTTTCTCGCCACGCTTGCCTCACGCAAACGCAAGGCGATGAAGAAGGAACGGCGCGAGGCGCTGGCCGATGGCATCTCGATCGACTGGCTGACCGGAAAGGACCTGACCGAAAAGGCCTGGGACGACTTCTTCGCCTTCTATATGGACACCGGCAGCCGCAAATGGGGCCGCCCCTACCTGAACCGCCAGTTCTTCTCGTTGATCGGCGAACGCATGGCGGACGACATCCTGCTGGTGATGGCCAAGCGCAACGGGCGCTATATTGCCGGCGCCATCAACTTCATCGGCTCCGACGCGCTCTACGGCCGCAACTGGGGCTGCATCGAGGATCACCCCTACCTGCATTTCGAGGTTTGCTATCACCAGGCCATCGACTTCGCCATCGAACGCAAGCTGAAGGTGGTCGAGGCCGGCGCGCAAGGCGAACACAAGCTGGCGCGCGGCTACCGGCCGGTGACCATGCATTCGGCCCACTACATTTCCCATCCTGGCCTGCGCAACGCGGTCGCCGACTATCTCAGGCGCGAGCGGCGCGAAGTGGAGCGGATGGGCGAATATCTGGAAGAGCACACGCCCTTCCGCAAATCCGATCCTTGAGGGCCGCTTCATCGCTCCCTTGTCGAAGCGGGCGTGTCGATCTCGCCCGATCGTCTTGCCGCTCGCGAGAGGCTTCGTTACACCGGATGGCGAGGCACAATCCGGAGCGTTCGCCATGGCCGAAACCGCCTATGACCCCGACAACATCTTCGCAAAGATCCTGCGTGGAGAAATTCCTTCGCACCGCGTTTACGAAGATGACGCCGTAGTGGCCTTCATGGACGTGATGCCGCAAGGACCGGGCCATACGCTGGTGGTGCCGAAAGCACCGTCGCGCAACTTGCTCGACGCCGATCCGTTGACCTTCGGCCCGCTTTTCACGGTTGTTCAGAAAGTGGCCCGAGCGGTCAAAAAAGCCTTCGACGCCGACGGTGTCACCATCATTCAATTCAACGAGCCTGCTTCGGGGCAGACTGTCTATCACCTCCACGTCCACGTCATTCCGCGTTTCGATGGCATCCCGCTGAAGCCGCATTCGGGCGAAATAGAGAAGCCTGAGGTGCTGGCTGAGAACGCCCGCCGGATAAAAGCGGCGTTGGCGTTATCCTGACGCCTGGCTTCCAGCGGTTGCCAGCACCTGCGGACTTCCGCGGAGATTGCGCAGTTGCGTATCGAAAACCATTAACCCGAGCCGCCAGGATATCAGCGTGATCGTCGTTCCACCGAACACATCCATCAGATTGTGCCCGCCTTGGATGAGGATCGCAGGCAACAAGGCGGCACTGATCAGGATCAATGCAAAACGCATCGGCCTGTAGGGCCAGATCGCGATCAGCGAAATCAGCGCCATGACGGTATGAAACGAAGGAAACCCAATGAGACCGGTTACTTTCAGGCTGGAAACATCCGGTACGCCCCTGGCGAACAGGCGATTCAATTCCGTGCCATAAGCCGAGCTTACGACCGGCCGGACAATACGGTCCACCTCCGGCGCCAGCGTCCAGTAGCCGGCGGCGCCGGCGGACGGGAACAGCGCCCAGCAGAATATGGTCGCCAGTGATGCTATTACTGTCCCCAATGCGGCCGCATGCAGGCGGCGCCGGTCGTTCGCCATGCCGAGGAAGAGAAACGTGAACAGCAACTGGGCCAGCGTCAGGTTGTAGATTTGCCGAAGCAAATCCGAGAGGCGGGGATATTGCGCAATCCAGGCGCAAAAGCCCGGCCAGGAATATCCCAGCCACGAATCCATTCGGACAAGCATGGCGTCGATCGGCTCTGATGGCCGCGGCAGCAACAGTATGTTGAAAAGGGCGGCAGGCACGGAATAGGCGATGAACAGCGCCAGAATGTGTGTGGTGAGGGCAATGCGCTCCGCCTTGCGGACCCGACGGTAGAACTGGCCGATGATTATCAAGAGAACGGCAAAATAAACAGAAGGAATATATCCGTCGAGCGAGACGACGGTTCCTTTCTCCCAAACAAGAAAGAGGCAAACCGCCACCAGCGCCAGGGTAGCCGCCAATATCGTGCGTTCTGCAGGGAGGAGAACCATTCGTCAAATCTGCACGAAGGTCGTTAATTCAGAATGAAAACACAACGGTCAGCCGGCTGAAATCCATTCCCATCGCCCGCCAGGACGCGTGATCAGAATGGTTTGGTCGTGGAGACAGCCGAAAGCTTCTCAAACGCCGTCGGATGCTCTGCATGTTGCCGCAGCCGTTTGCGGATCGCATCCGCGCATTGTGCAAGCGTCAGCAGTGACGTGTCGACTTCCAGATCGTATACGCCTGGCCGGTGCACCTCCTCTTGCCACAGGCGCACCGGCAACGGCACGGGATCGTCAGGCGAGCCGGTCACATACCCCCTCGCCGTCGCAGTGGCGGCACGCCTCTGCATGATGATTCCGATCGGGCAGCGGACACCCACAAATAGTACCGGAAGGCCGACGAGACGACGAGCACAGTCGGCAAGGCAATCAAAGGGCTTCGAATAGGCGTCGTGGTGACCAACATCCGCCACGACGTTCAGTCCCAGCCGGCTGTGGGCGGCGATCGACTCGTAGAGAGCGGCGTATAATTCCGGCACAAGGCCATCGAGGTCCGGACGCTCGCCGCCCGGCCGCAGTCCTATTCCAGGCCGGCATCGTGGCGGCGTGGCCTGCTCGAAAACATCCACGCCGAGATTCATCCAGACGCCATCGAAATGCTCCTGAATGGCCTGGACAGTGCTTGATTTTCCCGATCGCGGCGCGCCGTTCAGGATGATGATTTGCCCGACCATGGATCGCCTCTTCTCCAACGAAAAAAGCCCCGTTGCCGGGGCTTTTCGAGGGGGTGACTGTTCAGCCTTTTCTGGGCAGTTGCGGCACAAGGCTGCGCTTGCCGCCGTCCTTGCCCTTCGGCTCCGGCTTCTGCGCCACGGCCTTCTTTGCCGCGGACTTCTTGGCCACCGCCTTGGGCGGCTTCGGCGCGTCTTCGGGCTCTTCCTTCTTCGGCTTCACCGGCGCCTCGTCGGCGAGCGATTCGAGCTTCAGGCCGGTCTCGCCGGTTTCCTTCTTCTCGACGGTGACGCGCACCGTGCCGCCCTTCTTCAGCTTGCCGAACAGCACCTCGTCGGCCAGCGGCTTCTTGATGTGCTCCTGGATGACGCGGCCAAGCGGACGCGCGCCCATGCGTTCGTCATAACCCTTGTCGGCGAGCCAGGCGATCGCGTCCGGCGACAGGTCGAAGGTGACGCCGCGCTCGGAGAGCTGGGCTTCCAGCTGCATGACGAACTTCTGCACCACCTGATGGATCACCGGCACCGGCAGCGAGCCGAACGGGATGATCGCATCGAGACGGTTGCGGAATTCCGGCGTGAACAGTCGGTTGATCGCCTCGACATCGTCGCCTTCGCGCTTGGTCGAACCGAAACCGATCGCCGCGCGCTGCGCATCGGATGCGCCCGCATTGGTGGTCATGATCAGGATGACATTGCGGAAGTCGATCTGCTTGCCATTGTGGTCGGTCAGCTTGCCGTGGTCCATCACCTGCAACAGGATGTTGAACAGGTCCGGATGCGCCTTCTCGACCTCGTCGAGCAGCAGCACGCAGTGCGGATGCTGGTCGACACCGTCGGTCAATAGGCCGCCCTGGTCGAAACCGACATAGCCGGGAGGCGCGCCGATCAGCCGCGAGACGGTGTGGCGTTCCATATATTCCGACATGTCGAAGCGGATCAGTTCGACGCCGAGCGAGGCGGCCAACTGCTTGGCGACCTCCGTCTTGCCGACGCCGGTCGGGCCCGAGAACAGGTACGAGCCGATCGGCTTCTCCGGTTCGCGCAGGCCGGCCCGTGCCAGCTTGATCGCCGAGGTCAGCGCCGTAATAGCGGTGTCCTGGCCGTAGACGACGCGCTTGAGCTCAATGTCCAGGCCCTGCAGCACCTTCTCGTCATCGGCCGAAACCGTCTTCGGCGGGATACGCGCCATGGTGGCGATCGTCGCTTCGATCTCCTTGATGCCGATCGTCTTCTTGCGCTTGGCTTCCGGCACCAGCATCTGCGAGGCGCCGGTCTCGTCGATCACGTCGATCGCTTTGTCCGGCAGCTTGCGGTCGTTGATGTAGCGCGCCGACAGCTCCACCGAGGCCTTGATCGCCTCGTTGGTGAACTTCACCTTGTGAAATTCCTCATAATAGGGCTTCAAGCCCTTCATGATCTCGATGGCGTCCTCGACGGTCGGTTCGTTGACGTCGATCTTCTGGAAGCGCCGCACCAAGGCACGGTCCTTCTCGAAGAACTGGCGGAACTCCTTGTAGGTGGTCGAACCGATGCAGCGGATCGCACCGGAAGACAGCGCCGGCTTCAACAGGTTCGACGCATCCATGGCGCCGCCCGAAGTGGCGCCGGCGCCGATCACCGTATGGATTTCGTCTATGAACAGCACGGCACCCGGATAATCCTCGAGCTCCTTGACGACCTGCTTCAGCCGTTCCTCGAAATCGCCACGATAGCGCGTGCCGGCCAACAGCGTGCCCATGTCGAGCGCGAAGATGGTGGCATTGTGCAGCACTTCCGGCACGTCGCCCTCGACGATGCGCTTGGCCAGACCTTCGGCGATCGCCGTCTTGCCGACCCCGGGGTCACCGACATAGAGCGGGTTGTTCTTGGAACGGCGGCACAGCACCTGGATGGTGCGGTTGATCTCGCCTTCGCGGCCGATCAGCGGATCGATCTTGCCGGCCTTGGCCTTGTTGTTGAGGTTGACGCAATAAGCGGTCAGCGCGTCCTGCTGCTGCTTCTTCTTGCCGCCCTCCTCCTGTGGCTCGGCGCCGTTCGGGCCGCCCTGCTCGTCATCGGCACCGCGCGGGCTGCGGCTCTCCGACGCGCCCGGCCGCTTGGCGATGCCATGCGAGATGTAGTTGACCGCGTCGTAGCGGGTCATCTGCTGTTCCTGCAGGAAATAAGCGGCATGGCTTTCGCGCTCGGCGAAGATCGCCACGAGCACGTTGGCACCCGACACTTCCTCGCGACCCGATGACTGCACATGGATCACCGCGCGCTGGATGACGCGCTGGAAGCCGGCGGTCGGCTTGGAGTCCTCGTCGTAGCCGGTAACCAGATTGTCGAGCTCGGTATCGATATAGGTGAGAACGGTATGCTTCAGCTCGTCGAGATCGACGTTGCAGGCGCGCATGACGGCGGCCGCCTCGGTGTCGTCGATGAGCGCGAGCAGCAAATGTTCAAGGGTTGCATATTCATGGTGGCGCTCATTGGCGAGCGTCAGCGCCTGGTGAAGCGCCTTTTCCAGGCCTTGGGAGAAAGCCGGCATGTTACCTCACTTCTTCTCCATCACGCATTGCAGCGGATGCTGATTCTGTCGGGCGAAATCCATGACCTGAGACACTTTGGTCTCGGCCACCTCGAATGTATAGACCCCGCACTCGCCCACTCCATGATTGTGAACATGAAGCATGATGCGTGTGGCGGCTTCGCGGTCCTTCTGGAAAAAACGCTCCAGCACGTGAACCACGAACTCCATCGGAGTGTAGTCGTCGTTGAGGATGAGGACCCGGTAAAGGCTGGGCTTTTTGGTTTTGGTTTTGGTGCGCGTGATGACGGCCGTCCCGCGGCCGGCCTCATTGCCGTCGCCGCCGCCGTTTTGCATCCGCGCCACTTGTCTCGTGGCAGTCAAACCGATCGTCACGTAATCCTGCCTCTTTCGAATCCTCATGCGAGTTCAACATGTAGGTGTTCGATGGACGATTTTAAGCCCTTCTGGTTAGCTGACAATATGGCTAGGTGGCCAACTTGGCGGTTTTTCGCAATCGTGAAGCGCTGGCATGAAAAAACCCGGCCGCGTTTCCGCGGTCGGGTTTTGTCCCGCGCCCAAAGGGCCGGATTTTAATTCACGGGCGAAAAATTACTTTGCCTTGGCAACGATCGATTCGAACGGCTTGTAGGCCTCTTTGGCGAGTTCGGCATAGAGGTCGCCAATCTTGGTAGCCTCGGCGACGAACGCCTCGTAGGACTGCTTGGCATAGTCGGATTGAATCTCGATCGCCTTGTCCAGCGACTTGGCCGAGAACAGCTTCTCGCACGCGACGCTGCCGGCTTCGAAGCTCTTCTTGGTGTATTCGCCGGCCTCGGTGGCGATCGCCTGCGCGCCCTTGGACAAGGAGGCGAAGCTCTTCAATCCGGTGTCGGCGAACTCCTTGCCGTATTTGCTGAAGTCCTCATAGGTCTGGGTCATTTCGTACTCTCCCTGGACGGTTGACGCGCCCTGCCCCGAGCGCCGTTGTGCAATGCATAATATATATTGTGCAGCGCACAAAAGTCAAGAAGTCGGGGGCTCGCGACCCCGCGGGCAGCGGCAATGGCTAAAATTCGAATAAAGGAAGGCTCAAACCCCCAGAAAATGGTGAACGCGGCGGTTACCATAAACGGATTGGTAACGCTGCCCCGCTAGCTTGGCCAGAAGTGAGGCAGGATCCCTTTGCCGCCTCCAGCGCAACGAGAAATTCAAAGGAACTACCAGTGCGTCAGGCGTTGTCGGGCTTCGTTTCCAAATCCGCGTTCCCTCTTAAAACGATCATGATCTTCGCCATGGCGATGACCTTCGTCGTCGCGGACGTCGCCTCGTCGCTCGCGGCGAAATCCGCGGCCATCGTCGTCGATGCCAAAACCGGCAAGGTGCTGTACTCGGCTAATGCCGATGGCCGGCGCTATCCCGCTTCGCTGACCAAGATGATGACGCTCTATCTGACCTTCGAAGCGATGGCGAAGGGCAAGATCAGCAGAAACTCGCCAGTCGTGTTTTCGGCACATGCGTCAGCCGAGGCGCCGACCAAGCTCGGCGTGAAGCCTGGTGGATCGGTGGCGGTCGAGACCGCGATCCTGTCGATCGTGACGAAGTCGGCCAACGACTCGGCGACCGCGCTCGGCGAAATGCTCGGCGGCAACGAAACCAACTTCGCCCGCATGATGACGGCCAAGGCGCGGCAGCTCGGCATGAACGGCACGGTCTTCCGCAACGCCAACGGCCTGCCGGATCCGGGACAGTTCACCACCGCGCGCGACATGGCCACGCTCGGCATTGCGCTCAGGGAACATTTTCCCCAGTACTACGGCTATTTCGCGCAGCGATCCTTTCTCTACGGTCGCCAGCGCATCAATGGCCATAACCGTCTGCTCGGACGCATCAAGGGCGTCGACGGCATCAAGACCGGCTATACCCGCGCCTCCGGCTTCAATCTCGTCTCGTCCGTTAATGACGGCAACCGCCGCCTGGTCGCCGTTGTCATGGGCGGCACGTCGGGCGGCAGCCGAGACAACCAGATGGCAGGCCTGATCAACACCTATCTGCCGAGGGCCTCGACCCGCGGTGGCGGCGACCTCGTTGCCAAGGCGGACAGCAACCCCATCAGCGCACTTGCAAAGGTTCTCCTGCCCAAGCATGACGCGCCGACCCCTGATGAAAAGCCTGTGGCCGTGGCGGAAGCCGATACGGCCGTCGCCGACGACGCGACCGTTGCCCAGGGCGACAGCGAGGACGAGGATACAGCCGAGGCGGAGGCACCCAAGCTGGTTGTCCCGGCAAAGAAGGTAAAGACGGTCATCGTCTCCGCTCCCAAGGTCGCCACCGCCCAGGTCGTGGCCGCCTATGCCGAGCCCACCCCGGCCGTTGATCCGGTCAGCACCGCGTCGGTTCCGTCAGGCTGGGCCATCCAGGTTGCCTCCTCGCCGAAGCAGTCCGAAGCCCAGGCTTTCCTCGACAAGACCACCAAGCAGGCTCCCAAGGTGCTGGCCAACGCTTCCGGCTTCACCGTCGCTTTCGACAAGGACGGCGCCACCTACTACCGCGCTCGCTTCGGCGGCTTTGGGTCCAAGGATGCCGCCTGGAAGGCCTGCACCGCTTTGAAGAAGAAGAAAATCGAGTGCTACGCCGTCCAGCAATAGGACTGCGTGGAAGATATCTCCCGGAAAATTTTTGCGTCGAAGGAGACTAGTTGTGATTGGAGAGCAAGACGTCCTTGGCTTCGTTAATCCGCGCCGCCAGGAAAGACGTGCCGCCGACATCGGGGTGCAGGCGCTGCATCAGGCGGCGGTGCGCCTTGCGGACATCCGCCGCGGCGGCCCCCGCTTCAAGACCAAGGACCTTGTAGGCCTCCTCCTTAGTCATGGCGCCCGAACCTGGCGCAACACCCAGCCTTTCGCCACCATTCGTCTCAGCGTATTTGCGCCAGACGGGAAATCTGCCGTCAAGATACGTCTCTAGCAACTGCCGGCTCTCCGGATCGCCGGAGAGTTCGCGGTAGAGATGCTGCAATTGCGCAAGGGTCATCGAGCCAAGCATCTTGCCATCGTGGCGGCCGGCCAGAACCAGTCCTTCCAGGCCGCCAGTATTGTGATCGAGTTCCATCTCGAGTGCCGCCGTCCGCACCATTGAGCGTTTTCCAGCACCCGGTCTGGCCTTTGGCCCGCCCGTATGCGTGGCGCCGTACCAGGCGATTGCCACGAACAGGATGATGCCGCCGATGCCTTGGCGCCCGACCAGGAGCACGGCGCCACCCACCAGCGCCAGCAGGATCGGTCCCAATTTTCTCATTCCGCTTGCGAGTTGCGCCGGATCCGCGCGGAGAAATGCGGTGGCTACCCCTAGCAGCACCAGCAACAACGCGACCACAATGATAATTGCGCCTAACATTTCGCACCGCCCCGCAGGGGTCCTGTCCGCTCGGACAGCCGCGTGATGTCCTTCAACACTTTTCCTGCGCCAGAATCATGGCCTTTAACCGGGCCGGAAGGAGGACCATCATGCGAACTGATCCTCCAAAGCGCAGCGGCCTGTGTCGACAGTTCTTCATCGCGCATGGATTTCAAGATGTGGCGTCGTCGCGTCGCTTGCAAGTCCAGCGCGGGGCAAGATTGAGGGCCAGAAAACGCGGGCGCGGCAGCAGGCAATCCTTCACTCAAGCCTTAGAGCAGACCGAGATCGGCCAGCTCGCGCCTGAGTTTCGGCGGCATCTCGACCAATCCCGCCTTGCCCTTGCCGAGGTCGGCCGGGGCGTCCGCCGGCTTCAGGTAACGCCAGCCCTGGAAGGCGCGGCGCGGCTGCCAGTCGGTGCGCACCACCTCGGGATCGAGCATCAAATGGCAGCGGCCAATGCCGTCGTCATCGGTGAACGGCCGGATTTCCGTGATCAACTGGCGGCACTGCACGCTGCCCTTGATCACCCAATAGAGCGAACCGCCATCGGTGACCTCGTCGCCCCGTGTCGGCATCATGCGGGTGGTGTGCCAGTGTTCGGCTGGTTCGCCGGCACGGCGGCGCTCGTCAAGGCGGAAGGCGATCCACTCTTCGAGATCCTCGACACTGTCGCAACCGACGCAAAGCTTTAGGAGATTGAGAGCCATCGCCCAAGGTTAGTCCGGAGCGCCGGGACGTCAACGGCCTGACGGACTTCTCCACAGTGCCGGCTTGGGCCAGCCCTCAACACTCAACGACATTGACCGCCAGGCCGCCAAGGCTGGTTTCCTTGTACTTCTCGTTCATGTCGAGGCCGGTCTGGCGCATCGTCTCGATCGCCGCATCGAGTGGTACGAAATGCACGCCGTCGCCTTTGATGGCCAGTGACGCGGCCGTCACCGCCTTGACGGCGCCCAATGCGTTGCGCTCGATGCACGGCACCTGGACCAGCCCGCCGACCGGGTCGCAAGTCATGCCGAGATGATGTTCGAGCGCGATTTCGGCAGCATTCTCGACCTGCTCGGGCGTGCCGCCCATGACCGCGCACAGGCCGGCCGCAGCCATTGCCGAGGCGGAACCGACCTCGCCCTGGCAGCCTACCTCGGCGCCCGATATCGACGCATTGGACTTGATGATGCCGCCGACGGCCGCTGCCGTCAGCAGGAAGTCGCGAATGCTCGGCTGGTCGGCCTCGGGATGGAAATGCAGCCAGTAGCGCAGCACCGCCGGCAGCGTGCCGGCGGCACCATTGGTCGGCGCGGTGACGACACGCCCGCCGGCCGCATTCTCCTCGTTGACCGCCATCGCATAGATCGACAGCCAGTCATTGGCGAGCAGCGGGTTCGGCCGGTTCTGCTGCCACTGCTCCTGCAGCTTGTCATGGAGCTGCCTGGCGCGGCGGCGCACCTTCAGGCCGCCGGGCATGATGCCGTCCTGCGACAGGCCGCGGTCGATACAGCCCTTCATGGCGTCCCATATCGCGTCGAGGCCGGTGTCGAGCGCCTCGCGCGACATCTGCGTCTCCTCGTTGACGCGCTTCATTTCGGCAATGGAAAGGCCGCTCCTGGCCGCCATCTTCAGCATCTCGACAGCATTCTTGAAGGGATACGGCACTTTCTTGCCCTCGGTTGTGACCGAGCCCTTCGACTTCATCCGTTGCAGCTCTTCTTCCGAAACCACGAAGCCGCCGCCGATCGAATAGTAGATGCGCTTGAGCAGCAACCGGCCGCCGGCGTCGTAAGCGTAGAACGCCATGCCGTTGGCATGACCGGTGAGCGGCGTCTTGCGGTCCAGCACCAGATCGGTGGTCGGATCGAAATGGTAGGGAGGGTGGCCGGGCGGTGAAACCAGCTTGTCGGCGGTGATGCGGCTGACAATGTCGTCGGCTCGGTCGGGATCGACCGTTTGCGGCGTCTGGCCGGCAAGGCCGAGAATGACGGCACGGTCGCTGCCATGGCCGATGCCGGTATAGGCGAGCGAGCCATGCAGGCTGGCGCCGATGCGATCGACCTTGGCGCCGGCGGGATGCGGCCAGTCGTCGCCCGCGACCTCATCAAGGAAGCGGCGCGCAGCCGTCATCGGTCCCATCGTGTGCGAGCTCGAGGGGCCGATGCCGATCTTGAACAGGTCGAAAACCGAAAGGAACACGCTGTCTCCTGGGTCACGTCGAGGATTACATATAGGAATTCCCGGGATGTTTCCGCTCTTTTGACAATCGCGGCGCAGCACCTGCCGACCTTGTTTGCTCCGGCAGCGACATCGAGTGCAACGCGCCGTGCAAGGTCATCGAAGCAACCGGGCCAAATATGGTAGATTCGGCGCCATGGGCGATTCCTATCTTTCGACGGCCGATCTCGCGGCGCTGGGCTTTTTCCTCCTCGCATGGGTGCTGCACACGCTCGCCTCGGACGGCCACCTGGTCGGCCGCGTGTCGCTGACCACCGCCATGAATGCGCAACGCGAGGCCTGGATGCGCACCATGGCCGAGCGCGAGATCCGCATCGTCGACACCGCCATCATGAGCGGCCTGCAGCAGGGAACCGCCTTCTTCGCCTCCAGTTCGCTGATCGCGCTCGGCGGCTGCTTCGCCCTGCTTGGCGCGTCGGACCGGGTGCTTGAGGTGCTGAGCACCTTGCCCTTGGGCGGCGCGCCCTCGCGCTCGGCCTTTCAGATCAAGGTGCTGGGACTGGTGCTGATCCTGGCCTTTTCCTTCTTCAAATTCGGCTGGGCCTATAGGCTGTTCAACTACTGTTCGATCCTGATCGGCGCCGTGCCGATCCCGCATGGCGAGGCCTCGCGCAATCCCCTCACGCAAACGGCCGTGTGGCGTGCGACGCAAATGAACATGCTGGCCGGCAAGCATTTCAACTCGGGCCTGCGCGGCGTGTTCTTCTCGATCGGCTATCTCGGCTGGTTCGTCGATCCCCTGGTGTTCGTGCTGTCGACGCTTCTGCTGCTGGCCGTCCTGGTACGGCGGCAGTTCTTCTCCGCGGCGCGGCGCGCGGTGATCGGTCAGCCGCCGGGCGTCGGAAACGGCTGATCGATGCGGCCGGAAAGCCAATAGGCGAAAAGCCCGATCCATTCGCGAACCGCGATGGTCGTGTTCTGCAGTGAATCGGCCGCATTGTCGCGAAACAAGCCGATGCCTTCCCGATCCGAGGTGCGATAGTCGACCGGCCATTGGACAGTTGGAAAACCTGCCTTGTCGAACAGGGCCTTGGCGCGCGGCATGTGAAAGGCTGATGTCACCAAAAGCCATGTCTCGCCAGGTTTGGGCTTGACCAGTTCGCGGCTGAAGACCGCGTTCTCGTAAGTGTTGCGGGATTTGTATTCGAGGAGCAGCCGGTCGGCCGGGACACCCAGCGCCTCGAGCAGGCGCGGCGCGGTGTCGGCATCACCTTCGCCGTCGAAGAACAGTGAACCGTTTCCACCGGAGACCACCACTTTTGCCTGCGGGAAACGCCTGGCGAGGATCGCGGTCTCGACCATGCGATCGCCGCTGCTGTTCAATTCATAGCCGCCGCGCACAAGGTTGATAGCGCCCTCGAAGCCGCCGCCGAGCACGACGATGCCGTCTACCTTCTCCGGCAGCGGCGGCCTGGGAAAGCGTTCCTCCAGCGGATTGAGCATTATCGCTCCAAGTGACGTCCAGGCCGACAGCGCGAGGATCAGAAACGCCAGCACGCCGCCGCTGACGGCAAGTCGCCGCCGGCCGGCCATCCCGGCGAGCAGCCCTGCCAAAAGCAGGAAGATCGTCAGGTTGAGCGGCTGGATGAAGAACCAGAATATCTTGGAAAGATAGTAGAACATCGCTCACTCATTACAGCCCGCAAGGCTGACCAAAATCGATCGCGATTTTCAGGACCATGCGTCAGGCGAGCGATACCCTTACCACCACTTCTCCGGCTGGAATGTGCCGGCCGCCTGCTCGATGACGGCGGCGGTCTGGAACAGCGTCTCTTCCTCGAACGGCCTGCCGATCAATTGCAGGCCGAGCGGCAGCCCCTTGGGGTCGAGGCCGGCGGGCACTGCGATGCCGGGCAGGCCGGCCATGTTCACGGTGACCGTGAAAATATCGTTGAGGTACATCTTGACCGGATCGGCGGCCATGTCCTCGTCGGCAATGCCGAAGGCAGCGGACGGCGTCGCAGGTGTCAGGATGACATCGACGCCGGCGGCGAAGACATTTTCGAAGTCGCGCTTGATCAGGTTGCGCACCTTCTGAGCCTGCAGGTAGTAGGCGTCATAGTAGCCGGCCGACAGCACATAGGTGCCGATCATGATGCGGCGCTTGACCTCGCGGCCGAAGCCGGCGGCGCGGGTCTTCTCATACATCTCGACGATGTCCTTGCCCGGCACGCGCAAGCCGTAGCGGACGCCGTCATAGCGGGCGAGGTTGGAAGAAGCTTCCGCGGGCGCCACGATGTAATAGGCCGGCAGCGCGTATTTGGTGTGCGGCAGGGAGATGTCGACGATTTCGGCGCCGGCGTCCTTGAGCCAGGCAATGCCCTTCTGCCACAACGCCTCGATCTCTTCCGGCATGCCGTCGACACGGTATTCCTTGGGAATGCCGACTTTCATGCCCTTGATCGGCTTGCCGATCGCCGCCTCGTAGTCCGGCACCGGCCGGTTGACGGACGTGGTGTCCTTGGGATCGACCGACGCCATGGATTTCAGAAGAATGGCGGCGTCGCGCACGTCGCGGGCGATCGGTCCGGCCTGATCGAGCGACGAGGCGAAGGCGACGATGCCCCAGCGCGAGCAGCGGCCATAGGTCGGCTTGATGCCGACGGTCCCGGTGAACGCGGCTGGCTGGCGGATCGAACCGCCGGTGTCGGTGGCGGTTGCGCCTGCACACAGGAAAGCCGACACGGCGGTCGCCGAACCACCGGAAGAACCACCCGGCACCAACTGCGCATTGTCGAGGCTACGCTGGGTTTTCGTGCCACCTGCCGAGACGAAGCCGCCATCACCCTGATGCGTCGTCGGCATCACCACCGTATCGAGGCGCGAACGCCGCCACGGGTTGATGACCGGGCCGTAGTAGGAGGTCTCGTTGGACGAGCCCATGGCGAATTCGTCCATGTTGAGCTTGCCCAGCATGACCGCGCCGTCGGCCCACAGGTTGGACGTGACCGTTGATTCATAGCGCGGCTTGAAACCGTCGAGCACGTGGCTGCAGGCCTGGGTGTGGACGCCTTCGGTACCGAACAGGTCCTTGATCCCGAGCGGAATGCCTTCCAGCGCACCGCCCTCGCCCTTGAGCAGCCTGGCGTCCGACGTCTTGGCCATGTCGCGCGCCTTGTCGCCCGTCACCGCCACATAGGCATTGAGCGCCGGATTGGCGCGATCGATCGCCAAGAGATAGGCTTCGGTGATCTCGGTCGCGGTGATTTCCTTGGCGCGCAGCTTGGCGCGGGCCTGCGAAATCGTCAGATGGGTCAGGTCGCTCATCAAAGGCTCTTTTCGTAAAACACCGACCACTCGGAATCGGGATAATCCAGCACCGGGCCGCAGCGCGAGAACCCGGCGCGTTCATAGACGGCCCAGGCGGCGGGATGGCGATCGCCGGTCTCCAGCACCAGCCGCTTCAACCCTTCATCGCGCGCCAGCGCCTCGACCCGTTGGACGATTCCAGCGCCGATCTTGCGGCCACGATGCGAAGGCCTCGTGTACATACGCTTGACCTCGCCAATGGCATCGTCATGGCGCTTGAGTGCACCACAACCAATGGCGACGCCGTTGTCGCGAGCGATGAAAACCGTCGTGTCCTTGCCTGCCATCTGCTCGACCGTCAGGTGGTAGCAGTGCTCCGGCGGCGTCAGTTCGAGCAAGGTCGCGTTGAGTTCCGCGACCAGGCTGCGCACGTCGTCCTGCAGCGGCGTTTCGATGGCGATCTCGATAGCCATCGGTGCCTTACTCCACGACCTTCGGCACGAGGAAGAAATTCTCGTCGGTCGCGGGCGCGTTGGCGACGATGTCGGCCGCCTTGTTGCCGTCGGTGACGACATCGCCGCGCTTCTTCATTTCCATCGGCGTCACCGACGTCATTGGCTCGACGCCGGAAACATCGACCTCGTTCAACTGCTCGACGAAGCCCAGTATGGCATTCAACTCGCCGGTCATACGCTCGGCATCTTCCTCGCTCACCGCGATGCGGGCGAGATGCGCCACGCGCTTCACTGTCTTGACATCAACGGACATGTATTTGCCTCGGGGAAAACCAGTCCGGGCTATAGCGGCGCGGCGCGCGACGCGCAACATGTGCCGCCCGACAATCGGGCAACAACCTCATGGCAGGGCAATGCCCTCGCACAGATAGTAGCTGCCGCTGTTGCCGCTCGCCTCGCTTTCATCGTCGATCGGCCGGGCCGACACGAGATCGACCTGCGTCGGGTTCATCTGCGTCACCGACAGGACGTCAGGAAAGACATAGCCCGGCTCCTGGCAGATCGCCGTCACAGCCCAGCTCGGCGAGCGTGTCGCCTTGCTGACCTGAACGAATTCGCAATTGTATTCGACGCCTTGCAGGCCGTTCTTCGAAAGAACGATGTTGCCGGCATCGATCAGCGTCTGCAGCGTATCCTTTTTGGCCTGAGTACAGAGCTCCTCCGACTGGAGATAGACACCTTCGATGAAGTCATCCGCGGCAAGCGCGGGCGACGCCGCGACAAACATCGATACGCAAAGAGATCGCCCTAATGCCATGGATTTGTTCCGCTTTGGCTGTTTCTAGATGGTAATCATTTCACCAATCTTCGGCAATGCAAGCTTGACGCCAGATCCTTCCAGGCCGGCTTCAAACTTCTCGGGCGTCGGGTCAATCATTGGAAACGTGCCGAAATGACAAGGGACGACCGTTTCGAATTTGAAGAAGCGGCGGCAGGCAAGGGCCGCCACCGCACCGCCCATGGTGAAGCGATCGCCGATCGGAACGATGCCAATCTTTGGCTCGTGCAATTCATTGATCAGCGCCATGTCGGAAAAGATGTCGGTGTCGCCCATGTGGTAGAGCGTCTGGTCTTCCGGGAAATGCAGGACCAGCCCACCCGGATTGCCGAGATAGACGTTCTTGCCGCCCTCTTCGCCAAAGGAGGACGAATGCAGCGCCTGAACGAAAGTGGAGGTGAAACCGCCGCAATCGACCGTGCCGCCAATGTTGCCGGGATTGATCTTCTTGTCGCTGACGCCCCTGCCGACAAGGTAGATGCAGATCTCGAAATTGGCGACCAGTTGCGCGCCGCTCTTGCCGAGCACTTCCAGCGCGCCGCTGATGTGGTCGCTGTGCCCGTGCGTCAAAAGAACATGCGTGATCCCTTCGGCCGGTCCTTCCCACCCGCCCGTCCAGGACGGGTTGCCGATCAGATAGGGATCGATGAGGATTTTCGCGTCACCGGTTTCGATGCGGAAGGCCGAGTGGCCATACCAGGTCAGTTTCATGAATGCATTTCCTCGATTTTTCCCGAGCCAAAGGATAGAACGCCGATAGCCTTGAGATCAAAGGGTATAGTGTCCGCCGGGCATCCGAAAGGACGCGTGCTGTCGAAAAAAAGAGGGAAAACCGTTGACCGTCATCACGATTGAGCAATTGCCGGCACGGCTCGCCAACGGCAGGACCTTGGCGGGGCTCGATCTCGGCGACAAGACGATCGGCGTGGCGGTTTCCGATCGGGGGTTCTCCTTCGCTCATCCGCGTCCGGTCATCATGCGCAGGAAATTCTCGCTCGACGCCGCCGTCCTTCTGGCGTTGCTGACGAAAGAGAATGTCGGTGCGGTGGCGATCGGATTGCCGATCAACATGGATGGATCGGAAGGTCCGCGCGCACAGAAATCGCGCGCCTTCGTGCGCAACATGGCGCAGCTAAGCGACCTGCCCTTCGTGTTCTGGGATGAGCGGCTGTCGACTGTCGCGGCCGAACGGACGCTGATCGAGATGGACTTCTCGCGCGCCAAACGCGCCGGCAAGATCGATTCGGCGGCGGCCGCCTTTATTCTGCAGGGAGTTTTGGACCGGCTTCAGTCACTCGATGCAGCCGATCGAACGGGACCGGACCCGTCCAGCGACGCCTGACCCAGCCCAATATCTCGCGACGCCTGCGAAACACCCATATCGCCACGAGCAGCAAGCCATCGAACACGCAGGCTTTTGCCACCATGCCCGGGATGGTTGCGGGGTCGATGCCGAGCATCTGACCGTAGAGCTGGAACACGAAATCGTGCAGCTGCCGGCTGAGCATCACATAGCCGAAATTCATGTCGTTGAGCGACAGGTAGAACCAGCCCCAAAACAGCGCCATCGGCGCGGCCCACAACGCGAAGATGTAGCGCATCAGCGGCCTCCCTTCCCGTTCGGGCCGGTCCGTCCCGATATCATGGAGAGCAGCGAATTATGCGCCGCGGCTTTCGCCATGCTGTGCGCCGTGGCGTGGAAATCCTCCTCATCCAGCGCAGCTACCGAACGCCGTTCGGCAAGCATCGCGACATAGGAGACCAGAAGTGCGGCCAGTTGCACTGCGACCACCATGAACAGGCCGTTGATGCCTTGGGCCGCACCGCCGATCAGGATCATCGACATCACCCCGGAAGCGGAAATAAAGGCGATGCGAACGACGCTGTCGGCGCCGGGGCTGGACGCGTCGTTGATCAGCGTATCGACAAAGGCCCAGAAGAACAGCACCGCCACGACCAGCAACGCGATCGCCAGCGGAGCGACCACGACGATGTTCTCCAGATTGACAAACTGGGCGCTCTCGACGGTCACGCCGAGTACGCCGAGAGCCGCCGTCACACCTCGATTTCCATCGATACAGATCACCGCAAGCAGGGCAAAAACGATCGCCCAGTGCACGGACAGAAAGGAGGTCAGTACGTGTCGCATCGTGATTCCTGCTTCGACAGGATTGACAGTGGGCTTTGCGGTTCGCCGCCGCAACGGAAACCATTTGTTAAGGTTAACGGCGACGGCGAGGTCAGTGGGGATTCCGGCAACGCCGCTCAAACATGAAAGGCATCTCCGTCAATTCACCGGCGGATAGAGCGTATCGATGATCATGCGCGCGTCGTGGCGCGAATCGAGCATGCCGTAGGTATTGCGCCACTGGCCCGCGAGCCGCGTCTCGACGAAGGCATCGGCGATCCGCCCTGCCCCGAGCCGACGCAACTCGGCGGCCGCCGCAGAGAGCGCAAGCTGTTCCGTCAGCAGCCGGGCCGAGCCCTCGTCGGTCGAAGCGACCTGCATGGCCGCCTTCAGAACGCCGATCGTGCCGCGCCCGCCGGCGCCGAGGTCGCGATCGATGCCGGTCAATACTTCTTCGAAAAGCCCCGGCGCGCGGCCAAGCACGCGCAGCACGTCGAGCGCCATGACATTGCCCGACCCTTCCCAGATCGCGTTGACAGGCGCTTCGCGGTAATAACGGGCGAGCGGAGCTTCCTCGACATAGCCATTGCCGCCAAGGCACTCCATCGCCTCGTAAAGCAGCGGCGGCGCGATCTTGCAGACCCAGTATTTGACGACCGGCGTCATGGCGCGGGCGAACGCCGCCTCGCCGCGATCGCTCGCCGCCTCGTCGAAGGAACGCGCCAGCCGGAACGACAGGGCGGTCGCCGCGGCGACATCGAGCGCCATGTCGGCCAGCACGCGCTGCATCAACGGCTGCTCGATCAAGGTCGAACCGAACACTTGGCGATGGCGGGCATGATGGATCGCTTCGGCCAGCCCCGCCCGCATGATCGCCGAAGACGCCACCGCGCAGTCGAGCCGGGTCAGCGTCACCATGTCCATGATCGTCTTGACGCCGGCGCCGGGTTCGCCGACCATCTCCCCGATGGCGTTGACGAACTCAACCTCGGAAGACGCGTTCGAGCGATTGCCGAGCTTGTCCTTCAGCCGCTGGAAGCGAAAGCCGTTGCCAGACCCGTCGCCGAGCACGCGCGGCACCAGGAAGCAGGACAGTCCCTCCGGCGCCTGTGCCAGCACCAGGAAGGCGTCCGACATCGGCGCCGACATGAACCATTTATGTCCCGTCAGGCGGTAGAAGCCGCTGCCGACGCGTTCCGCCCGGGTCACATTGGCACGCACATCGGTGCCGCCCTGTTTCTCGGTCATGCCCATGCCGAGCGTCAGTCCGGTCTTTTCGACGGGCGGCTTTTGGCTCTGGTCGTATTTGCGCGTCGTCACGCGCGGCGCCCATTCGCGAAACAGTTTTGGGCTGGCCATCAATGCCGCCAGCGAGGCGCTGGTCATGGTGATGGGGCAAAGGTGTCCGGTCTCGAGTTCCGCCGTCAGATAGAAACGGGCGGCGCGCACCTGATGGCGGCGGCCGATCTCGGCGTCGCCATTTTCCCAGACCGAGGAGTGCAGGCCGTTGGCCACCGAGCGGCGCATCAAGGCGTGGTAGGCGGGATGGAATTCGACCAGGTCGATGCGCCGTCCCTGGCGATCATGCGTCCTGAGTTTCGGCGTCTCGACATTGGCAAGGCGCGCCAGTTCCTGGGCTTCTTGCGTCAGCACGAAACGGCCGAGTCCATCGAGATCCTTGCGCACCGGATCGGAAAAGCGCTCGGCAAGCTGGATCAGCAACGGATCGCCTCGCCAGGCGTTGCCGCCCGTCAGCGGCGGCGGCTGGTTCGTTACGTCGTCGGTCACGCCCAATCCTTCTAGCCGATCCTTCTGGAAAGGCCCTATTGTCGGAAAGCCTCGAATCCGAGGCCGTCGGCTTAGATATAGCCAAGCGTTGCTGCGCGCGCGACGAAAATACCGGCCGATCTGATCGGCTACCTACACGAAAAAATTGAGGAGAACGGCGTCAATCCAAAGCGGGTGCTTGCGGGCGCGAAATCCGCACCCTATAGCAGCCCCTTGAGATGACCGACGCTTCGTCCCTGCCACTCTACCCTCACCGCCATCTTCTGGGCATCAGCGATCTTTCGCCCGCCGACATCGAGCTTTTGCTCGACAGGGCGGATCGGGCGGTCGCGATCTCGCGCCAGTCCGAAAAAAAGACCTCGACGCTGCGCGGCCGCACCCAGATCAATCTCTTCTACGAAGCCTCGACCCGCACGCAATCCTCGTTCGAACTGGCCGGAAAGCGGCTTGGCGCCGATGTCATGAACATGTCGGTGGCGAGTTCCTCGGTAAAGAAGGGCGAAACGCTCATCGACACCGCGATGACACTCAACGCCATGCGGCCCGACATATTGATCATCCGCCATCAGTCGGCGGGCGCGGCGGCCCTCCTGGCGCAGAAGGTCGGCTGCTCGGTGGTCAATGCCGGCGACGGCGCCCATGAACACCCGACACAGGCGCTGCTCGACGCGCTCACCATCCGCCGCGCCAAGGGTGCGCTGTCGAAGCTGATCGTGGCGATCTGCGGCGACATCCTGCATTCGCGTGTGGCGCGCTCCAACATCATGCTGCTCAACGCACTCGGCGCACAAATACGGGTGGTGGCGCCCTCGACGCTGTTGCCCGCGGGCATCGACAGGATGGGCGTGATCGTCTGCCGCTCGATGGCGGAGGGCCTGAAGGACGCGGATGTGGTGATGATGTTGCGCTTGCAGCGCGAGCGCATGGAAGGAGCCTTCGTGCCATCGGTGCGCGAATATTTCCGCTATTTTGGTCTAGACGCCGAGAAACTGAAGGCCGCCAAGGACGACGCGCTTGTCATGCATCCTGGCCCGATGAACCGCGGTGTCGAGATCGCGTCCGAAATCGCCGACGGCCCGCAAAGCGTCATCCAGGAGCAGGTGGAAATGGGCGTCGCCGTGCGCATGGCGGTGATGGAAGCGCTGCTCGATCCCCGCCGAAATCAAGAGGGCCGAAATCAAGAGGGCCGTAGTCAAGAAGGCCGCGGCGCATGAGCATCACGGTCTTTGAACGCGCCCGCATCGTCGATCCGTCACGCGGCCTTGATGAAGTCGGCTCCGTCATAGTCGAAGGCAGGAAAATCGTTGCCGCGGGCAAGGCGGCGCTGAACCACGGCGTCCCCGACGGCGCTACGGCGATCGACTGCAGCGGCAAGGCGATCATCCCCGGCCTGATCGACGGCCGGGTCTTCATCGGCGAGCCCGGCGGCGAACATCGCGAAACCATCGCTTCAGCAAGTGTCGCCGCAGCGGCCGGCGGCGTCACGTCCATCGTGATGATGCCAGACACCGATCCGGTGATCGACAATGTGGCGCTGGTCGAATTCGTGCTGCGCACCGCCAAGGACACGGCCGTCGTCAATATCTTTCCGGCCGCCGCCATCACCAAGGGCCTCCACGGACGCGAAATGACGGAGTTCGGCCTGCTGCGCGAGGCGGGTGCGGTCGCCTTCACCGATGGCAGGCATACCATATCGAGCGCGCTGGTGATGCGTCGCGCGCTAACCTATGCGCGCGATTTCGGCGCCACCATCGTCCATGAAACGCAGGATGCCGATCTTGGGTCGTCGGGCGTCATGAACGAAGGCCTGTATGCCAGTTGGCTCGGCCTCTCCGGCATTCCACGTGAAGCCGAATCCATCCCGCTCGAGCGTGACCTCGCGCTGGCGCGGCTGACGCAAGGTTCGTACCACGCCGCGAAGATCTCGACGGCAATGGCGGCAAGCGCCGTGGCGCGTGCGAAGGCCGACGGCGCGGCAGTGACGTCTGGCGTGTCGATCCACAATCTGTCTCTCAATGAAAACGACGTTGGCGAGTACCGCACCTTCTTCCGCCTGACGCCGCCGCTGCGGGCCGAGGAGGACCGGTTGGCGATGATCGATGCGGTCAAGGACGGAACGGTCGATGTCATCGTCTCCTCGCACGATCCGCAGGACGTCGATACCAAGCGCCTGCCCTTCGCCGACGCCGCGGCCGGTGCCATTGGCCTCGAAACCCTGCTGGGCGCGGCCTTGCGCCTCTACCACAATGGCGACGTGCCCCTGCTCAGGCTGATCGAAACCTTGTCCACCGCGCCGGCGAGGCTGTTTGGATTGGCCGGCGGCACGCTGAAGCCAGGCGCCGTCGCCGATCTCGCGCTTGTCGACCTCGATGAACCCTGGGTAGTCAGCGAAAGCGGTATCCGCTCGCGCTCGAAAAACACCTGCTTCGAAGGCGCACGGCTGCAAGGCAAGGTCTTGCAAACGCTGGTGGCGGGCCGCACAATATTTTCTGCCTGAGCCGGCGGTAGCCATGCGACTTCAGGCATGGTTGGGGGAACGCGGGGGGAACAATGACTTACGGCCCAATCCTGGCGCTGGTGTTCGGCTATCTGCTGGGCTCGATTCCGTTCGGCCTGCTGCTTACCCGCGCGGCCGGCCTTGGCGATGTGCGCAAGATCGGTTCAGGCAATATCGGCGCCACCAATGTGCTGCGCACCGGCAACAAGGGGCTTGCCGCCGCGACTTTGCTGCTCGATATGCTGAAAGGCACGGCCGCCGTGCTGATAGCAAGCCATTTCGCGCCTGAAGCCGCGATCTGGGCTGGTCTCGGCGCCTTTCTGGGCCACCTGTTCCCGGCATGGCTCGGCTTCAAGGGTGGCAAGGGCGTCGCCACTTATCTCGGCGTGCTGGTCGGCCTTGCCTGGCAAGTCGCATTGATCTTCGCTGTCGTATGGTTGGTGATGGCTTTCCTCTTCCGCTACTCATCGCTGGCGGCGCTGGCTGCTGCCGTGGTGGTACCGATCGCGCTTTATTTCCTGAGCACGCCGCAGATAGCCATTCTGTTCGTGGTGATGAGCATCATTGTCTTCATCAAGCACCGAGAAAACATTTCGCGACTGATTGCCGGCTCCGAAGGCAAGATCGGAGCCAAGGGGTGAGCGAACCGGCCGCCGGGCCGCGTCTCACCGATCGCCAGCGGCTGAGCTGGCTGCGGCTGATCCGCACCCAGAATGTCGGCCCTGCCTCCTTTCGCGACCTGATCAACCGTTTCGGTTCGGCCGAAGTCGCGTTGGAAATGCTGCCGGAACTGATGATTTCCGGCGGCGCCAACCGGATCGTGCGCATTCCTTCCCTTGCCGAGGCCGAGGCCGAGATGGAGGCCGCGCGGCGAGTTGGAGCACGCTTTGTCGGTATTGGGGAGGCGGACTATCCGCCGCTGTTGCGCAGCATGGACAATCCGCCGCCGATGCTGGCGGTCAGGGGCAATGCCGCGGTGTTCCGGTTGCCGGGTGTCGCGATAGTCGGCGCCCGCAACGCATCGCTTGCCGGCATCAAGATGGCGCGCATGCTGGCAGCCGATCTCGGACGAGACGGCTACGGCATCGTCTCCGGCCTGGCACGTGGCATCGACACGGCGGCGCATCAGGGCAGTCTCTTGACCGGTACGGTCGGCGTGCTCGCCGGTGGGCTCGACCTGCCCTACCCGCCCGAAAATGCCGGTCTGTGCGATGACATTGCGGAGCGTGGCGCCATCATCTCGGAAATGCCGTTCGGCTGGCAGCCGCGTGCCCAGGATTTCCCGCGCCGCAACCGCCTTGTCGCGGGCGCCGCTCTTGGGCTGGTGGTGGTTGAGGCAGCACAGCGCTCAGGCTCGCTGATCAGCGCCAGGCTTGCCGGCGAGATGGGCCGGTTGGTCTTTGCGGTACCCGGCTCCCCGCTCGATCCGCGCGCGGCCGGTACCAACGGTCTGCTCAAGGACGGCGCCACGCTGGTCACCGAAGCTTCGGACATTTCCAGGGCGATCCTTCCGCTGACCGGCATGCGGGCGCCTGATCTGCCGCCGTTTGAGGACCCGCCCGACTTTTCGGCCACACCGCCACCAGGCGAGAGCGACCGGGCCAAGGTGATCGAGGCGCTGGGGCCGACACCGGTGCCGATCGACGAGATCATCCGCCACACCGGCCTGCATCCCGCCCAGGTCTTCATGGTGCTGCTTGAACTCGACCTTGCCGGCCGCCTCGAGCGTCACGCCGGTGGAAATGTTTCGCTTGTTTTCGGGGAAGGCTAACCGCCCTCAGTGGCGGCTGGTCTTTCTATCTCCGGTCTCGTCGTAATCCTGCATGTTGGCGTCAAAGAGATCCTTTTGAACAAACTGGCGCCAGACCTCATCCGCGTCCTGCGGGCGCGACGGATCGAAACTCGGCTGGGTCTCGTGCGTATTCGGCAGCGACCGCCGGCGTAGCCAAGCAGGCATGATCTCCAAGATGAGACTGGTGAATTGGGTCATCACGGACTCCTTCGATTGAAGGGATGGACCAGGCCGGTCGATCCACCCAAATTACGCTGGCTCACCGCACCCAGCCAAGCCAAAGCCTCCCCGACGTCGGCAAGCACATGGCGCGCCGCTGTCGGTCCGTGCGGTTTGATGCGGATCGACATGCCGTCCATCTCGTTCACGGCCTCGAAACCATTTTCGTCGGATGTGTCGTCGCCCAGAAACACCGGCCGCCGCCCCTCGAAAGCCGACAGATCCAGAAAGCGCCTGATGGCCGCTCCCTTTGCTGCCTCCAGCGGCATCAATTCAACGCCGGCATTGCCGGCCAGCACCCGATATCCCGTAGGCAACCTGCCCAACGCCTGTTCGACCAGTTGCGTCGCGCGCTGCAACAGTTGCGGTGCCGCGCGCGTGTGGACTGCCAGGATCGGTCCCTTGCGCTCGATATAAACGTCCGAACTGCCCAGCTCCGCTTCGATTTCCTCGGCAAGTGCCGCAATGTCGGCCGGCTCTCCCGCTGCCTCGACCGGGCCGTCGCGGATGAGCCTGTGCTCAAGCCCATACAGCCCGGCGGCGCGCAATCTGAGCGGCTGGAAAAGATGGTCGACCGCAGCGATCGATCGTCCCGTGATGAACGCCAGAGCTCCATCCAATTGCAATTCGAGCCTCGCCAGCAGCGTACGCAATTCATCGCCGACAACCACCGCATCGGGATGCGCGGCGTGTTCGAGAAGCGTGCCGTCAATGTCCAGGAACAAGGCCCACGGCCCTGTTGGGAGCTCAGGCGCGGGCAGCTTTGGCAGAAGCGACATCACAGCGCCGCCACCCGTCTGCGATCGAGCAGCGAGATCACGTTGCCCGATGAGGTCGGGGCGGCGCCGACGGCGCGATCGACCGCAACGCGTTTGCGCAGGCGCGCGGCATCGAGAAGCATGCTGCCGGCCCACCGGTAGACATTATTGTCGCGAACGACCTCACGCATCCTTTGCATGCGCTGCCGCTGCTCTTCCGACGACATCGTCAAAGCCTGCAACAAGGCGTCGCCCATCATTGTGGCGTCGTAGGGATTGACGATCAGCGCTTCCAGCAATTCCTTGGAAGCGCCGGCGAACATGCTGAGCAGCAGGACCCCCTGTTCGTCATTGCGCGCCGCGACGAACTCCTTGGCCACCAGGTTCATGCCGTCATGCAGGCTCGTGACCAAGCAAACGTCGGCGGCCCGGTAGATTTCGTAGACCTGTTCCTGCGAATGATGTTCCGTGACCATCAGGACGGGAGTGTAGCCGTCGCGGCCATAGCGCCGGTTGAGATCCTCGGCTTGACGCAGACACTCTTCATGCAACTGTTGGTATGCGGGCAAGGTGCCGCGACTGGGTGCCGCGATCTGCAGGAAGGCGACCTTGCCAATCCATTCCGGATGGAGCCTCAGCAGCTCATCGAGTGCGGTAAAGCGATCGAGGATGCCCTTCGTGTAGTCGAGACGTTCGACGCCGACACACAGCCTGACATCGTCCGCCAGCCCGAATTTTTCACGAACATGCCGACGGCATTGCGCCACCTCGGGCAGCTGGGCCTGTCGCGCCGGCTCCCATTCGATTGAAATCGGATACGCGTGAACCAGGCTGATCTGGCCGCCATAGGAGATGGCGGAATCCTCGCGCTCGATCCTGCTCTCCAGGAAGCGGTCGACGCTGTCGATGAAGTTGTTGCAATGGAACTGGGTGTGAAAGCCGACGATCGAACTGCCCAGCAATCCTTCTAGGATCTTCTCGCGCCATGGGCAGATGCTGAACACCTCGGAATTCGGCCATGGAATGTGCCAGAAGGTGATGATGATGGCTTCCGGCAGGCGCTCCCGGATCATCCGCGGCAACAAGGCGAAATGGTAGTCCTGGACCAGCACGATGGGCCGCTCGTTGCGTGCCTCCGCGACGACGGTGTCGGCGAATTTGCGGTTAACCGCCTCGTAGGCCTCCCAGTCGGAAGCACGGAATATCGGTCGGGTGAAGGCTATGTGGCACAGCGGCCAAAGCCCCTCATTAGCAAAGCCGAGATAATAGCCTTGCTGTTCTTCCTCGCTCAGCCAGACACGGCGCAACGTATAGGAAGGGTTTTCCGGCGGCACTTCGACGCGGTCGTTTTCGTCGACCACCAGCGCATCGGCCGAACCGCCGCCATAGGCGATCCATGTGCCCGCACAGGCGCGCGTGATCGGCTCCAGGGCGGAGACCAGCCCGCTGGCGGGTACGACCAGCTGGATGCCCTCGCCGTTGCGGTTATGGATGTAGGGTTCGCGATTTGACACCACGATCACCTGTGCATCGGGAAGTTCCTTCGCCAGAATGTGACGCAACGTTTCCGGCGACCATTGGACGAGGGCGGCGGCCGCGGATTGCCCGTTCTTTTCGAACTCCGGCAATGGGCTGCGAACGGATCCTGCTTCGAGACGGGCGAGCTTCATGTTTCTGGCCCGGCGCGCCCGTGACAGCACCACCGCGAGCGCGACGCATGAGATACCGACAATTACGAGAACGAAGAGCCACAGTGCGGCCGAGGGTACGACCAGGTACGAACTGTTGTCGGGCATTTCGAATTGATTACCTTTCAATGGGACGCGGCAGATCCACCGACAGGAACTCCAGCATCCTTGGCGTGCTGATCCAACGTTCCGCACCCGTGATGGTTCCGATTTTTCAGCTCTTGACCACCAGTGGCACCAATCCTTCATGCGCATCCGCAAGGAAGGCACCGACACGATCCCCCACGCGCTGAAACGTCAGGTCCACCGCCACATGTCCCACCGAGAGATGGCGAATGACAAGATTGTCGATGCCGATCGGCAAGTGCGGCCGGGTCACGTGAATCTCGTTCGTCCAACCGTCGATCTGTAGGCCGAGGCAGGCCTGCATGAGCATGAAGGCGGAGCCCGCGGACCAGGCCTGCGGCAGGCAAGCCACCGGATAGGCAATCGGCGCTTCGCCGGCCGAGCGCGTGAACCCGCAGAACAGTTCGGGTAGCCGCATGTTGAAATGAACCGCGGATTCGAAGGTCCCGCTCATCAACCGCACCACGCTGTCGCGGATGCCGTATCGCGCCAGCCCGGCGGCGCAGATCGCGGTGTCGTGCGGCCAGATGGAGCCGTTATGATAGGACATCGGATTGAAGAAGATCGCATCGTCCGCCAGCGTTCTCAGCCCCCAGCCGGAATGGAACGAAGCCGACAGCAGCTGGTCGGCGACCATGCGTGCGCGATCCGGATTGGGAAGGCCGACATAGAGCAGGTGACCCGCATTGGACGTGCGCACCTTGCAGGGTTGGCCATCGCCATCGATCGCCAGCGCATAGTAGCCAAGCTCTTCGATCCAGAAATGGCGTTCGACTTGTTGGCGAATGGCATCGGCGCGCAGCTCCCAATTCTCCGCCCGCTCCTCTTCGCCGCGCAGCCGTGCCAGCTTTGCCAATCCCCGAAATGCTGCAAAGACGTAACCCTGCACCTCGACCAGCGCGATCGGCCCTTTCGGAATGCGGCCGTCGGCATGGAAGACGGAATCGAAGCTGTCCTTCCATCCCTGGTTGGCAAGGCCGGATTCCGCGGCGCGCTGATAGGTAAGAAACCCTGTCGAACGGCTCGCTGTCTCGATCCACTCGGCGGCGGCGCACAGCGATGGCCAAAGGCCATCGATGAAAGCCGTGTCTCCCGTGCGGTCCGCATAGGCGCAGGCGAGATGGATGTAGAGGGGCGTCGTATCGACGCCGCCATAGTAGCGGCCGAACGGCAACTCGCTCAGCGCCGCCATCTCGCCCTTGCGGGTCTCGTGCATGATCTTGCCGGGCTCGGAATCGCTGAAGGGAGAGGTTTCGGTCGCCTGGTGCTGGGCGAGAAAGGCAAGCACGCCACGAGCCAGGCCGGGATTGAGCCAAAGCATCTGCAGAGCTGAAATCACACCGTCGCGGCCGAAGGCGGTGGAGAACCACGGGATCCCGGCATATGGGTAAGGCCCGGTCGCCAGTTCCGTGGTGAGCAATGCCACATCGGCACGCGCCCGTTCCATCCAATCATTGAAGACGCGGCCTGAACTGTGCAGCGTTGCCCCATGCCGGCGCTTGGCGCGCATGCCGAAACGGGCGCGCGCCGCCGCGGCCCGGAAACGTTCACTTTGCGGGCGGGCCGTTGTCTTGCTCCCCACCTCCACATACAGCGTCTGGCGGCTGCGCTTGGTGACGGCAATGAAGAAATCCGCCCGCTCGGAGGTCAGATGATCCGGGGGCTGTGAAAACGAAATGGCCGAGGTCCGCACGACCTTGTCCAGCCCTTCGTAGCGGAGCACGACCGAACTCTGGTCGATCTCGGCCGTGTGCGCGGTACCGCGCTTGGAGCGGGTCGAGCCCCGGACTTCGAACATGTCGCGAAAATCAACACCGAAGCGCAGTGACACCAAGACCGTCGAATGCTCCCGGCTATAGTTCGAGAGCGTGATGCGTTCATATAGCCTTTCCTGCCACAGAAGCCTGACCCGCTCGATATGGATCGCGCCCTGCGGAATCTGGCGGCCCGCGGCGCTCTCGATCGGCAGATTGGTCAGGTTGCTGGTGAACAGGACGTTGTCCTGGCTGAGCGATGCGCCCAGCAGCGACAACGATCGCCCGCCAACCGTCAGGCGAAATTCGGAGAGCACGCGCGTGTCGTCGCGGAAGAAGCCGTCGCCGGCGCCACGTATGTCGCCATAGGCGTCGGCGACGGCAAAGCAATCGCCATGCTTGAGAGCGTAAAGCCGATGCGGCTCCCTGGGCGCGGTTTCGTCCAGGGAAGCCAGTGCTATCGCAGGATCGAGCTTGCGCTCGTCGAGTTGGGTAATGGTCAAGAAGATTGTCCCGTGCTGGTTTCCGAACGGGTTGAAGATCTATGAGGCCCTGCTCTCTTCGTGGCCGGTGGTCAGCCGCGAATAGGCCTCGACATAATCCCTGGCCATTCTATCGGCCGAAAACCGCCTTTCGAAGGCCGTTCTTATTCGTCGCCTGTCGAGTTGCAGGAGAGCCGGCATCGAGGCGACGGCATCTTCGATGGTTTCGACGACAAAGCCGGTGACCCCATGATCGATGATCTCGGGCATAGCGCCGCAACTCCAAGCCATGACCGGGGTTCCGCACGCCATGGCCTCGATCACCGCAAGCCCGAAGGGTTCAGGCCAGTCGATGGGAAACAGCAAGGCGGCCGCATTGCCCAGAAACCGGGCCTTCTGGTCCTCACCAATCTCGCCGACATACTCGACCCGGTCGCCATCGATCAGCGGCTGCACGACTTCCTCGAAATAGGCGCGGTCGCCATCGCCGACCTTGGCGGCGAGCTTCAGTTTCAGGCCGGTTCGGCGGGCAATCTCGATTGCCCGGTCCGGCCGCTTGTCGCGTGACATTCTGCCGAGAAAAGCAAGGTAGGTACCGTCCGAACCGGCCTCGAAATCGGCCTCATAAAGGTCAAGCGGCAGCCCGTGATGGATCGTCGCCAGCCAGTTCGCGGATGCGAACCGCGCCCGCTGGCTGCGGGATATGGAAATCATGGGGAACCGCGGGAACCGGTCATAGGCTTGCGCGAGGTCCGCGTAATCTAGCCTGCCATGCGGCGTTGTCACCGTGCGCTGCGGCATATCACGGAAAAACGGGAAATGCAGGAAATGGCTCAGATGGAAATGCACGACGTCGAAGTCGTCGGCCCGTTTGCGCACTTCGTCGAGCATCGACAAATGTGCCGCGATCTCGGACTTCAGCGGACGCGGATCGAGACGAAGCGCCCTTTCGCGGCATGGCACCAGTTTGGCGGAGCTCTTCGTGTCGCCGCTGGCAAACAACGTCACCTCGTGGCCGAGATCGACGAGAGCTTCGGTAAGATACGAGATGATACGCTCGGTACCCCCGTAAAGTCGTGGCGGCACCGATTCGTAGAGTGGTGCGACATGGGCAATCTTCATGTCCCGGCGTCCCTCAATGAGCTGGTCATAGAGCCAAAATGCATCAAGGCCCGGATCGTTCCTATATCAGCGCAAGATGCGTCGAATGATCGATCCGTCCCCTGTTTGAGTAGATCCGCCGCCCTATTTCCTTCTGGTGCTGTCGACCTTGCGCTTGCGGCAGCCGAAGGAGGCCCAGATGCAGCAACCCAGGGATATCGCAGCGCGGCGCCTGAGCATGATCATCGAGCAATATGTCGAGGCCAGAAAACGGCATTTTGGCTTTGTGTCGACTGATCAGGCTGCCCGAGTGATCCGCAGAACCCTGAAGCCCGATCCTTCGGAGCCAGCGCTTTCCGATCACGACCTCGACGACATGGTCGCCGCCCTCGCCGTGAAGAACGGCCTGGCCGTCATCTTCGACCGTGGCGTGCGGGGACCGGCCAACGGCGCCGAGGCCGACCTGAACAGAAAGGAACCGATCATGCGAGCACCGACGGAGACCCCGGATGTTGCCGGCGCGGTGGACGCTATCCTGAGCGATCGCACTGCCCAGCTTTCGATGAGCGCGGTCATCTCGTTGCTGCGCGAACGGACCGGCACCAAGCGATCCGACGCGGATCTGACAGGACTGATCGCCAAGAAAGCCGCCGTTCTGGACGTGCACCTGTCAGGAGGCGTCTGAACGGTCGTTGAGCGCCGCAAGGATACATGGGCAAATCAAAAGCGCTGACATGTCATTTGACGATGGTGAGCGCGATGGGATTCGAACCCATGACCTACTGATTAAAAGTCAGGGGATAATAGCTAACGCGGACGCACTACCGCTAAAACGCGCTTGCCACAAGCCAATGTTTTAACATAGAAATTAGCGCATGTTAGCCCAGCGTTAGCCGATGTCACTGGGCCGAGTTGTTAGCCAACGGTTAGCCCGGAGCAACTTCAATGCGCAGAAAAACCCTGTCTGATGCAGGTGTTGCAGACCTCAAATCCAAGGCCGCACGATACACCTTTCCCGACCCGGAATTGCGCGGCCACTATGTCCGCGTGATGCCCTCCGGCGCCAAGTCGTTCGTGGCTGTGTCGCGAGACCCGAACGGAAAGCAGGTTTGGGCCACCATCGGCGCCGCCGACATGATGGGCGTAGAGAAGGCTAGGGAAGACGCCCGAGAGGCGATCAAGCGCATCCGGGCAGGATTGCCCGCCATCGAGCAGAAGAAGGCCACGGAAACGTTTAAAGACGTGTCCGACGCCTATCTGAAACGCCACGTTGCAGCCAAGGGACTGCTTTCTGAAAAAGAGATCAAGCGATGCGTCGATGTTTATGTCTCTCCGAGATGGGAGAAGCGCGAGTTCATCGGGATCAGGCGCGGCGATGTCGCTACGCTGCTTGATGAGATCGAGGACAGCAACGGCGCTAGGCAGGCCGATATGGTGCTGGCGATCGTGCGCGGGATTTGCAACTGGTACGCAGCTCGCAACGAGGATTATTTGTCGCCGATCGTACGAGGCATGCGGCGCGCCTCGCCAGTGAAGCGTGAGCGGGTGCTGAGCGACGACGAGATCCGCGCCGTCTGGCAGCAAGCCGGCAAGGCCGGTACCTTCGGCGATATCCTCCGGCTTGCTCTGTCGACTGGACAGCGCCGCGATAAAGTCATGACCATTCGATGGGACGATGTTTCCGTGGATGGCGTCTGGAACGTGTCTAGCGACGATCGCGAGAAAGGGACAGGCGGCGAGTTGAAGCTCCCTGCCCTAGCACTCGACGTCATCAGGTCTCGGAGCCGAGTCGGCGAAAGCCCCTATGTGTTCACCGGCCGCACCAAGGACGGCTATTTCAACGGTATGTCGAAGGCCAAGGTCGAGTTCGACAAAAAGGTTCCTATCGATCATTGGACCATTCACGATCTAAGGCGTACTGGCCGGTCGCTGATGGCCCGTGCCGGTGTCTCCAGCGATACGGCGGAGCGTGTCATGGGCCACGCAATCGAAGGGGTCCAGGGCGTCTACAATCGCCACCGCTACGGCGCCGAAAAGGCGGACGCCCTCGCCCGTCTTGATGCCTTGCTGAAGACCATTCTCAATCCGCCGGCAAAAAACGTCGTCCCTATTAAGCAGAGGGCGCGGAAATGACCAAAAACGCGGACACCGCAGAGGCATTGGCATACGCCAAAGGGCGGGTAAGGTTTGCTCGCGACACGCCTATCGACATCGTGGATGGCTTGCCATCAGTGCGCTTTCTATCAAAAGTCGATGGGAGGCGTTTCGTGCAAGAAATGATAAAAAATCTGGCGCGGTCGGATGACAGTTTCCTTGCTGAGCACACGGAGTATGCCAGCCAGGGATGGGGCATCGCTGACGCCGCAATTCGGGATCTGATAGTGGAAACTGTGCGCGGCGGCTCCCCCATGTTACCATCACTCTCTGCCTACAGCGCTTTGTTGACCGCCGGCCCAGTCCCGAAAAAGCCTGGAAAGGAAAAGGCCGACAACATCTTTCGAGACATCGCCATAGCCTTGATTGTCGATGACGTGTCGACCCGCTTCAACCTTTCGCCCACTTCAAACGGAAAGAGCGAAAATCCATCGGCGTGCCGTGTGGTTGCCAAAGCTCTGGAAGCCGCGAATATGTTGAAGGGCCACAAGCTGGTCGAGGACATTTGGAAGCGGTTCGGCAGCTCCGTGAAATCGTCCTAAACATTCCCCTGCCGATCAATCAGGACCAACCGTCCTAAAGCCTGTGCAATTGGAGAACTCGCAACTTAACGCGAGGCAAACCCAATGACACAGAAACTACTCCGCTTCCGCGACCTGCAGGAGCGCGGCATCGTCGCCAGTTGGCCGCAACTCAAGCGGCTTGTCGAGCACAACGGCTTCCCGCCCGGTCGCTACCTTGGCGAAAACTCCAGGTTTTGGACTGACGATGAGGTGGCCTTGTGGCTCGCTTCCCGTCCCCTCGCTGGTCAACGCGAGGTGGCCGCGTAATGCAGCAAGACCTCGAACCAGCTTTCGATATCCAGGTCGCGGCGCGATGGCTCTGCGAAACACCTAAACATCTCCGCCCGCGTCCTACCGTGGTCGAATTGCGATCCCGATTCCCTCTCGACGCTCTGGGCGCTTGCGAAGCAATTCGCCTCGCCAATCTCGTGAAGGCAGGAGGCGCCGATGCTGCGCATCCCTGAAAAAGAGACCGCCGCTCTCGATGCCAGTCGAGGCGGCGGAATTGGAGATACTTCACGGAGCAAATCTAGACGTAAGCAGGGTGAATCACAAGCGGCATGGCGTGAAGCCAACCGCGCCGCACTTAAAGCTCACAATAAAGTTGGTTGGGCAATCCGGTCAGGCAAGCTGAAACGCGGGGTCTGCAGCGTCTGCGGCTCCGACCGGCATGTTGATGCTCATCACCCAACCGAAACCGACGAGCTAGCCTATCAGAAGCCCCTGGAGGCCATCGTCTGGCTTTGCCGGAGCCATCATCGCCAACTTCACGCGCGCCTGCCGAAGCGGGGGCGGAAATGAGCCGCGACTTCGCTCCCATCGCTCCTGCCCTCTGGACCTCTCCGGCCTTCCTGTCGCTCGATGGAGACGGCCGGCAGCTTCACCTGTTCTTTCTGTCCTCCCCGCACCAGACCAGCGCCGGTTGTTGTCGCATTCGGGAAGGGTACGCCGTGGCCGATCTCAAATGGCAGCCGGGGCAATACCAGGCGGCCCTGGCCAACATCATTGCCGCAGATCTCGTCCTGCACGA
>NZ_JAIUHW010000002.1:0-605439 GCF_020165315.1 Mesorhizobium sp. BR115XR7A
GCGACTGGTCATACCGGTGCCACCGGAGCAACTGGAGCGACGGGTTCGACCGGAGCGACTGGCTCGACAGGGGCAACAGGCGCCACGGGCTCAACGGGAGCGACTGGCTCGACGGGTGCTACGGGCTCGACCGGTGCGACAGGTCATACCGGTGCCACAGGAGCAACTGGAGCGACAGGTCCGACCGGAGCGACTGGCTCGACCGGAGCAACAGGCTCGACTGGAGCAACCGGTGCCACTGGGTCTACCGGTGCAACCGGCTCCACAGGTGCCACTGGTTCTACCGGGGCGACAGGTGCCACCGGCTCGACGGGTGCTACAGGTTCGACCGGTGCCACCGGGTCGACTGGCTCGACCGGAGCAACCGGTCCGACCGGCTCGCCTGGTCCAACAGGGTCGACTGGCCCGACCGGTTCGGGTGGTGGTGAGACTGGTAGTCACGGCAACAACGGCCACGGCAACGGAGAACAGCCCGCGCCGGGTAATTCCGGAGATCATAACAATGCCGACAACAGCTCACACCAAGGTCAGGGCAACTCTGGCAACGGAAACGGCGGTTCCAAAGCCAACGTCACCGCCAGCACGCTGGGCCTCAAGGACACGACGCAATTCCTGCCGTCGAGCTCGGCCGGGAACGGCAGTGACCCCGGCGGCCAAGCGTCGTTCCGCAACCTGATCGGGCTTGCAGCCAAATCGGTGACGACAGACTTGTTGAATGTCCTCAAGACGATCAGCGGATCTGGTCAGAACCCGAACAAGCCTTCCGGGGCGAGCACCGACCTCACCTCCGACCAGACTAAGCCTGGCGCCGGCTACGCCAGCAACGACCACACCGTCAAGACGACCCTGAAGGATCTCTTGAAGCCACATGAGTGAGCAGGACTGTTGAACGGACGAACGGGAACTCGTCCAAGTTTGAAAAAAGGACGCGCGGGCTTCGCTGGAAATCGGCACCCGCGCGTTCATCATCTCGAGAGAGGAAATGCCATGAGAGTCGCGCTCCCGATCAGTTCGGAGTACAGTGCGCCATTGCCAGGAACCTCGGCAGAAACGCCTCGGCCTGGGCATTGTGGATCGTTGGCGCAGCGTACCGGATGAGAAGCCTGTGGTAAACGTTCCCGTAAATGCCGACAATCAGCCGCTCCGGATCCGCGCCGGCACCGAAGTCGAGGCTGCGGCGGACCAGGCCGACGGCCAGAATGCGCCCGGCGGTCCCGCCGAGCTCGACCAGCTCGGGGCGCGCCTCAAGGCCGTACTGCGGGCCGCCCGCTATCACGGCGTCGAACTCGATCCCTCGGAATTCAGGACGGCGAACCCTGTCCCGAGCGCCGCCGATCTCTCCGAGTGGGCGCAGAACGCCGGCATGTGGTCGCGCGCCATACGCATCCGCTGGGCCCACCTCTTGCGCTTCCAGGACACCGGACCGGTCGTCCTGTTGTTCAACGATGGCGGCGCGGGTCTCCTTACCGGCGCGAGTGCCGAGCGCAACGTCGTCTTCCTCAAAAGTGCTGACGCGCCAGACGACGGCGAGGTCACCGCCGTCGACGACCTGCGGCTGTCCCAGGTGTGGACAGGCGAGGCCGTGTTGCTGCGCCCTACACGGTCGCATGTGGCAGCGGACGCGCCTTTCACCCTGCACTGGCTGGCCGAACTGGTGCGGCTCGAAAGCCGCCCCCTGCGCGACATCGCCATTGCCTCGTTCACGCTCAGTGTCCTTACCATCTTGCCGCCGCTGATGGTCATGACGTTGGTCAACAAGGTGCTGCAGTTCAACAGCCTGTCCACTCTGGTGCTCCTGTCCGCGGTGATTGCCGTGGTTTTCGTCTACGAGACCCTGCTTGGCCATGCGCGGCGGCTGATCATCAACGTCGTCGGCGCCCGTCTCGACACCAAGCTGCATCTGCACGTCTTTAGCCGGCTCCTGCGCCTGCCGCTCGACTATTTCGAGCGCCATCCGGCCGGCGAGACGATGTATCACCTCGCCCAGGTCTATCGTATCCGCGAATTCCTGACCGGAAAGCTCCTCAGCACGTTCCTGGATCTGATCACGCTGTGCGTGCTGGTGCCTGTAATGTTCTATATCAACGCCACGCTGGCCTGGATCGTGGTGGCCTGCGCGGTCGTGATCATGCTGATCATCCTTGCCTATCTCAAGCCGCTGCGCCGCAGGTACCAACGGGTGGTCGAAGCCGAGACCTGGAAGTCGGCGGCGCTCGGCGAAACTGTCGTCGGCATCAAGACGGTGAAGGCGCTCGGCCTTGAGCCGCAGCGCAAGGCGCTCTGGGATGAACGGGTGGCTGAAGCGGGAAAGGCCCGTCTCGCCTTCGGCCAGCTCGCCAGTTGGCCGCAGACCTTGGTCACGCCGATCGAACGCGTGATGGTGCTCGGCACCATGCTGATCGGCGCCTATCTCGCCATGAACGACCGCTCCGGCTACATGGTCGGCAGCCTGTTCGCCTTCATGATGATCTCCCAGCGCGTGGCGCAGCCGCTGGTCGGCCTGGCGCGACTGGTTGAGGACTATGAGGAGGTCGGTGCGGCGATCGGCGAGGCAGCGTCGGTTCTCAACCGGCCCCTGGAGAGCAGCTCGAATTCCACCGGCCTGAGACCCAAGCTCGTCGGCGAGGTGGCGTTCAGCGACCTGACCTTCAGCTATATCGCTACAAAGACGCCCGCGCTTGACCGGGTCAGCTTCCACATCCCTGCCGGCACCATGTTCGGCATTGTCGGGCGCAGCGGGTCGGGGAAATCGACCATCGCGCGCCTCCTGCAGGGGATCAACCGTGACTACAGCGGCTTCCTCAAGCTTGATGGCGTCGACCTCAAGGAGATCAACCTGCGCCATCTTCGCCAAGGGCTCGGCGTGGTGCTGCAGGACAATTTTCTGTTCCGCGGCTCGATCCGTGACAACATCATCGCCGGGCGCCCAGGGCTGACGCTTTCCGACGCCATGCGCGCCGCGCATCTCGCCGGTGCCCAGGAATTCATCGAGCGGATGCCCAATGGTTACGACACCTACATCGAGGAAGGCTCGCCCAATCTGTCAGGCGGTCAAAAGCAGCGGCTGGCGATCGCGCGCGCCCTCATCCACGATCCGACAATCCTCATCCTCGACGAAGCGACCAGCGCGCTCGACCCCGAGAGCGAGGCAGTGGTCAGCGCCAACCTCATGCGCATCGCCAGCGGGCGCACCATGATCATCGTTTCGCACCGGCTGTCCTCGCTGACAGAATGCGACAACATCCTGGTCATGGATCAGGGTAAGGTGCTCGACGTCGCGCCGCACGCGACGCTGCTCGAGCGATGCACGCTCTATCGCCAGCTGTGGTCGCAGCAAAACCGGCACCTCGATGGCCGCCAAGGCCGTCCGGTCGCCATACCGCCGCGGTTGCTTTGACGATGCCAAGACAATCTACGCTTTCAGGTTTGGTAACCCATGAGTAGCACCTCGCTCATCGCCCTCCCCGCCCGGCGGCAGCGGATGGAAACGAGGGATCCGACAACCCCGGCCATACTGGAGTTCCAGTGGCCGTCAAGCGCCGTCACCAATGCACCCATTCCGCGCACGGCGCGCGGCATCGTCTGGATCATTGCGAGCCTCGTCATGGCGCTGATCGCCCTGGCAGGACTAATACCGGTCGATCAGGTTGTGACGGCAAGGGGGCTGGTGGTGTCAAACGCGCCCAACATCCTCGTGCAGCCGCTGGAGACGGCGATCGTGCGTTCCATCGACGTTCGTGAAGGACAGCACGTTCAGGCTGGTCAAGTGCTTGCTCGCCTCGATGCGACCTTTGCTTCAGCCGACCTGGCTGCGCTTGCGATGCAGGTTTCGACGCTTGAAGCCGAAGTCGCGCGCCTGAAGGCGGAAGCAGACGGCAAGGTCTTCAACTATGACGGTCTGGACCCAAGCTGGACCCTGCAGGCATCGATCTTTGAGCGCCGCAAGGCGGTCTACGACGCCAAGGTCGAAAATTTCGACCGCCAGCGCGACGAACTCGGTTCCGTGATCTCGCGTTCGCTGTCGGATGCCGACGGCTACCGCCAGCGGCTCACTGTGGCGGCCTCGATCGAACAGATGCGCAAGCAGCTCGAAGCACGGCAGGTGGGCAGCCGCCTCAACACACTGCTGGCCGAAGACAATCGCGCCGAAATGTCCCGGTCGCTTGGCAATGCCGAGCAGACGGCCCAAGCCGCAAGGCTCCAGCAGCAGGCCGTGGCCGCCGAGCGCGACGGCTACATTCAGGGATGGCGAGCCGATGTCTCGCAAAGCCTGTCGGAGGCGAGTTCGCGGATATCCGACGCGCGCGAACTTCTCAACAAGGCAAAGCTGCGCAAGCAGTTGGTTGAATTGAAGAGTGAAGCCGACGCCACCGTCCAATCGGTGGCCAAGGTCTCGGTCGGTTCGGTACTGCAGTCCGGTGAGCGCTTGATCACCCTTGTACCGGCTAACGCGCCGCTCGAGATCGAGACAAACATCGTCGGCCGCAGCAGCGGCTTCGTCCATGTCGGCGACCAGGTGGTTATCAAGTTCGACACTTTCCCCTATTCGCAATATGGGCTCGCGCATGGCACCGTGCGGACGCTCAGCCCGGATTCCTTTTCTGCCCAGGAGCAAGCCCGCGATCCGAACAGCTCGCTGGCCATGCTGCCTTCCGACGCCGAGCCGTTCTATCGCGTGCGCATTTCCATCGATCAGGTCGCTCTTCACGGCGTGCCTGCCGGTTCCACCGTCAGCCCCGGAATGCCGGTGACCGCCGACGTCAAGGTCGGTCGGCGTACTGTGCTCAAGTACATACTCGCAGTGATGCTCCCGGTCAGCCAGGAAGCGATGCGGGAGCCATAGAGGATCGGAGCAATCAGAGGTTCGGGATCGATGACAATTCTGCATCGGCTGGCTGGACGCGTCTCCCCGGCGGCAGCGTTGCGCCGGTCAATCCAGCTTTTCGACGCCGGCAAACCAGCTGAAGCCTTTCCGCTGGTGGCGGTAGCCGCGCGTGCGGGAATGGTCGAGGCCGAATACCGGGTCGCGCGTTGCTATCTCGAGGGAGCGGGTGTGCCGCCCAGCCGTGTGGAAGGCGCGCGTTGGCTGCTGCGAGCAGCCAATCACGGCAACGCCGATGCGCAGGCGCTCCTTGCCGCTCTCTACGTGACCGGGCTGGTCCCGGCGGAAGCCGCCAGTGAAGGCGCCGGATCGGAAGAATTGTTCAAACGCGACCGCCCAGGCGAACCGGATTTCACGGCAGCGTTCGAACTGGCCACAAAGGCCGCCGAGGCGGGCTCGCCAACCGGACAGGCGATCCTTGGCTATATCCTCACCAGCGGCCCCAAGCCGATGCGCAACGCAGATGCGGCGCATCACTGGTACGAGAAGTCGGCTTCCGCGGGCTGTGCCGAAGGATGTCTTGGCCTTGCCCTGTCGCTCGCCCGGCGTGGCAATCGCGAACACCGGGTCAGGATTGCGGCCGAGGTACGACGCGCGGCCGACGCCGGCCTGCCGACCGCAACCTATCTTCTGGCGGTCCTCACCGAGCACGGGCTCGGCGTCTCACGCGACCTGGCGGCCGCCGCTCGACTCTATCAGGCCGCCGCAGAGAAGGGCCTTCCCTCCGCTCAGTTCCGGCTGGGCTTGGCACTGATTGATGGGGGCCTCGTCGACCATGATCCCGCTGCCGGCGAGGCCTGGATGCGCAGTGCCGCCTTGGCCGGCAACAGCGAGGCCGCCTATCTCCTGGGCGATCGCTATGTGAAAAACCAGCGGCCCGATTTTGCGGAAGCGGCAAACTGGTATCGGCGGGCGGCCGAAGCGGGTCACCAGGCCGCCGCCCGCGCCCTGGCCTCTCTCTACCTAACGGGGAACGGCGTGGCTGAGGACGTCGAAGAGGGAGCACGCTGGCTGCGCGCCTCTGCCAATGCCGGCAATCAGGACGCACAGATCGACCTCGCCAATCTCGTCCTCGGAGGAGCCGGCGAGCCAGACGATCGTGCAAGCGTTGCCGGTTGGTTCGAGGCGGCCGCATCGTCGGGCGACCTGATTGCGGCATTCAATCTCGGGCTCTGCTTCGCCAACGGCGTTGGCGTGCGCCAGGACGAGGCACAAGCGGCGCAGTGGCTGAGGCGGGCCGCCGAAGGTGTCGCGGAGGCGCAATATATGTATGCCCGCCTCCTCCAGGATGGCCGCGGCGTGACGACGGACCCAAGGCAGGCCCGCCTCTGGTTTGCCCGGGCGGGCAAAGCCGGCGTCCTCGACGCACAGGTCGCGCTTGCCGAGATGCTGCTCAACGGGCGCGGTGGCGCACGCGAGCCAGAGGTCGCAACGCAGTTGTTCAAGCAGGCCGCTCTCGACGGCCACGCTGGGGCGATGTTTGCACTAGGTGCGCTGTACGGTGCTGGCCAGGCCCTGCCGGTTGACCACAAGGCGGCGCAGAAATGGTTCGCCGCCGCTGCCGGGCGTGGTCATGGCCAAGCCCAGCTCATGCTTGGGCGTTACCTCGTCAATGGCCTGGCCGGGGAGTGCGACCCCGCGGCCGGCCGGGTCTGGCTCGAGCGGGCGGCTGCTTGCGGCGTCAGTGAAGCGGCCGACGAACTCGCCGAGCCCATATCTGGTTGAGCTTTGCCGATTTTGTCAACAAACCGTCGGGATCGTGGCGCGATCGCCCGCTGAGGTGGCCTCGTGCGGACACGTCCAGAGCTTCCAAGCCACCGGGGTGACCGCTGCGGTCATCGCCTGAAGCGCTTCGCGTCGAGACGGATTTCAGGCGTCGAGACGGATTTCAGGCGACGCGCTTCACGTAGGTCTTATGGTGTCGCCTTCCCAAAACCGAAGTCACTGTTGGGCAACGTGCACTAGCCATCAACCACGACTTCTGACCGTCTGTCATAGGCTGTCATCCACTCTTCTGCAGCACCACCAGAGGACACGATTTCCTCCGCGGCGAGAATGCCCCGAGATCGAGCAAATGCCTCAAAGGCAAGGCGAGCCGTTTCAGCATCTTTGTCGTCTGCAAGGGCCGACCGGAAAAGCGCAAGTGTGGCCGCATGTGTTGGGCTGCGGAACCCGACCCATTCGTCAAGAAGCTGATAGGCATCCATGACAGATGACACCTCATGCGCAAAGCCAAGTCCCACAATTACATGAACCGGGCGGGTGAAGCGCTTGGGCGTCATTGTTGAGCTCCGTTTCGACGACCGTAGTCAGAGTGCCACTAGCTCAGCACTGAGGTAACCGGGCCAAGGACCATTTGTGGCCTCAGGATGCATCATAGTCTGGCAAATATTCAAGTAGGTCTTACGGACTAAGAGCCTCCGACGAATTCTGAAGTTGCGCCTACTTCCGGCAGCTGCCATGGGCCGCGGTGCGGGCCGTTACCTAAATTGCTCTTTTCAGATGGCTACATACAGCTTGCATACTGCCCGCAAATCGTTCGCCTGAGGAAGGTGCATGGCAGCCAATTGACAATCGTGGAGTACAGCTTGCCATTACGGCTCGCGATCACGTCAACAGAAGCACCTGATCTTGGCGTTTGCTGTCGGCCTGGCAAAGGCCGCCCGCCGGCGCGATGCTACTGCCCGTCTTTGACGTCGGCTCGCACGAGCCGCCCTGTCCCAAACAGGAGCGCGAAACGGTACACTTTTGTCCGACCCGTTCTTACACGCCGCATTTCTGGGCGGCAAAGGGCGCGCGAGAGCGCCTCGGCTCGCCTTTCGTCAATCTCCAGCATGACATTCTCGCACGTGTCTGAAGCCCCACACCCAGGGCATCTCAGGACATTCGAGGGTCGTGTCTCATCGCCGACAAGAGCAAGTTTGCACCTGTTGCAGCCGAGCCGCGGTGTGTTTGAAATCATGATGGTTATCCCAGCGCTCGCCAAAGGTTCACCCCTGACGCTGGATGGGAGATGCAATTGAGGGACCATTTGCGGGTGGCCCATTACGGCACAGCTTTGACGCTGCGAACCCCGGCAGAGCCTGCCCTGGAGCCTGAGGATGCAAGAGCCCGTCGTCCCACTTTGCAATAGTCAGTTGCACCAAGCCGCCATTCTCGCCGCTTGGCCCGCTCAAAAAGTTTGGTTATAGGCGCCGACTTCCGGACTGCGGCGCAACACGGCGTCGACGGCATCGAACATCTGGCGGCGACGCTCGGACGAGACCGGACTTTCGACGACCACGACCAGTTCCGGCTTGTTCGACGAAGCGCGCACCAGACCCCAGGTACCGTCCTCGGCAACGACCCGCACCCCATTGACGGTGACGAGGTGGCCGATCTTTTGGCCAGCGAAACTGTCGCCGTCCCGCTTCAGAGCCTGGAAATCGGAGACCACCCGTTCGACCACGCCGTACTTCACATCGTCCGCGCAGTGCGGCGACATGGTGGGCGTGCCGAAGGTCAGCGGCAGGGCCCTGTAGAGATCGGCCATCGAACTGGCGGGGTTGCGGTCCAGCATCTGACAGATGGCGATTGCCGTGACCAGTCCGTCGTCATAGCCGCGCCCGATCGGGGGGTTGAAGAAGAAATGGCCCGATTTTTCGAAGCCGGCGATCGCGCCGAGTTCGGCAACCCGGCGCTTGATGTAGGAATGGCCAGTCTTCCAATAGTCGGTAACAGCGCCATTGGCGCGCAGCACCGCGTCGGTGTTGAACAGTCCGGTCGACTTGACGTCGACGACGAAGGTCGAACCCGGATATTGGCTGGAAATGTCGCGTGCCAGCATGACGCCGACCTTGTCGGCGAAGATCTCCTTGCCTTCATTGTCGACGACACCGCAGCGGTCGCCGTCGCCATCGAATCCCAACCCGACATCGGCCCCGGTCTTCAGCACCTTGTCCCTGATTGCATGCAGCATCTGCATGTCTTCCGGATTGGGATTGTAGTTTGGAAACGTATGATCAAGCTCGACATCGAGCGGGATCACTTCGCAGCCAATGCGTTCCAGCGCCTCAGGTGCGAAGGCACCAGCAGTGCCATTGCCGCAGGCGGCAACCACTTTGAGCTTACGTGTGATGCGCTTGTCTCGGGTCAGATCGTTGAGATAGGTCTCTCGAAAGTCGGAAACGAAATCATAAGAGCCGCCGCCAACAAGGTCGAAATCGGCGGCCAGCACGATCGCCTTCAGTGCGCTCATCTCCTCGGGGCCGAAGGTCAGCGGCCGCGCCGCTCCCATCTTGATGCCGGTCCAGCCATTTTCGTTGTGCGAGGCCGTGACCATGGCCACCGACGGCGTATCGAGCGCGAACTGCGCGAAATAGGCCATCGGCGACAGCGCCAGACCGATATCCTTCACCCGTGCGCCGGTCGCCATCAGCCCGGAAACCAACGCCAGCTTGATGCCAAGCGAATAGGAACGGAAATCATGTCCGGTGACGATGTCAGGCCCAACCCCGAGACGGCGGATCATCGTGCCGAGCCCCATACCCAACGCCTGGACGCCGATCAGGTTGAGTTCGGGCGCGACCTGGCCAAACCACCAGCGCGCGTCATATTCCCTGAAGCCGCATGCCTTGATCAGCGCAGAGGTTTCGAACGCGAAGGTGTTGGGCCGGGCTTCGGCAATGAAATTCAGAGGCACGAAAGGAAACTCCGCACGATGAAAACGACACGAATGCGCTTGTCGAGGCGGCAGCTTACCGGAACCGTTCCTCAGGCCTATCTATCAGTTTGGTTGAGCCTACTCAGGCTCGACGCCTGCTGCGGCCTTAGCGGGCCGACACTGCTTTTGAAAAGGCGATGGCTGTCGCTTTTCCGACGTGCAGAAGGCGAAGTCTCGGGAAACGGTTTTGTCGGCCAATCGAACCTTTTTAATATTTTGTGATCAACCGGATTTGAGTTCTCCACAACCGTCTCCGGTTGACCATCTGCGGTTGCTAGAATCTTGTGGGCGAATGCCCTAAGCAGCCGTGAGCAAGATGCAAAACCCCGCTTTGACGAGCGGTTTGTTGTTAAGCGCGGATGCAAAATGCCACTGTTTTTTTTCGATGTCCGGGACGGCAAATCCCATTTTCCCGACACCGAGGGCACCCATTACGTCGGTGCGCTTGAGGCCCGGGTAGACGCAGTCAGAATGCTGGTCGCCATGGCACAGGACGAAGTTCAGGGCGAGTTGCAAAGCAAGCTTTCGGTAGTCGTATCCGACGAAAGCCGTAGGCCCGTGATGGAAGCAAATATTGATTGCAATATAAAAGTCTTCTGAAAATTCGCAAAACCGGCATCAGCTTCGCACGGATGAGCTGCCCCGCAACGATATAGCCGTCGGATGCGCAGGTGAGGTCAGGCAGGATTGTGGCGCCAGCGTGTTGCACCTATCCGGCACAGCCCGTAGGCTGCGACCAGCTTTTGGCGGCAACCCTCCTCTCCTTGCCAGACGACTGGCGCCCCAGCCAAGGGCGTTCGAGCCCAGGGTCGCCGGTTAGTCAACATCCCCGTCCATTTTGAACATCACCGGGCCCTGACACATTGCCAGCAACCTTTGCCGTCGCAAAGCCAACTCGGCGGAACCGGAGTACACGGCGTTGGCCGCGCCGTCGCCGGACGCCGGGCTAGATCGCTCGAATGCCGCAATGCCGCGCCGAGCACTGACTCTCGTGGCGCAAACGACTGCAAGTGCAATGAAAAAGAGGATGCCTGGATCAGCGCTGCCGCCCGATACCGAAATGGCAATTATGCTTGCAAGGGCAGCATTCCTGACGCTAGCCACGACGGCGTCTGTTTCTGGGGCCACCCATTGCCGAACCGCCCCCAGCCCCCTAGCCAGGACACACAGCAGGACACCCATCATCAGCGACCCGAACAAACCCAACTGGGAAAGGACAGCGATCGGCCAACTCGATGCTCTTGAGCTGCCGAACCCCACGCCCAGGCCGCTGGTATCGAGAAACGACTGCAGGCTCTTTACATTCCAATAGGTGCGTTCATGGCCCGAGGCGGAATCGGCTTTGTTGATGATGGTGCTGTTGATCAGCCTGACGAACGGGTCAAACGCCTCGGCCTTGTAAAGACTTATGCCCAACATGGCTGTCCCGCCCAACACCAAGAGAGCCATTATCAGGATCTCTTCGCCCTCGACCTTTCCCCTCAGGATCGAGCCCAGCATCGACAAAGCAACCGGGACGCATAGCAGTATCAGCCCGACATAGGCCGTCGATGAAGTCGACAGAATGGACAGGAAGAGCAGGATGGCAGACAGCCATTTGGCCAGCGGTGATTTCGTCTTTCTCCAGTAGCTGTAGCAGAATGCCAGGCAGGCGAGGGAAACGCTGGCGAATGAAGAGGCCTCCGAAAAAGGTCCGGTGATCCGCACGAATCCGGCCTCCGTCGCGTTCGATATGATCGCGTAGTTGGCGGTTCTGATCGGGCCCAGCAGGTCTCCCGCGCCCACCGTCTTGCTGATGAAATCGAAGACTCCCATCCCCGTGTGGAGGCCGCACCACAAGAAGAAGCCGCGCCGGACCTGGTCGATCCGGTCGGAGTGCAGCAGCAGGGCGCAAAGCGCTATAGCGGCGAGTCCACCAAGGACGAAATAGCCGGTCTGAGAGATGTTGCCGGAAACCGGCGCCAGGGAATCTTCTATGACTATGCCGCGGGTCTTGGACTGCACGAATACGGCGGTCTGTCCCGCAAAGAATCTCGGAAACAACCATGATCCGATGACTGCGTACAACATGAGGCTTGTCAGGATCCAGACCGTCCGGATGCTTCCGAACACGAGTCCAAGATCAAGCCATATGCGACGTCTTGCAGCGACAGTCGTGACAAGCAAGGCCGCGAACATAGTATAGATCAATGGAGATGACCCGCCCAGAAAGGTCAGTGTCATGACGGCCGTCGCGCCGAAAGCCTGGGAAGCGATCAAGCCGATGATCAGCATTCCCCTTGAATAGTAGGACGTGACCAAAATAGCCGCGCATATTAGCAGTCCCGGCAGAGACACCTGCATGCCGACGAGTTCCCGCTTGGTTTGGCCCTGTGACGCGGATACAGCGAGCTGTCCGATCGCTAATCTTTCGACAGCTGGATGTCCTCGCAAGTGAGTCAAAGGGGGTAGCCCTCCACCCGCGATGGTAGAGCGCGCCAATGCTCGTCCCGACGTCACTTCCGTGGCCTTGATAATCAAGGTGGTGGCGTGCGCTCAAAAGCGCTTGGCGTTGAGTGATCGAATGTCCCCATCAATGTAGCGCCAAAACATGCACCTGAGCACAATTCGAGAACAAACAGGTCTGCGACGGAGGCGCGAAGCGGGTCGTACCCTCCCGCGAATGGCTAAGCCCTGGTTCCGGCGGGCCCCCTAAAGAACGCCTCGACCCGGGAAGCCGACGACCTTACTACAGTCGCACGCAGTTTTTTGCTTTCAGCCAGGAAACTCTCTGTCAATGCAGGCGCGTAGTAGGCCGGGCAGCGGAGAATTCCACTACAGGGAGGAGAGGCGATATGACCAGCCATGGAGTATATCGCGCGTTAGGGCTCAAGCAGGTTAGGAAACTCAAGGAGGTTTACGAGTGTGCACGGGCCGTGAAGGCCACCTACCCTGAGAGTCATATCGCCAGCAAAGCCGCCAAAAGGTTGATCGACGCCTTCGAAGCCGATGTCCAGAATGCCGGACCTGTTCTGGACGTATCTTGGCTGACCGAGAATGATCCCCAGGGAACCGCGTGAGCCCGAGCTATACATGGCGTAGCTCTGTCGGTCTACGAGCTGGCATTTGCCACAGCGTCCAAGGAGCGCCAGGGAGCGTTGCGCGAAGCAGGCGCTTAGATGACAGTGTCGGCGCCTAAGCAATCAACCGATGCTTTGGTGATACATTGGCTTTTGACTGCCGGAGGGGCAAGCAGTCCTTGGCTACGCCTATGGGATGAGGACCGCCGAGGCCAGCCGTCTCGGATGGGTTCACCTTCACAGCGTTGCGATGTCGTGCGGTATTCAGACGCTCCACAATACATCCACGACTGGCCAGCTCGCTGTTTTACCTAACACCGCAGCGCCCGCGGCGGGGCTAGCCGTTAGTGTTTTTCGCAGATTCAAAAATTTAACTAAATGTTAATCTAAGTTAGCGCCGGCTGATAAATAGCCCATAAGCTCAGGTTGTTCTGGTTGGGATTGGGAACAGGGAACAGCAGTGGGTGCAAGGCTGGGCGAATTCCAGCTGAAGCTCCCAAAACGGTGGGCGCTATTTTTCAATTTCTGAAGGAACTGCAGAGTGAGGGGCTAATTGGCCGCCGCAGGGCGGATCGCGTGGTAAAAGGGTGGGTAAGAGTATGGGCTCCACAGTAGGAATGCATAAATATACTTCGGCAGAGCAGGCAGACATCCCGTCGGGCGGAGCGGGAATGATGCAACGAGCAGGCAGGGAATGTCTGCTCATCCTGGACGGAAGGGCGCTCGACCGCGAATGTCTCGCATCGGCTCTGGAAGACCACGATCTCGGCATGGCCGTCGAAGCCATGGGATCGATTGCCGAATGGCGCGCCAAAGAGGGGATGACACTTGCAGCCATTCTCTTCAACCTAGGTGGCCGGAAAGTCACTGACCAGGGTATCGCGGACCAGATCAGGCGAATTTCGAGCGAATTCAAGTCGGTGCCCGTAGTGATTTTGGCGGACACCGAAGACCTTGCACAGATACTGACGGCTCTCGAATGTGGCGCGCGTGGCTACATTCCAACCTCTGTAGGGATCGATGTCTGTGTCGAGGCAATCAATCTTGCGGCAGCGGGAGGCATCTTCGTTCCGGCAAGTAGCGTTCTGTCTATGCGGCACCTGATAGATTCAGGCAGCCGTGATGCGCCTTTGACCGGCATGTTCACGCTCAGGCAGGCTGAGGTCGCGCAGGCGCTCCGACGCGGCAAGGCCAACAAGATCATCGCCTTTGAACTGAACCTGCGCGAAAGCACGGTGAAGGTGCACATCCGCAACATCATGAAGAAGCTCAAGGCGACCAACCGCACGGAAGTCGCATACAAGGTCAATGATCTCTTCGCGGAAGGAACTGCGGCTGAACGGTGATCGCAATCACAAGCCGCCTCCCTCAATGTACGATCGCGGGTCTTATGTAGCGAACGCACCAAGCGCGTCGCCGTCAACGAAAAGCCCGCCACGGTAGCGACCCGGGCGGGCTTCATTCTGAGCGGCTACATCCGAGGGGGAATCGACCGCTGCTAGCTGTTTACCATAAGCCTCTTTTCCGTGAATGGCGTGATCACGTAGGGGACGGCTATTTGGCAGGATCACCGGGAATTCCCGGGTCGTCCGCGGGCGAGGGGTCGTAGTTCGCGGCAGCCGCGGCGCAATATCATGAGCGTTTAGGACTTGCCGGACTGTTCCCCCATGTTCCAGCGTTGAGCCCAGTTCAAGCAACCTACGCTGGATTAGCTGCTCCCGGCAGCAGGCAACGCTGCGCGAACTCATTCACTTGCGCCTTGATGCTGCTTGTCGGTTGTCGCGTTTGCCGCACAAGACCGCACAATCGCGCCAACCATCCACCATAAGTGCTAAACCGGTGACCTTATGGAGAACGCGAAAATCCAGGCTCAGACATCTAGACTTTCTCTCGAACTGGAGCAGTCCGCATGCCTGAGCAAAGCCTCTGTTTTCGCAAATCGGGTCGCCTTCAAGAACGTGGCCGCGAGCTGATCCCGGGCGGCAGCCACACCTACGCGAAAGGCGAGGATCAGTATCCCGTTCTCGCGCCGGGCTTTATCGAACGTGGTCTGGGGTGCCACGTCTGGGATGTCGATGGAAACCAATACATCGAATACGGCATGGGCAACCGTTCCGTCGGGCTGGGGCATGCATACCCAACGGTGCTCAGGGCGGTGGAGGCGGCGCTTGCAGGCGGAGCCAACTTCACGCGCCCCGCAAGGATCGAAGTTGACTGCGCCGAAACCTTCCTTGAACTCGTCGGCGCGCAGATGGTAAAATTCTGCAAGGACGGATCGGACGCGACGTCAGGCGCCGTCCGCCTTGCCCGCGCCTACACGGGTCGCGATCTCGTCGCGTGCTGCGCCGACCACCCTTTCTTTTCGACAGACGATTGGTTCATTGGGACCACACCGATGAATGCGGGAATTCCAGAAGCGGTTCAAAACCTGACCCTCACTTTCCGGTACAACGACATCGCTAGTGTCAAGAATTTGTTCGACAGGCACCCGGGTAAGGTGGCCGCTCTGATCCTGGAACCTTCCCGTGGCGACGATCCGGTCGACGGCTTCCTGCATAATGTCCACCGGCTTTGCCGGGAAAATGGCGCGCTGTTCATTCTCGACGAAATGATCACCGGGTTCAGGTGGCATGCAGCGGGAGCACAAAGGCTCTATGGCATCGAACCGGACTTGTCGACATTCGGCAAGGCTCTTGGCAATGGTTTTTCGGTCTCCGCCCTGGCAGGCAAACGCGAATATATGCGGCTGGGTGGGCTCGAGCATACGGATCGCCCCCGTGTCTTTCTGCTGTCGACCACGCATGGTGCGGAAACCCACGCGCTTGCCGCGGCCATCGCGACCATGCGGGTTTATCAGGACCAGTCCGTCATCGAACACCTGCACCGTCAGGGAACGAAATTGAAGGAAGGTATCACGGAGGTTTCCAGACGCCATGGATTGGATCGGCACTTCAAAGTTGTCGGCCGCCCCAGCTGTCTCGCCTACGCCACGCTTGACCAGGACGGCAAGCCCTCACAGACATACCGTTCCCTGTTCCTGCAGGAGACGATCAAGCGTGGTGTCCTCATGCCATCTCTCGTCGTCAGCTACACGCACGACGACGCGGCCGTCATGAAAACCATAGACGCCGTCGATGGTGCTCTGGGCGTGTACGCCAAGGCCCTGGATTCGGGAGCAAGCCAATTTTTGGTCGGCCGCCCCTCGCAGATCGTGTTTCGTCGCTTCAACAATGGCGATGCACAGGCCCAGATATCGGCCGTCTCACAGAACCCTCGGCCAGCGAGCAGTGAGACCAAACGGCAATCAGAAACCCGCGGGCTCGTACCCACTTCATGAGCCGGTAACCCCGATCTGGCAGAGCGCGGTGCGCCATAAGTGTCGTGCGAAGATCGCCACCAAACGTCGAGGATGGCTCGTGAAGGCAAAGCCCGACCCGAAGTCTTCTCCAGGAACCATGTGCCCCCTTGGCTTAGGCAAGCCCTCAAGCAGATCGGGACGGAAATCCGCTAAAAAAGTCTGGCTTTTCTGAGTGTAAATGCCTCGGCGAAATGTTCCGGCGCCCTGCACTCCATCCCGCGCAATCGCGCCAGCCCCGCGAATGTGTCGCGGTCGAACCAGTCCTTGGAGCGCTGCGTGCCGAAGTGCTGTTGCAGAAGCTCGATCTTGCGTTCCAGCACTGCGGCAGAGAGCGGCACGTAGGCATTTGGCTGGCAAAGATCGCCATCCCATTTGGGAATCTCGTATTCGACCACAAGATGATCGCGAAAGACATTCCAGGTCAGTTGATTGACCTCCCGGTGGTCTTGATGGGCATCGAACCTCGCATGGGTCAGCACCAGGTCGGGGTGGACGCGAGATCTTAGATCTATCAACCGCTGCTTTATCGCCCGGCTATGGGCCGGGAAATAGCTGTCTTCGAAATCCGCGATGTCGATTACGGACGACTTCGACCCGTTCAGGAACGCTTCGGCCGAAGCGCGGGCCTCGACCGACCGCTGGCCGCCGGCGCTCAGCACACACCAGTGGACGTCCAGTTTCACCCCCGATGCGATCAGGCCAAGGATAGTGCCGCCGGCGCCGATCTCGATGTCATCGGAATGGGCGCCAAGGCAGAGGATCGAGAGTTCCTCCCCGCCACGTGCGAGGCCAAGCCCTCTCATGAAGCGGCCATTACCAGACCGCGCCTGGTTTTCTCGGCGGTAACTTTTCTATTCCAGGGCATGTCGCCCCGTTCGACCATGTCTTCGAGCGATTGCCAATCGCGCAGCGTATCCATCGATCGCCAGAAGCCATCATGTTTGTACGCCATGAGCATGTTGTCGTCGATCAGTCGTCTGAAAGGTTCCAGAACGAGCTCCTCGCCATCGCGCATATAGTCGAAGATTTGCGGGCGGAACAGGAAGTAGCCGCCGTTGATCCAGATCTCCGAGGTATCTGTTGTGCGGAACTCACGCACGCGACCGTCTTCCGCGATATCGGCCAAGTGGTATGTCAGTGGTGCGCGCACCGCGAGAAAACAACCGATCTTGCCGCTGGCTTCGAATTTCGCCACCACGTCGTCGAGATCGACGTTGGTCAGACCATCGGAGTAGTTGGCCAGGAACATCTTCTCGTTCTTAACCTGGTCCCTTGCCGCCCAGAGGCGTTCGCCGATATTGCGCCAGACCCCGGTATCAAGCAGGGTAATGCTCCAGTCCTTGACCTGGTCTCCGAGCAGTTTCACGTCTTGACCTCCTTGCGTGACCACGCAATCGGAAAAGGTCTGCGGCCGTGTGTTGAGGAAGAAATCCTTGATGACATTGGCTTTGTAGCCCAGGCACAAGACGAATTCGTCATGTCCATAATCGCTGTACCACTGCATCACGTGGCGCAGGATCGGCTGATGGCCAAGCGGGATCATCGGCTTGGGTATACTGTCGGAATAGTCGCGGATCCGGGTTCCGCGACCGCCGCAGAAGAGGACAACTTTCATCTGCCTAACTCCGATGGATCGATCACCGCCACAAAGGGAATTGGGACCACAAACCTTGCACCCCAGGAGGCGACATGGCGCATCTGTTCGATGATCTCGTCCTTCAGGTTCCACGGCAGGATGAGGATGTAATCTGGCCGGACTTCGTCGATGGCGTCGACGGACTTGATCGGGATATGCATCCCCGGTGTGAAGCGACCATGCTTGTAAGGATTACGGTCGACCGTGAAGTCAAGGAAGTCGGTCCCGATAGCGCAGTAGTTGAGCAACGTGTTGCCCTTGCCTGGAGCGCCGTAGCCACAAATCTTCTTCCCTTCGTTTTTGGCCGAGATAAGGAACGCCAACAGGTCGCGCTTGGCGCGCTGCGCCTTGTGACCGAAGGAGGCATAGGTAATCATCTCCGTTAGCCCGTGCCGCTTTTCTCGGGCGAGAAGTTTGCCCACCCTGTCATCCACGCCCCAGCGACTGCCATCATGGGCGAGATAGACGCGCAGCGAGCCGCCATGGGTGGGCAACTCCTCGACGTCGATCAGCCGCAATCCGTGGCGCGCCGCCATCAGTTCGACCGTCAGCAGCGAGAAATATGAAAAGTGCTCATGATAAATGGTATCGAACTGGTTCTCCGCCATCAGCTGCTCAATATGTGGAAATTCGAGCGTGACCACGCCCTCAGGCTTGAGCAGGATTCTTATCCCGGCGACGAAGTCATTGAGGTCCGGGACCTGTGCCAGGACGTTGTTGCCAATGATCAGGTCGGCGCGTCGTCCTTCCCCGACCAGTTGATTTGCCAGCCGGACCCCGAAGAAGTCGACCCTGGTGGACACGCCTTTCTCGATCGCGGCGCGCGCGACATTGGCTGCCGGTTCGACGCCCAATACAGGAACGCCCAGTGGCAGGAAGTGCTGCAGCAGGTAGCCATCGTTGCTTGCGAGCTCGACCGCAAGACTGTCAGGACCAAGCCCAAGCCGTCTGGTGATGGCCTCGCAATACGCTTTCGAATGAGCCACCCAGCTGGACGAGAACGAGGAGAAGTAGGCATATTCGCTGAAAATGGTCTCGGGGCTCAGATACTCCTTGAGCTGCACCAGGTAGCAGGTGTCGCAGACAAGCACGTTGAGCGGATAGTAAGCTTCCATTTGGTCAAGCTGCTCGGCCTGCAGGAAGCTTTCGCAAGGCGGGGACATGCCTAGATCCACCAAGGTGTGGCGCAGGCGCGACCCGCAGAGCCTGCAACCGACATCGCGGCTTGCCGCACCGTGACTGCGAACGGTTTCGATAGCCTGAATATTCATTCCCCGCTCCTGTCTTCTACCTAACCCGCGGGTCCGCTCCGCAGAACCCATGCCTGCCGCGCCTGAGTAGGCACATGACGGCAGGTTAGGATCCGGCCCTCTCCGCTTCGATTTGCCAATCCGTCGGGCGCGTTAATCCTTATAGCGAGCCGGCGGCGGTGATCCCGACGCCAGGCTCGCCGAACGGGTAGTCAGCTTTCATCCGCACATACCGCTATCGGAGAGGCCAGCTAAGGCTTAGGTAGCCCTTACAGCGTGGGCTGGCGACGCTGACAATTGATGCGGCAGTCTCGCTCGGCGCCGGGGAGTCAAGGCATGCAGTTCACCGAAACGGAGCTTCAAGGGGTCTGGGTGATCGAGCCTACTCCCATGCTTGACGACCGTGGTTCTTTCACCCGCCTTTTCTGTGAGAAGGAGATGGCCGATTGTGGTCTGGCGACGCGCTTTGTCCAGCACAGCCGGGCTCATTCGATCAAAAAGGGAACTCTCAGGGGGCTGCACTACCAGGAGGAGCCTTACGCAGAGGTGAAGCTGGTCTCCTGTGTCCGCGGCGCGATTTTTGACGTCGTCGTGGACCTGCGTCCGAATTCGCCGACACGCTACAAGTGGCTTGGTTTCGAGCTGACTTCCGAAAACATGACGCAGCTCTATATCCCTGCCGGCTTCGCCCACGGCCTCCAAACCCTAACCGATGGCACCGTGGTCTCGTATCTCATATCACAGTTCTATACGCCCAACGCGTCGACCGGCGTCCTCTACAATGACCCCACCTTTTCCATCGCATGGCCCTTGATGCCGACAGCCATGTCGGAAAGGGACAAAAGTTGGCCCCTTGTCAGACGGCGAACCGTAACGGCCTCATAAGACTACCAGGAGCTCATGTTCCAACAGCAGTTTCGCAGCAGCGGCCAGTTCCTTGAAGGGCAGGTTCGAGCGCTCCGCCATGGCCAGGAGCGAATGCTGCCCATCGGCGAGGTTCAGCACCCAAAGCAGGGACATCGACGTCGCCCCCGACGACTTCTGCCCTCCCACGGCTGCATAAAGGCCGCGTTTGCCGAGCTGCGGCTCGCCCTTGGGCAAGCGGTTCAACGGCGTCCAGTCCTCTTCGACAATGTCGATCACCTCCATCAAGATGCGGAAGGAATCCTCGAGATGCTCTGGGCTGATGAAGTCAAGATTGTCGGCCGATGTGTGGTATTCGGGAAATGTGCCGTGGACGCTTCGCTGGAACATGCCGACCGGAAGGTTGAAGCCCGGCGAACAATATTGCCTCTCGTCATAACCATATGGGGAGAAATCCATCAGCTTTGCCCCGGCGCGATGCCCCAGCACGTGGGACATGGCTCGGTCGATGAAGGCGTCGCCGCGGCGGCTGCGCTTGTATGCCGGGCCTCCTGAATCGCCAACGCATGACAGCACCAGACCGTGGTCGATGAGACATGTTCGGTCCTCATTGCGCGACAGCCACGCGAGCGCGCCGATCGTGCCGGGAGCGAATAGGAAGCGGTAACTGTACCGTGTCTTCCTTGCCTTGAGACTTCTCGCCAGCATCGCCAGCAGCGCCAAGCCCGAACAGTTGTCGTTGGCAAGCGAGGGATGGCAAATGTGCGCCGAGAGGAGGAACTCCCGCTCGGTCTGACCGCGGTGCAGGTATTCACCGTATGTGAGAGTGCCGTCCTCGAGCTCGGCGTCGATCTCCACATGGTAGAAACCGTCGGGCAGGTCAGCCACACGGACGTGGGCGGCGCAGAAGCCCCAGGTCGGGGCGTAATAGCTGGTGCGGTAGGGGATCAGTTGCGGCTGATCGGGCAGAGTATGAATGTGCGGCCTCAGTTGTGCGAGCGTCAGGATCCCCTTGAATGGCAAGCTGTAGTTGACGACGTGCAGGTTGGAGTCCGCAAAATCGAGGACCGTATGTCCGTCCGGGCCTGTGATGGTTGCCGAGCGTATGTTCCATTCCTTTGGAACGGTCCAGTCGAACAGCTGCGTCCCGGTGGGCACTTCGTGCCGTTCCAACTCGATATGCTGTGACAAGACATCCAGCGTTGCTCGCACGCCGTTTCCCGTGATGCTCCGGCAGATGGGAAACAGACGTTCGGCCAGGCCATAAATCTCGTGACCGATTCCGGTTGCCGGCGGCGGGCCGATCCCGGCGGGGTTCAGGTGTTCCATCCAGCTTATCCGAGCGCCTCCTCCAATGGCTTGGATGCTCCAGCGACCCGCATCCGCTCGTCCAGAAGTCCGCTGGTCAACAGATGCCTGATATGACCGATACGCTGGAAGCGCGGCCCCTCGAATTCCTCCAGCGTGACATTCGACTTCCGGTATGCCTGGTAGAGTTGCTCGGCACCCTTGCGCGCATCCCATTGTGGCCTAAAAGCAGGCAGGGCAAGCGCGATCTTGTCGAAGTTGACCCGATAGGAGCGTTTGTCGGGTCCGGCGTCGGGCGCGAGTTCAAGCCGGCATTCGGGCACGATCTCGGCGACGATCTCGGCGATCTCCCGGATCCTGTAATTGTGGTCGGTTCGTCCCACATTGAAGGCTTGATCGTGAATGGCCTCGCGGGGCGCCTCCAGCCCGGCAATGAATGCCCTGGAAATGTCCTCGATATGGACGATCGGCCGCCACGGTGTTCCATCGGACTTCAGGAGGATGACGCCTTTGGTGACCGCCCACGCGACCAGATTGTTCAACACGATGTCGAAACGGAGCCGCGGCGAGAGCCCATAGGCCGTGGCGGGGCGGAAATAGGTGGGAGAAAAGCTGCTGCTGGCCAGTTCGGAAATATCTCGTTCTGAAAGGACCTTCGACCATCCGTAGGGCGTGACCGGGTTCAGTTCGCCGGTTTCATCGACCATCCCGTCGCCCGCCTGTCCGTAATTGCTGCACGACGAGGCGAACAGGAAGCGCGACACGCCGGCGTCCTTGGCCGCCTTGGCAAAGCGGACGCTGCCCTTATGGTTGATTTCATAGGTGATGTCCGGATCAAGGTCGGACAGCGGGTCATTGGAAAGGGCCGCAAGGTGGATGACGGCATCGAACCCTTCGAGGTCGCGCGCATGCACGTCCCTGACGTCCTTTTGGACAGATGGAATTGAAGCCCGCTCGCCCCCAGCGGCAAAGGTGCAGCGCCGGTAGAGATCGCTGTCATAGCCCGTCACCGAATGCCCGGCACGAAGCAGCATCGGCACCATCACCGATCCGATATAGCCTTGATGGCCGGTTACCATGACTTTCATCGCGCACCTCTTCTCAAACTCGATATTGGTATCCGGGAGGCTACTTGGGCTTGAAGGAACGGGGGAGAACGCCAATGGACGCCCAGGATTCCCCGTTCGAGGAGGCGTTGCCGGCGCTTACCTCTTTTGCAGTGGCGCTCGTCTAATGCTTTCGGAGGAATCGGCGCGTCTTGCCTTGCGTTGCCTGCTGCACGCAATCGCGCGCTCATTGACTTTGCGCTTCGGGGCGGCCTTGAGCTATCAGCTCCAGGATCCAATCCCTGTATCCGCGGCTGTTTAGCTCTGGCGGCTGGAAAACCGTGCGTTCCGCCTTGAAGGGAGAACCTTCGACATCCGTCAGCTCTCCGCTGGTTGGATCGCGCCAGCGAGCGCGGACCGAAGCCGCCGAAAGCTGCGCCAGGTCCACTGTGATGCGGTCGTTGGCTGGCATGTAGACGACAGCGTAGGATCCGTCTTTGGCGGTCGCGGCCACTGCCCTTCCCGTGTCCTTGCCCGTGCCATCGACCAGCAGCCTGTTCTTACTGTCGGGTTCGAGCAGCCACCACTTTATCGATGACATCAAAGCGAAAAGCACCCCCATGCTTTTTGCGCCGGGACTGTCTAGAGCCTCCTTCCAACTCATGGTCTCCCGAAACAAGCCAGGCCCCCCGAAATGCCATATCGGGTTGTTGCCGTACAGGTGGCCAAAGGCGCCTGAGAGGATCGCCTGGTAGGCCTGAATTCGGATTCGATATTCATTGGCGCCGTATTCGAACTCGTAGGCGGTCTCCATCAGGAAGAAAGGCATGCCCCTGCTGAGATTGTACTCCCTGATCGCCGATGTGTAGACCGGCCCATATGTGAAGACGTTGTTTACCTTCAGCCAGGGTTCGCGGCCCCAAAAATCGAGTGGCGCGGTATCGGAAGCGCCATGGACAGTGCTGAGAGCGTCGGGATCCTCGTCCATGATTCCCTTGGCGAGAGCCCTGACGAGATCTTTGTCAGCAGGATTGTAGTCGCCTCCATTGACCCACATGATGTTGTCGAAGTGCCGGTAGCGCCGTCCCACAAAGTGGCCGAAGGCGTTAAGCTTGCCTACCCCGGCGGCGGACATTTCCCGGTACCACCCATCTGCGCCACCGCCATAGCCAAGATATGCAGGAGCGAGCAGCACAAGGAAACCAAGGTCGCATGCCTTCTGCAGAATGCGGTCGGCATGAGCAAAATACGCCTCGTTGGGAGCAACGAAATCGCCATGGTCGGCGAATGGCTTCTCGCCATATGCGTTCGCAGGCGCGTTCCGGGAGAAACGGTGCTCGAGAAGGTTGACCAGTACGGTATTGAAACCGCGCGCTTTCCGGTCTTCAAGGTAAAGATCTGCGTCTTCCTCGGTCAGGTCGCTGATCAGGGACCACGGCGAGTCGCCTTGCATGAAGAACGGACGGCCGTCCTTGTCGAGCGGATAGCTTTTTCCCGATTCGATGCGCAGCGGGAACTTTGTCCCGCTATCGCTTTGGCAGGCCAAGCTTCCCATCGTCATAGCGGCCACAAGGGCGCCGGCCAACAAAAAAGGCGCCATTTGCATTGCCCGGATACTCCTCTCCTTCACCCTGGGGCCGGCACCGTGGATGCTTCGCGAATGGCAGCGTGTTTGGAGTTGAACTCACTTGAATGGACAATGCCGAAGGCGACGTCCTCACGTCTCATGGTGCCAGCGCGCAACTGCCGGGCATAGCTTTCCACCCCATCCTCGTCGGCAGGGCGGTCCAGCAGCAGCAGATAGAGGAAACTGATATAGGCGCGGTCGGTCAGTCCGATCGTGGCATATCCGGTTTCGAAATCGTCCGTGCGCATCATCTCCATGATCATGCTGGCGAGTTGGCTCTGTCCGCTTTCAAGTGCTGCCGACCACCGGGCCAAGCTGGCAGCGTCACCCTCGTGGCCAAGCACGAGGCAGTAAGCGAAGCTTGCCTGCCTGACATAAACGGTTTTGTTCGCGGCCGTGGTCTCGGGATCGCACTCCCGATCCGGTTTGGGCAGCGGCTGTGAACCGCGGGTGAACTCACGCACCGCCTTGTAGGCAGGCTTCGGCTCGCCGACCCTCCATTTGCTATCAGAGGCGGCGGTGAGCCGGACCAATCCCATACTAGCCTCGAAGCTGGGTGCCCAGTAAGTTTCGTCGAAAAGTTCGTAGATTTGCGCGGCCTCGACTTTATACTTCCCGCTGAGTTGGCGAAGCCGCGTCATCGTCTGCTTGATGCCATCGGCCTGCTGCCGCTCGCTGCGCTGACTGCCATAGGGATTGTTGAATTCGGTCACCCAGATCGGCTTCCCGTAGGCCGAGATTTCGCGAAAGGCCCATTCCGGATCTTCGCCATACATATGCCAAACCGAGATGTCCCAATCGACGCCGTCCTGTTTCATCCTCGCGAACGCGCCTGTGTGACCCCAGCCGGCGGTGCCGATCGCCTTCCTAATTCCGGGATCGGCCTGGCTCATGCCTGCGGACAAACCCTTGAGAACGGCACTCACCTTGGCCCAGCGCGGGCCGTAGTAGTCGAGCACTCCCGTTCCTGCCCCCGGCCCCCATCCACACGGATACTTCGAGCCGTCGTCGCGGGTCTCGCAAGGCTTTATTATGGCGAAATTCTCCAGCTCGTTGCCGAGTTCCCAAACCCGGATGTCGGTCTTGAATCTGGTGCCGAGTGCGATCGCCAATGTCCGGCTCTTCGCATAGATTTCGTCAGCGCTATACTTGTCCAAATCGATGGCCGGCGTGAGGACCGGCAGGATTTCGATCCCCCTCAACTTTGCCGCACGCACGAGCTCGGCAAGTACATTTGCGTCATCTTCGTCCGTTACGTTGACCCTGTACGACTTCAGGCCAAGATCCTTTATGAAATCCAGTTGCCTTCCAATCGGGATGCCCGGATACGCCGTTACCGGATGGCCATTGATGCCCCAAAGCAGATCGGCGCAGGCGGGAGCTGCTGTCGCCAGCAGGCAAACTGCAGCGGCTGCGAAACGAAAGGACATTGCGACGGACCTCCCGGTGAAATTCAGGCTGGATAGTCGGTACGGCAACCGCCCGACGCAATCTGCCCATACGGGTGAACGGAGGGCTGGCGCTACTGCTTTCGGAGGTCGCTGCCTATGCATGGTGCCTAGTCAAGCGGAGAAAAGCGGATATCCATGCTCGGCTCCGCACTATAAAGCGTCGCGCTCCGGATCACCTCGGCCGGCTTCAGCCCGAAGAGGCCGTCATCCTTGCTGGCGGCTTCTTCCGGACCAAGTGAAGAGTTGGCCTTTCCACAATGGCCGACCTGATCAGATGGCGGTCCTCTTTCATCCAGCCCATCAGTCTTGACCCGGTTGCGCCGCTGTCCGAGCAGTCAAGTTCCCGTTCGGTTGCTACCGCTTTAGTCGGTGGTCCTTCCCTAGCCTATTGGACGTCATGACCTTCAACCTCGATTGTTGGACTATCCACGGGGGCGCAGGCGACCGCGCCGCGGGGAAAGGACACCATGCTTTCGGTCAGACGCGCACTGTTGATGAGCGTGGGTGAACGCTACGTCTTGCTCGCGACGAACTTTGTCACTGCAGCCTTGATCTCCCGGATACTAACGCCCCAGGAGATCGGGGTGTCGGTAATCGGCATGGCCATTTTGGCAGTAGCTCTGTCCGTGAGGGAGTTCTCCAGTTCAAGCTTCCTCATCCAGAGCAAGGAACTCAGCCGCGAGGATATCCGCAGCGCCTTTACGGTGACGTTCATCCTCACCGGTATCATCGCGGCCGCCATCGTCGGCGCTTCCCCTTTCCTCGCGTCGTTCTACAACGAGCCGAACCTCGTCGCCTATTTCAGGGTCATCTCGGTGTGCCTCTTCGTCGACGCCTCGCTGAGCTTGATCACCGCACTCCTGCGGAGGGAAATGTCCTTCGGCAAGATAGCAGCGATCGACATAGCGGGAGCCGTGACAAACTGTGCAGCCACGATTGGACTGGCATGGGCGGGCTTCAGCTTCATGAGCTTCTCTTGGGCTTGGCTGATCGGCAGTGGTGTTGGCGCGGGCCTAGGACTCGCGCTTTGCCCCCATTTCTGGATATTCAAGCCATCCCTGGCCAATTGGCGCGGAATGATCTCGTTCGGTGGATACAACGGTGCTATCGCCATACTTTTCCGTACATTTGACGCCCTGCCCCTGCTCCTTTTGGGCCGCTTCGTGTCGCCTAATGCAGCAGCCTTGTTCAGCAGGACGCTCTGGATCGGGCAAATTCCCGACAAACTAGTTATCAGCGGTGCAATAGCGGTCGTGCTGCCCGCCTTCTCAGCCGAAGCCAGGCAAGGCAAGGATTTGAAACGCCCCTATCTATCCGCCCTTTCCCTCATCACCGCGCTCCACTGGCCGGCGCTCCTGGTGCTGTCGGTCCTGGCGTACCCGACCGTCGACGTCGTGCTGGGTCATCAGTGGACCGAAGTCGCGCCGCTCGTTCAAATCGTCGCAATCGCGCTGCTCTTTTCCTTCAGCTTCGAACTCAACTACCCCGTAATGGTTGCCATGGGGGCGATCCGGGACTTGTTCATCCGCGCCCTGATCGTCTTCCCGGTTTCGGGGGTTCTCCTGGGCGGAGCCATCGTCTTCGGCGGATTGCACGCAGCTGCCTGGTGCATGTTGGTGACCATTCCCTTCCAGGCATATCTTGCCCTGGGCTTCGTGCGACGCAGGCTGGGACTGAGCTGGAGGGCCATCGCCGCGGCGTTATGGAAAAGCGCCGTTGTTGCCTTGGCGAGCGCGGTCCTGCCTCTGGCAGCTATGGGGATATCCGGTTCCGGCTTCCACCTCTCCCCCATGGAAGCAATAATGGCGGCAGGTTTCGCGTTGGGGGGATGGGCTGCTGGACTGATCGTCACCCGGCATCCCATTGTCGATGAGATCATCAAGATTTTCCCGGCACTCAGGCGTGACCGGGTTTCAGCAGGTTGATCGCGGGTCCTCCCTGCACGGACAACAGCGTGTCACCCGCCTGATGCCAAACGGACCGAACACATCATACCGCTAGAAACTGGTCGATCAGCCGCGAAATCTTGCTCCGGTCGGCGTTCCTGCGCAATCCATTGGCCCAGTACGGCAACCCCAGATACGCAGGGGGGATCTCAAGGCCAAGTTCCTGGCACTCACGCGAAATGCGGCATAGCACGGCTCGCTCCCTGCTATCGGTGCGGTGCGCCCTGGCCGGAAGGAACTTCTCCGGCCCAGTGTAGTGCCGGATCAACGCCCGATGCCAATGACTTGTCTGGAATGCCGACTTCTGGACGTTGAAGTCCAAAGGAAGCGCCTCCCACCTCCGATTGGCAGCAATGTTGAAGGCGCATTGGTCGACGTGGATGCACGACCCGTTCCAATAGGGGCAAAAGTTCGCATGTGTCTGGATCAGGGATTCGTAGCGTTCAGGAATTCCCGAGCAGATCCATCGGGAGACGTTGAGGGCAATCATTCCGGAGTTGAAGTAGCGCCGCTCGAGGCCGTGTTCTTCGCAGTTCTTGAAAAATGCTGGATTGTCGAAACCCGTTGATATGGAAAGATCGGCTACCGCAGCGAGAGGTTGTGTTTTCGGGGCGGCATGTGCGAGATCAAGGGGCCGCATGACAAGCGTGTCGTTGTCAAGGTAGCAGACAACCTCATGTTCGCCCGAAACTGCGGCGATGGCTTCCGATTTTTCATACGCAGTCGACGTTATGTGTCCGTGACCGGGCAAACCCCGATCAACCTGCGACAAGGCGTGCGTCGCCAGCTGATGGCCTCTCGCCTGGAGCACTCGGAGCACCGCAGCCGGGGGCGCCGAGCGAAACCCGGATTGAACGATATGAATGTCTATCTCTCGCGCATGGTTCAACCCCAAGGACAGCACGCTGGCATAGGTCAGGTCGTCGCGCCTGCCGTCGGTCAGGTAAACGACACCGATGCGCTTTCTGCTCACGGCTTAGGCATCCGACCCGGCAGGTCGCTTCCGCGCTCGGAGCCACATGCCTGCCGCGTCGCGATCAATGCCGGCTCCAAACTTCCCCAAGGCGCTGTCGGATGTGGCCAAGTGGATTTGGAAGATGAACCAAGTAGTCGACCGGCGGGACGTAGGCCAGGCTTGGCGAGAGCTCAGCCGCAAACCGCAGCAGATCAAACCCAGCTGGCCGATGGCCGCGGGCGATGTGGGATAGACCAGACCAATATGCCCGCTTGCCAAGATTTCGGTACACACTTCGCCGCAGTTGTTCCACCCCAGGCATGCAGGCCGCTTCGTGCGAAAAGAAACTATCGAAGGCGAGCTTCCTCTCGACCATCTCGCGCTTGAAATCCTGCCAGAACACCGCGGACAGATTCGCTCCGTGCACCCGCCTTATTCCATGGATCGCGTTTGTGACCGCCGCTCTGCGGTTCAGCGAAAGGCGCAAAAACATTTCCAGGTCCTCGCTGTAGGCTATCTCCGATCGAAAATGGCCGACCCGTTTGAGGTCCGAGGTTCTTATCAGCGCCGCACCGCCCCCGAAAAGAACCTTACTGGGGAGGGACCGCTCCAAAGCGAACGATCGCGTCGACAGAAATCGCCAGTCGCCGGCGGCGGGATTCTCAATTACGGGGAAGGGGCGATTCTCGTGCCAGACCAACTCGGCTCCGCACGCAAAGGAAACGCCGGACTCTTTTTCAAGGATCGGTAAGGTGCGATGAAAACAACCATCGACAAGAAGATCGTCAGCACAAAGAATCGCAAAGTACTTCGATTTGGCCCAATCTATACCTTCGTTACAGGAGGCGTGTAGACCGAGATTTCTCGCACGCGCGATGACTGTAATACGCTTGTCTCGCCTGGACAGATTTTTCGCAATATCGACACTGTTATCTGTGGAAGCGTTGTCAACGATTAGGATTCTGATGTCTTCCACCTGTTGCCGAAAAATACTGTCGACAGCCTGGGGCAAGTAGCGCCCATAGCCGTAATTTGGAATCACAATGTCAATTAGTGGCATGGAGCAACCTTCCACATTTGTTGGCCTGGGGCACTACCGGTCCGCTGTCTTCTCGAGACCGCGCCCGCTCTTCGGTTCTCCATTCGCAGATCCAAGCATCGTGCGGGCGGACCTCACGTCGACAAGAGTGGGCGAGACACTGCACGGGCCAACACCTGTGTCTGCAGGAGGGCTGCCTGGACCTCAAGCTGTTGTCTGTACCGCGATACTGTTTCGCGCACCTGCCGCGCCCGCAATTCCCTTTCCGCCAGGAGTGCGTCCAGACCAGACTCGAGCCATTCGACGCTGAAACTCTCCACGCTGGTGCAAAAGGCCGATAGACCCGTGTCGGCTGCAAGAGCATCATGCTTTTCGAGGTATCCCAGAGATATGACAGGGAGACCAACCCGCAGGGCACAGACGACATTGTGAAATCGGGTTGCGACGACGACATCAGTCGTCTGCATTTGCGCCATCACGTCGTGAAGCGATGCAGACCGGGTGTAAACGACCCGAGCCAAATCAGCGTGGGAGAGCAAGCCGCGGAGTTGTTCGATGACGTCGATCACCGCGACCTCGTCATTGTCCTGACCCAGGATAAGTCGAACGGCAAAGCCCCGCATCACAATGCGTGCGACAAACTCCCCGAGCTTGCAGATATAAGCGTTGTAGATCGATTCGTCCCCGCCGGAGCGGCCACGATAATTCATGACCCCGACGCCAACGACAGTGGCTGCCGCGACCCCGCGCTCGACGGGTGGAACTGGAAGGCCAAAGGCAAGGTCGGGGAAAGTCCGGTCGCTAGCAACATTGACGCCGAGGGATCGGATGAAATCGCGTGAGATTCCGTCGCGAAACGACCGGTACGACGCACAGCGGGCAGCCCAGCCAAAGAACACGCGACTGAGCGGGTGATACGCAGGCCCGGCGCCTATGCTGGCAAAGGCAACGACGCATCCACGCAACCTCGCCATCACCAACCATTTGAGAAAAAGGTAGGGCATGCCAAATGGTGTGTCGCCGAAATCATCGAAGGCACCCGTTCCGGGTAGCACGACGGCATGAAAGCCACGGAGCTTTAGGAACGCCCGGATTGGCCCCAGTATCTTATAGGGGGCCCGACCAAGGGTGCGGTTCGCCCGGTCGAGCCAGCGCACCTTGATATCTGGCCGCGTCAGCTTGATGGCTTCAACTGCGAAGACCTTCTTCACATGTTCGGGCGATGTGCAAATAACGGCCAGTTCAGCTTCGGGGCAGATCCGCCGAAGCGTGTCGATCATAGCCTCGAGCGAACCGTCATTGCCGAAATTTCCAACGCCGAACTGCCCTATCAGAGCAATCCGAATTGGCCTCTTACCGCTCGTTGCAGTTGTCTGCCTGGGGGCACCGCCCACGGCAAGTCGATGCTCGCAGGGTTCAAGCACCGTTCCAACTTGCGCATTCTGAGACTGCATGACGAGTCGTTCGCTCTCATTTGGGTGAACATAAGTGTTCACGCGTCAACTTCGGTGGTTTGCGATCAAGGTCACTCGCCCATACTCTTACAATTTCAGGCCCATTTCTTCGCTTCAACTTACGGGTTGGAGGGCACCCCTTTTCGGCTTAGGCATTGCTCCTGAGCGAGATTCAGTTGGTGCAATGAGGCCGAATTCTTTCGGGCTTGAACGTGGCACGGTCACCCTCTTTAGAAGGATTCTTGCGACGTCTGCGGCCCGATCAACTGTCGAATTCCGCGAAATCGGCGTCGACCTGAACCATCAGTTCCAGGTATTTCCACGCGATCCACCGCCAGGAATAACTGCTTGCCCTGGCGCTCCCCTTGGTCACCAGCCACTCGCGCAAGGCTGGGGTGAGCATAAGCTGGCGGACCTTCTCGGCCCACGCATGGACATCGTCGGGATCGGCATAAAGAGCAGAGTCCCCACAGATTTCCGGGAGGCACGGCGAACTCGATGCAATGACGGGACAGCCAGACGCCATCGCCTCGATCGCGGGGAGCCCGAAACCCTCGATGCGTGAGGGGAACAGGAAGCACAAAGCGCCCTCGAGCGCCTTCTTGAAGTCGTCATCGCCTATGCGGCCAAGCAAGACGATGTTGTCGGGCAGTTTCGCAACGTATCGCAGGATCGTGTCTTCGTTGACGTCGCCAGGCATCCACAGATCCAGACCCATGTCATCGAGGAGTGGGGCCAGCCGGGCGAGAAGCTCCAGGTTCTTGTATTCTTGGTCGCCCCGGCCAAGGCAAAGGACATACGGCCTACGCCTATCCACGGCCAGGGACGATTTCTTGGCATCCCATCTCCTGGCATGGTCGCTGCCGTTGTAGGTGACGACGATATTTTCCTCAGGTGCTATTCCAAACTTGATCAGGTGACTTCGCGCCAGCTGTGAGACCGTCGTGATACGAGCGGCCCGCCTGCCGAGCGCTGGGAGGATGAGGCGGTGCGCCCACCGGAAGCCTCTCGCATAGCTCAACGGCATCAGCCTGGTGTGCATGTCGTGGATACAAGCGATTTGACGGCTAAGCATGACGGGAGCGAGGTTGCAGAAACTCAGCAACCCGCCAGGCACATGCCAGGGCAACTGCGCCTGAACCCAAAATTGAGGAAGTCGTGGTCTGTTGAATTCCGGAATGATGCGGACGGCGATCGCCTTAAGGGGCAAGGGTTCGGTTAGTGGGCGTGGGATCAACAGATCCATGTCCAGGTCGCGACCAAGGGGATGACCTTCCGAAATGAGAGCGTCGAGAGCCATGGTCACTTCGCGAGCATAGCGGGCTACTCCATTACGGCGAAGCGTCGTGAAGTCTCCGTTTATCGTCCAGCGTCGCCTCGCCGCCCCCTGATCCCGTGACTTTCGCTCGGGTATACCAACCAAGTATTTGGCGTCTTCGACAAGGGTTCCCGCCAGCTGTGTGCGGTTGTCGTGGCCATTCAACCGCCTTGATGACGGCGACTGCGTCGCATCGAATTCGGAATTGCCCATAACCCTCTCCGGTCCGGCCGCACCTGTGGTCAGATTAGCATTCTCGGTCGCGCACGGCCCTCCAACGTTCGAGGTAGGTTCAACACCGCCCTCGCCCGGCCGGATGAGGCTCCGCGCGAACAGGTGACCGAATGGCCGTAGTGACTGCGCCCCTATGGCCGCTCCACAGTGAAGGTCTCGGGGGTAAGGGCATGCCACGACGTTGGACGATCAATGGGCGCTTTCTTTCCCAGGCGACAACGGGCGTGCAACGTTATGCCCGTGAAATCGTCCGTTCGCTGGACTCGTTGATTGAGGAGCGGGTACCACTTGCCAGCGATCTCCAGCTCCGCCTGCTCTGTCCACCCGGATCCGGGGATATCCCCCTCACGTCCATCGAACGGCGCGAGATCGGTGGCGCGCGCGGGCATGTTTGGGAGCAAGCGCGACTTACCCTCGCTCTCGACGGCGGCGGTCTGCTCAGCCTGTGCAATACCGGGCCGCTGCTTGCCCACAAACATATCGTTTGTATTCATGACGCAAATGTCTGGAACGCGCCGCAGAGCTATTCCCTCGCCTTCAGAAGCCTTTACAGAACGCTGTTGCCTTGCCTTGGCAAGACTGCGTGGGGTATTTCGACTGTGTCCGATTTCTCGCTCGGTGAACTCATCCGCCAAGGCGTGATCCAGGCCCACCAAGCCCTCGTGGCCCCTAACGGCCATGAGCATGTCTTGCGTTGGAAGCCTGAACACTCGGCGCCGACACGGTTGGCGGCCTCCCGGGACACCATAGTCATGATCGGAAGTGCCGCACCTCACAAGAATGTAGACCTCGTCCTGAACATGGCTGACCGGCTTGGAGCAGCCGGGCTCAGGATAGCCATTGTCGGCATGTCGGAATCACGCGTTTACCGGTCAGGTTCTGCGCGCACGCAAGCGCGAAACATCCACTGGCTTGGCCGCGTTTCGGATGGCGAGTTGGCTGCTCTCCTTGCGGACTCGCTCTGCCTGGCCTTCCCGTCGCTTACCGAAGGCTTCGGCCTCCCTGCCCTCGAGGCGATGGCTGTCGGCTGCCCGGTGGTGGTTTCCGACCGCGCAAGCCTGCCTGAGGTCTGCGCGAGCGCGGCCCTATACGCCTCTCCCGACAATCCGGAGGCATGGTTCGACAGCCTCATGCGACTTCATCGTTCTCAGGCGTTGCGAACGGAGATGGTGGCGAAGGGAAGGGCAAGAGCCTCAGCATACAGCTGGAGGGCGACGGCGTTGCTTTATCTCAAGGCCATGGCGGCCGCCGACGGCCTCGACGCACAAACCAAGGGCGCCAGGGTGCGCGAACTCATATGATGTCGTGAAGCGACTGGACTGCCCCGATCGATTCCAGAATCGCGCGATCGAAGTTCTCTTCGGAAAAGCGCGCTGCATTGGCGGTGCAGGCACTGGGGGTGATAGCGTGGCTGTTTTCTTCGAAGCGCACGACCGCCGCCTTGAGAGACTCGATAGTCTGCGCCTTGAACAGCACCCCCGTCGGCTCGGCCGATGACCCCAGGCGCCGCACGATGTCAACCGCGCCGCCTCGGCCGAAGGCAATCAGCGGGGTCCCGCAGGCTTGCGCCTCGGCCAAAGCGATGCCGAAGTCCTCGCAGCCCGCGAAGACCATGGCCTTTGCCCGCGCCAGCGTCTCTACATACTCCTGGCGGGGTAGAAAACCCGAAAACGAGATGTTGGGCCCAGCCAGCGATCGCAAGCTGGCGGATTGCTGTCCCTCGCCAACGACGACCAGCCGTCGCGACGGCATTTCGTTGAAGGCCCTGATGACCAGGTCGGTGCGCTTGTATGGGGCTAGGAAGGATGCCGAGACGTAGTAGTCATCCTTGTCCTCCACACACGGCAGTTCTCCTACGCAAACCGGCGGGAAGACGACACGCGCGTCGCGCCCGTAGATGTGCTGGATTCGGGAACGGACATAGTTCGAGTTCGCCAACATCAGGTCCGGACCATGCGCGGTCCTGGTATCCCACGTCCTCAGCCGGTGCAGCATGTATCGATAGAGAATTCCCTTGGGACCAAAGCCCAACCTTCCCTGCTGAAGATAGGAGAACTGCTCATCCCACGCATAGCGGACGGGGCTGTGCACGTAACATAAATGCGGTTGATCCGGCCTGGTGATGACGCCGCGCGAAAACGCGGCCGAAGAGGAGATCACCGCATCGTAGCCTGTCACGTCGAACTGCTCGATCAGGAAAGGGCAAAAGAAGAAAAGAGACCGGTAGAACTTCCGCACCATGGGAATCCGGTTGGCTGCCGACGTATGGAATTCCACATCCCGGAAATATTGCTCTTTGACGTCGGCCGGCAGAAAATCGAAAAGCGTGAAGACTTCGGCATTCGGAAACTGCTTGCAGATTTGCGCAAGAACCCGCTCCCCTCCCCGGAAGTTGGGGCACCAGTCGTGAACCACCGCTGTTCTCGCGTATCTGTCGACACTTCCCGGCGCGGTCGGCGGTTTCTCGATTGGCACCGCGAATTTGGCGGCGATTGCCAGGTCGGAAGAACGTTCGTGGAGCATGGTTCCCCCCTTGCCGCAGCCAGCAATCGCACTGCCGGCAGTCTCCCTTTCATGCCATGGCTCTTGCAAGTCGTCCGATCGGTTACAGGACGCTGCGAGCGCGGGCCGGCCTAATCCTTTTGGTTGGAGCGAGTCGGCCCGCAATACGCCAAAAGCCTGTGCTCCGAGGTAACCCGGGGCTGTCCTTACCCTTTTATGCAGGCTGTCCAGGTGTGTTCGCCGTCCTAGGGTCGGCGGACAGCAAAACATGGACCTGGCATGAGACTGGCAGTGATTATCCCAACCCTAGGCCGCAGCGCGCAGGTTGCGCGCCTGCTCGGCTATTTGGGTAGCCAGAAAAGACTTCCCGATGAAGTCATAGTGTCCGCGCCCGACGCCACACATGTTGATTTGCCGGCCAGTTGCCCGTTTCCTGTAAAATGTGTTTTCGGGCCGAGGGGGCTGACCGCACAGCGGAACACGGCTCTTGCGCCGTCGCTGGCGCGCTTCGACATCATCACATTCTTCGACGACGATTTCGTCCCATCGGCCGAATACCTGAAGCAGGTCGAAGAAGCCTTTATCACAAATGACGAATGGGCGGTGGTGATGGGCAGGGTCATCAAGGACGGGGCCGCCAATGCTGGCCTCACCTGGGACGATGCCGAAGCGGCACTGCGGGCAGCAGAGGGCACCCGCAGTGCCGGACCTTCGGCAATCGACCATGTGGGTGCATACGGATGTAACATGTCGGTCCGTTCCTCGCTTGTGGGCGATTTGCGTTTCGACGAGCGCCTCGTCCTGTATGGCTGGCAGGAGGACATCGACTTCACCAGCCAACTGAGATCCAAAGGCCGGGTGGTCTGCGTATCCTCGATCAGGGGAGTCCATCTTGGCATCAAGACAGGTCGCGTCAGCGGAGAGCGATTTGGCTACTCCCAGGTTGCTAATGCGATCTATCTGATCAGAAAGGGGTCCGTGCCGGCCTCTTTCGCGCTTCCCCTGATGCTCAGGAATATTGCAGCCAATCTGGCAAAGAGCCTGTGGCCCGAGCCGTATGTCGACCGTAGGGGCAGGCTCAGGGGTAACCTGCTCGCTATCCTGCACGTCGCGATTGGCCGAATCGAACCCGAGTACATCTTGAAAATCTGACGAAGGGGAAGACAATGCGCAAATGGGTTTTGACGATCGCGTCTGCCTCACTGGCCGCGACAGTCGCCGGCGCCTTGCCTTCCGCGGCTGCCGAGTATCTGCTCGGACCCCAAGATAAGGTCAGGCTCAAGGTTTATGAATGGCGCGCATCACGTGATGTGATTTTCGAATGGACGGCTCTCAACGACGCTTTCGTCGTCGGTGCCGACGGCACGCTCTTCCTTCCGTTTGTCGGCCAGATACGCGCGCAGGGCACCGCTCCCGGCGACCTCGCCCGGGCCATCGGCGATCGCTTGATGCGGAACATGGGGCTCGGCCGCCAGCCCGATGTCGCTGTAGAAATTGTGCAGTACAGACCTTTCTACATCGTCGGCAATGTCAAGCAGCCCGGGGAGTTTCCTTATCGGCCCGGACTGACCGTGCTGCAGGCGGTGGGGATCGCGGGCGGCCTGCCCATACGCCAGGACGACATATCGCGGCTGGGGCGGGAAGTCATCTCAGGCCAGGGCGATGTGGGTTTACTGGCGCTGAACAATGTCAGCCTTCTTGCCCGCAAGGCGCGCCTCGAAGCCGAACTGGCCGGCAGCGAGGAGATCTCGTTTCCTGCGGAATTGAACGACAGGGCTTCCAACCAAACCGTTGCATCGACAATGGACCAGGAGCGCAAGATCTTTGCGATCGGCAAGGACGCGCTGACGACGCAACTGCGTTCACTCCATGAACTCCGGGACTTCCTGGAAAAGGAACTGGACTCGCTGGGACAGCAACTGACATTCCACGACAAACAGATCGAGCTTGTCCAGAAGGAGCTCGCGAGTGTTTCGACGCTTGTCGAGAAGGGACTGGCGGTTGCACCACGCGAGCTATCGCTTGAGGGGACGGTCGCGCAGATGCAAGGGGACAGGCTCGCTGCCGAGACCTCGCTGCTGCGCGTGAGGCAGGAGATCAGCAAGACCGACATCGAGATTCTCAACATCAGCAACCGGCACGCCAGCGAAGTCGCCGAAGGTTTGCGCGAAACCCAGCTGCAGCTCAACGAAGTCACCAGCAAGGCCGATACCGCGGTGCAGTTACTGCACGAAACCGAGATTGCAGTCCCCGCCCTGCTCGCTCTGAGGCAACGCTCCGAAAGTGCCAAGCCAATCTTCAAGATCGTCCGGACGACGGATAGCAGCACAGCCGAACTTCCCGCCGAGGAGACGACAGCATTAGAACCCGGCGACACAGTGAAGGTCGAGATCCCGGCGCCGGACGCAGGTCTGGCTAGCATACCTGCAGGCGGTAGCCTTCAGGCCGAGACGGTTCCGGTTCAGGGCATCAATTGATCAAGTCCGCGATCCGCCAGGGCAACTGACCAGTTGGCTGATCGGTCCCCCCGCATCAGATCCTGTGACGCTCTCGATCGCCTCCATATGATCGGCTTGGCTTGTGCCCTGAAACCACGGCGGCCGAAGCCATTCAGGAAGATCAGGAAGATGAAGCAAGACTCGGCACTCAAGCCGACCGTCTAGGCAATGCTCGCAGCACTTGCCTTGCTCTTTGAGGCCGCATATCAGTGAGCACCGTGGGCCCTCGGGCCCCGGACGGAACCTTGTGCCGCAGTGAGTTGATCCGTCCTGCCACTGGAGATGTCGGTGCTCATGACACTAATCGCCCTGGCGGCTGCGGGCGCTCTCATAGGCCTGCGGTTCAAGGTTTCCGCCCTTCTCGCAGCCACTGCCCTGCTTGCGATTGGAAGCTTGGCCTGGAACGGCTTTGGATTTCCGGGCCATGTGAGCGTCCTCAAATTCCTGATGCTGGCATTCGTGTTGGCAGGCGCGTACATCATCGGCGTGTTTGTGTCCGTCCGCTGGAGGCAAACCGCGGAGTGACGGGTAACGGGGTTAGGAGGTCCTGTCGAAGCGCATCACCGCGAAGACGGTCCTGAACAGGATCACGATGTCGGACCAGACAGACCAGTTCCGAACATAGTGGCTGTCCAGCGCCACGCGCGTGGCATAGTCCACGCTGCTTCTTCCGCTCACCTGCCAAAGACCGGTCAGCCCCGGCCTGGCGCGGAGATAGTCCGCTACGTGGTCGCCGTAATGCTGGAGCTCTTCCTTTACGACCGGCCTCGGCCCCACGCAACTCATGTCGCCACGGACAATGTTGTAGAGCTGGGGGAGTTCATCGAGGCTTGACCTTCGCAGCATTCGCCCGAGGAACGTCACGCGCGGGTCGTTCCTGATCTTGTGGGTCTTCTCCCACTCCATTCTGATGTCGGGATTGGCTTCGAGGCAGGTTTTCAGAACGGCTTCCGAATTGGCGACCATCGAACGGAACTTGTAGCAGTTGAACGGTCTTCCGCCGAGGCCGACCCGGCTGTGCGGGAACACCGCCGGGCCGCCTGTCGTGATTCTGATGAGCAGGGCAACAGCAACCATTACCGGCGCGGCCATGACAAGCGCCGTGACCGCTATGATCAAATCCAGGATTCGCTTCAGAAGACCTCCCACGGGAGGATTCATAGAACCTGCCCTAATGGCGGGTGACAAGTCGATCAACAACACCCCGCCACTGTCGTGGTCGGGAGCCGAAACAACATGCAGGACCGCTCGGTTGTCGGCTGCCACCGGAACGGATGGCTGGCCCCAACTCGAGGGTGCGAGATGTGACTGCTTTTCGAAGGCGTTTGTCATGACGATCATTGTTTCGAATTGTTTGACTCTGACACTTTCCCAATCTGGGGGACGCTCGGCAAGAAAGGCAAAGGAGGTAGCGCTACGCGCCCCACCCTAACCCTAATGCCAAGGGATGATCCGGAACGTCTTGCAGGCTTTCAACGACGCATCTGCCCTTCTCATGTCGTGCGCTGTTTGGATGTCATCGCCCGAGCGTTCGCCAAAAGGGCTCCAAGCACATGCGCCCTGCTGGCCTGCAACGCTCTGACAAGGTCCCGCAGCGTTTCGGAATGCGTCTTGCCCCATTCCGCAACGATGACGACACCGTCCAGAACGGATCCGACCATCAGTTCGTCGGCTCCCGAGGCCAGTGTCGGCAGGTCAACGATGACAACGTCGTAAGCGCCAAGTTCGTGATCGGCGAGACCAAAAGCTGTAACTTCCGAGAGGAACGCCTCCATGTTGCGTGGCGTCAACAAGTCGGTGCCCTCCACCACGGAACTGCGAAGCAGGTCGAACGATCGGCCTGGTGCGCGCACGATGCTGAGCCGGATCGGGTCCTGGCACAGTCTGTCATAGGCAACCGAGCGGCCGAGCAGCCGCATGGTGGTCACCGATCGCCGGACATCGGCGTCGATCACCAGCGTCTTTAGACCCGACATCGAGTAAAGCGTGGCGAGATTGCTGATGACGGAACTCTTGGGACTGCCGTTGGATACGGCGGTCAACCCGAGGAATTTGACCTGATGGTTGGTTTCCGCAAGGCTGATCTCGGCCCGTGCCTTCCTGAGGCACTGGCTGTATCGCGAGTAGGGACGTCTTTTGACCTCGTCAATGTGACCAGATTCCATTCGCTTGCTCGTCAAAGGCAACTCTCCGAGGCACTCGATGCCCAGGTTCTCCCTGATGTGCCGCGGCGACCTGACGGTCCAATCGAGCGTGTGCCTCACAAACGAAATTCCGATGCCGGCAATGAGCCCGGCAATCGCGGCGAAGGCAAGGACCAGTTTCGGCCTTGGAGCGCTCGGATAAAGCGGCGCTGTCGCGGCCGTGATCACCCTCGCGTCGGCCACCGGATACGATTGCTGGCTCACCGAGTTGGTGTAGGCCTGGAGAAAGCTTTCATACATCTTCTGATAGGTCTCGGCGGTCACCTCGAGCTCTTCGAGCGTCGGCACGGCGTTGACGCCGTCCGTGGCATTGGCCTCTTCATTGTTGGCCTCATTGCCGACGCTGTAGTCGTGCCGAGAACGGAACTCCTGAGCCTTCGCCATGGCCGCGTTCATTTGCGCACGAAGTTGCTGAAGACGCTTCTCGAGCCACGCGCCACCTTCCCGTGCGGCGTCGGCCTTGGTTTCGATCTGTTCATGCACGAAAGCATCGGCCGTGGCGTTGGCAATGTTGGATGCGCCCTCGGGATCAACGGAGGTGAAGGAAATGTCTATGGCGTAGGAAACACCGACCCTGCGGATATCGAGGCCGTCACGGAAACTCGACATTGTGTGGCGGAATTTCTGATAGTCGCTCAGCGATGCGGCGGGTTCTGGCATGCCCAAGCCGAAATACTCCCATAGCGAGGTCAGCCGGGCGCTTTTTTGGGCTCCCAAAGCGTCAGCCAGGACCATTTTTATTTTTCTGAATGCCTCCGGCAAAATCGGCGCGTGTGGACGATTGAACTTAGGGTCTTCGACGAGTTTCAGCTGCTCAATGACTATCGCGGCGATTTTTTCCGACTGCATCACTGCGATCTGGCTTTCCACCTGCGCGGTGTCCAATGACAGGTTTACTTCTCCGCCCTCCTGGAGATGTTGCGGCACTTTCGGCTCGATCAGGATCTGCGCACTGGCGGTAAACACCGGGTCGGTGGTCGAGTTGTAGAACCAGGCCACCAAGAGCGCGGCGCCAAGGCAGGCAATGATCGTTCTGAGGTAACGCCGCAAAAATCCGGTTATATCAGCGAGGCCGATAAACTCCTGGCTGATGGCACCCTGCTTGTTCGTTGTCGCAGGCCATTGATGAGGCAACATGCGGTCCATTCAACTTCTCCTGCAGGCGTGCGGGAAACTCCGGCGCACGCGCCATCCTGATGCAGGCGAAGCATGTTGTCCGGCCGATGTCTGGTGGAAAGCTGCGGCCCCGCGATCCCAGATTGCCCCAAAAGACTATCCCGGCGGTGCGGAAGGTAAACGCCGCCAATTGGCGTATGCGGCTACGTCCTATGGGAGGGAAGAAGGCGCTGCAATTCTGCTTGAGTCCTGCGCACGAATGACAGCTGCCGCTGCAGCGAGACCTGCCGTTTGTGATTCAACATCATATTATGTGTGAGCGTATCGATCCTGACGGAGATAACGTCGAGGGTTTCGCCGTTCTCGAGCGCCTGCACAGAAAACGCGGCGCAGTCCGCCATCGCGTTTTCCGACGGATAGAGTTGCGTCGCCTCCTTCTCGATTTCGACTTGCGTGGCCTGAAGAAGGCGAACCAGCCGGCCAAGGCGCCTTTCATCGACATATTCGCGCGACGGGGACCTCAATGCGGGAAGCGGCATTTTGCGGCCCAATCCTTAACGTGAGCGCCCGAATGGAACGCATGTGCCAGAATACAAAACGCTCTCGCCTCTACGAGACATCCTTTCGGCGGCCGATTGGCATCTCCTATTGGATGAGGGGAGCGTATCTGGGTGTCAGGACTGCCCGAATTCCTGACGAGGCCGGCGCCCCACAGCATGCTAAAACCCTCCCTCGTGAGCGATTTCGGAGCGGAAGGTGTCCTTTACAAACTCAATTGCATCACGACGCGGTGTCGGGCCGGCCGCCGCGCTGGATGGTAGTGGACGTGACTTGGGCAGCCATTTGATCGCTGCCTGGCGCCCAATCGCCGGGCTGTTCCTTGGCGGCCTGGTCCAGGATGTCGGCATGGCTTTTCGCAGTCTGCCTGCCTCACGCCGCTGCTGCCAGCTCCTCGCCGGGGCCACAGTGACAGCCTCGTCGGAGAAGCCTATCATCCGGCTCTGGTGCGCTGCTCCGTCCAAAGGGCGCCACGACATGGTCGATGCTCTCGACCTGCAGTTGCGCCAAGATCCAAAGGTCGAGCCAGTAGTTAGAGATTTCTGAGAAGGGACTCGAATATGGCATCCGAGCTGGTGTGTTTTGTCATGAGCGGGGGCGTGGGCTCACGCCTCTGGCCGCTTTCGCGCGAAGACAATCCAAAGCAATTCCACGACCTTTCGGGCGACGGTTCAATGCTCGCAAAGACTGTCCGGCGGCTCAAGGCGCGGCCCGACAATCAGACCCCAATCTACCTGATCGCTTCCGAACGACATGCCGATCGTGTTATCTCTGACATTGCTTCGCTCGGCCTGAACGGCGGTAAACCGATCTTCGAGCCTGTCGGTCGCAATACCGCCGCAGCCGTCGCCATAGCCACCCTGCAGACAATCTCGGAACATGGCAGCGATGCACTTGTGCTCGTGGTTCCCTCCGATCATGAAATATCGACCGACGCGCAATTCTGGGAGACCGTCGAGTCGGGCGTTCATGCCGCCGAGTCAGGGAGCATCATCGTGTTCGGCATCAAGCCAACGCATGCGGAAACTGGATACGGCTACATCGAGGTTGCAGCAACTGACGACCGCGTGGCTGCAGTTTCGCGCTTCGTCGAAAAGCCCAACGCAGAGACAGCGCGCAACTACGTATCGTCAGGACGATTCTACTGGAATGCCGGCATTTTCCTGTTTCGTGCCGACACCATGCGCCGGGCATTTCTCGAGTTCCAGCCGGACATCTGGGAAACTGCAGAACGGGCCTACAAGACTGCACGAACGGACCTCTCGGGTATCTGTCTCCCCCAGGGTTTCTACTCGGCCGTCCCCTCCACCTCGATAGACTATGCCGTCATGGAGCATGCACGCGATATTGCCATGGTTACGGCTTCCTTCCGCTGGAACGACCTTGGGTCGTGGCAATCGCTGCTCGAAGCCAGCCCGACAGACGGCAATGGCAATGTCGTGATGGGCGACATCGTCGCCATGGACTGCGACAGCTCCTACCTTAGAAGCCAAGGAAGGCTGCTGACCGTCATCGGCATGAAGGGGGTTGCGGTAGTAGCGACACCGGACGCGGTGTTCGTCGCCCCTGTCAGCCACAGCCAGAACGTGAAGAAGGTCGTCGAGCAATTGGAAAAGAGCGGACGGCTTGAGACGAAGTACACGCCCTCGGGAGACCGGGTCATCATCAACGGTTCCTGGCGCAAGCGCGTCGAACATTGGCTCTTCAACGAAACCCTGCCGCTTTGGTCCACCGTAGGGGTCGATGATGTGAACGGCGGCTTTCACGAGGCGCTCGGTTTCGACACAAGGCCGCTGGGGAAGCCCAAGCGCATGCGCACCATGGCTCGCCAGATCTACGCCTTCGCGGTGGCCAAGGAACGCGGCTGGGCCGGACCAGCCGACGAGCTGATCGACCACGGCATCGACTTCATTGCCAAATATGGCCGTACCACCCGTGGCGGCTGGGTGCGCACCCTTAATGTCAATGGCAGCGTGGCTGACCCTGCGGAGGACGCATACGATCATTCCTGCGTACTCCTGGCACTTTGCCATGCTCATCGATGCGGCCATCGCGAGGCCTTGCGACTGGCACAAGAGACATTTCATTTCATCGACGCGCATCTCGAAGACGACCGTCTGAACGGCTTCCTGGAAACCTCGGGCTCGAACGGGATGCGGTTTTCGAACCCGCACATGCACATGCTGGAGGCTTTCCTTGCGTGGCATGACGTTAGTGGCGACCGCACCTATCTGCGCCGGGCGGCTCGCGTGGTAGATCTCTTCAGATGCCATTTCTTCGACCAGGAGAGCTGGACGGTGGGGGAAAATTTCGACGTCGACTGGCTACCTTTGCCTGGAGAAAAAGGCCTGTCGACCGAACCGGGCCACCATTTCGAATGGGCCTCGCTTCTCATCGATTTCGCTCAAAAAAGCGGACAAAAGGACTTGGCCAGTTATGCACGGAAGCTCTATTCGTCCGCGATCGCCAGCGGCTTGAATAGGGCTACGGGTCTGGCTTACGCGGCTGTGTCGCGGCAGGGAATGCCAATCGACCGGCTCTCCCGCAGTTGGCCGCAATGCGAGGCCATCAAGGCAGCCATAGCCTTGGACGGCATAGGCGGGCCTAATTTGAAACCAGAGATAGAGGCCCGTGTCGCCCGCCTCTTTCGATGGCATATCGATCCCGCCCCCCTTGGCTTGTGGATCGACAGAATTGACGAGCGCGGAAGATCACAGGCAACGGAGGTTCCCGCCAGCATTTTCTACCACTTGGTGACGGCCTTGATGCAGTATTTGGACAAGACCGAAGGGCAGATCGAATCTTTCCCGATGCCGGCTTTGGGCCTGGGCAAGAGCGTCGCCGCGCGGGCTCTGGGCTAAGCCTCACGGTCGGCCCCACACTATTCATCCGGCTGGGTACGGAAGAATTCGACGGCGTGGCAGGCCAGCGATGTACGCGCCCGTCCGATCAAAGGTGGCGAGACCCGTCGCGGACGGCAAGCGGTGACCCCGTGAGCTGGGAAGTGACCATGGTTTCTCTGATAAAAGACTTGTCGCCGTTCTCCGATGCGACGTCTCAGCGGCGACGGCGGTATCGTGGTGTCCCAAGGTGGAAGGGCAAGCTACGGCTAATTCGGTATGCCTGCCTCTGTGTCGTCGCTCCAAACCGGGATAGCATGCTTACAATATGTCTAAAGCGACGCACAGATTGAGCTTTTCCAATCCCGTTGCCGCCGCGGATCGCGATTAAATCGCTCAAGGCGAGGTGATGTGAGTCCAAACACCCTTCTTGTCCGGACAGTTGAGAAGCATACTATGGCAAAAAAGAAATCGCGTACTAGGCCCAGCAGTGATCTCTTGAAATTACTGGCCACCAGGCCTCGAGCTGTTGCCCTTGCCGCGTTGCACGTAAGTGAATCGGTGCTGCTTGAACTTGAGGCATCGGAATTGTTGTCGGCAAGACAGATAAGAGGGTTGCTCAAGGACGCATCAAATACCTTGCGGAATGCCGCCGGCCAAGTGGACAATCGCAGCAGCTTCATCGCCGCCGAAATAGTCGATTCCATGCAAGAAACTTTCACAAGAAATAAAAGCTAGCTGCGGGGTTGCGACGTACAACGCTTGCTTTCGCATGCTGGTAGCTGCGACGTCGCACAGGTACCCATCACGCCAAATTTAATGTACATTCGATCCGTTGGGGATAGAAAGGAAGACATCGGGCGGGATTATAGATGTTGTACGCTTCACAGTCTTTGGGCGGGAATGAAAAGCGGTCATCGTATATCAGGCTTGCCGACGAAGATTCGGCGCTCATGAAGACGCTGGGGTTCACACCGAAGCGTTATCCACCCGAGACGGTCATTTTCAGCCAGGGTGAGGACAATGATCGCGTATTCATAGTCGAGTCGGGCTGGGGTTGCCTGTCGCACGAACTTGCAGGGGGGCAGCGACAGATCCTTGATTTTGCCTTGAAAGGCGATCTCGTCCTGTCCCGGTCGAGCGGGGGTGGCGCGCTTGAAACGTTTGTTGCTCGAACCGAACTGAACGTCTTGGTAGCCTCGACCAAGACATTTACGCTCGCAGCCATGAAATCCCCCCATCTTTTCTCCCTGGTCGTCGCGGCTCTTGGGCACAAGGGGGCCGTCATCGCTGAACATCTCACCAATGTTGGTCGACGCAGTGCCCTGGCGCGGACCGCACATCTGTTCCTCGAATTGAGGACGCGCCTGGAACACATAGGCTTCGTCACCCGCGATAGCTATGAATGCCCTCTGACCCAGTACGATCTCGCGGACGCCCTCGGCCTCACTCCGATTCATGTCAACAGGATGCTGCGCGAACTGCGCGAGCGTAAATTTCTCGAATTCCGGCAAGGCCGTGTTCGCGTGCTCGATCTACGAGGCATGACGGAATATGCGGGTTTCGAATGCAGCTATATAAACAGTTGACATCTGTATGTAGGAGCAACTTGGCATCCAGATGCCTCCTGAGCGAGGGGCGCATTGCCGTCCGGCAGCAAGGCGGGCAAAGGGCTGGCTCTGCACGGCCATTGGGGGCCGGCTGACCTTTCCCAGGGATTCCGCCGGGCCGGCTCCCCGCACCCTTGCGTGTTCGACCGCCCATCCTTCCGCGGCGCCGGCGCCTGGGTGATTTCCATCTCCCTTTAGCTGCTTGCCTGCAAACCCTCATCGTAGCCCTTTGAGGCAAACGTTGGGTGTCCGCCACCAAAGCATGGCGCAGCGCCGATGCCTCCGGCGCGCGGCACGCTCATCGCGGGGCTGTCAAATCCACATGCAAGCAGCTTTTGTAGCGCGAGCTACATCCCCTCATTGGACACGAGCTGGAATGGCCGGCGCGGTCTGGGATGTTGGGATGCGGGCCGCACCGGCCATCGCGGTCGGGGGGCCTCCCGCAACGCTTGGTATATCTTATATTAGCTACAGCGCAATTAAGCCTATCGGACGACCACCACCATCGCCGGGACCGGGAGGGATCGAGTGCAAACCGAGCATTGCGGACTTGCTGTTCAGACCTGTTTGGAGAGCGGAACGCAGAGGCTGAAGGACGGCATGCTAGAGCAGCGTCGGGAATGCCGACTGCGGCGACTCGATACAGCACGATCCCTCCCCTCGCGGCAGCGAGCTGGAGCCGTCCGGAGCGGGAGGTCGGCAGGGCTCGTCGGCGGCCCTAGCCCTTTCGTCATGCGTTACATGGTGCCGTCATACCGCCATATAGCGACGCTGGAGTAGAGAGAATGGGGATGGCGCAAGATTGCCGTCCCAGGGTCGGCGTCGTGCTCGACTTAGAGGAACTCGCAGGCAATGTGTCCCTACCATCTGAATGTTCTTTTGGCCGCCAAGTCAGCATATATCCGGGCGCGATCGCCATTGTGCTTCTCGACGAGCGCCTGCGCTTCTTGCCTGCTGAGCTTTCCGAGCTTCATCAGAAACTCGAATTCGTGCTTCGGTACGGATGATATCAGGCGTTCGAGTTTGGCTCTTTTGGTCTCGTCTGCGGACATAGCGATGCTGAACTTACTTTAGGGCTGCACTCAATGACGCTAAGCACAAGTGCCAAGGAAACGCCAAAGGCCAGGCCGAGCAATATGTTGTTTCTTGGTACATCAGGTTTCCTCGAATACCAATGCGCTTTATCTCAGACCCGGCGACTTAATGTCCCCCGATGCCGATGGCTCCAATCCGCCAAGCAGATCGTCTGTTCATCGTTCCGCACGACATTTCTGGTATCGCTAAACAATTTTACTGTCAGGCAGAATGTTCCCTCTAGTGCGGGTTCGAGACCCAGGTAACCGGATTCGCCCCCAGAAGCTGTTTTGCAGGCAAGGGAAAGAAACGCAACGACGACGGGCTTTGAGCGCGCGATCTGCTACCCTTTTCCATAGGCGACATTTGCGTCGCCTCCGTGACGATCAGGCCCGCCGATGCACGCTGGCTGGATCGTGTCCCGAACGTGGTGTAGCTGTCGGTCGCCGTGCTCTCCGGCATTGGCCGGGCTGGTCTGCGCCACGGCTGGAAAGAAAATGCCACCGCCAACCAGGCTGGCTGACGCCGCGCCTGTACGCAGTCGTGGGCCTGTCACCGAACAGCAGGGGCTTCAATCTGGGCCCCGCCAGCAGCGCTCATCAGTCGCTTCCTGGCCGAACCGTTTCAACATGCAGTGTGCCTGCAGGCGACGGTTGAAGCAGCTCCGCTTCGGTCTTGGTAAGGTAGATCCAGTGCGCCCAGTTATGCGGGCTCAACACGACGATCTGCCGGTCGTGATAGGGCCCAACGTCTGGTCCGGGACCGGTTGTCAGCATCGTGAAGGCCGCTGGCGCTCCGCCCTGCCCTTCCCGCCAGATGCCGGCGATCGCCATGAACGGCTCATCATTCATTGTGAAGCGATGTTTGGCCTTCGGATATTTCTTGCCCGTGAACTCGAAGAATGCCGAGGCCGGAATGAGGCAGCGGTTGCTATTGGCAAAGCTTCGGCCTTCGGAGCGGAAATTGAAAACCGGTCCGCCGCGCGGGCTCGATGGCGGGAAGCTAAAGTTCATAGGCACCAGTTCGATGCCATTGCCGGCGGCGCGCATCACCGGGCCGACATCGTTGATCTTGATGTCGTCGGCCTCGGGCAGATCGCCTTCGCTCTGCCCGGTAGGCATCCCGAGTTCGAGCCTCTGCATCATCTTGCAGTATTCAGCCCACAGAATGTGTTGCTCGTAGTCGTTGCACATAGTGTCTGATCCAGCTTGCGCGATGTAGGATACGACCTTACACCCCTCCGGCAAACCCGATGCCAGCTGGTATCCTGTCACTGAACTGTGGCGAAAAGGCCCGCTACAGTTGACGCTATGATAGGCGTGACTCAGGGCCACCTGCTTTTACAGCAACATCTGTGGATGGCTGCCATGGCGTCAGTTCCCGGTTCGGGTCTCGCGGATCCTGGCATAATGGCGCGACGCCTTGGCGCGGTTGCCGCAGTCTCCCATGGAACACCAACGACGGTTTTGCGCCCGGCTCTCATCGATGAACAACCAGCCGCAGCCGCGATCGTCGGCACATTGCTTGACCCGTCCTGCCCGCGAGCCGGTCATGAGTTCAGCCGCGGAGATGGCGATCGGCGTGCAAAAATCGAGTTCATTTGGATGCGAGCCGTTCCAGCCGAATTTCCCGGCACGCCATTCCAGCAAAGCGGCTGGCCTGTGATGCAGAAAACGATTGAATGCCTGGACGTGGTCGGCAACGGGACTGACATTTCTGATCTGTGCCACCAGGAGTGCATAGATCGTCTCGCGCAGCGCTATGGCGCTTGCATATGCGGTTTGGGCCCCTTGAAAGTGCCCTCCCCTCCCCCGCGTGAGTTCAGCAGAATCGTTGGAAATGCGCACGCCGTTTTCATCAAGCCAATCCAGCAGTGCCGCGAGCGTGGGAAGCCGCTCCTCAGTGGCTTGCCGCAGGCGCCAGGCGACCGTGTTGACAAAGCGGATCGCTAGATCCTCCTTTGCGACATCGGTCGGCTGCCGCTTTTTCAGGTTGTGCGGGGAACCCAAGCGCGATCTCCGAATTCTAACCTCATAAGAGGTTTTACGCCTATGAAGCTCCCCAGCGCAAGTTTTCTCCTGATAGCTGCCTTCGGCGCCATCTACTTCATCTGGGGCTCGACTTACCTGGCCTTGGCGCTGGCCCTGCAATCACTGCCGCCATTCCTGCTGATCGCGGCGCGCTGCCTCGTGGGTGGTCTGATCCTTTTCATCATTGCCGCAGCATCCGGTGCGAAGCCTCCGTCCAGGAGGTCCCTGCTCTTGGGCGTCATATGCGGATTACTGTTCTTCTGCGGATGTCACGGCATCCTTGCCAACGTTCAGCAGCGTGTTCCAACAGGCCTGGCCGCAATCATGCTGGCGACCATTCCCTTGTGGATTGCGGCGCTTCAGACAGGCCTCCGACGTCCCGATCGGCCAAGCCCCTTGTCACTGACCCTTCTTGTCCCCGGTGTCGTTGGCGTTGCGCTGATAGCCTGGGAAGAAGGTGCTGGCGGAATCGGGGCGGTGCACTTCATCGACATCTTCTTGCTGCTTGGCGCGTCCCTGTCCTGGAGCGTCGGAACGGTGGTATCCGAACGGTCCCCAACGTCCAGCAGCCCATTGGTGATGTCTATCATCGAATTGTGGGCTGGCGCCGCTGCCTTGGCGGTTGTCGGTGCCGCCAAGGGCGAAGTGAGCCTTGTTCACCCCTCCTCGATCACGGCGTTGTCGGTCGCTGGGTGGGCATACCTCACCGTCGCCGGAACGGTGATCGCCTTTGCTGCCTACGTCTGGCTGCTCCGCAAAGTCACGCCAACCTTCGTAGCGACCTATACCTTCGTCAACCCGATCATCGCTGTGTTGCTCGGCTGGGCCTTTCTCGGGGAGGTTCCGTCGATATGGATGGCGAGTGGCGCGCTCCTCGTGATCCTTTCCGTGAGCGGCCTGCTTTTCACCAGCTCCGCTCGAGGTTCCAGGAGACCAAACAACGCCCGGACCGAATTTGCCGTCGACTAGCGGCACGTTCCGGTTGAGGCTCGGCATCGCAGCGGCAGTGTCTTGCAATGTTGCCTGCTCGGAGCCGAGATGGCGAACGCGGGCCAGAGGCCGTGGACGAAGCCAATGACTCGAGCAGCAACAGCTTGTCCTGGGTATCGCAGATGACAGGGTTGAGGAGGCACAAGGAAGCTATCACCAGGACCTTTATCGTCTACGAGTCGGTAATCGCCGTCATTGGCCACTACAACGCAATTTAGCCTGTGCGATGCGCCGGCTTATGACACGGCGGGGCTGGCGCTCATGACCGTCTCAGCAGCCGTCGCCGCTGGCAGTAGCCGCTTGTCGCCGGCGGCGCGCCTGGAATAGAGCAGCCGTCCGGCACGCGCTCGCGCTGCGTTGTGCCAGGCGCTTCGGGCCAGTCAGTTCTGAACTTGCAGGGCTGCTCCTGATCAACGCGCCCGGCCGCCAGGCCATGTGTGCGGGTGACCGACACCAGGGCCCCGGCCCATGCAGAGATATCTCGCCCCCCGGGTCGAAGGACGCCGTTTCCCCTCCCCGGTGTGGCGACAGTGGTGGCAACTTTACTGTTTGTACTTTACTGCAGTAAATTTCCACAAAAACCTAAATCGAAACAGCGTGGTAGCTCTCTCCAGCAGACGTTTTTACCGGCGTGTTGACCGCTCGGGCCGTTAACCTCCTGTTAACCCAAAAGCTCTTGCTCGGGATGGCGAATCGGAGCTTAATGGCGGTTGTTGGGCTGTTTCCCAGCAAAAAGCGCCAATTCAGGTTTCCGGAAGTATGAACATCGCGATGCGGTTGCCCAGCTTTGAGTTTGACGACAAGATCCTCGAGCACGGGGCGGAGATATCGCGTCGGCTCAATCAGCTGCGCATGGAGAAGTTTCCTCCGAACGCCACGAAGACCCTGCGCACCTTCTCCATGGCCGAGGTCGCGCACTATCTTGGTGTGTCGCAAAACAATCTGAAGCGCCTCCATCTCGAAGGCAAGGGGCCCCTGCCCGAACAAGCGCAGTCGGGTCGACGCTCTTATACGGCGGACCAGATGCTGGAGCTTCGCCATTTCCTCGACCAGCATGGCAGGACGGAGGTTAAGAAATACGTCCCGCACCGCAAGCCCGGAGATAAGCTGCAGGTCATCGCGGTGGTCAATTTCAAGGGAGGAAGCGGTAAGACCACGACCGCGGCTCACCTCGCCCAGCACCTGGCACTTACCGGCCATCGCGTGCTTGCCATCGATCTCGATCCGCAAGCGTCTTTGTCGGCACTCCACGGCTTCCAGCCGGAACTCGACCGGAACCTCTCGCTCTATGAGGCGATCCGCTATGATGCGGAGCGTAGGTCCATAGCCGACGTCATCGTCCCGACGAATTTCCCCGGCCTCGACATTGTTCCTGCAAATCTCGAACTTCAGGAATATGAGTACGATACGCCGTTGGCAATGCAGGACAAATCATCCAATGCCGGCCGCCAGTTCTTCTTGCGCATAGCCAGGGCCTTGAGCGACGTCGACGATCGCTATGACGTCGTCGTCGTCGACTGTCCTCCGCAGCTCGGCTATCTGACCTTGACCGCCATGTCGGCAGCGACGTCGGTGCTGATTACGGTTCATCCGCAAATGCTCGATCTCATGTCCATGAGCCAGTTTCTGCTGATGCTCGGCGGCATCCTAAAAACCATCAAGGGAGCCGGAGCCGAGATCCAACTCGACTGGTTCAGGTATCTGATCACCCGTTACGAGCCCACCGACATTCCGCAGGCCCAGATGGTAGGCTTCATGCAATCGATGCTGGCCGGCCAGATCCTTGAGCATCCGATGCTGAAGTCGACTGCCATATCGGACGCCGGGCTTACCAAGCAGACGCTCTACGAGGTCGAGAAATCTTCGTTCACGCGCACGACCTACGATCGGGCGATGGAATCGCTTGATGCGGTCAATTCCGAAATCGTCTCGCTCGTCCATCGCGCGTGGGGGAGGGCGTGATGGCGATGAATTTTACTGCAGTAAAAACGCAGATTTTTGTCCACAAAATCAGACTGGTAGCTGATTTGAGGAGGGGCTGAATGGCGCGCAAGGACATTTTCGATAGCGTGATGGGGTCCGCTGCGGTGGAGCAGACCAGGGATGTGTCGAGCTACGCTGTTCGCGGCGCGTCGCGATCCATCATGCAGTCCTTTGAAGAGCTGTCGAAAAGCTCGGTTGTCGATCTCGACCCAGAGCTGGTGGACACCTCGTTTGTGTCGGACCGGATTGGCGAGGATGAGCAGGAATTCTCCGAGTTGGTGCGGGCGATCCAGGAGCGCGGACAGGATTCGCCCATTCTGGTCAGGCCGCATCCGGCTTCCCCCGGGCGCTACCAGACAGTGTTCGGGCATCGGCGCGTCAGGGTCGCACGTGCGTTGGGGCGCCCAGTGCGAGCCGTTGTCAAGCAAATGGACGATCGCGATCACGTCGTCGCCCAGGGCCAGGAGAATGCGGCTCGCGCCAACCTGTCCTTTGTCGAGCGGACGCTGTTTGCCGAGCGCCTGCTCAAGCAGGGCTATTCGGCCGATATCGTTAAATCGGCCTTGGCGCTCGACGATACGACCTTCTCGAAGATGCGGTCCGTGTCGAGCAACGTCTCCGAATCCGTCATCATGGCCATCGGGGCGGCCAAGGGGATCGGCCGTGACCGCTGGTGGCAGTTGGCCAAGCTCATGGAGCATCCGGCCAATGCCGCCAGGGCGCAGGCGCATGTCCAGTCCGCCCAGTTCCAGCAAGCCGGCAGCGATGCGCGGTTCCAGGCCCTTTATGAACTGCTGGCGGCAACCGTCCACGGTGCGAAATCGACGCCGACGAGGGCCGTGGAAAGGGCCTGGGCGACAAAAGACAATTCCGTAAAGGCAAGGATCACCGATACCGGGAAGGTTTTCACCCTGGCTTTTAAATCCAGAGAGGCATCGGCGTTCGGTGCTTTCATTACCGGCAGGCTCGAGGAACTGTTCGAGGCGTTCCGAGAGACGGAATCCAGGAAGACAACAGGAGACTGAACCGCAAAAGAAAAAGGCCCCCGAACGTCACCGTCACGGAAGCCCTTCTCAGGTCTGTAGCAAGCCGAGAATCGCAAATCCGCGAATCACTGTCAAGTGCTATTAGGCGTCGTTTGGCGAGCAGATTTCTTTTGTCTGACTAGAGGCAAAGGGAAAATGGTTACGCATATCTCAACGACGCCATTTGGGCGGCGGCCACTGACGCTTGCTCAGATGGCAAGCCAGGCAGGTGCAAAGGCGATCGACCGAACGGCGGCTGTGCCCAAATGGCAGGCCTTTCGAGACATCACAGAGGCCAGGGACGCCATAGGCGCGACCGATCGTTCGCTGGCGATCCTCAATGCGCTGCTGTCGTTTCACCGCGAGGACGATCTTTCCGGGGAGGGGGGCCTGGTCGTGTTCCCCTCCAATGAGCAGCTGATCCGGCGTGCCAACGGCATGTCGCCGGCGACGCTTAGGCGCCACCTGTCCGTCCTTGTGACGTGTGGCTTGGTGATCCGTCGTGACAGCCCGAATGGCAAACGCTTTGCTCGCAAGGGGGAGGGCGGGCAGATCGAGCAGGCCTATGGCTTCGACCTTGCGCCAATCGTGGCTCGTGCCGAGGAATTCAAGCAGTTGGCGGCCGCCGTGCAAGCCGAGCGGAAGGCCTACAGGCTGGTCAAGGAGCGTCTCACCATCTGCCGGCGCGACATCGTCAAGATGATCGATGCAGGGCTCAATGAACAGGTTCCGTGTGATTGGCGCCGGTTTCAGAAGCGGTATGAGGCGGCGGTCGCTCGATTGCCGCGGACAGCCTCACGCCAGTTGCTGGAGTCGGTTGCCGACGAGTTGGAGGACATCTGGGCCGAAGTGCATCAGCTGCTGGAAACATTCGTTAAATCACAAGATATGAACGCCAATGAGTCCCATTCCGAGCGCCACATACAGAATTCAAACCCAGACTCTCATTCTAACGATGAAACTGAAGACCGCCAGGGAAACGAGAAAGAAGCGAGCGGCAGTGCCGGGTCCGACAACAATGTTCACAGCCTGCCCAAACGGGAGTTGCCTCTGGGAATGGTGCTGGACGCATGTCCGGAAATCCTAAACATGGGCCGCGGCGCCCAGATTCGATCCTGGCGTGACTTTGTTGCGGCGGCCGAACTTGCCCGGCCCCATATGGGGGTCAGCCCCAGCGCATGGCAGGAGGCGGTCCAGGTGATGGGGCCTGAAAACGCGGCTATCACGATAGCTGCGATGCTGCAGCGAACCGACCAGATCAACAGTCGGGGCGGCTATCTCAGGAACCTGACGGAGCGGGCTCGCAACGGCCAGTTTTCGGTGTGGCCGATGGTCATGGCGCTGCTGCGTGCAAGGCTTGATGCAAAGACCAGCCAGAACGCCGGCAAGCCGCTCTGGAAGGACAGCGCGCATCAGGATGGGCCGGCCAGCGGCCCAAGATCCGCTGAGATCAGCGAGGCACTGCGGCTCAGCATGAAACGGAAAGGCTGGGATTGATTGGGGAGGGACGAGCCTGGTCGTTGATCAATCCCGCTCAAGGCCAAGCTGTTTAGCCGGTGTACTGGGTCACGTGCTGTCACGTCGTAAGTCGAGGCAGGGGAATGCTCTTGATCAGCCGCGAGCGGGCCATCCAACAGCCTCGTCGGTGGTCGCCTCGGTTGCGAGACTTGATGCTAACGGTAAAGTGCCTTATGTTTTGCCTAGTATTTGTGACGTCTGATATGACAGGATGTAAGCTGTGGGCCACGCACTCAGAAAAATCGCCCCGAACGCACCGTTGGTTTTGCTTTATATGGATCCGGCCGGGAACATTGCTGTCGACCAGGTGGCGGATGGCTTTGGAATGTCCAAGGGCCAATTGGCCGAGACGGCCGGCCTTGCTCGCGAGACCCTTTATCGATTGGAGCGCAGCCGCGCCGCCAAAACACAGGGGCGACTTCGTGAGATGCTTGAGATCATCAGCCGCGTGACGGATTGGGCGGGGGGAAAGGACCAGGCGATGGCGTGGTATCGAGCCCAGCCGCTTGCGGCATTCGGAGGGCGCACCGCCGAAGCGCTCGTGAAAGAGGGCAAGGCTGGTGCCGTTCGTGACTATCTCGATCACATGGCGCTTGGCGGCTTTGCTTGAGGTTCGTTGGAACCTGCTACAGGGCACATGATCCGCGTTGGGCTTTCAAACCGACTTCCGGTGAGGGAGCCGCGATCAGGGGTGCGCGCTTTAATCCCAAAGGTGTGCCCGCACTCTACCTGGCCCTGACCATCATGACGGCGGTCAAGGAAGCCAATCAGGGCTTCGCGCATCGGATCGATCCGTGCGTGCTGTGTTCCTACGAGGTTGATTGCGAGGCCATTGTGGACCTGACAACGGGGAAGGGGAGGGGAGAAGCGTCCGTCACGCTCGACGAGGTGTCGTGCGCCTGGGCGACGGCGCTCAGCAACGGGGAACGCCCGGCTTCATGGGATGTCCATGACCGCCTGCGTTCTCGAGGCATTGCCGGCATTCTGGTGCCAAGCTTTGCGCCGGGCGCCGAGGCAGAAGATTGCAATCTCGTGCTTTGGGATTGGGGGCCAGATCTGCCGCACAAGGTGACGGTATTCGATCCGAGCGGACGGTTGCCGAAGGACCAGCTATCCTGGCTATGACAGCCCTTCAACGAGTTTGGCGGCCTGCGGCGCCAACTCAAACCAGATCGTCATCTGGTCTTTCTGGACATCTGGCGGGGCAGGGGAGGGGGCTTTTCCTGCTACAACCCGCTCGCTTTGGTGAGATTGACGCGGAACCGATCGCGACGGCGCTGGTATTTGCGGGTCATTTCAGCCGAGGTGTGGCCGAGCTGCTTTTGCACATGGCGCTCGTCGACCTCGGCTGAGGAGGCCAGACCGGCTCGCAGCGAATGTCCCGAAAACCTTTGGCCGCGTTCGCCTTCCGGCAGATCACCCCGCACGCCGGCAGCAAGTGCCGCGCGCTTGACCAGCCGTGCCACCTCCTGGTCGTTGAGCCGCTCGGCGCCGACCGCCTTGCCTTGGGCGGTGACACGGCGAAACAGCGGCCCATAGCCTATTCGTGCCAGTCTCAGCCACGCCTCCAGGGCCACGATAGGGCAGGTGGCGTCCGCCGAACCGCGGCCAATCTCAACTTCGCGCCAACCGGTCTTGCCGCGCAGCGTGACCAGGACGCCTTTGCCAGGGAAGAATTCGATCCAGCCACGACCGTCTTCGGTCTGGTCACGGGCCACGTCGAGCCCGACGATCTCCGAGCGGCGAAGTCCGCCCGCAAAGCCAAGCAGCAGCATGGCGCGGTCGCGCAAGCCGCGCAGCGTGCCTCGATCGAGCGTCTCCAGCATGGCAATGAGATCTTCGGGGAGAATGGCCTCCTTCTGCACAGGTGGCTTGGCGTGGCTGTTGCGAATGCCGGCCAGCACAGTGGCGATATGCCGGTCTTTTCTGTCCAGCGGCTGACCGCGCTGGGCATAATTCCAGGTCAGCGAGGACAGACGCCGTTCAATCGTCGCAACGGTTTTTTTATCCCCTCCAGACCCAGAAGCCAGCGCCGTGATGTAGAGCCCGACCATCTGCGGATCCGGCGGCATCGGGTCAAAATATTGCCGGCGGCACCAGGCGCCAAAGTGCTTCCAGTCTGCAGCGTAGGCGCGGCGAGTGTTGGCCGAGCTCGCCGCCTCGACATAGTCACGGGCGCGCCCAGCAAGCGCCTCGAGATGCGCCGGCAGGCGCGGATTGGCGACGTCCGGAAGAGGGGAGGGAGCTTCGGCCGGCGGTTCTTCCGGCGTTGTCCCCATCGCCAGGACGACGTCGATGATGTCGGGCAAGTCGTCAGCGATCGCGTCCTGCGGCTCGACCGACAGCCGCGCGCCCGCATCGTCGTGCGCAGCCGTGCTGTGGGACGGTCCGGAGCTCTCCTGAGAGTGCTTTTTGGGCTTTTGCTCGATGAAAACAGCCATTTCTCATTTAGAGAGCAAAACGAACGATAATGCAACATTATCGCTCATTATGGCGGGCCGACAGGCGCAGCGCTTTTCGTCCACTTCTGTTGCCAAAAGCGCCGTCATGATTCATCGTGTCTGCGATGATTCTGCGGCCCAAACCCTCCCTGCGCCACCACGGCGCCCTTCCCGGCGCCCCTGCGGACGTGGCGGGGGCGATGGTGCCGGGTTGGCTGCGCCGAGCCATTCTCGATGCGCAAAGCCTTGCGGGGAAAGAGGTTGAGGACATTGCCATCATTGCCGGCGCAGCCATCGGCGCCTTGGATGCGGTGGTCCGTCGGCAGGAGCGATCGGCCGGCGCCTGGCGGCGGCGCCTGGCGCTTGCGGCGGCCGCGACAACGGCGAAGCAGGCCGGCCGCGTCGAGGATGAAAGCGCGCTGCGCGACGCCGTGTTGCTCACACGACCAGGCGACAATGTCGGACCCGCCGGTTTTTTGCTCCTTGCCTGGCGTCGGCTGGCATCTCGGCCAGCGGAGGATCTGCTGACGGAGAAAAACCTCGCCGCGGTGCTGGATGACCTCGGTCTCGCGCGCAGTGACGAAGACGTGAGCGACCTTACGGACGATCTTCGGCAGCTCACCGCCAGCAGTGGGACGACGGGAATGACGACCGGCGCTGTCGCCGCCGCCGAGCGCCATGGTTTGGGGCGCTGGCTCGGGCCTTGGCTCGTCGACGCCCTGCTGGCGCAGCGCCTGGGCTGGGCACATGCCGTGCCGCTGCTCGGCGCCGAGCCGGGCTGGAGCATTGGTCGCGGCCGGCCCCAGCGCTTCACCACCGTCATTGCGACAGCGGGGATCGAGACAGGGCAGGAGCGCGCAAAGGGTTTGCTCGCTGCACAGGCGCGCGCCGCGCTTCGCGCGATCGATCTTTCCGCCGAGCTCGAGCGCCGCGCGGACCGGCTGCTTGCCGTTGCCCCGAAACTCAGGGCCAAGGCGGCGGATGCTGTTGTCGAAAAGCTCTTGTCCGACGACGCGATCGTTGCCTCGGAAAACATCGCTGGAATGAGCGACCGCGGATTGCGCCGCCTGTTCGACCGGCTGGTCGAGCTCGGTGCCGTGCGTGAATTGTCCGGCCGCGCTACCTTCCGCATCTATGGGCTGTGAAGACAATGGCGGAGGCGACGCGCAGACGAGGGGGGAGCCGGTCAGATGAGAGCCGATCGGGCGAATGGCGATCAGCTGACCAGCTGTTTGACCGGGAGCTGGATCATCTGCCGCCGGAGGTGCGTTGGCGGGAATGGATGCAGCGCGTCGAGGCCGCCATCTTCGCGGCCAGCGAGCCTGTCACTCGCGAAACGCTGGTCCGCATCGTCGGCAAAAGTTGCAGCATTGATCTCCTGATCGATGACATTCGCGAGGAGCTGCGCGGCCGGCCCTATGACCTGGTCGCCGTGGCCGGCGGCTGGAAACATTTGACCCGGCCAGCTTATGCCGACGCCATCCGCAGTGCATTTGGCAGTGCATCTGGCACCGGCGGCGGTGGGCGTGCCGTGGACTTGACGCAGTCGGACGTACTGGTGCTGATGTGCATCGCCTATTTCCAGCCGATCACCCGCGGCGAACTGTCGTCGTTTTTTGGGAAAGAGATTTCTCGCGACCTGATCAGCCATCTGCGCGGCGCTGATATGATCGCCTCTGGTCCGCGCAGCCCGACACCGGGCGCGCCCTACACCTACGTTACGACCAAAGAATTCATGCTGGAGTTCGGACTCGACACACTGCGCGACCTTCCGGATTTCGAAGCGCTCGAGGACGCAGGGCTACTTTCCAAGGAGAAGCTGCTGGCAGGCGATATTCCGGCCGGGTTGGGAAGCGGGGAGCACGACGAGGACGAGGAAGAGCCAAAAGCACAGATCGTCGAAGATGAAATGTCTCTGAGTGGCGGTCTCGGTAGGGACTCGCTTTAGGGGGCAGAACAAGAGCAGGTCAAAAATCGATGGGATGGAAGGCTTTCTCTCCCGGTGCTAGGTGAGCGAGCTTGGCGTCCGCGAAATGACGGGTAGGGACGGTATAGAGGATGGGGAGTTCTTTGAGGCAATGGGGCAGGCAAAACAGCGAGCTGTGGCGAAGAAACAGTGGTACGAAACATTGACGGCGAGTGAGTGCGTCATCGCTGATGTGGCAGAGCGTCTTTTCAATAGATTCATCAAGCCGGCCGAGTCGACCGGCATGTGCTATCGGATGACGTTCTTCCTGCACCTGTATCTTGCTGACAAAGGCGTTCAGACGGTTCCAGTTGTGGGCTACATCAACGATGGGTCCGATGACGTCATGATATCGCACGCCTGGCTTGAGTTTGGCGGCAAGAAAACCGATCTGACACTTGGCATAACCGAGGACCCCGATCTCAATCCGGTCGGAAACGTCATCATTCTGGATCAAATCTTGTTCCCCGGTCTGACCTACACCTATCACCTGGAGAAGTCGGCTGAGGGCGTCGCGATTGAGGCCCAGTGGTTACAGGATCCGAAAATAGGTCCTCTCGTCCGACGGAAGGAGATTGAACATGCTGCGATGAGCGGCAGGGCAAATAGTCCCGAGCATATGCGCAGCTTTTTAGACGCGGCGCCAGATGGCCTTGATTACAATAAGCTGCGGGCAATCATCGACATTCAAGGGCTCGTGGCCCCCTAGGCACCGTAGAAATACGGGTTTCCGAACGTAGTTGCTACGAAGTGGATCCGACTCGTTTAGAGTGCTGAAGCGCCAGGGGAGGCTGATAGTGCAGAACTACTCGTTATATGCACGCATGCGAGAGCATGGAACTCTCGCCGAGAAGGCCACCGACGTACCCGACGTGCGTTTCGCACTGCCTTAAACAATTAACTGGATTCGCTCGCTGGCGATTCTCGTTGACGGCCTGAAGCTTGATTTCCAAGCCGCCCGACGATTCTATGGCAATGTACAACGCAGGTCGATTACTGAAAGAGAGCTCAACTCGATTTTTGAGCAGCTCCTTCTTTCGCTGCATCAAATCGCTGCTTTGCAGGCAATCGCAGATGTTCCGAACAAGGCGGATGTCGCTCGGGTAGGAATAGTGACTTGGTACTACGGCGTCTATGGAGCGGCATCGGCGATGATCGCGGCATGCGATGGATCGTTCCCAGATAATCACGCCGCAACCGCACAACAGTGGGATCGCCAGTTTCCAGCAAACGGTCTCGCTATGGCGCCTTTCGGAGACCGCCTATCCAACCTGTTGGAAAGCACGTTGAAGCGCGAGCTCGCACCTTTCAGGGGTCGCGGGAAGCATTCGTTGACAACAGTGCCGGCCACCCCTGAGCAAGCCTGGGGCTGCTGCGCCGAGTACCTATCTGGCACTGCGGGTTGGGAACAGTGGAATATTCAAGAGAGGTTAGTGGACGACCGCGAGTTCAAGGCGCTGGGCGTCGACAACTTTCGGACCCTCGCCGCCAGGCAGATGCGTGATGCGTGGTACGCAAAGCGGGGACTAGCATTCCTGCACCAGGCCTCTCGATATCGTGGAAAAGCAAATTACCGCGACGCCATATTTCTCGCTTACGGCAAATCCGTAGCGCGGCTTCTGGAAGGCTTCATCCACGACCTAGCGGATGTGTTGAAGTCATTCTCCGCCATGGCGGCCGGCTATGCCTCAATGAGGATGGGACGGGATCGATGGTCAGCGTTTATCGACGATTTGGAAGAGAAAAGGTCCATCTCGATATCGCCCAAGACAATTTGGATGTAGCTGATGGCTCTCTTTTCAGCGACCGGGAAGCCTGATGGATCGGATCGGAACACTGAACTGGAGGCGATGGCCAAAGCCCTGAATTCGAGTGGCCGATATCGTGTGCTTCGTCGGCTCGAGCCGAGATTGGCCGTTGTACCTCCAGAAGGCACTGAAACGCGAATCGGGCTGTTCGTGGATGTCGAGACAACGGGCCTCGATCCGACCAGTGACGAGATTATCGAACTCGCCATGTTGCCCTTCACCTATGGGCTCGACGGGACGATATTCAATGTCGGGGTGCCATTTCAGCAGTTCCGCGAACCGAGCCAACCGATCCCAGCGGCGATTTCGGCGCTGACGGGCATTACCGACGAGATGGTGGCTGGGCAGGCGATTGCTGCAGCGGAGGTGGCCGCGTTCGTGAGTCCGGCATCGCTTGTAATTGCACACAATGCAGCCTTCGATCGCAGATTTCTCGAACGGCTGAGCGACGCCTTCATCACCAAACCGTGGGCCTGCTCGATGACCCAAATTGATTGGGCAGGGGAAGGGTTTGAAGGCACGAAGCTGGCTTACCTGGCGACGGGTGCCGGCTTTTTCTACGAGCGCCACCGCGCCTTTCAGGACTGTGCGGCCGCGGTTGAGCTGCTCTCACTATCGTTGCCAAAGCCGGGAATACCCGCAATGAGCCGCTTGTTGGAGCGCGCGCGCCTTTCGAATTGGAGGATATGGGCCGAGAATTCTCCATTCGGTCTGAAGGACGTGCTGAAAGCGCGGGGCTATCGGTGGAATGCCGAGGGCAGCCAAAGCCCACGCTCTTGGTACATCGATGTCGATGACGATGCGAAGGAGTCGGAACTCTCCTATCTGCGTACGGAGATTTACCGGCGTGAAGTTGATATAAAGACGCGCAAAATTACCGCCTACGATAGGTTCTCCGACCGGTCATAAGGCAGAGCAAAAACAAGTCCGGGGGGGACACCGTGCACATATCCAAACTTCAGCTCGTGAACTATCGCAATTTTCAGAGGGCAAACATCGTCTTCAGGAAAGGCATCAACACGATCATAGGGGAGAACGGGTCGGGAAAGACCAATCTCTTTCGGGCTATCCGGCTTCTTCTCGACGAAAGTATGCTGCGCTCTGCGCTGCGGCTAGAGGAGCGAGATTTTCATCGAGGTTTGGCCAACTGGCGTGGCCACTGGATTATTGTCAGTCTGGAATTCGACGAAGTCTCCGACGACGAGACGATACAAACCCTCTTCTTACATGGATCGGGGAATATCGAAGACGGAGCGATCGGTCGGGCAACCTACAATTTGATATTCCGGCCGAAGGCCGTGATCCGCAGCCGACTGTCTCAGCTTGATGAGGGGGATAAGGCCGGCCTGGACGCCATTCTTCTGACCCTCACAACCGATGACTATGAGACGGTCCTTACCGGCAAAAGCACGGCCGATTTTACCGATCCCGCGGTTTACGCCGCCCTGGTCGGTGATTTTGAAAACGTCAGATTCAGCGCGGATCTCGATCCACCAGAAATCGGCGGCAAGATCCCGGGCATTTTCTCGATAACGAGAGAAGTCTCTTTTACCTTCGTGCAGGCCTTGCGCGATGTCGTCGCTGAGTTCCACAACAATAGAACGAACCCCCTGCTGACTTTGCTAAAGAGCAAGAGCGGGGAGATTAATCCGGCAGAGTTTGCGCCCATCACCACGCAGGTGAAGGATCTCAACACAGCAATCGAGGGCCTCTCGGACGTGAAGGAGGTTCGATCCGATATCCGCAAGACGATAAACGACACGGTCGGGGATACCTATTCGCCAACATCCCTCTCTATCCGCTCCGATCTATCTGACGAAGCGGATCGGCTCTTTCAATCCCTGAAACTGTTCGTTGGCGAATCTGAAGAGGGTTACGAAGGCGGGATCCAGGAGCTCAGTCTGGGCGGCGCAAATCTTATCTACCTGACCCTCAAGCTGCTTGAATTCAAATACCAGAGGGTCAAGCAGTCGATTGCAAACTTTCTGCTCATCGAAGAACCGGAAGCGCATATCCACACGCACATTCAGAAGACCCTGTTCGACAAGCTCAATTATCCCAACACGCAAGTGATTTACTCGACCCATTCGCCGCATATCTCCGAAGTCAGCAACGTCGAGAACATTAACATCCTTGGCCGGGTAGCCGCCCGATGCGAGGCATTTCAGCCTGCCACAGGGCTGACACCTTTGGAGGTGGGAAATATCCAACGGTACCTCGATGCCGTTCGCAGCAACCTGCTTTTTGCTAAGAGCGTGATCCTAGTCGAAGGCGATGCCGAAGAAATTTTGATACCGATCATCATCAAGAAGGTGCTGGGCGTCAGTCTGGACGAGCTTGGAGTGAGCCTGATCAATATCCGCAGCACCGGGTTCGAAAACGTCGCCGTTCTGTTCCATGATCAGCGCATCCGCAAACGATGTAGTATTGTGACCGACCTCGATGCTGCTTTCATCGACACGGATCCGAATCCGGATGATGCTCCAGCATTGGCCACAGCTAAGAAGCGAGCTCTGGGATCGCAAAAAGGCGGCATTGCGAGGAAAGCTGCTCTCGGCGAGTTCGCCAAAGACAATCCTTGGGTCAAGCTCTTCTTCGCCTCGCACACGTTTGAGGTCGACTTTGTTGCCGCCGGCAACGGGGCCAAGGTCGTCTCGGTGGTGAACGAAGTCTACAAAGACCCCGCAACGATCACGCTAGCCAAGGCAGAACTTGAATCAAATGACATCGCGGCATTTGGCTCGCGCGTTTTGACGATGGCTGGAAACGCTGGCAAAGGCTGGTTTGCCATTCGCGTCGGCAGGGTGATCGATCATCGCACAATTATCCCGGATTATCTCGTAAAGGCACTTTTCTTCGCACAAGGTTCGCTCAGCCAGCCTGTCGCTTTCAATATTCTCAGCCATCGGATCGATCACATCGCGAAGAGTGACGGCGTTGATGCGGCCGCTGTCGCATCGTTCCGGGACAATCTCCAGGCATTCCGCGACAGGGGGCTGGACTTCCCAGGCGTTCGCGCTGCGATGCTGCAAGCTTTTCCGGCTGACGAGATCAACAACATTCTTGCCGGGGTGTGAATCGTGTTCGTCTGGAACAAAGACGACCTTAACGACGAGCAGGAAGCTGCGGTCAACGAAGAGAAGAATGTCTTTCTGGTCGCGTGTCCGGGCAGCGGGAAAACGCGGGCGCTTACCTATAAGATTGCCAGCCAGCTCTCAAAACTCGAATCCGAAAAGCAATGGGTCGTGGCAATCACCTATACTCATCGAGCGGCGGATGAAATTCACGAACGGATCGAGAATCTTGGCGTCGACACTAGTCAGCTTTGGATCGGAACGATTCACTCGTTCTGCCTGGAGTGGATCCTGAAACCCTATGCCATCTATCACGATGCGTTGAAGTATGGGTTTCGGGTGATAAACTCGCACGATACGGAACGACTTCTGTCCGAGGTCTGTTCCCCCTATCGTTACCCGAACATCACCCATTGGGATTGCAATCACTACTACACTCCCGCGGGCCGTGTTCTGACGTGCCACGCCCCCAGGCGCTTAAACGTGGCCTCGGCGCTCGATCAGTATCACGCATTGCTTTTGCAAAATCGCCAGATAGATTTCGAACTTATCCTGCACTTTGCGCACGAGCTGATCATAAGTCAGCCGACAATCAGCAAGCTCCTGAGTTCACTTTTCTCGTACGTCCTAGTCGATGAGTATCAGGACACGAAAGAAATCCAGTACGCAATTCTCGCCTCGATCCTGAGGGCTGGCGGAGGCAAGGTCGGGGCCTTCATCGTTGGGGATCCAAACCAGGCGATCTACGGATCGCTTGGAGGATACGCAATTACTGCCGCTGAATTTAGCGAGATGGCGGGAGTCGATTTCAAAGAGATGGATCTGTCGCGCAATTATCGAAGTTCGGAGCGGATCGTTGGATATTTCGGCAACTACAATGTCTACGCCACGAAAATCTCCGCTGAGGGCAAGGATAGGCAATATGCCAGTCTGATATCGTTCGACCCCCTGACGGCCCGAGATGGTCTGGAAGAGGAGCTGGTCCGGCTGGTCCGATACAGTATTGAAACGGCGGGAATCGCGCCGAACGAGATTTGCATTCTCGCGCCTCAATGGGTCCACCTAGCCAGCATGACCAGGCGACTCGTCGCGGCCTTGCCGGAGTATGGGTTCGATGGACCGGGTATGGTGCCATTCGCGCGCGACATCGACAATTTTTGGTACAAGCTCTCGAAGATCGTCCTAACCCAAGCATCGCCTCACATGTATGTCCGCCGTTTTCGCTGGATTGGCGATGTGTTGGGCGCGTTGGGCGATGCCGGGGTAGCCATTGGAAAGCTTACCCGAAAATCCCTGCTGAGGACGTGTAATTCAATCACGATTGGCGAGGAGGACGGGCTCGCTTATCTGGAACAGTTTTTTGACGCCTTGTTCGCCACTATCGGCGTTGATTTCAGGGCATTTCCGGCCCTGGCTGAGCATCATGATGCATTTTTTGAGAGCTCGCGCGCTCGCATTCAACGACTTCAGGCGGAAGGCGCGGAATATATCGGTGAGATTGCAACGTTCAAGCGGGTATTTGAAGGGCGGAAAGGCATCACTGTCTCGACGATCCACGGCGTGAAGGGAGCGGAGTACGACACTGTGATCAGTTATGCGCTGCTTGAGGGCATGGTGCCAAACTTTAACGACCTGACTCCCGCTGAGAGCGCCTGCAAGCTACTTTATGTCATCGGCTCCAGAGCAAGAAAAAATCTGCATTTGCTCTCTGAGCGCGGTCGGCAGCGGGGCGGCGGATGGGGAGAGTATCAACCGACGACCGTGCTTGCCGATTGCCAGTTTGCCTATGACAAGGTGCCATGACTTGCCGCACGGCTGTCGTGTCCTAGTGCAGCCCTTAGACTTCGAAACGAGACTTCATCTCGTCCGTGCGAGCCCAGGCAGCCCCGGGTATCAACTCGATAAATTTGGTAAACACGTCTCGGAATGAGGTCCTGGTCGAGTCGTCTGTCAAAAGCGCGGCCTGTTCGGCAGGAACCAGTGGTCTCATGTCGGTCAGAAAGCGCGGGTTTGCGAGTTTGGCGAGCATACGCTCCTCTGCCTGAGCCCGAGAAAGCGCCTGGCCAGACGACCCAAGGTATTAGCCTAAGAGCTCGATAACATGCTGGCATCCAGCCAAATGTTCCCAGCGCATGAGCAAGGTCGTATAGATCGCGACCCTTGTCGCGCTGGAGCAGCGCTCGCAGTTGCGTCGCCAGCATTTCCTCTCGCGAGAATGTTGGCACATTGGTCTTGCCGGTGAACCAAGGGTTCTCGACGTCAAACTCGCGCGGATGCACGCAAAGCCAAAGTCTTGGGGAGCTGGGCCTGTCTGGATACAAGCTGCCGCCAACGCCGTCCGTGGAAGCAGTTGACATCGATAAGCTGATCTCGCAGCTTCTTCGCCAATGAAGCGTGAAATGACTGTCGTCATCGCAGGGCTGGAGACCAAGAGCGAGAAGATCCGCGCGCTGTTGCACGAAGGGTACATGCGGACGGAGATCGCGGACTTCCTCAACATCCGGTACCAACACGTCCGCAAGGTGGCCGTCGACGCCGGCATCGAAGGCGGCCTCCAGCGCGGCCTCGTCGTTGTTCCCAAGTCAAAGCCGATCCCGAAGGTTCGCGCCGATGTCGCGATCGACGTGCTCGCGGACGCCGGATTCGAGCGTCTGGGTACGTGGGTGGCCGACGGCGCAGGCGGCATCGGGCTCGACACCTCCGCACCGCGCGACGCCGGCGTCTACGTGTTCGTGGTCAACGGTCTCATCAAGTACATCGGCGTGAGTCGGGCTGGCATCCGCAGCCGCATGTCAAACTACCGGCTCGGCCAGGCCGGACAAAAAACCAGCGCCCGCGTGAACCAGATCATCAACGAACACGTAACGGCAGGCACAGTCGTCGAGATCTACATCGCGATGCCCCCTGCGCTCGAGTGGAACGGCTTGCCGGTGATCACCGCCGCCGGGCTAGAAGCCGGGCTAATCAAGATGATCCAGCCACCGTGGAACAAGATGGGTGTGGAGAGTTAGATGGCTAGGCTGTGGCGACGCGTCGCTATGGATGCGGACATTATGGATTTCGGCGGCTCGGCTATCATCAGGATCTCGCGCGGGACGAAGGGCGATCCGATGGCGAGCGTCGAACGCATGGAATGGTTCGAACCTGACGGCCATGAACACAGCGGTTACGCGGATGCCGTGACGGACCGGCGACGGCCGGCAGCGGAGGTGCTCGCCGAATATCGGAAAACGACCGCTGTGGTTGCGGTTGAGAGCGAGGACTTGTGGGACGCTGCCTGGGGCGAATTGGACAGCCAGCATCGCTAGAGGGCGTTCAAGCTTCCGCGAATGAAAGGCATCAGTATGCCTTGGTTTGCGAGATCGGGCTCAGCTCGTTTGGCGTGAGGCTTTCTTGGCGTACCAGGTGCGAGGTTCGGCTGCGTCGGTCCTGAGGCCAACGAACACCGCCGTGACACCTGTTGTTTCATCATACTCCTGCGTCGATCCGTATTTTGAAAGCTTGATTGAGTAAACGAGCCGCTTGCCAAACAGGGAAAGCGTGCGGTCGAGCCACGCGGGCGCGGCCCACAGGATCTCGCCGTCATTGTGATGGTCGACCTGCCGTTGCCCTGGAGCCGGCTCCCAATTGCCCCACACCTGACTTCTGAGCGCGAGATGCCCATCCCTATCGTACCATTCTCGGGCATCGGAATTGAGCCTTAACCCAAGCTGTTCGGTGAGCTCGATGCCAAGCCGCGGCCTTCCGGCAGGGCCTTGCGCCGCGATTTCGTCTCCGACGTCGATGCCAAGGCCATGGGCGTCCGGTGCCCAAACAAATGGCAAAAAGGGATTTGTATGGCTACGCCGGCGCTCGTACCGGCCCTGGTCCCAGAACATTGGCAGCCAGAGTTCATGGTCACTCAGCTTGGAAAACGCCGCGCATCTCCCGATCGATCCGCGGCGCGCCGATAGTCCAGATACGATGCGCACGTACACCCCGTCTGATGAGACCCAGCTCCCATAGATGGGAACGAGACCTTCAACGCTCTCGCTAACGAGCCCCAGAGCCTGGAGCAGGGTGCCCTGGTCTTTAAGCGTTTCCTGCTGGCCAATCCTGCGGCCGAGCAGCTTCGCTTTCGCCACGGCTGGGACTGAGTCCTTCCGATCCGAAAGCCAGGATCCGTCCGCAAAGGTGATGTCGTAGTGATGCAGCCAGTCTGCCCAAGGTGAGCCATCATCTGGGTCATCGTAACTATGCTTCACAATGGGCGCATTCCCGACAAGGGTGGTGGCCGCACTGAACAGAGCATGTCTTTGGATATGCTCCCGGTAGAACTCGTACCGCTCGTCTCCATCCCGGCCATATCGATCGCGGCCTGGGAAGTGGTTTAGCCCCGTCGCCTTCGGCCATCGCTTCGTTATCTCTGCCGCGATGGCGTCGGTGGCCGCCTCGTTCGCCAACCCGAAAAGCCTTGCCAGACGGGACACCTCCGACTTTGCAAAGTCATAGTCGAATGAGAATCCCGACTTAGACTCCACGGCGGCGGGCCAGGCATCCCCCTCAATGAAGCCGTGTGGAGGTACGTCTATCACCGCCCGCAGCGCATCGAGTTCTTGGTCCTGTGCCCCTTTGACCCGAAGGTTCTCCAGGCATCTGGCGATGTGGAGCTTATGCACCACATGGACGTTGGGCTGCTTGGCAAGCGCCACCAGACCGGGTCGAAGGTGCTGGAGTTTTTCTGCATGGAAGAGAGTCGCTCGGGCCAATCCCATCAGGAGCCATTGCTGAGAATTCTGAAACGATAGTCTGGTTTCCCGGGAAACCAGTGCCGCGACCTCGGTTTGATCGAAGCCGTCGAGAAGAACGGTGAACTCCTCGTGTAGGCCCAGATCGGCCAGCGTCCCCAAGCTTCTGGCCACTGCCCACCTGACATAGGCGTCGTCGTCCCCGAGCAGATGCCAGATGATCCCGCCAATGAATTTTGCCTGGTTGTTTCCTGACTCGAATTCCTCTCGCCAAGCGCCCTCGCCAATCTCATCTGCCATCCGCGCCGACGATCCGGACAAGAGGGTCTCCAGTGCGTCCAGACCTGCCTTGGAGGAGGCCTCCCGGCAGAGGCTGGTTGCCAGTTGAAGCCATTCATCGCCGTCAAGTTCGAGCTGCTCCCGGGCCACGGTGCGCAGCACCTGACCCAAGACGAACCCAGGGTCCTTGCAGAAGTCCGAAAGGGTGCTGATGTGGCGAGTGACATTCGAGAATCTGAGATTGAAAAGCTCCGATCCTTTGTTCTCAAATAGCTTCTCGACAACGTGCTTTGCACTTGCACGCAGGTGAGCAACGGCTTCGTCCCATAAGGCGACGGACGCCACGATCAAATCGGTCGTGCGGTCGAACTCGAGTTCAGAGCATTCGCACAGGGAGAGTACAAAGCTCAAACGGTCGTCAAACGGGCACTGCTCAACAAGGCCATCCAGGAAGCGCTTCCTCCCATAATAGGGCAGCGACTTGTCGTCCGCGATTTTTCTCAAGGCTTCATCGATCGCGAGCGCGCAAGTCGGATCGCAGGCATCGACGAGCTGGGCGATCCAGCTATCGACTTCAGCGTCCGAGCTCTTGCCCTTTGCGACTGCCAAAACCGATCTCTCTTCAGAGCTGTTCCGGCTATTGAATTCGTCCTGCTTGCGTGCGTCGTCGGCCGTGAGGAGTAACAGCGCCGCCCGATCTACTTCATCGAGGCTGTCGGGGAACCGGTCACCAGCCTTTAGAATACCCTCCCAGAGTGATGGCCAGGCACCAAAGGGCCGTTCTGCCTTGAGTTTGTTGAGAATGGTCAGCAGGATTGGTCGCCGATCGCCTGGCTCGGCGACACCGAGGAGGTCACCGAGGCCGTCGCCAATCTGCCACCCATGCCACCCATGATCTTCGCAGATCGAGACAAGGACCGCGCCCCGTCGTGCGTCGAGAGCGCCATACTTGGCAAGGAAGCACGCCAGTAGCGGCAGCCCGTACGAGAAGTCGGCAACGTCCTGATCGTCCCATCGCAAGAGTTTGTGGGCCGCCGCGGGCCCGATCGACTTCGCTGCCGCGCGCGCGAATAGTGGCCACGCAAATTTACCAGAGTCTTGGTGCACCACGGTCTGGCACAGGTTCATCATGCGCTGCGCCAGGGCCGGTCGAACGAACCCTCCCCGTTGAACGGAGGCGTAGTGCAGCAGCGAGTAGATTCTGTCGTGGTCTTCGCCACCCATCTGGTCGAGTTGCGCGAGCCCCTGGCGGTAGTAGTGCCGCGCTTCCCCCACGCTCATTGGAACCAGCGACGCGGCGAGCTCGGCGTAGGATTCCCCGCGCTGCTCCACATTGTCATCTTTGCCAATGTGCTCGGCTATGTGGCGCGCGAACCGGCCGGCGAGATCGTGTAGATTGGGACGCTCCGCGAGGAGGCTCAGCACTCCCGTTTTTTGACCAATGTAAAAGCGGTCATTGGAAATAAGCTCGATCAGTGTCTGGGCATCGTCAGCCAGCACGTCGTCGGCATGCCTAAGCAAGAGTCGAGCGCACCCGATCCCAATGGTACGGGACAGGAAGTCCGTTGATCGCTCGGCCATGCGATGCACATCGGTGCGGAGCCGTTCCTTCCAAATCGCGATGAAACTACGGACACTTTTGGCCGAGACACCCGTCCCCGTCAGTACCGCATCCTCGATCGGCCCTATCAGCGCGAGCACAAGCCCGACGCCGCCGCCGATCCCGTCACGCTCCCGCTCGGTGAAACGCAACTTCGGACGCTGTTTGACCCGACCGCGCCGGGCGTCTGGGGGCTGCGCCGCACGAAGCTGACCAAGGAAGGCAACCAGATCCTTTTGGCTCTCAATGCCCTTGGCCTGGCGCGTTACCTTTATCTCGGAGGGCAGGAGGTGGTGGTAGCGAACGCGCTTGCCGCTCGACCACGCCTGCACACAGGCTCGCAGGATAGGCCCCCATGCTTCCGAGGGTCCGTAGCGTTCCCTGTAGTCGTAACTCGACGGGCGCGCCACGATCGATGAACCGAGGATACGCCGCGCGGCTGCGCGAGAACTAAACAATAGTGCGGTCAAGGCGGCCTGGACTGCGTCGTTCTCCATCGCCCGCTCAGGTTCGCCCTCCGCGTCGTTGATTTTCAGCTCCAGTTGTTTGGGAGTAGGGGCAACAGCTCGCGTGAGCGACTTCGCCTGTGCTGCGCTCAGCCGATTCTGCCCAGCCAATAGCGAGACCTTGAGCGCGAACGACTTGCACGTCTTGCTCGATGCGAACCCTATGAAGTTGTCCAATACAACATCGCCGCCGTGGCGCTCGTAAAGGTTCAGCAACAATACCATTTCGCGGCATACCGACAGGGAGAAGCTGCTGTTCCACCGTGACAGGTTGCGGTCGACAAGACCGTATTCGCCGACGAGCACGCATTGAAAAAAGACCGCAGCGAGATCAGCGGCGGAAGGGGCCTGACGATCCCTGTCCCCCTCTTCTTGGGCCTGTTCCCAGTGCCATCTAACCCATCGGATAGTGCTCTCACGTTGAATGAGCGCCTCTGCCTGTTCGCCAGCAAAACCATGCGCGACCGTCAGCCTTGCATTTCTGGCACCACGCCAGCCCGATCGGTCATTGAACAGCCGGCGATAGGCGTCAGGGTCGCCCAACATCGTCGCGAGCGCCGGCGAACGGCGAATAAACAGGTCACCCCGGACATTGGCCGCGGCAACTTGCGACAACCGCATGGTCAGTCCCAGTACGCGATCGATGTCGTTCGCGTTCACCGCGAGTCGAAAGGCAGCATTGAGTCGCGCCAGCGTCAGCCGCCGACGGCCATAATCGGATTGTATTGCAGTCGGAAATTGATTGGAATCCGCTAGCGCAAAAGCCCGATCGCTGTCGTCGATGACGACGAGGAAGTGCGGAAGCGCCTCTGCGGCGTAGGCTGATGCGCTCTGCGCTCCTAGCAGCCGCTCGGCGATTGCCTGTTGTGCGGCCGTTTCACGCGAATATTGCTCTCGCACATAGGATTCGGTCGGCTCGTCGCGAAATATGGCACCGTGCGAGACGAGTTCCAGCATTGGCACCAAATCGCCTGCCGCAGTACTCACCTGAGACTTCGACCACCCGAGTGCGGTCGCTAGCTCGCCCAAGGGGATAGGTGGGGGCAGAAGCGAGAGTGCGGCGAAGAACTCGACCACCTCGGCGTCCCGCCAACCAGCGATCCTCAGGTCGGCGAATATCTTGTCGCACCGCTGTGCGATAATTTCTTGCACGGTAATCGGGGTTTTGGGCGCGTTACCGCGCACGTTGCTCTCCCAGGTTTGCACAAGGTAGTCGAGCACCCGTGCATTGCGGCCCGACCGCGCCACGGCCGTTATGAATTCAACATTGGAGACGGTCTCAAGGCGATCCTCGAGAAACTGGCGCGCCTCAGCTTCGGAGAACGGCAACAACTCAAATGGCTCGACCTTTGTCAGACCCACGACATCAGGCATACGATGCGTCCGTGCCGTGAGGAGCAATTTCACGCCGTCGAGTGGCTCGTTGTCGAGCGACGACAGCAGTAGTTTCGGAAAGGCGTCCTGCTTTCGGTTGTCGGCCTCGATCTGCGCGTTGTCGGCGGCGTCGATGACAATCAGAATTCCGCTCTTCTCGGATTGTTCAGTTACTGCCTTCGCGGCTTGAGCGAAGCGCTTACGCGCAGCCTTGATGAGGCCGATGCGGTCTCTGTCGCCGGGCAGCAACGGATCACATAGCCCCCGCGAGGCCAGCTCATTGGCAATCTGCACCAGGCCGACACTTGGCAGATGCCGCGCCTGATCTTCCGACCGGTACGCGCCGCCGCCGAAGCAGTCGAAGACGACGACTTCGAATTGACCCGTCAGCTTTGCTGCCAGGCCCTGGATGAACACGGTCTTTCCCACACCACCCTCGGCGTGGACAAAGACCGGCAGCGTCGAATTTCGGACCAGCTCCCCTACAGCACCAAGCTCCGCGCGCTTCACCACGGCACCCACATCGATGAAGCGCGTATCGGCGGGGAACAGATCCTCCGGTTCGCAGTCTAGGGCATCGAGAACGTCCTCGCGCCGGACAAGGTTGTTGTTCTGCCCCGCCGGACCGGCTTTTTTCAGGATAAGTTCCTGCAGGCCAAACAAACGCAATCTTGCAGGCCCATCGGCTCCGCCGGACCAATCGGTCAGGGTCCGGCGGAGCGCGTTGCTCTGTCCTGGCAGGCTCTTCTCGGCCGCACGGAACTCGATCTTCGAGAACAGCCGTCGCGGATCGCCTACCTTGTGAGCCTTGCATAGCGACGTCAGGTACCGGATCGGCTCAGCATCGGTGCCATCTGCCGACATCCGACCCACCTTCAGAACCTCGATCGCATCCCACAAGCCTTCGGAGAATTCAGCCGTAGTGACGAAGGAAAACGAAAGTTTCGCGTCGACTTCGTTGCCTGAGAATTCGCTCTCGTAGCCAACCAGGGTGTCGCAGAACTTTTCGATGGTCTTTTTTAGGTAGGACGCCGTTACAGGGGATCCCCTCTCCTTGTACTTGAACTGGACGGTCTCCAGTCTGTCGCACGAGGCGAAATCGTTTCCCTCGCCGTAATAGAGGACCAGGTCCGCTACATCTTCGGCCTCGGCACCCGGGTTCGCTATTTCGGTTGACGAAATGCCTTCAACGGCAATTGCAAAGAGCCGGTCCTTAGGAAAAATCAGTTGCAGGGCACGCCTTGCCGCCCAACGTTCGTGGAACGTATGGCCGCCCCGCGAGGCGCGAACATTGCTGATACTGTCCTCTATGTTCGGCATTCTGCCCCAGCGGAAAATCGTGACGAAAGGTGTTGCAATAGCGCGGACTCACCGGGACCGTAGGTCCTGCCCATATGCGCTGCAACCAAGGTAGCCGGCAAGCGCAGTTCAAGAGCGGAGGAGACCACACGCTTCGCGGCCGCTGTTAGTTGCAAGACCGGCCGTGCCGGAGGATGTTCTGTACTCGAAGCGAAACAATGGACGAACAATGAGAAGCTCTTGAGCAAGCTGTGGCAACGAACGCTGATCGAGTGGAAGCGACCGGCCTCATATGTGTCGCCGCTCTCGACTTGGTTGCGTCCTGGACTAAACAAGAACGGCATCCGCCATCTGCAGAGGCTCGCCGAGCAGGATCTGGCGTGGGATGATTCCGATTGGCTGAAGCTCACCCAGCGGGTGCTCGACGACGACGTCTACGACGTTATCCAAATCCTCTCAAACGCATTGTCGTTCGCTCGAGTGAGGGCTTTCCATGGCTGCCGCACGGCAGACCCCGGGTCGTACCATCAAAACGGCCTTCGGCTTAACGATCCGAGCGTACTCGCGGCAGATCTACGAGCCCTGGTCTTCGCCGAGGAAGGGCTGGCGTTCTATCAGGCGAATATCGACCGGATGATTGCCCAGTTCGAAAATCGCGACCGCGACCGCGGCCAGATCCATCTCGCGCTCGACGACCGGGCGCAGACAAATGGTGCGGGGCACTACCTGCTCTATGGCAGCGAATGGATGCAATGCATCCTGGGCTTCGGCGCCCACAATGCGCTGCTGAAGTGGGGCTACCCGACCATTGTCCTGGTGGATCTCCCCCTCAACATGGTGAGCTCCGGCATCCGGGACGAGCTCGCCCGAGCGCTCCTGCAAGAATGGACTCGGATCAAGGTCAATCGCCCGGATTGGGTGCCTGAACGCGATTTCACATTCACCCTCGCCAGGGCAATTCCTCCTGATCTCGTCGTCCGTCACGAACATCCCGCTTGGATCCGCGATCCCTACTACAGCGGCACCAGGAGGCCGAACGACAGGCTGGTCTGCCCATCCTGTAGCACCCGGGCCGCCGCGGAATAGCCTTCTAGACGACGCATTCAATGCGCCTCGACCCATTCCAGCTTAGGCATTTGTAGTTGCCGCCGCGAAAGCTTGTCCGCACAGTGCCGGTATAGGGCGCCGCAACATGACCGACCTGATTCCAGAAGTGATCTCGGAGGCCATCGCAGCTTTGTGGCGGCGTCGAGGTCCGCGCCCAGACAATTCGTTTGAGACACCCGAGTTTCTGGGTCTCAAAGAGGCCTGCGCAACTTCCTATTCCGTCGGCGCCGGGCTCTGGTTTACCACATCTCTGTGGCATATCCTGAAGTCCCTCGGTTGCCCGATGCTGTTGCCGACGGACAAGCAGGCGCTCTCATTGACGGCCGAACAGGCTGCAAAGGGACTGCACATTGCCTTGACCACGACAACCGCAAGGATCGTCCATCTCTGCCCCCTCGACTGGGCGGACGACCCGCCTCCTGTCGACTTCGGGAGCAGCCGCCTCAGCAGGTTTTCGTCGAGCGAACTCATGACCATTCTGGATGCGCCCCGCCTTACCCGGACCTTCCCCAACGCCCAGCCGGATTGGGAGCGGCTCTCCGAGTTTTATTGGCTCGTCGTCGAAGAGACCTTGCCGATTGCCGGCGAGCCGGGCGCGCGGACCAGTCCCTTCATGTATGAGATCAATCGCGACTACGGTGCGATCACCGCCCATGAGGACCGCTTTCCGCCGGCCGTGGAACAGGCCCTTTTCCTGCTGCTGCTAGCGCCGTGGGAGGATTGGTCGCAGGCGCAGGAAGTCGACTGGCGTGGATTTCGCATTCCCTGGGTCTATTCGGTGAACGACGACCTTTGCGTTCCTCTGAAGCCGCCTCCGCTCGACAGCAGCCTCACCTGGCTTCCGTACACCTATTTTGACGCCTATGGCGAATCGGCGGAGGAGGTCGAGATACCCGCCCGCTTCAGCCTCGCCGACGAGGCCTCGGAGTTGCCGATCTATGTCAACGACGGAACGTGGGCGGATATTGCTTGCGCCTTCAAATCGCCCCTCTTCGAGACTCCGATCCGGCATTTCCTTGTACGAGCATACCATTCCACCGGCATCGACGAATTCATCGCACATCTGACGGTTCTCGAAGCGGCGCTCGGGCTGCAATCGGATTACGGTGGGAAGCCCGCGAGCGATCCTCGGAAGGGCCGTAGGGTCACTCAGATCATGATGGGTAGGGTTGCAGCTCTTCTAGATGATCTTGCCGCCGGCACCGAGTTCGAAGCGCTCTTCAATCTTCGCAGTGCCTATGTACATGGGCGACCGATGGCGCCGATCTCAAGTGCCGATCGGTTCCGTGCCCGAAGGCTGGCTAGGCGCGTCGTAGCGGCTTTGATCGGCCAGGCCTTGGGCCGGGCGGGGCGGTCTCCGGTCGATCGTGAGGTATTTCTGGTAGACTTGGTGCAGCGGTCTTAAGGGCGAGACGAGAATTGGGGGCAGATTGTCGGGACCATCGGAAAAAACGATCCGCCGGCTGTTCGCCATGTCGGGGAATAGTTGCGCGTTTCTTGGCTGCCCATCCCCGCTCGTCGAGGTGAACGGAACGCTCACTGGTGAGATTTGTCACATCCGTGCGCAGAGCCCTGGAGGCCCCCGGTTCGACGCTTCGCAGACCCAAGAAGCGCGACACGCCTATAAGAACCTGATTCTCCTCTGCCGTCGGCACCACCGGATCGTCGACGAAGAACCCGAACTCTATTCCGTCGATGCGCTCGAAGAACTCAAGGCAATCGGGGAAAGACAGTTCGGCCGCCCCGAACAGGAGACCGATGCCTTTTACGCAAAGCTCCTGCTCAATTCTATGCGGCGCGTCGAGGTCAACAACAATGCCGGGAACGTTGTGATCGCCAGCCCAGGGGCGATCGTCGGGCGAACCATAAACATCAAGGCTGCCCGCAACGCTGTGAAGATCCTTCCTGCCGCAGGAACGATTGGGGCGGACCAAGACGCCAGCCGCTATGTCCAGTACCTGATCGGGCGCTATAATAAGTTCGCCTCGGCCGACACGTCTCGGGCAACCAAGTTCAGTTATGGCGCAATCTCCAAGAACATCGAAGCCAGGTTCCGGGCCGCTTGGCGCGCATTGTCGATTGAAAGACTGCCCGAGCTCTGCGGCTATCTCCAGGAGCGGATCGGCAAGACCCGCATTGCCAAGTCCAACGCAGCCAAGGGCAGCTTGTCGTTCTTGACGTTCGAAGAGTATGTCCGGGACAGTGCTCGTCGGCTATAGGCTTTCCCGAAAGGTCAGAAAACAAGGGTTTGCCGCCGATTAGTTTCATCTCTTGCGTGTCAGAAAAATATGAACTATTTTCTGACACATGGATATGACACCGTCTTCAGCTCCGGATCGGATTGTAAGGCGCGCCCGCAGCAGCGGGCGTGGCAGCGTTTTCACACCCACCGATTTCCTTGACCTGGCTGGGCGGGCGGCGATCGATCAGGCTCTGTCTCGCCTCGTCAAGAGCGGCAGGCTCCGTCGCCTCGCTCGAGGCCTTTACGATTTCCCCAAAGTGCATCCAAAGCTTGGCCCGCTTTCTCCGGCCCCCGATGACGTTGCCCAGGCACTGGCCAGAGAGACAGGCTCTCAGGTGCAGGTTGCCGGCTCGCGCGCGGCAAATGTCCTCGGTCTATCGACCCAGGTTCCGGCCCGCAGTTCATACCTGACGGATGGTCCATCCCGTCGGGTGGTGCTCGGAAAACGCGTCGTCGATCTCCGCCACGCTTCGCCCAAGCATCTCATCGCACCGGGCAGCGCGGCGGGGACTGTTGTTCAGGCGCTGCGCCACCTGGGGCCGTCACGGGCGGCCGATATCGTTCATGTCGCGTCGCGCCAGCTGTCGCCGAGCGACAAGAAGAGGCTAGCCTCGACGGTCGTTCAGGCCCCCGCCTGGATGCGCTCTACGCTGCGCGCCATTGCGGACACCAGATCGGACGCGGTCAATGGATAGCTTCGCTCGCCAGGACGCGTCCGAAAGAGCGGCTGTCTTCGGCGAGTCCGCCGCCTTGCGTGGCGTCGCCAGCATTATCATCGAGAAGGACTTCTGGGTTTGCTGGACCTTGAAGCGTCTCTTTGAACTCCAGAAGGGCGGTGCGCCCACTCTGGTGTTCAAAGGCGGCACCTCTCTCTCCAAGGCCTATGGTGCAATCCGACGCTTTTCGGAAGACATTGACCTCTCCTTCGACCGTGCCGGCCTCGGCTATGACGGCGATCGTGATCCAGAGCGGGAAGGGATCAGCAAGAAGCAGTCCGCCAAGCTCATCGATGCGCTCATGACCGATGTCGAAAAGCACATCGCCAACAAGATGCTTCCTGCCCTGCGAGAGGCGATCGCCGCCCAACTTGCCGAGCCGGTAAAGGGCAACTGGTCGCTCGAGATCGACGCCAACGATCCCCAAACCCTGAACTTTCACTACCCGGCAGCACTGACCGGTCAGGACTATCAAGGCGTCACCTACATCACCCCGCGCGTCAAACTGGAGTTCGGTGCGCGCGGCGATCCTTGGCCTACCGAGCAGAAGACCATCCGACCCTATTCAGCGGACGATTTCCCAACTTTCTTCGAGAATCCGGATTGCACCGTTACGGTCCTGGCGGCGCGCAGAACGTTCTGGGAGAAGGTCACTGCGCTTCACTCAGAAGCGCACCGTCCCGAAGACTCTCCCACCCCTCAGTATTTTTCACGCCACTATTATGATGTGGCGATGCTTCTCGACACGGCTGAGGGGCAGGCGGCGGCGGTCGACTTCGAGATGTTGGCGCAGGTCGCCAGGCACAAGGCCGTGTACTTTCGATCGAGCTGGGCGAACTATGACACCGCGCATCCGGGTACCCTGCGCCTGATCCCGGCCGAGTATCGCCTAAAAGACCTGCGCACCGACTACCAGGCCATGCAGGCGATGATGTTCGACGAGAAATCGTATTCGTTCGATGAGATCCTTGCGCGCGTCGAAAAGCTGCAAGCGAGGATCAATGGAGATGTGCCGGTCGCGGACACGCCGAAATAGGGTCTGCTTCCGGAGCATGGCGTTCTACTTGGCGGTGTCGCCATCTAGCCGCGCACGCCATGCTCATCTACGGTCAATATCTATCCGTGCGTCGAAAGCCAAAGTATGCCAGCTGCGCCAAGCGCTTCAACGATTTCCGTTCGTAAAACCCTCGAGATCCTCGATGGTCCCTTTCGCAGCGTCGCGAGGGGCATCGCCGAGGACCAGTATGCCTTCTGGCTTGGTTCGGGCATCTCATTCGGGCGGGTGGATGGCCTGAGGCACATCATCGTGCGTGTGATGGAGTTTCTGCGCCAGCAGATCGATCCGACCAACCCCAACTGTCCCTACAACGTAGCCCTCAAGCGTGCCCTCGGCCTCGCCCCGCTGTCGGCCGAGGAATGGGCAAGGGTCGATCTCACCCTTGGCTTCGCTGCTTGGCCGGACCAGGCCGCCATTGTCGCGCGGCTGACCAACAATTATGCTCGGCTGCTCGACGTCACTGTCGCCGGGAAGGCCGACGACTATCTGCTGTGGGACGGCGTAGGCGTCCCCGCCACCTTCGCGAACCCCGCCATCGAACCCGACGTCGAGCATTTGTGTATGGGCATTCTAGTTCTCGAGGGCAGTGCGTCCAGCATCGCCACGGCGAACTGGGACGGGCTGGTCGAGAAGGCTGTCGCCGAACTGACAGGAGGCGTTCCCAAGCTCGTGGTCTGCGTTCGCGCCGAGGATCTTCGTCAGCCGGAGCTTACCGGTCAGATTATCAAATTTCACGGCTGCGCGGTGTTGGCCGTCGCTGACGAGGAAACCTACAGGCCGTTTCTTGTCGGCCGCTACTCGCAGATCAACCGCTGGGCCGCCGCACCCGAAAATCAGGCCGTGATCAACCGTCTGCTCGATATTGCCGTTTCGAAGCCGACCATCATGATGGGCCTGTCGGCCCAGGACTCCAATATTCAGGCCTTCTTCGCAAAGGCGGAGTCGGTGATGCGCTGGCCTTGGCCTGGAAACAGGCCCAGCTTCGTCTTCTCGGGAGAACAGGTCGGCGCCGACCAGGAAGGACTACTCAAGAACGTCTATCCGCAGACCTATACGGCGGCGGCCCGCGACCAGATCAACGAGCAGTCGCTCGTCACAGCCTACGCCAACCCGCTTTTGCTCGCGCTCGTCCTCTCTGTTATCGCCGACAAGATGCAGGTCATGGTCGACACGGTCCAGGGTACCCTCGACCCCGCGGCGCGCGCAGCTCTGCAAAAGGGAGTGGTAGCACTGCGGGACCATCTGGCGACCATCGACAATGGCGATCGACTGCAGTTCGTCCGCAAGTTCGTCGACCACACCTCGCGCACGATGACGATGTTCCGGGACGGAGCCGCAGGGGTTGCCCCGCGCCGTTACAACCCTGTAACGCCCTTGCCGCTTCACCAGATTGCGGCCGACCAGGCCCTCCCTTCATCCGGATTGCCGGAGATCGCGGTCTTTGCCGGTTTGCTTGGTATTGGCGTGGCGGACGGCACCTGGTCCCTAGCCGAAAGTGATCCCGCTGATCCCGCCTCGGGTGCAGTGAAGGTGGTGACTGCGTCGGCAAGCACCAAGCTTGTCCTTGCGGCCAATGGCCGGTCAGCGATCCGGCTGCAGCAGAATGGCCATATCGATGACAACGAGGACGCCGTCCTGGTCTATAGTGCCGAGAAGCCACCGCCGATGCCCCGCTCGCCCCGAAGCTCACCCGGCCGGACGGGCGTGCTGGGATTGCGGGAGGTCAGCATTTACGACCTGCTCCAGCACGCGACCAGTGCGGCAGATCTCATGCAGCAGTTTCGTTCGGAGGCAGCGATATGACCAGTGCCACGCCAGTCGAGGGAGTCGTCGCGCTGCTTTCGGAAGCCGGTTACCGCCCGCTGTCAGTCCCGCTGTCGATCGCTGGCCTAACCTTCGACCTTCCAGCCGCCCTGGTCGGCGAAAGCCCGTCGCCCGATCTCATCCTTGTCGCTGACACGGCGTTCGACACCGAACAAAGGATCCTCCGCAAGGTGGAAGGGGTGGCGCGCGCGCTCGACGTCACCCGCTCCAAACGTCCCCTGACCACGATCCTCGTTGGGCCCAAACCCTCCGCCGCCACGCTTGATGCGATGACCAAGGTCTGCCGTGTGCTTCCCGTCGGTGTCACCGAACATGGAGCGACAACTGCGCTGCTGGAGAACTGGCTGGCTGTCCTGCTGCCGCTCAAGCTGCCTGGCCCGACCAGCGACACGGCGGAATCGCTAGGCTCGATCGTCAGCAGATCCGCCGATCTTGACCAAAATATCGTCGGCCTGGTCGCCTTCGCAGACCAAGGCGCAGACGGCGTCCAGCAACATCTGCACGAGCTTCTCAACACCGCCATCGAGGCCGAAATCGAACCAGAAGAAGACATCGATCTTGGGCCAGAGCTAACACAGGGAGCTTCGGAATGAGCGCTGCTCAGTTGAGTTCGATCACCCTTACAAATTTCCGCAGCATCAAGGGGAGCATCACCGTCCCGCTGGATGCTCCCATAGTCCTCATCCATGGCGCAAACGGAGCGGGCAAAACAAGTCTGTTGTCGGCCATCGAGCTGGCTCTGACGGGCCAAGTCGCGTCGCTCCAAGGGGTCGATCCCGACTACGCAGCCCACCTCGTCCACAAGGACGCCAAGTCCGCGGAGCTCAAGATTGAGACGATTGGCCTCGATCGCAATGAGACCAGCCTCAAGGTGACCGCCAATGCGATAGAGGGCGAGGCGCTGCTCGGACCGGATCTCGCCCGGTTCTATGCCGAACGCTGCTTCCTCGCGCAGTCATCGCTGGGCCGCCTTCTCGAGCTCTATCAGGATTCCGCGAAGCGCTCGGATTCCGCCCTTACCAAGTTTGTCAAGGACCTGCTGGGCCTTGATCACCTCGATGCCATCATCGATGGGCTGCATGACGCCGGCGACGTGCGACGGCTGCGAAGCGGCGTTCCGGGATATGGCGAGACCAGGGACACCATTCCCCAGGTCGAGGGCGAACGTGACCGCCTGGGTGCGGAACTGGAGAAGACCGATATCAGGATCCGCCAGCTGGAAGAGCAGAATGACGCTCTGTCGAATCGGTTGGTCTCAGTTGGCGACCGTTCCGTCACCGGCCCAACTGCCGGCGAGACCGAGCAGAGCGAACTCCTGAGGCTCACGACGGTGCGCCGCGAGGTTGAGGCCGCTGCCTTGCAATGGCAGCAGATCGCCAGCACAGACCTTGCTCGCGATCGCGCTGCCGCGCAGCCCCGCAGCGAGAACGCCGGCCGGGCGCTCGCGGCATGGTCCGCGACCAAGGGAGCCACGCTTCAGGCCGTGCTCGAACGGCTCATGCCCTTGTTCTCCGACCTTCCGTCGGTGAGCGCCGGCGGACCCCAGCCAGCCCACGCCGCCGCGACAAAAGCGGTGCGCGAAGAGCTACGGCGTTGCCAGGATGTGCTCGACAAGGACGCGGCCGACGCCAAGCTGGAAGCCGATCATGAAGGCGCCGTCACACGCGGTCGGGCCCGCATACAGGCGCTGGAGCAGCAAATCTCGAACCTCGCATCTGAGGGCGGCGCCCTTGCCCAGGCATTGAGCGGCGTCCTGCCGCATATCCATACCGACGACTGCCCGGTTTGCGGTCGCAATTTCAAAGAGACCTCAGAGGTGCCGCTGCAGGCCCATGTCTCTGCGCGGATAGCAGAGCTCACCGCTGCTGCCGGGCAGCTCCAGGCCCTGAGCCGCGATCGGACCTCCTCCCTCTCGGCCGTCGCTGTCGCCGAGAGAGAGCTCGGCGAGGTCCGAGGGCGACGCCTCGACGCCATCAATCGAGACGCACTTCGGACCCGGGTGGCGCTCTTGCAGGAAGTGGACCTGTCACTGGCCGGCATGACCAGCGACGTGGAGGAAGGTCAACGCCTGATCGGTGAGGCCGCTACGGCTTCCCGCGCGCTTTCGGATCTCGCCGTTCAGGACCAGGGCGGTACGGCCTTGCGGCAGTCGGTCGAGCGCTTCGGCACGGAGCTCGGCGTGGCGCCTCTGGCCCCCACCGAAGACATCGCTGCGGCACTGTCGCGTTTTGCCGCCGAGGCCTCACGGCTCGTCGAAATCTATACCGCGAACCAGACGATCCGCCGCGAAATGGCGGGGAACGCCCTTGAAGTGCAACGCCTCAATGCCTTGAGGCAACCAGTCGTTGATGCAACGGGGGCCGCTCAGGGTCGCCTTGACCGGCTGAATGCCGCGAAACAGCGCGCGGACCGCCTGATTCTTGACGCCCGCGAGCTGGCAAAGCGCGCCGGAGAGGCCCGGACCGCCATTGTCAGGAAAGTCTTCAATGGCTCGCTAAACCGGGTGTGGCGCGACCTCTTCGTGCGGCTGGCGCCGGAAGAGCCATTTGTCCCTGCCTTTGCCGTCCCCGAAACCAATGGCGGCCCGGTCGAGGCAGTGCTTGAGACCTGGTATCGCTCCGGCGGCAAAGGGGGTGATCCCCGCGCGATGCTGAGTGCTGGCAACCTCAACACGTCCGCGCTCACGCTTTTCCTCGCTCTACATCTTTCGGTTTCCCCCGATCTCCCCTGGCTGGTGATCGACGATCCCGTGCAGAGCATGGACGAGGTCCATATTGCCCAATTTACCGCATTGCTCAGAATGTTGGCCAAATCGAACCTGCAGCGCCAGATCATTATCGCGGTGCACGAAAAGCCCCTGTTCGACTATCTTTCGCTCGAACTCAGCCCAGCATTCCAGAACGACCGGCTGATCACCATCGAGCTCAGCCGCAGTGCCGATGGCCAGACGCTGATGAACTATCTGCCCCACGTCTTCACTCCGGACCAAGCGGTCGCGGCATGAGCCCGGCTCAGGTCAAACCGTATCTTCGAACAGAACCCTGCGAACGGGCAGCTCTTCGGCCCATAAGCCGGACATTCGCTTGGCAAAGTAGCGGCAGCTCGTGACGATCTTGGACTGGTCCGCCAAGCGCATGAAGTCTTGATGGACCTCGGCGCAGCGCCCGGAAAGCGGCGGGAGCGATCCCGCCGGTCGAGACCAGTAGCGCTCCGCGCCTCCCCTCGCGCAGCGTCATTTCCAGGCAATAGTGGACCGACCGGGCATCGACGCTTCTATCTCGCCAATGCTTGATTTCGATGTTGCACCAGGCGACATCGTCTCAACTGATGTCACAGACCAGTAATTTGCGGCCCCGGCCCAGATCCCCGCAGCCTGCCGAAAGGGGTTCAAGCCGCGCGACCTTGTTGATCCAACCTTGAAGGTCGAGCCATCAGGGTGAAGACACGCGATTTAAAATAGCTTGCCTTCACAAAAATTGTGCTGTATTCAGATGAATGTAAATTCACACTAAGTAGGCGGAGACGAGCGATGCCGCTTAGCCTGACGAACGCCGAAGCCCGCGGTCGTACCTATGCCGCGGCTCGTATGTTGGCCGGGCTCGATCAGGCCGCGCTTGCCACAGAGGCTGGCGTGTCCGCGGCGACGGTCTCCAATGTGGAGCGAGGACGGGAAGGTCGGCCCGCAACACTCAAGGCGATAAGGAAGGCTCTGACACGCCAGGGCGTGCTTGTCGGCTTCAGTCCAAGCAATGGACTAGCGTCCGTTTCGATCTCGTTTGCCGCCGATGACGAAGAGGAAGAGTGAGAGATGAGGTACTTCGGAGAATTCAACCGCGTCATCTGCGACAACATTCGTATCGCCGCGAGGAGGTTGCGCAGGTTGGGGCTCAACGCACAGGTCCTGCCCCACAAGACGTCGCTAGTGATCGTGCGTCCGCGTGGGATGTCATGGGCTGATTTCACCACTGCGGTTGCAGCTGTGCTTCAGCCTCGGCGCGGCTCAGTCATGCTGTCCAGCGAAGCCACCGGCAGTACCTTCATCTGTAACAACCGGGGCAATCGCCCTGGTCGCTTCATCCGCCAGTAGCGACATCTCGTCATCGCGTCTTGGCGATAACCGATCACGCGAATCGAACCCTCGGAGGACAAATTGGCCATCACCGCGAAAGACGTCGAGGAACTGCACACCTATGCCGAGGGCGTCATGGGCCGCGCGGACCACCATGCCGGTGAGGTTAAGGGGGTCGCGCTCGCCATCCTCGGCGGCATCATCTGGCGCGGCGAACCCGATTCCATCCGAATTCGCAGCTTTGCCGGCACACCAGCCAACATGCTCTGGGCCAAGATCGGCGGGAATGTCTATGTGTTTGCCTACAACCACGAGACAGAGAAGATCGAGATCAGAGACCGCACCCAGACCGGCGCCGTCCTCCATAGCTTCGACAACAGCACGCCAGTCGCCGACATCGAATCCGCCTTCAGGGCGTTATGACCATGTTGGTGGCTCGCGCGCAGCTCGATTTCATCAAAACTCTGGTCGCGCGGTTCGAACGGCAGGACAGTACGATGCAGCCCATCATCGTGTTCCAGTCGCAATACATCGCTATCATCACCCTTCTGAGGTCGGTAGGGCACGTCTTCGAAAAGGTCGACTGCGACACTTCCGACCGGAAAGCGTGGGCCAAGGGAAAGTGGCCCGACTGGCAGCAGGCGTCTATTTTCCAGAGCTTCATCAAGCCCAAGCGCGACGCGCTGCTCAAGGAGTTTCGAGGCGGACTTGAACTGCGCAATGACGCTTTCGAGTCCCCGGCCGTGCTCGCGGATCCCTCGATGCCCGGCATGGTGTCGATGGTGACGACGATGGACGCCAGCAGGTTGCGGGATGCCGACGGTCGCCTGATCATGCCGGCCATCCGCGAAGCGATTGTCTTCTGAACTCGCTGCCTCAGCGAAGCCGAAGCAGCGTTTGGCGAATCGGCCCTTTAGCAACCGCGCAATCCGCCTATCGAGAGAGGTCGCCAATGACTGAGCGGGATAGCACGCCACAGCCAGGAACGCTGACGCATCGGCTCGGCGCCATCTCGAAACTTGAGACCGAGCTCGTCGACAAGGCCCACGCCATCCTGCCGAAAGGCGCGGTCAACATCGTTGATTTCTTCATCCTGGGCGCTACGCAGCGCACGCTGTCACAGTCCCGCGGCTTCCGGACGCTCATCGAGACCAGGAACTTTCCCTCCGCGACGATTCTGTTGCGCACGCAGATTGATACCGCCATGCGCATCAACGGCCTCAGGATGATGGCGAATGTCGAGGCGGACGTTCAGCGCATCTTCAAAGGCGAGCGCCACCTTTGACCGCCTGGTCTCGAATCCCGCTGCCGGCGGCGGCAAGCCCGAGCGCCTCACCGACGCATTCCTCAAAAAGAAGCTCGCGGAGGAGCATCCCTGGATCGAGCCCCTCTACAGCCAGACCTCTGAATTCGTCCATCTCAGCTTTCGCCATCTATTTACGGCGATCACCGAGACCGATGCGGCAACACAGATGGCGACTATGGCGATCAGCGGCACCGATCCCAAGCAGGATGAGAGCGTGTACTACGAAGTGTGCGATGCATTCTTCCGCGTCTCTCGACTGACCTCCATGACCATTCTCGCCGTGCTGATGGCCAGGCATCAGGGGGACAGGGTCATGGCCGCCGCTGCCGCGCGGGAAGCCAACGGGAATGAGTGACGCTCGACGCCCAACGATCGAGCTCGATCGTCCCGAGGCGTGGCTCTCTGATCTCCTTGACGTGCTCACCACCAATCGAGATGCGCTCCGCTCGCGCGAGAAAGGTCCGTTGAGTGACCGTTACGATGCTGCGGTCTACGCGGTGGTCGAGGCGTTGGAGCCATACAGCGTCGTCGGTTGGCATTGCACGCGTCTCGCCGATCACGAGGTCGAAGACATCAGAGCCAATGGAATGGCGCTCCTCGACGTCGATCTCGTGTCCCGTCGGATCGATGCCGCAATCCGGCACGAACTGATCTCGTCGAACCATGGCGCGCGCCTAAAGGCAGTCAACCAAGCCGCGGAGCGATACCGGGCTGGCATGCTGTGGTTCTGTTTCTTCACCCCAGCTCGCGCGGGCGAGGGCGGTATCGGAGATCTTCTCCGCTATTGGGGTGGGGAGGCGGTCTACAATTCGCATGACCGGCACCCGGAAATGGGCAAGGTCATCGCGGGGGTCGGGCGGCCCGCTATAGTTGAAGCAGAAATCCCCGTCGCGTGGTGTGGTCGCGATCGCGGCCTGCGGCTGGCGATGAACATTGGGCAAAGATACGTCATCGCCCAGGGAACGCGCAGCCCGAACTCGACCGATGTCGAAGACAACATCAAGCGGCCGCTTCCCGCAGAGTTGGTCCGGGCGGTACATGTCTTCCCAGCCCCCGAATTCCTGACGCTGTCTGGCTGCTCGGATTGGCATCATCCCCTCTGACCTGAGGGGCTAGTCTGAACCGGGGCGGACCGTTTCGACCGCAAGCGACCCAGCCGACAATGGCCGCAACAGCTCGGCCTGCGCCTTGGTAAAGATAGAGCCAGGCGGCCCAATCTCGCGGCTGCAGCACGACGACCTGTCGGTCGTGGTAGGGCTCGATGTCGGGCCCCGGCGAGGTGGTCAGCATTGTAAAGTTCACCCGGTGATTGCCCTGTGCTTCGCGCCAGAGCCCGGCAATCGCGAGGAAGGGCGATCCCGCCAGGGTGAAGCGATGCTTGGTCTTGGGATATTTTGTGCCCGTGAACTCGAAGAAACCCGAGGCCGGAATTAGGCATCTGCACTGTTGGAAAAGTCGCGGCCCTCCGACCGGATATTGAAGTCGGGGCCGACTTTGGGCCTATTGGGCGGCGCATAGCTGAAGTTCATCGGCACCAGCACGACCCCGTTTCCGGCAGCGGCATCACGGCGCCATGTCATTGATCCGCACCAGATCGGATTGCGGCAGGTGCAGTTCCGTCTGCTGCGTCGGAATCCCGAGTTCGAGATCCTGCATCATCATCTGGCTGTATTCGACCCAGCGGACATGTTGTTCGTAAGCGTTGCACAGGAGCAGAATGATAGTGCACGGACGAAGCATTTTTGAGGGGTGGGCGTCCTCCCCAGGAGCCGGGCTGTAGGCGAGCCGAAGCCCCGCTGTGCGGGTCTTCGCACTTCGGGCTTTCATCCCTGACGCGAAAGGCATCACCGCGGAGCTGATGAGGGTTGGTCTTTGCCGTTTGGGCGCGGCGCCCGGCAAGGGAAGCTGCGCCGCGGCCTTCTATTCGCGCCACCCGGCACAAACGCCGGCTTGCCGGCCGCGCCCTTGCCCGCCTTGCTCTTCGCGGCATCCAGTTCCTGCACCGAAAATCCGGCGCGGAATTGAAGAGAAGGGAGCGCGAAGCGCGTGCGGAGCAGGATGGAAAAGCAGCAACTGAAGAACTGAAGGGCAAGGTGCCATGCGCCGCGGTGCTCGAGCATCTGGGCTTTGCTCTCGACGTCAAAGAGAGCACCCGCAAAGGCGACCCCTAGCCGCACTTCAACGTGTACCGGCAATAGCCTATCTGTACGACATGACGCTTGAAAAATTCACCTCACAGCTCAATGCCACCACTTTCTGGAAGGAGTTCACCTTCTCCGAAACGAGATTCTTCCCTCGTCCGAAACAGCAGGTCGAACTGGCGGACGGAATGGTGAAGATCGGATCATTGGCTATGGTGTTCCAGCTCAAAGAACGGGCTGAGGAGACGTCGGACCCTGAGGCTGAGCGACAGTGGTTCCGGAGGAAGGTCCTCCGGAAAGCGACGGATCAGATCAAGGACACGGTGCGGTACCTGGCCGAGCACGAGGAGATCCGCCTCACGAACGAACAGGGTCACGAGATAGCGGTGAAGGGGGTCGACCTCCTAGACATCAAGAAGATCGTCGTCTTCCTTCCTGGTCGGCTGCTGCCTGCGGACTGTTGGGAGACCAAGTTCCACGTCTCGGCCACGGTTGGTTTCATTCATATCGTGGCCGCGCACGACTATCTGGGAATATTGGACAAACTGCGCGTCCCCGACGACGTGCGGCTGTACTTCGAATATCGAGAGTCGGTCCTGCCGCAACTGCGCGAGGCCGGCGTGGTAGTGGAGGAGCCCGACATCATGGTCGCGTTCCTGTCGGAGATGGATTTGCCGGAGCCTGGATCGATCGAGAAGTTGCGCGCCTTCGTGCAGGACCTTGGCGGGTTTGATCTTTCATACATCCTGCGGGACCTCCAACTTCACATCGTCAACCCTGAAAGGAGCACGGACTACTACCGGATCATGGAGGAGTTCGCTCGCGTCCCGCGATCCATCTGGCGCGAGTTCAAAAGGCGGCTTGTCGTCTCCCTCGAGGCTAGCAAGGCCGGAACACCTCGTCGACCTTTCAGATTCGCATTCCCGCAGACAGACTGCACTTTCATGGTCGCAAGTATGGACCCCGACTGGCCGGTGACCGGCGAGGACGGTATTAGGATGAGAACGAACGCCGTGGAGCTGTTCACGCGAGCGGCGAAGTACGATCTGAAAACTCGGATCGGCGTTGGGCTGCTGATCTCCAAAGATGGCGACCACTCCCTGCTTGACTGGTGCCTCATAGACGAGCCCTGGTCGGCCAACGCCAAGCTGGAGGATCTACTCTCGACGCCACTGTTCGGCCCTGCTCGCGAGAGGGTGGTGGACAGCTACCACTTCCGTGGCGACAACGCCGAGCCTGGTACTTAAAATCTCCCGTCGGCGTTGGATTCGTGGTCTGGAGTACCCAGCCGACTTCTGCGTCAGGCTGCTGATCTCCCTTGCGGTCATTCGTGGCAAAGCCGGCGCGGGTCTGGGTTTACTCTCCCGCGCCAAGCATCTGGACCGCAGCCGAATGACCCCTTCTGGCGCGAAACGTACGATGTTCACGCTTCGTGCTTCAAAAGTCGCATAAATGGCAGTGGGGAACTGTTGTGATGTCCGGAAATGTTGGCATTTCACGGAGTTTACCAGTATGGCGTCCGGAATTATCTGTCGTCGGTAGGGGCTAGAGTCCAGGTTTATCTGTCGTTGGCTGGACTGCTAAGTGGATGATTTCCCGCTGCTTTCGTGCCGAAGAGGTTACCAATGCCTTTCGGACAACAGGTTACCAATGTGCCCCAACGACAATCAATTTCCGACTGGTCCTTAAGGAGATGTTTTGATTGGGAATTGGTCAACCCAAACCCCAGGATTGGTAAACCAAAGCAGCAGCCTTATCGACTAAGATTCGGCTCTGTACTTCCCCCGCAACCCCTTGAGACAGATGACGTCAGAATCTCAGCGTAGGCGACTTGCGCGCGACAGCGACGCCCTGACTTAATTCCGGACTGCCACAGATAATTCCGGACGCCACAGTGGTATGGCGTCCGGAAATATCTGTCGTCGGTAGGGCTAGAGTCCAGGTTTATCTGTCGTTGGCTGGACTGCTAAGTGGATGATTTCCCGCCGCTTTCGTGCCGAAGAGGTTACCAATGCCTTTCGGACAACAGGTTACCGATGTGCCCCAACGACAATCAATTCCCGACTGGTCCTAAGGAGATCTAGCACGCTTTGACGAAGGCATGAAGGTTGGACGGCATGGTCGATCGGACAGGGGGTAAGAAGGCGTGTCGTCATAAGCCGGAGGTGGGACAAGCTGGTCCCGTTCGAAGCGCCCGAGGCCGCGTCCGTACAATGGCGCGCCGTCGCCCCTGGCCTACATGACCTTCCCGAAGGAACATCGCGCCAAGCTCCACTCGACGAATCCGATCGAGCGTCTCAACGGCGAGATCAAGCGGCGCACCGAGGTCGTCGGAATCTTCCCGAACGACGATGCGATCGTGCGCCTCGTCGGCGCAATCCTGCTCGAACAGAACGATGAATGGGCAGTGCAGCGGGCCAGATATATGACCCTGGAAACGATCAGCCAGATGAGCGATGATCCCCTGATCAGCCTGCCAGCCGTGGCGCGCTGATCAGCCCGGCCCATGCCGGATAGCACGGCGATCAATGCCGCCAGCTACACCACGCCGCGGGACACGATCCCTCCCTTCGCGCGCTTTGCCATCTCCTCCAGAATTGCGCTGCCGGGACCAGCAGCTTCGGCAGCATTCGTCTTCCCCGGATAGAGAGCACGCTTCGCGGCATGTCGTGCGGCAGCGATGTGCTCAGGCTTCTACGCGCGCGCCGAAACGCCGCCGCAGACGACCTCCGCAGCCCGGCTTAATTCCGGACAGCGACAGATAATTCCGGACGGCACACCGGGACCGTCTGGTTGCCCGCGCTCCTAAGGACTTGGGGCCGGCGACGGCTGGCGACCTGCTCCCTGTCAAAGCCAGGGGGCGCTATGGTGGACGAGTCTGCCGCAGCGGACCATTTGGCCGTGGAAGATGCAGATGCGGCATCTTCCGAACGCACTAGCGCGAGCGACGCAGGTGAGGCTTCGAAGTCGCCGCCGAATGAATGGCAGAACCAGGAGCCGCCAAGGCGGCTCCGACATAAGTTAGAATTTCCGGCCACGCTGTTCAGCGTGGCCGGGGATTCGACCGCACGACATGGGAAACACGGCAAGTAGTGCCGGCTCCTCTCTTGGCGGTGCCTCGGCAAGCCCCTTTTCAGGTCGTGGCGAATGGCACGGTAGCCAAAGGTCGACTGATTCCATTTCTCGCAGAACTCGGAGCAGTCGTCGAAATAGGCGTTGTCCTTGAATTTGTCCCTTTGTAGGCACCGCGTTCCAGGCGCGTGGCGGCCTAAAGGGAATGGGTGAGCCGCGTCACCTTGTAGCCCGACAGCGACTTGTCGTGATCGGCTAAACTTTCGCGTCGCCGGCGGCGTTAGGCGTGACTGGCACGCTTTGTCAAAAGAATGCGCCAATCCGACCTCACTGCATTCTATGCTGCGACTCCTGTCGAGCTCTGGTAGGTATCGAATCTCCGTCCTGATATTCGTCAATCTCCGGCCAATGAAAACTCGTTGGCGATGGTGACGTGGTGGTGAATGCGACCCTCGAAGTACCTGGACAACACATCCTCTGTCGCGGCACGCGATTCAGCGCGTGCGGGGCTGGCCAAAGCCGCGTCGACGGCCGCCATATCTGGGTAGTTGATCGCCAGGATCATCGGAAATTCAGGCGCACCATCGTCGCGTTTTTCCGCGAAGCTGACTCGAACGTCGAGCGCGCCCGGGAAGGCCTTCCACTTCGGCAGAACCGTCTCAATCACGTCCTTGCGGAACGCTTCGATCTGACCTTCCTTCACTTTGCCTTCAAACAACGCATAGCGCGTGATCATCTGCTCGGTTCCTCATCCTTGCGTTGGAAAAATTCCATCAGTGCCGCCTGGTCCTCGCCGCCCAGCCCTGCGGCGGTCAATAGCCGGTGCACCTCGGCGCAGACGGCCGTCAGCGGCATTGCGGTGTGCGTGCGCCGCGCCAGGTCCTGGGCGGCGTTGAGGTCCTTCACCATGTTGTCGATGCGGCCGGTTCGCCGGTAGTCGCGGGTGGCGAAGCGCGGCAGGTATTCCTGCAGGATGGCGCTGTCGGCGCGGCCGCCTTTCAGCGCCTGCGGGATCTTGAGCGCGTCGACGCCGGCGTCGAGCGCCAGCTTGGTCGCTTCGGCGACGGCCATGAAGTTCAGCGCGCACAGCACCTGATTGATCAGCTTGGTCGTCTGCCCCGCTCCGGCCGGGCCCATATGCGTGTAATTGGTGGCGACGTGGCGCAGCACCTTGTAGGCGTCGGCCACGTCCTCGGCTTCGCCGCCGGCCATCAGCGTCAATTCTCCGGTCAGCGCCTTGGGCGCGCCGCCAGACAGCGGACTGTCGACCCAGCGTAAACCCTTCTCGCTGACGTCAGCGGCGAGTTGGCGCGTCGCGTCGGGGTCGATGGACGACATGTCGATGATCAGCGTGCCGGGCTTCGCCCCAGCCGCCACGCCGGCATCGCCGAACACGGCGCGGCGCACGATCGCCGCCGAATTAAGGCTAAGGATCACGTAGTCGGACGCGCCGGCGGCCTCGGACGCGCTCGCCATGGCGGTCGCGCCTTTGGTGAGCAGCACCTCAACCTTGGCCTTGTCGAGATCGAACACGAAAAGGCGGTTGCCGGTGGCGAGCAGGCGTTCGCCGATTGCCCCGCCCATGGCGCCGGCGCCGATCAAGGCGACTGCGTTGGTCATGATGGTCGCTCCCCGAATTTCGCTGTTATGTCCGCAACAATCTCGTCGAGCGGCGCGTCGATCGGCACGGCGATCGCATTCTCGTCCTTGCCCGGCACTTCCAGTGTCGCGAACTGGCTGTCGAGCAGGCTGGCCGGCATGAAGTGGCCGGTGCGCTCATGCATGCGCTTCGAGATCAGCTCGCGCGAGCCGTCGAGATGGATGAACAGCACCGGCGCGCCCGCCTGCTCGGCGATGAAATCGCGATAGGCGCGCTTCAGCGCCGAGCAGCCGACGATGACCGGCGCGGGCCCTAGCCGCAGCGTTTCGCCGACCTTGGACAGCCATGGCCACCGGTCGGCATCGTCCAGCGGAATGCCGGCGCTCATCTTGGCGATGTTGGCCTCAGGGTGGAGTTGGTCACCGTCCACGAATGTCGCCGCGATTGCGCGGGCGAGAGCCTCGCCGATCGTCGTCTTGCCCGAACCGGTGACGCCCATGACCACCATGCTCGGCGGCCGGTCAGATCGAAGCTGTGATGCCGCCATCGACATAGAGAATGTGTCCGTTGACAAAGGATGATGCGTCGGAGGCCAGGAAGACGCAGGCGCCGACCAGCTCCTCGACCTTGCCCCAGCGGCCGGCCGGGGTGCGCTTTTCGAGCCATGCGCTGAAGGCCGGGTCGGCGACGAGTGCCGCGTTGAGCGGCGTGTCGAAATAGCCGGGCGCGATCGCATTGCATTGCAGGCCGTGCCTGGCCCAGTCGGTCGCCATACCCTTGGTCAAATTGCCGACGGCGCCCTTGGTCGCCGTGTATGGCGCGATGCTCGGCCGGGCGAGCGCGGTCTGCACGCTGGCGATGTTGATGATCTTGCCGCGACCGCGCTTGATCATGTGCCGGGCCACCGCCTGGCCGACATGGAAGACGCTGGCGACATTGGTCTGCAGCAGGCGTTCGAACGCATCGGCGGGAAAATCCTCCAGCGGCGTGCGGAACTGCATGCCGGCATTGTTGACGAGAACGTCGATCGGCTCGCTGGCTTGCTCGAAGGCGTCGATTGCGGCCCTGACGGCGTCGTGGTCGGTCGCGTCGAAGGCAAGCGTCGCAGCGCCTGGAATCTGCCCAGCCGCAACCGTGAGCTTCGCCTCGTCACGGCCGTTGAGCACCACTCTGGCGCCGGCCTCGGCCAGCCCTTTGGCCAAAGCAAATCCGATGCCCTGAGAGGAGCCGGTCACGAGCGCGGTGCGCCCGCCGAGATTGAACAGATTGGATGACATTTTCCGATTGCCTCTTGTCGCTGAGCGTCTTATGTTATCGATAACATGATCTGTCAAGTCAAGTGGAGAGAATAGCGATGCAGCGGCCTCACATCCTTCAGGTTGGACCCTATCCGGCATGGGACGAGGAGCCGCTCAACGAAGCCTTCACGGTGCACCGCTATTTCGCGGCCGACGACAAGCAGGCTTTCCTCGCCGGGATCGGGTCGCAAGTGCGCGGCATAGCCACGCGTGGCGAGCTCGGCGCGAACCGCGCCATGATCGAGGCCTGCCCTTCGCTTGAGGTTGTTTCCGTATACGGCGTCGGTTTCGATGCGGTCGATCTCGCGGCATGCCGGGAGCGAGGCGTGCGCGTCACCAACACGCCGGACGTGCTGACCAACGACGTTGCCGATCTCGGCATCGCCATGATGCTGTGCCAGTCGCGCGGCATGATCGGTGCCGAGCGCTGGGTGCGCGATGGCAGCTGGGCGAAGGGGCTTTACCCGCTCAAGCGCCGCGTCTGGGGCCGGCGGGCCGGCGTGCTCGGTCTTGGGCGCATCGGCTACGAGGTAGCCAAGCGTCTCGCCGGCTTCGACATGGACATCGCCTACAGCGACGTCGCCCAGAAGGATTTCGCCCCGGATTGGACGTTCGTCGCCGATCCGGTCGAGCTGGCGAGGCGTTCGGACTTCCTGTTCGTGACGCTTGCCGCATCGGCCGCGACGCGCCACATCGTCAACAAGGATGTGCTCGCGGCACTCGGCGAGGACGGCATGCTGATCAACATCTCGCGCGCCTCCAACATCGACGAGGACGCGTTGCTCGATGCGCTCGAGACGAAGGTGCTGGGCTCCGCCGCGCTCGACGTGTTCGAAGGCGAGCCGAAGCTCAATCCGCGCTTCCTGGCGCTCGACAATGTGCTGCTGCAGCCGCACCATGCGTCGGGCACCATCGAAACGCGCAAGGCGATGGGCAAACTGGTGCGCGACAATCTTGCCGCCCATTTCGCTGGCCAGCCATTGCTCACGCCGGTGCTTTAGGCTTGTCCTACGCAGATTCGGACGGAAAACCGCTGCACATTGTTCCTGGAATTGCCCGAGGAGTTCACTGACCATGAAGTCGATCGTCATCCACGCCGCGAAGGACCTGCGCATCGAGGACCGTCCGGTCGAGGCGCCGGGCCAGGGGCAGGTGCTGTTGCGTCTCGCCGCCGGCGGCATATGCGGCAGCGACCTGCACTACTACAATCATGGCGGCTTCGGAACGGTGCGCCTGAAAGAGCCGATGATTCTCGGCCATGAGGTCTCCGGCGTCATCGAAAAGCTCGGCCCCGGCGTCGACGGACTGCGGCCTGGCCAGCTGGTCGCGGTGTCGCCGTCGCGGCCCTGTTACAGCTGCCGGTACTGCCGCGAAGGGATGCACAACCAGTGCCTCAACATGCGCTTCTATGGCAGCGCCATGCCGTTCCCGCATATCCAGGGCGCCTTCCGTGAAATGCTGGTCGCGGACGCGCTGCAATGCGTGCCGGCCGATGGATTGAGCGCCGGCGAGGCGGCGATGGCCGAACCGCTGGCGGTTTGTCTCCACGCCACACGCCGGGCCGGCGAGATACTCGGCAAACGCGTGCTGGTGACCGGCTGCGGACCGATCGGCCTCTTGTCGATCCTCTGCGCGCGGCGCGCCGGCGCCGCCGAAATCGTTGCCGTCGACATCACCGACTTCACCCTGGCGATGGCAATGCGCGCCGGCGCCGACAAGACCATCAACACAAACGCCGATCCGGAAGGGCTGGCGCCGTATCTCGCTGACAAGGGGACGTTCGACATCCTCTATGAATGCTCGGGTGCCGCGGCGGCACTGGCGCAGGGCATCGCGGCGCTGCGTCCTCGCGGTACCATCGTCCAGCTCGGCCTCGGTGGTGCCGAGATGGCGCTGCCGATGTCGGCAGTGACCGCCAAGGAACTGACGATCAACGGCTCGTTCCGCTTCCACCCCGAATTCGCCGTCGGGGTCGAGCTGATGCGCAAGGGACTGATCGACGTCAAGCCGCTGATCACCCACACCGTGGCCTGCGACGAGGCCTTGTCCGGCTTCGAACTTGCCAATGACCGCAGCCGGGCGATAAAGGTTCAGATCGTCTTCGCATAAGCATCGCGGCGCGTTGCATTCCGCAGTGATATCGATAACGTACGGCGATGCAGCCTTCGCCCAAGCGCCCGACCATGGCCGATGTCGCGCATCGCGCCAACGTCTCTACGATGACGGTGTCGCGCGCCTTCAAGAGCGACGCGTCGGTGAGCGCCGACACGCGCGACCGCATCCTGCAGACGGCGGAAGAGCTCGGCTATGTCTTCGACAGTATCGCCGCCAACCTGTCGTCGCGCCGCTCCGGTTTCGTGGCGGTGACGATCCCTTCGATCAACAACGCCAACTTCGCCGACACGGTGCGCGGCATGACCGAGGGCCTGCGTGACAGCGGGCTGGAAATCCTGCTTGGCTTCACCGACTACAATGTCGAGGAGGAGGAGCGCCTGGTCGGCCAGTTGCTGAGGCGGCGGCCGGAAGCAATCATCGTCACCGGCGGCCGGCACACGCCGCGCTGCCGCAAGATGCTGGAGAATGCCGGCGTGCCGGTGGTGGAGACCTGGGACCTGCCGGATGATCCGATCGGTCACGTCGTCGGCTTCTCCAACGCCGCGGCCGGGCGGCTGATGGTCGATCATTTCATTCAGCGCGGCTACTCGAGGCTCGGCTTCATCGGCGGCGACACGTCGCGCGACACGCGCGGCCTCGACCGCCGGCGCGGCTTCGTCGCGGCGCTACAGGACCGCGGCCTCGACGCCTCGCGCGTTATCGCCTCCGGCGTGCCGCCGATCTCGATGCGCGAGGGTGCCACCGCCATGGTCGAGATGATCTCGCGCTGGCCGGACACGCAAGCCGTGATGTGCGTGTCGGATCTTTCGGCTTTCGGCGCGCTGATGGAATGCGTGAGGCGCGGCATCCGCGTTCCCGACGACGTCGCGATTGCCGGTTTCGGCGCCTATGACCTCGCCGAACAGTCGGTGCCGTCGATCACCACGATCGATGTCGAGGCGCATGAGATCGGCATCCGTGTCGCCGAACTCGTGCTCGACCTGCTCAACGGGCGCCGGGCGCCTGACGATCGGGTGGTCGTCGGCATGACGCCGAAGGTGATCGCGCGTCATACGGCCTGAGACTGGGCAAAACAGAACGGCCGGCGGGTTGCCCGCCGGCCGTTGACCGTCCTGCCCGTTGGCAGAGGTACTCGTCGGCGCCTATTTGCCCCAGATCTTCTTGTACTGGTCGCGGTAGCCGTTGCCCGGATCGAACCGGTTATCCGGCCCGCCGTCGAATTCGACATTGTCCGACGTCACAACATGCAGCGGCGAGATGTAGCCAGACCATTTCTCGCCGGCCATGGCGCGGTTGAGCTCATCGACGAGCTGCCAACCTTGCAGGTTCAGGGGTTCGGCAACCGTCACCTTCTGGAACTGGCCGGAGCGGATGCGCTGGTAAGCCGATTCGGAACCGTCGCCCGCCGCCACGTTGATCGGAGCGTCGGTGCCGGACTTTCCGGCCGCCGCCAGTGACGGTCCCATGAAGTCGAAATAGAGGTCGTTGATCGCCAATGAGTGAGTCCACTGGTCGCCGTATTTCTGCAGCAGCGAGGTGGTGAGCTGCGGCATGCGTTGCGAGGTCTCGGCGATGGGCGTGTCGACATATTCGAGCACTTTGCCGCCGAGATCCTCGATTTCCTTCTTCATGCGGTCGGCCTTGGCGATGGCGATCTGGTAGGTCGAGTCGGTGAAGATGATGACGCCGGGCTTGCCCTTGGCGTCGACAAAAGCCCAGTCGGCGGCAGCCTTCGACACTTCCATCGGATCGGTCGAGACGTTGGCGATGATGCCGAGATCGTCGATCGGACCGACCGTCGGCGCCGCATGCCATGCCGCCATCGGAATCTTGGCCGCCCTGGCCTGCTCCAGCGCCGGCTTCTGCTCGACGGCATCGAACCCGTTGATAATAATACCGTCGGGATTGAGCGCCAGCGCTTGGCCGAAGGCCGCGGTGCGGCCGCCGATGGAGCCGGCGCCGTCAAGTGTCTTGACGGTCCAGCCGAGGGCTGCCGCTGCTTCCTCGACGCCCTTGGTGACGCCAAGGATGCCGCCGTTCTTCATGTCGGCGCCAAGCACCACGATCGTCTTGCCGGCCGCGCCCTTCGGTCCGGTCGTCGGGCCATCCCATTTGTCGACCTTACTGGCATATTTGCCGACCACTGCCTTGGCGTCGGCCATCGGGTCGGCCAGGGCGTTCGAGGCAATGCCAAGCGCCAGGCAGGCGACGCCGAGCTGAAGGACTGTTCTGCGATGCATGTTTCTTCTCCCATTAAGCATTGTCATTTGTCTTTGTTGGTTGGCTGGTGGCTGGGTGGAGGCGGCACGACCGCGCCGCGACGGCGCTGCGCGTAGCCGGCAATGCCGATGGCGACGAGCAGGGTGACGCCGTTGAACAGCGGCTCGACCCAGAACGAGCCGCCGAACTGCTGGATGCCGGAAATGCCGGCGGCGAGGATGACGACGCCGATGATCGTGCCCCAGACATTGACGCGGCCGGGTTTGATGGTGGTCGATCCCAGGAAGGCGCCGACCAGCGCCGGCAATAGATATTCAAGGCCGACGCTGGCCTGGCCGATGCGGAGCTTGGAGGCGAGCAGCACGCCGCCAAGCGCCGTCAGCGCGCCGGAAGCGACGAAGGCGCCCATGACGAATTTCTGCACCGGTATGCCGTTGAGCGCTGCAGCCTTGGGATTGGCACCGATGGCGTAGAGGTAGCGGCCGATCGGCATGTATTCGAGCACAAGCCACATCACCAGTGCCAGGACGATCACGTAGTAGCCAGTGATCGGCAGGCCGAACAGCATCGTCCCGTTGAGGGCGAGGAAGCCTTCGGGAAGCACGCCGACGACCTGCCGGCCGCCCGTGTACCACATGGCGAGTGCATAGAGCACGGTGCCGGTGCCGAGCGTGGCGATGAAGGAATCGATGCGTGCCACCTCGACCAGCAGGCCGTTGATGAAGCCGGTGACGACGCCGAGCAGCAGGACGATCAGCACCGCGATCGGCCAGGGGATGCCGAAGGCGGTCTGCAGGCTGATGGCCAGGATATGCCAGAGCACGATGCCGTAGCCGACCGTCAGGTCGATGCGGCCCGAAGCCATGGGGATCATCGCCGCCAGCGACAGCAAGGCGATGATCGCCTTGTCGGAGACGATGGAACGCAAATTGAGCAGCGTCGGGAAGGTGCGCGGCAGGAGCAGCGAGAACAGCAGGATGAGCAGCAGCGTCAGGATCGGCAGGCCGTAGACCGGCAGGTAGCGCGCCGCCCTCTGGCCAAAGCTGAGCCCGGAGAGTTCCGAGCGGGTCGGCTCCAGCGCAGTCGATTTGATCGAGTTCATGGATACTCCTCAGGCGGCTTCGGACACGGAGGCGGCATGGATAAGCGCCGCCGTCGTCAAGGCATCGCCGGCCAGTTCGCGCACGATGCGGTTGTGCGAGAAGACGAGCGCGCGATGGCAGATATGCGCTACTTCCTCGAAATCGGTGGAAACGACGACGACCGCCAGCCCGGCTTCGACAGCTGCCGCGATCAGCCGATAGATTTCGGCCTTGGCGCCGACATCGACGCCGGCCGTCGGATCCTCGGCGATCAGCAGCTTGCGACCCGTCGCCAGCCAGCGGCCGACGACCACCTTCTGCTGATTGCCGCCAGAAAGCGCCTCGATCGGCAGATGCGGATCGTTCGGCCGCAGCCCGAGCCGGGTACCGAGCTCCTGCGTCAGTTCGCTTTCCCGCGCCGGCGTCATGAAGGAGAAAAGCCCGCGGCCGACGGCGGACGGGTTGAGATACATGTTTTCGCGCACGGACAGCGACAGCGCTACCGACTCCTCGGTGCGGTCGCGCGCAATCAAGCCGACACCGGCGGCAAGGGCCGCTCCGACCGAAGACAGGCCGAGGCGTTTGCCGTCGAGTAATACAGTGCCGTCGAAAGGCTCGGCGCCGAACAGCGCGCGGCCGACGGCCTCCTGTCCAGCACCACGCAGGCCAACCAGTCCCAGAAGTTCGCCAGACCGCGCCTCGAAGTGGACCGGTCCGACATTGCCGCAGCGCAAATCCTCGACCTTCAGCCGCTCGGGTCCGTCCTGCCAGCGCGACTTGGCGAACATCTGGTGCGCCGGGCGGCCGACGATGAGATCGACCAGTTCCTGCGGCGTCGTCTCGGCGACCGGCTTGACCGCCACCATGCGGCCGTCCCGCATGACGGCGACCCGATCGGCGATGCGGAACACTTCATCCAGGCGGTGCGAGACATAGATCATGCCGACGCCGCGCTCGCGCAACGGTCGCAGTGCGTGGAACAGGCGTTCGACCTCATCCGCGGGCAAGCTTGCCGTCGGCTCGTCGAGTACCAGCACGTCGGCTTCGGTAGCGAGCGCGCGGGCGATGGCAACCAGCGATTTCTCGGTGCGCGAAAGATCCTGGACGCGCGTCGCCGGATCGAAGGCGCAGCCGACCAGGGCCAGGGCGCTCTCGGCACGACGCTCGGTGTCGCGCCAGTCGATCAGGCCCGAGCGGCGCGAGAAACCCTGCGCCATGCCGACATTCTCGGCCACCGTCATCCATTCGATGAGGCCGAGATCCTGATGGATGAAGGCGACCTTCTGCGGCAGGTTGGGGCGAGGCGGGCGGTGATGATAGTCCTCGCCGCGAAAGCGGATCGCGCCCTGGTCGCGCTTGTAGATGCCGGCCAGCGTCTTGATGAGAGTCGATTTGCCGGCGCCGTTCTCGCCGAGCAGCGCAACGATCTCACCCTCGTGGATGTCGAGCGAGACCGACTTCAACGCCAGCGTGCCCCCGAAGCGCTTGGAGATGTCGATGAATTCTATGAGCTTGGGCCGCATCCATGGCCCTCCCAAGCCAAACAGACGGATCTGAACTGGCAGCGATGTTATCGCTAACATTTTTGCAGGTCAAGTCTTGAAAATGGCTCGCCCCGAAGGCTATCGATAGCTCCGGTTTCGCGGAGGATGAGGCATGTTCGGAGACATAGAGGGCACTGGCTTCGAGGTTCTCGACGAGCGGTTCGAGAGCTGTTTCGTCGGCCATGTGGCGGTCGAGCGGCTGTGGACGGGCGGGCGCTGGCTGGAAGGTCCGGCATGGTTCGCGGCCGGGCGGTATCTGGTTTTCTCGGACATCCCGAACGACCGCATCATGCGATACGACGATACCAACGGCGTGGTCTCGGTGTTTCGTGCGCCCTCCAGCAACGCCAACGGCAACACAGTCGACACGGAAGGGCGGCTGGTCACCTGCGAGCATCGCGCGCGACGCGTCACCCGCACCGAGCATGACGGATCGATCACGGTGATCGCCGACCGTTTCGAAGGCAAGCGGCTGAACTCGCCAAACGACGTGGTGGTGCGATCGGACGGCACTGTGTGGTTTTCCGATCCGCCCTATGGCATCGCGACCGACTATGAGGGCGACCGCTCCGAGCAGGAGATCGAGGGCTGCCACGTCTACCGCGCCGACCCCCTAACGGGCGAGGTGGCGCGCGTCGTCTCGACGATGGCCAAGCCAAACGGTCTCGCCTTCTCGCCGGACGAGGCCATCCTCTATGTCGGCGACACCGGCATCACGCACCAGAAGGACGGGCCGCGGCACATCCGCAAGTTCGCCGTCGAAGGTGCGACGCTCGGGGAACTCGGCGTTTTCGTCACCTGCAGCGCTGGCCTGTTCGACGGGTTCAGGGTGGATACGGCCGGGCGTGTGTGGGCGGGAGCCGGCGACGGCATCCACTGCTTCGATCCCGACGGCACGCTGATCGGCAAGATCCGCATTCCGGAGACGGTGGCGAACCTCACCTTCGGCGGCGCCAAGCGCAACCGCCTGTTCATCACTGCGCGGCAGTCGCTCTATTCGGTGTTTGTCGTTGCCAATGCGGCAGCACGAGCGTGAGTTGGAAGAGAGGGATGTTTTGCGATGAAGTCAGACGCCTACGCGCTGCTTCCTGCGAGCTTGAGCCTGTTCCGCATGCGCTTCCCGCACCTGCGGCCTGGCGCTTACCTCGGGCACACCCACGTCCCACCAGGCGTCGCCTGGTGTCCAGGTGAAACCATCGGACACCAGCGTGATGACCGTCGTCCGGTCCGTTCCGAGCGCCCAATCGACGGCTTGCGAGAGGTCCGCGAGGCTGTCGACACGCCGGGTGAGCGCGCCCATCGATTCGGCGTGCTTCACAAAATCGACGCTGAACGGCTCCTTGACACGGCAATCCTTGATCAGGTTGTTGAAGGACGCCGCGCCCTTGGCATTCTGGAGACGATTGATGACGGCGTAGCCGCCATTGTCGCAGACGATCACCACCATCTTATGGCCCGACAGGACCGTGGAATAAATGTCTGAGTTCATCATCATGTAAGTGCCGTCACCGATCATCACGATCGGGGTTCGCGTGGGATCCGCCAGCGCGGCGCCCCAGCCGGCGGCAATCTCGTAACCCATGCACGAGAAGCCGAATTCACAGTCGAACGTATTGGGCGACTTGACGCGCCAGTTCTTCATGACCTCGCCCGGGAGGCCGCCCGCGGCCGTGATGACCAGGTCGCGCTCGCCTGCGCGATCTCGCGAACGAGCGCCGACGCTTCGGCTACCGGCGGCTGTTCATCCTGCTCAGGCGCGAGGGCGAGGCGTCTGGGGTCAACCGTATCTACCGTCTCTATCGCGAGGAAGGTCTGACGGTGCGCAAGCGCCGGGCAAGACGGCGAGCGGTCGGCACGCGGGCGCCGATCCTGGTAGAGGCAAAGCCGAATGCGCGCTGGTCGCTGGATTTCGTCCATGACCAGTTCGCCTGCGGCCGGCGCTTCCGTGTGCTCAACATCGTCGACGACGTAACGCGCGAATGCCTGGCCGCGATTCCGGACACGTCGATCTCCGGCCGCCGGGTTGCTCGCGAGCTGACGGAACTGATCGCCCAGCGCGGCAAGCCCGGCATGATCGTCTCCGACCACGGCACCGAGTTCACCTCGAACGCCATCCTTGCATAGTCGAAGGACCACGGGATCGAATGGCACTACATCGCGCCGGGCAAGCCGATGCAGAACGGTTATGTCGAATCCTTCAACGGTCGCATGCGCGACGAGCTCTTGAACGAGAGCCTGTTCTTCGGCCTCGACCACGCCCGCAGCGCCATCGCCGAATGGCGGGAGGACTTCAACACCGCGAGGCCGCATTCCTCGCTCGGCTACCAGACCCCGGCGGCCTATGCCGAGGTCATCACCGCAACCGGCTCCGATGCTGTGCTGATGGAAGGCTCCGCGTCTTCGCCGGTTGCTCAACCCGCGCCCCACGGCGTAACAGAAACGGTCGAGGCTCTAATCGCCGTTGGATGAAACTTCAGTGGCAGGTCATTGTCCTAAAAAATTATCTCAAAAAACAAAAGCTTGCATAGAGCAGGATACAACCCAAGGAACCCAAGGTTGTTTTGCCAGAGGCGGAACTCGGCGCAGCTTGACTGCCGCCGGTCGCCGTTGAGGCCGTCCGAGTTCGTCAAGCGCATGGTGCGCAAGTTGACCGAAGTGACCTCCTACTGGACGTTGCCCGGGCAGGGCTCCTCTGACCCGAAGCGGCCAGAGCCAACGATCCATCACCGCCTTCGGGCAATAATCTCGACCGGCGCGATCATGCCGGCTGAAATACTTTCGCTCATGTTTTTGACCATCTGGGGGCGCCGCGCTCCCATGAGTGTCTGGACGCCCAGTACTGCTCGCCCTGTAGTCGCCTGGGCGCGCTGCCGCCCGAAATAGTCAAGCGCAACATCGCGCCGCTGGCGCTCTGACAAAATCTCGAACCCCGCCGCGGAAAGCGTGTCACGGTACTGCTCTGGCGCGGCGATCGCGTTCGTATCTGCCGTACTCGCCCATGGCAGCGGATAAGCCAGCTCGCCCGCCCCGGCGCGCATGACGTCGAAGACACCAAAACGCGCACCCGCGCGAAGCACCCGCGCAACCTCCGAAAACAGTGCGCCCTTGTCGGCAATGTTCTAAGCGGCGGTGAACGATCCATCTGGGAAGGGCAACCCCAACGCATCGCCTTGCTGCAACGAGACGAGCTCCTCGAGATGGAGCCAACTGGAAAGGACATTGCCGGCGTCAATGTAGTCGCGAGTAAGATCGATGCCAGTCACCTGGCAGCCGTAGTGCGCAGCAATTTGTCTGGCCGGTCCGCCGAGGCCGCAGCCGATGTCGAGCACTCGATCCTCTGTCGTAAGCGCAAGTTGCCCTGCCAACTCTCCCGTGGCGGCGCGGCCGCCAATATGAAACTCGTCCACCGGCGAAAGGTCCTCGGCCATGACCGTGCTTTCGGTTTTCCCCATGGCGGCAAGACCATCACGGATGTCTGCGATCAGCGTGCCTCGTGCGTAGTGGTCAGCAACCTGTGAACGCGGCGCTGCTTCCATGATCATCGCCCCTTTTTGGTGGCAGCTTCGTGGATCATCTCAGCCGACCATCGACATTCCCGAACTCGGTCGGTCCGACCATCATACCATTCGATCCGATGAAGCCAAATGCGGCGACACGCCCAGTGCGGCTATGGCCCAGCGATCGTGAAGGGTGGCCCGGTAATCTCCATGTCGAACTGGGCCGCGATCGCCTTGATAGCGGCCAGATCTCGCGGAATCTCCAGTCCCTGCCCGGCAACCGCCGGGAAAAAGCCTTCGAGACCTCCCGGGGACAGGATGGCGATCCATTGCGCAGGCTCGACGACGACGAACGCGTGCTCAACGCCAGCGGGAATGTGGAATATTTCTCCGGCGCTGCGTTCGGAAGTTTCCCCGGCGCGCCAGAAGCGCAGCCGTCCTTGGAGAATGACGAAGATTTCGTCGGCCTCGAAATGGCGGTGGCGTGGCGGTCCGTCGCCCGGACCAGCATTGGATGCAAATGCCCCGAGCTTGCCGCCGGTCTCGCGCGCCGTCAGGAGCGTTTCGTAGTGCGTACCGTTCCAATCGGTCTGAGTACCAGGTGCTGCCCGCGTTTGCATCTTCGCCACATGTGGTTGGAGTGAAGCTTGATGGCGTCACGATAGCTACACGCTGACCTCGGGCGGTCGCCTCGTATGAACATATGAGATGCGGGGAGAATGGTTGTCAGCAAAGCCGGCTTCCGGCAGACTGCATATCCCGTCAGGTGAGGGAGCGGTGAAACCGGCACGCATGCACGACTTCGACGGCATGGTCGGACAGATCTACGATGCGGCGGTCGAACCCGGCCGCTGGCCGCAGGTTCTCGAGACGCTGTCGGATTTCCTCGAAGGCGCCGCTACCAAGCTGACGTTCCAGAACGCAAGGACATTGCGCAGCGAAGCGAGTTCGGTGCGCATGCCGCCGGAGGCGGACCTCACCTACGCGCAGTATTACTACAAGACCAATGTGTTCCTGCCGCGCATCGCCAGGCTGCGCGCCGGCGCGTTGATTCCGGTGTGGGACCTCCTGCCGCGCGAAGTCTACCAGCGCTCCGAGTTCTATAACGACTTCTGCCGGCCCGGCGACATGTGCCACCCGATCGGGGTCGTGCTGGCCAACGAACGGGACATGCGCGTCGTTTTCACCTGCGGGCGCTCCAGGACAGCCGGCGAGTTCGAGCCCGAACATCTCGACCGGCTGCGCCGCGTCGGGCCGCATCTGGTTCGAGCGGCGAGCGTGGGATTGCGCCTCTCGCGTTCGGAGATCGCCAGGAGTGCCAATGTCGAGGCGCTCGACCGCGTCGCCCAGGGCGTGCAGATCGTGGCGGCGAATAGCGAAATCCTGTTCGCCAACCGGGCGGCCGAAGCGCTGCTCACCGAAGCCGATGGAATCAGGATCGAGAAATCGGCGCTGCGCGCAAATAAGCAAGCGGATGCCGCGCAATTTCGCCGGTTGATTGCCACGGCCGCAGAGCGGTTAGACGCCTCGGGGGGCGTCATGGCGCTCGCGCGCCCGCTGCCGCGTCGACCGCTGAGCGTGCTGGTTGCGCCGCTCAAAAATCGAGTCGACATGGTTCGTGCCCGGCCGCCCAGCCGCGATCGTGTTCGTGGCCGATCCGGACAGAGCACCGCGGATCATGCAGGCCCAGTTGCGCGATCTCTACGGGCTGACCCCGGCCGAGGCGGCCGTGGCCACCGCGATCACCCGTGGCGAAGGGCTTCAGGCGGTCGCCGACGAGCTCGGCATCAGCTTGACCAGGGCGCGCACCCACCTGCAGCACGTGTTCGAAAAGACGGAAACACGGCGGCAGGCGGAGCTGGTGCGCCTCATCGCGGCGAGTGGCGTTTACCACCGACAATAGCTCGATCGCAGCGAGGCTCGCCAAAGCAGGTCGCAAGAGCCTCTGAACGACATCGCATGCACGCGGACCCAGGGGTCTGATCCTCACTATCCGCTCTGCAAACCTACCGGCCCGCTTGCGCCCGCTAAAGCTGATACTACGTTTTTCCACCGGAGTCGGTTGAACATCGAACGCAGGTGTCACCGCCTTCGGGCAATAATCTCGACCGGCGCAACCAGGCCGGCTGAAATACCTTTCGCTCATGTTTCGGACCATCTGGGGGCGCCGCGCTCCCAGCAGTGTCTGGACGCGTCATGCGCACAGGAGCCGGCGAGCTGTCTTATCCGCTACCGTGGGCGGGTACGGCAGATACGAACGCGATCGCCGCGCCACAGAGTATCGCGACGCGCTGTCCGCGGAGAGGGCTCGAGATTTTGTCGGAACGCCAGCGGCGCGATGTTGCGCTCAACTATTTCGCACGGCAGCGCGCCCAGGCGGGCACGGGGCCGGCAGCTGACAGGCAGCCTTGGGGCCGAAGGCTGCCAGGCCGCTTTGCGCAGCCAAGATGGAAAGGCAGATATTCGCCTGAAGGGGCGGCCGCCCGAATTTCACCCAAGTCGGACGAGCTGAAGAACCCGAAGCCGTCGCTTATCTCCGCAACATTACCTTACACCGTCTATTTGATCGGTTATTCGATCGAAGATGCGTCGATGGCCAAGGATGTTACAGGTGCGCGCCATCCTACGATCGGCGCGCCCGCCGGTGCCGTCCACGTATTGAAGAATCGGGAACGAGCCTCAGAAATAGAAGGGAGAGGAAGCGGGCATTGAACATCGAATCGATCAATCCATGTTGATCCGCGGACCCGTTGCCCCGTTCAGCAATCGCTTCAAATGGAAGCTCGCAAGCTGGTCCCCTGCGCGCCTGCCTACTTCAGCAGCGAACGAGGTGACCGCACTAGGGTCGCCGGCTTCCAGCTTAGCGAAGGCCGCGAGGTAATCCTTCGTCGCGAGCTCGTCGCATTGCTCAGGCCTTATTGGCTCGTAAGCGCGTAGCGACTCCGTTCGTCCTCTCAACACGAGGTCACCCACCGGCCGCCCTCGGAAATTCATAACTTGCCTCGCGACGCTCTCGCTCACGCAAATACGAGTGCCTAGTTGTTTGTTGGCGGCTTCCAGCCGCGCCGCGATGTTGATCGTGTCTCCATAGGCAGCGTAGTCAAAGAAGCGGGCGCCGCCGAAATTGCCGACGATCGCCGGCCCGGCGTGGGCGCCGATACGGGTGGGGCCGAGCGCCACGCCCCTGGCGCGCCAGCCGGCGCGGAAGTCTTCCGAAAAGTCGTCGAGGTCAAGCGCGCAGGCGACGGCGCGGGCGGCATGGTCGGGCTGCTCGCCCGGCGCGCCGAAGAGCACATGCAGTGCGTCCCCGACGATCTTGGCCACCGTGCCCTCGTGGTGGAAAACGATGTTGGTCATGCCGGCGAGGTACACGTTAAGGAGTTCGCCCAGTACCGCCGGGTCGAGCGTTTCCGCCAGCGCAGTGAAGCCGGCGATGTCAGTGAACAGCGACGCCACCTCGCGTCGCTGCCAGGCAAGCTCTCCAGCGTCGCTGGCGAGCCGCTCGGCGAGGTTGGGCGAAAAATAGCGCGACAGCGAGGCGTGCGCGCGCTCGGCCGCCACTTGCTTGCCCCGCGCGTCGCGCAGAAGGGCAAGGTGCCTCAGCGTCTTGGCGATAGTCGTCTCCAAGTCGGCGAAATCGATCGGTTTTATAAGGAAATCATAGGCTCCGCGGTTCATTGCCATGCGGATGTTGGCCATGTCGCCGTAGGCCGACACGATGATGGTCGACAAACGCTCCTCGGCGTCCTGGAGCTTCGCAAGCAGCGACAGCCCGTCCATGCGCGGCATGTTGATGTCGGCAACGACCATTTCGATGCCGGGATTGGCGGCGATCACGTCCAGCGCCTCGACGCCGTCGCGGGCAAAGATAAAGCTCACGGCGCCGTCGCGGATCTGGCGGCGGAACTTTTGCAGGACGAGCGGCTCCAAGTCCGGCTCGTCGTCGACGACGAGGATCAGCGCCGTCACGCCGCGAGCCCAACCCGGGCGTCGATCTCGCAGCGCAGCGCGACGAAATCGAGGGGCTTCGTCAACAGGGCCTCGGCGCCGTTTTCGAGCGCCTTCCGCTTGGTCTCGGGGTCGCCATAGGCGGTGATCATGATCACGGGCACATCGGGACGCAACGCCTTCGCTTTCGGCAGGAGCTCGAGGCCGCTCATGCCCGGCATGTTGATGTCCGATAGGATGAGGATCAGCGAGGCACTTTCGGCCGCCTCGATCACTTTGAGAGCGTGCGGCGCCGAAAGCGCGAATGCCATGTCGAAGCGCCCGGCTCTCAGGTCGCGCCGGAACTGCTGCCGGAAAAGCACCTCGATGTCGGGTTCGTCGTCGACGATCAGGATGAGCAGACTCAAGCGCTTCCTCCAGCTTTGGCGAGCGTCGCGGCGCCACGCGGCAAAACGATGCGGAATTCGGTGAAGGAACCCAGCTCGGTGTCGACCTCTATGGTCCCTGCGTGCTGTTTCACGACGATGTCGTGGCTTAGCGATAGGCCGAGCCCCGTTCCCTCGCCCGCCGGCTTGGTGGTGAAGAACGGGTTGAACATCTTTTCCTTCACCTCCGGCGGGATGCCGGTGCCGTTGTCGCGGATCCTGATCTCGACCGCATCGCCCAGGTTCTTCGTCGATGCCGCCAGGACCGGCTCGTAGCCGGTTTCGCCATTGGCCGCACGCCGTTTCGTTGTCGCGTAAAAGCCGTTGGAGATCAGGTTCAACAGCACTCGGGTGATCTCCTGCGGAAAGAGATCGATCTTGCCGGCGCCTGGGTCGAAATTCCTTTCCAGCATGATATTGAAGCCATTCCCCTCGGCGCGGGCGCCATGATAGGCGAGGTTCAAGCTCTCCTCCACGACCGCATTGATGTCGATCGGCCGGTGCTCGCCCGAGCCCGAGCGCGAATGGAGCAGCATGTTCCTAACGATCGAGTCGGCACGCTTGCCGTGCTGTACTACCTTGTCGAGATTGCCCTTCAGCATGTCCGATAATTCGTCGATCTCCGAGCGGGTCTTGTCGTCAAGCGCCGCGCCTTGCAGCGCCTCGCGCAGCTCCACGATAAGGTCGCCGGACAGCGAGGAAAAGTTGTTGACGAAGTTGAGCGGGTTCTTGATCTCGTGAGCGATTCCCGCGGTCAGCTGGCCGAGCGAGGCGAGCTTTTCGGTCTGCACGAGTCGATCTTGGGCCTTGCGCAGGTCGTCCAGCGAGCGCGACAGGTCCTCGGTGCGCGCCTGCACCTCGTCGAAAAGGCGGACATTCTCGATGGCGATGACGGCTTGATCGGCGAAGGTCTTCAGAAGTTCTACTTGCTTGGAGGCAAGAACGCCCGTCTCAGCACGCCCAACTGCTATGCAACCGATGGGAAGGCCGTCACGCAGCATCGGCACCGCGACAGCACTGCGCAGGCCCGAAAAAGCCGCTGCGGCGCGGTGCGTGAATTCACTGTCCAAGGTGAGGTCCGGGATCTGCGCCACGTCAAGATAGAGGATCGCCCGTTCGGCGGCGCTGCCGCGAGTAGGTGCCACGGGGAAGGTGTTACGTACGATATGAACGCTTTCTTCGGTGATGCCGTGATGCGCCACAAAATGCAGGAGCTCGCCATCATATCTGTAGACGAAGCAGAACTGCGCTTCGCAAAGACGGGCGGCACTTTGCGCTATCATGTTGAACACCGGCTGCACATCAGTGGGCGAGCGGCTGATGACGCCAAGCACATCGCTGGTCGCTGTCTGGTACTCTAGCGCCTCGGTAGCCTCCCGCGTCCGCTGCTGCACTTCCTCGAACAAGCGGACGTTCTCAATCGCGATGACGGCTTGGTCGGCGAAAGTCTTCAGCAGTTCGAGCTGCTTGTCGGTGAATGGCCTTGCCTCGGCGCGCCGGATCATTATCGCTCCGATGACGTCCTCCTCGCGCAGGAGCGGAGCCGCAAGGATCGCGCGGAATCCGAGCCGTCGAGCAAACTCGGCTCCGACCGGAAACTCCCTGCCGGCCTCCTGCAGATCTAGGACATGCACCGGCGCGCGATCGAGCACCGCGCGGCCGGTGACCACGCCCCGGGCGACCGGCAGGCCGGTGTCGTCGACGGGGATCGGCCCGTGATGGGCTCCCACCGCCAGCCGACCGGCGCGTCGCAGGTAGATCGTCGCGTCATAGGCGTCGCAGAGGCGCGCGGCGCTTTCGGCGACGGCGTCAAGGACCGGCTGGATGTCGGTCGGTGACGCGGCGATGACGCGCAGGATGGAGCCCGTCGCAGTCTCCCGCTCCAGCGCCTCGGTTACTTCGCGATTGCGCGCCTGCACCTCCTCGAACAGGCGCACGTTCGCGATGGCGATGGCAGCTTGATCGGCGAAGGTCTCCACCAGTTCGATCTGGCGTTGTGAGAACGGCCCAACGGTCCGTCTCGCCATACCGAAGACGCCGATCACGTCTTGGCCTCGCTTGAGGGGGACCGAAAGGGCCGCGCGGAAATGGCCCATGCTCGCCGCTTCCGGCCTATTGTATTCCATATCCTTGGACACATCGGGCACATGGACGGCTGCCGCTTCGAGGGCCGCTCGACCTTGAAATGTCCCACGCCCGATCGGGTGTGGATGGCTCTTTTCATAAGCGCGAAGTTCATCTGTCCAACCGGTCCCGGTCATGACCCGTAGCCAATCGCCATCGCGCAGTGAGATCGAGCCCATATCACAGCCTGCCAGGCGGATCGCCGAATCGAGTAGCGTCTGCAATACGGGTTCAAGGTCGAAGGCCGACCGGCTGATGACCTTGAGCACGTCGGCGGTCGCAGTCTGCTGAGCAAGCGCTTCGGTCAGTTCGGCCGTCCGTGCCTGCACTTCTTCGAACAGCCGCACGTTCGAGATGGCGATCACGGCCTGGTCGGCGAAGGTCTTCAGAAGCTCGATCTGCCTGTCGCTGAACGGTCTCACCTCTCTTCGCCGCAGGCTAATCGCACCGATCGCTCTTCCATCCCCCACGAGAGGTGTCGCCAGAATGGTGCGAAAGCCGTACTGAATGGCCTTTTCCGGTCCTGCCGCGAATTCGGTCCCAGCCTCGGACAGGTCTTCGACCTGCACGGTCCTCACATCGATCACCGATCGCGCCATTACCCGGTCTCGCTCCAGTGGCCACGGCGCCTCATCGACCGCAATCGGGCCCGAATGCGCACCGAGATGGAGCATGTCGTTCTTCTTGAGCCGGATGATTACGTCATAGGCGTCGCAAAGACGGGCGGCGCTCGCCGCCACGGCGTCCAGGACCGGCTTGATGTCGGTTGGCGACGAGGCGATGACGCGAAGCAGCTCGCCGGTCGCCGTCTCGCGTTCGAGCGCTTCGTTGAGCTCCCGCGTGAGATGCCCAATCCTAGCTTCGAGTTTGCCGTGTGATTGCCGCATGCAGGTCCTAGCCCTCGGTCGCAGCGCTGCCCACTAGGTCGAGATGCGAACCATAGGCAGAATGAAAGTAGAAATACTAGGTCGACCGACAATCAATCGATCTGTCCTCCCATTCGCAGCGAGGTAGATCGGCAGCCGGAATCTCGACATTTTTTCACAATAGAACGGTTTGGTAATCGGAATCTTCACGTTGCACTTCTACAAAGGGCCAGCGCGGGCTTGATCGCAACCTTCCGGTATTCTAACAGCAATGTCAGGTGTTGGCGCAACTGCGATTTCAAGGTGGTCGCCAGCAAGGTCTGCTATCGGGCCGGAGCAAAGATCCCCTCAACGGCCGCTCTTGGGCGCGTTGCCGATCGGCAGCTTGGGGGCCGCTTCCTGCCTGTCCGGTTTCGGGCGGTAGCATTCGGAAAGCAGACACACTCGTTGACTCGCGCGACAGCTAAAATGCCGTTTGCCGGACACGCCAAGGACGCCGAGGGCCTCTCGCATATCGATGTGATGAAGCGCGTTCGTGTCGACAGCATTCGATGATCTCGGCCGGCGGTGACAACGACAAGCATTGCGTTGCGCTCGGATACCGCTACTTTCCCCCGGAAACTTGGCCTGTGTACAACCGCGCAAACATCGATAATCACTGGTGTCGATTTCTTCGACGATCCTGGAGGTAGGGCCAAGGTGCGGAACTCCCGTCGCCAGTTATGTAGCCGAGCCGACGCGCCCGACGCCCGCCCTCTAGACCGACGACAGCCCCGAGACGAAGGCACCGAAGGCCGGTATCCAACCCGCGGATGAGAGTCTGATCAACCGTCGTCTCTGAGTTCCACGCCCAGCCCTGTGCAGTTTCAGCCGATCCGACTGCATGGCAAACCTGCCAAGCAGGCGAGCCTTGTTGCCTTGAACCTTGACAGGGAACATGAGAGACTAGTCGTTGAGCTTTCCGCTGCGGTGGCCCATCGTCATCTTGGAAGCGTACATTGTTGGTGAGCGCTTCCCCGGCATGTTGGCGTCAAGAACGAGCTGTTCGATGAAGCCTTGGTTCATCTCCAACTCCACGCATTCGTCGAGCTTATCTACGAGCCAAACCGCGTAGCCTTCAGGTTCCTTGGCGTCAAATTCCGAATCGTCCGCCGGAATCTTGGGCTCCGGAAACGCCGGGATGATCATTATCTTGGGCTTTGGCAAATCGTAAGTATGTCCCTCATACGCATAACCGACAATTATCCCGCACGATGTTTTCTGCTCTGGAGATGATCCGAACAGGAAGGTACTTCCTGCCGTTGAAATGACTGCAGTGCCAAAATTCTTCAGGTCGATCTTGAAATGATAGGAGACTCTGATTGGTATTGGTGGAAATGGAATATTTCCATTCATTATATCGTGGCGGCCTTTGTTGCTGTTGTATTTTTCCAACACTTCAAGTGCTTTGACATGTTGCTCGTCGGTGATGGGTTCCCCAGGCGCGGTTTCGACATACATGCCGGTGTCCCCAAAGGGTGCTGGCGCACCGGGCATGCTGAGTCCAATTTCCGCCCCCAAGCCATAGAGCCTGACCTGTGTTGCGTTGTAAGCGCCTGATGGAAACGTTAGTGTCGGTCGGTGATAGTCGTCGCTCATTTTCCTCGCTCCTTTTTGCTGCATCCTTCAGTTCACAAGATCTCCCGCCAGCTGAAGTTCTCATCGAATTTTTCCGCGAGCATCGGCGCGACGCGATCGCTGGCGTCCACCACCAACGCCGCGGCCTTTTCGAACGACAGGTCATCCGCATCGAGGCGTGGCCATGCCTGAGCAAGTGCGAGAGCCACCTCGTCCCTTGCTCTGATCAGCATGCTCTTGAACATGAAGGGCCGAGCGCGGAAGGCGCGGGACGTGAAATCCGAGATGCGCTGCATGTCGGACTGGTCGACATCCCTGATATCGATCCCCAGCAGCCGCTCGTCGGCCAACCCCTCGTGCACTAATGCCGCGTGGTAGACGTCGACGATCGTGTCGAACACAGCTCCCGTGAACGGCCGTGACCTGTCATGGATTTCCGCCGTCACCTCCGACATGCGGCGTGCGTTGCTGGCGAGGCGGATCTGCCGATCGCCAGTCAGTTCGGCAATCCGGTTCAATTCATTGAGAACAAGCAGGTTGCCATCGCAGTGCCGCAGCAGCCGGTCCATGCCGCTGTCGAAATTCAGGAAGGACAAGAGCGAGACCAGATCCGAGCTGGCTTCGTGGAACGGCCCGAAATCGCCTTGAGTCAGGCCGCCGGCTGGTGTCCCAAACAGCGAAAACAAGATTGCGTGGCCGACCTCATGTGCGATCACGTCAAAGTTGAGCGCATAGGGATAGTTGCCTCCGTCGATGCCGCGCTCTCGGCCGAGTTCCAGATAGCCATAACCCGATTGCGCATTCTCCCAGTCAACGAACGGAATGATTTCGAGCCGCTCGTACGTCTCGGCAAAATACCAGACAATCGGTTTGCCGAGGTAGCTTTCCCAGATGTCCAGCACGCGGCTGACCGAGGCGAAAGCGTGCGCGGAAAGGAACTGCCTCGATGTCAAGGAAAGCTGATCGAAATGGCCGTCAAAGCCAGCCTCCGCGGGCGGAAAGATTTCGCCGGCAAAGGGTGGCAGATAAGGGTAGTCGTAAGGCTCTTTGTCAAGGAGCGGATCGCGAACGTAGATGCGGTGATCTTCCGGACCGGGGCGGATCAGATCCGGTGGAGTAGAAATCCATACTGTCTCAGGTGTTCCGTAACCCGAAAGGTGAGGGACCTGCGCGTAGACCAGGAACCGCGTTCCCAACGCGGGATCTTGCGCAACGACACGATCGACCGCGTCCAATTGCTTGGCCCCCTCTGAGCCTATGACCGTATCACGGCGCTTACGTCACGTAAATCATCGACCGCCAAGAGGCCAGGGCCTATAGCGCCAGCCCCGCATCATCCATATCCTTGGAGAAGGCCGAGGTTAGCTGCAATTCCGGCATGGGGTGTGCTTTTTCAAATGCTTGCTCCCGCAAAAGTTCGAGTGCCCGCAGGGCATCTTGCTTTTTTTGCTGGACGAAAGCCGCGCCGAGTTCCCTGCACAAATTCTCGACGTCGTCCTTGCCGTCGTGCGCATCCCGGACCATCCGTGCCAGGGTGCGCTCGCGAAAGTTGACGGCCTGCGCCGCCCCCTCGAGCCTCGCCTGCTGTTCGGGTGAAATCACGCCGCGCCGGCAAGCGGCGCGAACGGTCCGGCGTAGGTCAATCAGCGCATGCGTCAATTGAGCGAAATTCACCTCGGCTGGTCCGTGCAATACCGCTACCGCGTCGTCGGGTGCAAAGGCGAAGCGGCGATACCATCGGTAGATAAGCCCGACGCCTTGCATATGAGGGAACAGCTCGGCTGCTCGAAGGGCACCCATGCTGGCCGCGCCGACGACATGAATGCCGCGGCTGAGGGCCCACAGGATTTCCTTGTGCCGAACCGCCGGCTCGGCCTGAAAACCGCCGTCTATTACAAGGATCGCACTCGGGTCGAAATGCTGCACGGCCAAAACGATCGAACCTTGCACGGCCGGGGGAAGGCATACCGCGTCGACGACCTTCAACGCATCGGCATGGGACACGGTAGGGCCGGTGAAGACGACTTTCGGGCGCATGGTCTCTACCCCTGCAAGAGCGGCTGCAAGGCGGGGATGACGATCCTGACAACCGACAGGGCGTCGAGCGGTTTCGTTCCCACCCGGATTAGGTGAACCGCATCGAACCCTCTCTCTTCGAGAATTGCCAAGAGGACCGACAGCCCGTCCGACGCCGTGTTGAATTTCTGCTCGGCGAGCGCGCGGAAATCCACGCTGCGCGGGCCATCGCGGAGGAGCCGGCGATGCGCTGCGATCATCCGCCGATCCGGGTATTTCCGATAGAACGCACGCGTCAGGTCGTCGCGCGCGCCCGAGATCGCCGCCAGACGGGCCTGGGCCGCTTCGTGGATGGCGTGCGCCGCGGCGCCGGCGGGACTGAAACCGGCAGCCGAACCATCAGCCGGATGATCCAAAAGGACCATTTCCGTCGGTTCGCCCTCCAGCAAATGGCACCACACCACCGGTATACCCAACGGCGACAAAGCTTGCCAAAGGCCGACCAGCACGTTCTTGGCCGCCAAGGTTTCCAAGAGATCGCGGAGCGACGGATCATCGATCGTCTCGGTATCGATGCGTTGACGGTGGAAAAACCCGTGGGTCCGGTATGCCGTGGCGATCGCGTCGCGTTCGATGCATTCAAGCATGCCATGAACGATGGCATCGGGCTCCTCGAAGCCCGCGGCCAAACCGCTCGTCGATGCCGCGAAAATGCCGTCATGGGGCAGTGAAGGCAACACATAGGCGGTGTGCACGAGCTCGAAAGGGACTAGGTCGCGGCTGCCGGTAAGAAGATTGTCCGCGGCTACCCACGCCGTCTCCCTGCCGCGCCATCCGGGCGCGGTGCCACCCTGGAGATGCCTTTCGAAACGATCGGGCGGGATGCCCAACAGATCGGCGCGGCCGACGACTGTGTCGAAATTCGCCACCTGCTCCGCAAAGAAGCTCTCGGCCGATTCCAGCATGGCCGATATCGCGGCTTGCGCCAGGGTGGCGCCCTTCCCTTGCGCGACCGCGTTGGAGAGCGAGAAAGGTCTTGTCACTTGCACGACCGGGATGCCGAGTTGGTCGAGCCCGGTAATGTCGGCGATCCGCGTGATGCCCAAGCCTTCGCGCATCTTCATCAGTCTCGCCAGCGCCTCATCGGGCGGCGGACCCAGGCGTTCATATCGCTCCAGCATCGCGGATACTCTTGCAGGGCCGGCTAGTGCCGAACGGCCGATTCGGGATTGACGATCAGCGCGGCGCCCGGCTCGAGAGCGGATTTCGCACGTTCGACCCGATCGCGATAGCGCGACGACAGTTCAGGTGACAGGCCTGATGATTGAAGGGTCTCGTATGTACCGACGAGGAAAGGCACAGCGCTTTGCTCCGCGGCTATGGCGATGCTCTTTTCGAGGGCAGCGATTATGTCCGCCTCCGCATCGCCCTGGAGAAGAAGTAGCTCCGCCCTTCGCCGGTAGAGCTCCGCCAGCCAGAAGCGGCTGCCTCCGGCCTCGGCCTGCGCCACGGCCGAGCCCAGCAGCGCGAGCGCCTCATCGACCTCGGCGGTTCGTGTCAAAAGCTCTGCCAGCATGCTGCAATAGACCGGTTCGTCCTCAGGCGTCTGGAACGCGCCATGGAGGGCAAGGCCTTGCCGCATTTTTTCCCTGCCGCTCTCGACCTGGCCGGCGTTGCCGTCGCACCAGCCTTCGAAGATTTGCGCCGCGGCGGCCAGGGCGGGCATATAATGGCGCTCCGTCAAGTGGCGCAAATCCGCTATCACGCTTCGCAGCATCGAAAAATCGCGGCGATAGCAATGCAGCATCGCCTCGTTGAGGTAGGCATGCGCGATGCTGCCGGCATGTCCGGTTTGCTGCGCCCAGCTCCTAGCTTCCGACATCGAATAGATCGCGCTTGCCGGCTTTCCGACGAACCACAGCGACAAGGCGCGGTGGGCGAGCCCGCAGACCCTCGCGTCATGCCCGCCGAACAACGCAGCATTGGCTTTGCCCTGGCCGTGCTCATAGAGCGACAGTCCGGCGTTGACGGCCGCGATGCAGCGGTCGTGGCGGCCAAGATTGAAGTCGATTGCCCACACGCAATGCCTGGCCTGGAGTTGCACTTCGGCATCCTCGACATCCCTGAGATCGCTGAGCACGACTTCCGCGCGCTCGCCGTCCATGACGGTATCCGTGAACCACCAGCCCCAGTAGATCGGGAACCACTTGGCCCGCTCGCCCACCGGCCGTCGCCGGGCGATCACCACGCCGTCCTCGTACAATTTGCGGGCGGGCGCCGAGTTCGGACCTTCGACAGCGGTCAGGATGGGACCGAGCACGATCATTGCCGATAGCCGCAGCGCGTCTCGCGTGTCGGCTGCCGCAACGCGCTCGCAGAGCGCCAATGCATGCTCGAGTATCTGCCTCGCTTCCGCCATTGCAGAGCGGGACGAGCTTTCCGTGCCTGCGATCACGAACTGAGCGATCGCGTCCTCCAGAAGGCCTGCGCGCTCGGCGTGCTCGGCGACCTCGGCGGTGCCCAGCCACCCGGCCAGGTTTCGGTTGCGGCTCACCGCGGCAAACAGGCGGCGATGCAAGGCCTGCCGTCTCTTGCGCAGCGTTGCGTTGTAGATCGTCTCCTGGATAAGCGCGTGGCGCACGCCATAGATCGGAACGCCGGAAGGCCGCACGCGGATCAGGAACCCGGCCTCGCTCAGCGAATCCAGCGCGTTTGCGATGATTTCGTCGTCGAGCTCCGGCAACAGCGCGCGCAGCAATTCCTGATTAAAACGATTGCCCGCGACGGCCGCGGCGCGCGCGACTTCGCGTGCCGGCCCCAGCGCTTCGAGCCTGGCCTCGATCACGCTTTCGAACACCGAGGCATGACTGCGCGTCGCGGTTTGCGACAGCCGATCCGTTGCCGAGGCCGCGTTCTCGGTCATCCACTGACAGATTTCTTCGATGAACAGCGGGACGCCTCCGGTCACGCGTTCCACCACGTCGAGCAATTCCGGGGAAGTTGACGGCTTGCCTTGCGGCCACATGGCCGCGATCGCCAGCCGCGTTTGCTCGCGGTTGAGCGGCTTTAGCGAGATATGTCTTGGATTCGATGCTGCCAGCCATCTCCCGGATTCAGGGCGCGTGGTCGCGATGACAAGCGCCCGGAAGTGACGGGCCGACTGTGCAAGCTCAGCCAACAATTGTCTCGACGTCAGGTCAATCCAATGGATGTCCTCGACCACCAGGACGATCGGCCCGCTGGCGCACAGGGCTTCGAGCGAGTGGCGAACCGCCCAATTGGCTTTCGCGCGCATCGCCTCGGCGTCGATCTCCTTGAGCATCGGATCGGCTCCCGCAGCGCCGAGCAGGAACGAGAAGATGTCGATGATTTCGGGATCGCGGACGTCATGATCGCGGAATACTTCCGCCACGGCGGCAGCGCTCAGCTGTCCTTCGTTGCCGGCGAGATCGCCGCGTACGTTCTGTAGCAGCGGATGCAGCGCCGAGCGCAAACCGCCGGGCGTGCACTGGAAGAGCAGCAGTTTCGCGCGCTGGTGACGCGTGCGCCGGCGCACTTCGTGAAGAATGCGCGACTTGCCGATCCCGGCCTCGCCCTCGATCACCACCACGCCGCCGGTTCCCGCAACGGCGCTGTCCCATGCTTCGGCGATCGTGGCAAGCTCGGCCTCGCGATCAACGAGCGGACTGCTCAGCCGCCCGAAGGCGAAGAAGCGGTCGACCTCGCGCTTGTGACTCAGCGCGCGCCAGACCAGCTCCGGCTCGGCAAACCCCTTAATCGCATGGGTGCCCCTAAAGCTGAACACATGCGACCGGCGCGCCAGGTTGCGCGTCGCGTCCGAGACCACCACCGTATCCGGCTGCGCGATGGCCTGGAGCCGCGTGGCCATCGCGAAGGCAGGACCGGTGACATTGTCATGACCGATGTCGGCATCACCCTTTTGGATCAGGGTCATCGATGTCGCAATTCCGACCCGGACATGCAAATCGGCGCGGCCTTTGTCCGAACCGACGCGCCTGCAGGCGTCGATGATTTCGAGCCCGGCCCGGATCGCCAGCGATGCCGCGTCCTTGGCGTCTATTTCGGCAGGAAACAAAGCAACGCCACCATCGCCGGCCTCAACCTGGACGGCGCCCGAGCACGACGCGACCGCCTGTCTCGCAGCCCGCTGGAAGGCTGATATCAGTTCCTCGAACTCTTCGATGTCCAGGATGGCAAGAAGGTCGGTCGATCCGACCAGGTCGTAGCAGAGCGCGGTCAGGATACGGCGCTCATGCCGGGCTTCGGACGCATTGTTGCCGTTGCCGCCCAGAAAGCCTGTTGCCACCGGCGCCGCCGGCAACGCGACCCGACCCTTCTCCGACATGCTGCGATTCCTCGCCGAGTGCAGTGACGGCAATATTAGCAAAGTGCGATGCTATCCACAAAACACTTGATCGAACTGGCCGCCCTTCGAACGCTGCAGCGTGGTGGCGAGAGAGACCTTAAAGCCGAACTCGTAAGGGGCATGCGCCTTGCCCTTTGCCGGTGCACTCGACCTCATAGGCGTGCAGGCTGTAGATCTTGCGGCCGCGCTGGCGCTGACGTTGTTGCGGAACCGCCGATGCCTGGTAGAGCGGCCATTTGAAGCTCGCCTCGAGCTCCGCTTGGCCGGCGATCCGGCGGGAGGTGTCGCAAATGGTGCGGCCAAGATAGGTCTTGAGCTTGCGCAGCGCCTTGGCCCGCTTGAGCTTAGCGTCGGTCGGGAACATGACGTTCTTCGGCTCCACCGTGGTGTCGACGATCACTTGGCGCGTGTCGGCTGGCTCCTTACGCAAATACTTGCCAACTTCACCCGATCGGGGCGCGGGCCGCGCGGCGCTGACGAGGCGATCTAAAAAGAGCTAATTTTAGAGCGGCGGCGCGACGATATTCCGGATGGCAGCGCCGCCGGTCGCTTCGACACAGAGTTTGGCCCGGCAAGGGGGCACGGCTCCAGATGGCTCGGGCAAGGTCGATGCCAAGGGCCAACGAGGTAGGCCGCGTCGCAACACTGGAATGAAGCCGACTTTCACTATTCCCGCGTGTACGGCACGCCCAGCATGGCTGGGGCGCTGGTCCGCGAGCGACGGATGATCAGTGCGACGATCGCCGCAACATAAGGCATCATCAACATATATTGGTACGGAAAGGCGATGCCGATGCCCTGGATTTGCAATTGCAGCGCGTCGAGGAAGGAGAACACCAGCGCCGCCACCAAAATCGGGTAGGGCCGCCACAGGCCGGCGATGACGATGATGATGGCCAGCCAGCCGCGCCCGTTGGTCATTTCCGGCACGAAACGCGCGGCCTGGCCGACGGAGAGAAACGCGCCGGCAAGGCCCGCCATCAGGCCGCCGAAGACCACGGCTGCATATTGCACCGGCGCCACCTTCACCCCCTTCACATCGAGGGCCTTGGGATTGTCGCCGGCGCAACGGACGATCAGCCCATAGCGCGTCCTGAACAGGAAGAGCCAAACCGCCGCCACCATCAGAAAGGCGATATAGGTCAGCACCCGCTGGTCGAACAGAATGGGGCCGAGCACCGGTATTTCGCTCAGCCCCGGTATCGGCGTATCGGCGAAGAAGGGGATGGTCGGCGTCTTGCCGTCGCCAGCGAAAGCGGAACGCAACCAGTAGGTGGAAAGGCCGGCGCCGAGCAGGTTGATGGCAAGACCGGTGACGATCTGCTCTACCTTGAGCGTGATCACCAGCACTGCAAAGACGAGGGCCATCAGCGCGCCGGTGAGGCCGGCTGCGAGGACGCCAAGCCACAGCGATCCGCTTTCATAGGCGGCAAGATAGCTGGTGAAGGCTCCCATCAGCATCATGCCCTCGAGACCCATATTGTAGACGCCGCTGCGCTCCGCGACGAGTTCGCCAAGTGCGGCGAGCAGGAGAGGGGTGCTGATGCGGATGGTGGCCGCCGCCACGCTCGTCAGAACTGCAGCCTGAAGGAGAGCGTCAAGCACGAGCGACCCTCCGCAGGCGGAAATTGCACGCCGCCCAGCCGGCGAGAAAGAACAGAAGCAGGATTGCCTGGATGGCGTAGATCAGCGCCGAGGGTACGCTCGTCTTGATCTGCATGAGCGTAGCGCCGTTGAGCAACGCTCCGAACAGCACCGAAGCGACGATGACGCCGAGCGGATGCAACTGGCCGAGGATGGCGACGATGATGCCGCTGTAGCCGTAGCCTGCTACGATGCCCGCCTTCAGGCGGTAGTGCACGCCGTAGACTTCCGAGATCCCCGCGAGCCCCGCAAGCGCGCCGGAAACCAGGAGCACCACCAGGGTCAGTCTCCGGGTGTTGGTGCCCTGCACATCGAGTGCGCGCATATTGGAGCCGGCAGCCTTGATCTCATAGCCCAGCGGCGTGCGCGTCAACAACACATGAACCAGCCCAGCCGTCACGATTGCCAGCAGGAAGCCGGAATGCAGCCGCGAACCGGAAAACAGCAGCGGAAGCGCCGAGTCCGGATCGACCTTCGGCGTCTGTTCGAAGAATGCGCCCGCCTCGCTCCACGGCCCGCGCAGCAGCAGCAGCGAAAGGACGTAGACGATGATGTAGTTGAGCATGACGGTCGAGATCACCTCATCGACCGAGAAGCCGGTCTTCAGCACGCCCGCAAGGCCAGCATAGAGTGCGCCGCCGACAATGCCACCGGCTATGACCACGGGAATCTGGACGAAAGGCGAGAAGCCGGCGAGGTTGTGCTGCAACCAATAGGCGAACATGGCGCCGGCAAAAACCTGGCCTTCGGCGCCAATGTTCCAGATGCGCGCTCGGAAGGCGACACACGCGGCAAGGCCGGTGAAGATCAGAGGCGTGGCCTTGACCAGCGTTTCGCCGGCAGCGCGCAATGAGCCAAAGCTGCCTTGCAGGAGAGCCGCGAAGGCCGCCTCTGGACTGGCGCCCGCAGCGGTGAAAAGCAGACTGCACACCAGAACCGCCGCTGCCGCCGCCAAGGCAAGCGCAACGATGCGCGCCGTCGGACGCGGTTCCAGCCGGCGCTCGAGGCGCCACTCCGCGAGGTTGAAGTCGGTCATGCCGCAGCCTCGCTCCCGTGGCCGGCCATCAGGCTGCCGATTTCGTCATAGGTGGCTTTTTCAGTGTCGAGCACCGCAAGGATGCGGCCGCGAAACATCACACATATACGACGGCTAAGCGCGAAAAGATCCTCTAGTTCCTCGCTCGCGAGCAGGATGGCGCAGCCTTCGACACGCTTGCGTAGGAGTCGTCGGTGGACGAACTCGGTGGCGCCGATGTCGAGCCCGCGCGTCGGCTGGTTGCACAGCAGAAGCCGGTTCGCCTTGGCGAACTCGCGGGCGAGGATGACCTTCTGCGCGTTGCCACCAGACAATTTGCGAGAGGATGCCGACGGGCCGGTTGCGGCGATCGAATAGGCGCCGATCGCCGTGCGCGCGTTCGCGTCGAGCGCCGCGGCGTCGATGAATGGCCCATTGCGCCAGCGCGCTTGCCATTGCTGGCCGAGGACGAGGTTTTCGCCGATATCGAGATCGGCAACGAGCCCGTCGCGGAAGCGGTCGCTAGGCACGTAGCCAAGGCCTTTGGCCGCCATCATCGCCGGCGAGCACGCTTGCAGCTTTTCGCCATCGAGCAAGATGGTGCCGCTATCGGGCGGGGTGAGGCCGGCGAGACACTCGAACAACTCGTCCTGGCCATTTCCGGAAACGCCGGCAATGCCGACGATCTCGCCGGCTGCGATGTCGAGAGACGCGTTGTCCAGCACGGGCCTCTGATCGCGCAGCTGCGTGAGCCCGCGCACCGAAAGCACCGTCCCGCCCGGCGCTTTCGCATCTGCGGCGCGCGCCGGCGCCGCAACGGAGCGGCCGACCATCATGGTGGTGAGTTGGTCGCGGCTGACATCGGAGGTTACGACCGTTCCGACCAGCCTGCCTTTGCGCAGCACGCTGACCTGGTCAGATTGCATCACTTCCGCCATCTTGTGGCTGATCAGCACGACCGACAGGTCTTCGCTGGTGAGCCGACGCAAGATCGCAAACAGGCGGCGCGATTCCTCAGGCGTCAGCACCGCCGTCGGCTCGTCGAGGATAAGCAGTCTGGCGCCGGTATAGAGCGCCTTGACGATCTCGACCCATTGCTGTTCGCCCACCGAAAGGTCGCCGACGAGCTGGTGCGGATCGAGCGAGACGCCGTAGCTGGAGCAGATCGCCTTGATCCTGGAGAGAGCCCCGGCCCGGCCCAGCCGCCAGCCGGAGCCCGTGCCGACCGCCACATTCTCCAGCACGGTGAAGCCGGGAACGAGGACGAAATGCTGATGCACCATGCCGATGCCGGCGCGGATGGCTTCACCCGGCGAGCGTAGCTGGACGGTCTTGCCGTCTACGCGAATTTCGCCCGCGTCAGGTTGGTAGAGCCCGTAAAGGCAGGACGACAGTGTCGACTTGCCGGCACCATTCTCTCCCAACAGGCAATGCAATTCGCCGGGCATGACATCGAGCGAGATGTCGTCGTTGGCGATAAGCGCAGCGAAACGCTTCGTCAGGTGCCGGACCGACAGGCGCGGTATCTTGCTCATCTCGGATCGGCCCGGCTTGACACCCTTCTTGTTAGTCCGATTTGGGCTCGTTCAGATCGAGCTCGATTTTCTTCCCGCCGCCCTGGATGGCCTTGGCCGTTTCAGCTGCCAGCGCCTTGACGTCGTCGGGCATCTTGGCTTCCCAAGCGGGATTGAGGACGAGGTCTCCCGAGCCCAGTTGCCAGGTGAACCACCTTGGTTCCTTCGGCGCGTCGAACTTGGCGTTCGTGGTCTTTGCCGTCCACCATTCGTCGATGATCCAGTTGATGTGCGGATCCCATTTGACGATGGTGGAGGCGACGATCGACTTCGGCGCCACTTTCGACATGTCCACATAATTGCCGAAGCAGCCTATGCCGCGCTCCTCGCAAACCTCGAAGGCGCCCGACATCTGGTAGACCATGTCCGCGCCGGCGGCGATCTGCGCCGAGGTCGCCTCGTTCGATTTGGCCGGATCGAACCAGGACTGGATGAAGGTGATCTTTTGCTTCACTTTGGGGTTCGTTTCCTTGGCGCCAGCGAAGAAGGCGTTGATCTGATCGTTGGTGTCTTCGGCCGGGAATGTGGAGATGGCGCCGACGACGTTCGACTTCGTGAGTTTGCCGGCCAGTTGCCCCATGACATAGGCGGGCTCGTGCGCATGGACGAATATCCAATAGGCATTGTCGCCAAGGCCGCGATTGCCCGAACCGCTCATGACGAACATCGTGTTGGGGAATTCCTCCTTCAACTTCTCGATTGCATCGACATAGGCGGTGTCGCCGAACAGGATGTCGTACTCGCCGGTCTCCGCATATGTGCGGAAAACCTGCTCGGCATTATCGGAAACGTTCTCTGTGTAGTTGACCTCGATGTCGAGACCGTGCGGCTTGGCGGCGATGACGCGGTCCATAGAACTCACGAAGGAAGATTCCCACGGCGCTTCCTTGCCCGCCGACAGAATGCCGGCGATCCTGAGCTTGGTCGGCTCTTCGGCCTGTGCGCTGCCGCCGCCCGCCAGCCACGTCGCGGCCACGAGCGAAACAGCGACGACAAGGTTCTTCAGCATGGTTCCCTCCCTTTTCTAGCGTTCCCGGTTATGAAGCTTGGCTCAACGGATCTACCACCGTCAGGTTTATGCAATCGATCAGGCCGAGATCGGTTATCGCAAAGTCGGGAATGGCCGTAATCTGCAGCACGAACATATACATGAAAGGCCATGGCAGCCTACAGCCGAGCGCGCGCGCAGCGTCATCGAGTTCCTGCTCTTTCTTGGCCATCTCCGCAGGGTCGATGTCCGAGACGATGCCGCCGATCGGCAGCGGCAGGAACGACACGATCCGACCGCCGTCCGCCACCGCCTGGCCGCCATTGTTCTTGATGATGTGGTTGATCGCCAACGACATGTCGTCTGGATTGGTGCCCACGCAAACGATGTTGTTGTCATCGGGCGCCGTCGAAGTGGCGAGCGCGCCCGAGCGCAGTCCGAAGCCGGAAGCGAAAGCGACCGGCCGGTTGGACGTGCGGCCGTAGCGCTCGACGACGGTGAGATACTGCACGTCCTGTGATGGATCGGCCTCTATATAGCCGCCGCGAACCGGCAACAGGACATCGCGCCGCGTGCGCACGAAAATCTTGTCGGGCGTCACGGCGATCGTCAGCACGGCGGCCTTGTCGCCTGCTCCGGGCGCGCGCACCAAAAGGTCTTTCGGCGAAACGGGCGCCACCTTGAATGTGTCGGTGACAAGTGCGCTGCGGGCAGGCGGCGCAAGATCGCCCACGAGCTTGCCGTCGCGAGCGGCAAGCTTTCCCTTCGCAATCACGGACGAGACACGGAAATCCGCGATATCCTTGACCAGCAGGATATCGGCGGCGAGCCCTGGCGAGATCGAGCCGACCTTCTGGCCGATGCGCAACGCCTCGGCGCCGTTGATGGTCGCCATCTGGATGGCAGTCAGCGGCGGAACTCCCATTGCGACCGCCATGCGGATCATGTTGTCGAGATGGCCGCGGGCCAGGATATCGGAGGCGACCACATCATCGGTGCAGAAGCTGATTCGGCTCGTCGCGGCTATTCCCATCTCCGTGACGATGCGCAGGTTCTCTTCGAGAAAATGCGAAATGGAGGATTCGCGAATGACGACATGCATGCCCTTGCGCAGCTTCTCCAGCATCTCGTCCGCTGTGTAGCTCTCGTGGTCTGCGCGCACGCCGGCCTGGAGGTAGCTGTTCAACCGGTTGCCGCGGCACATCGGCGAGCAGCCGAGGATCGGCAGACGGCTCTTTTCGGCGATCTCGACCGCCTGCAAGACATGCTCGTCCATCGTGTCGACGAATTCGCGCACTGTCTCCCATATGCCGACGCATTCCGGCCAGGAATGGGTGGCGCGGTGATCGTCCGGTCCGAAATAGTAGCCGACATTGGAGCGCGGCAGCGTATAGGGCGTCTTGCATGGCGCGCCCCAGAAGATCTTGAGAGGGGTTCCCTTGGCCTCGTCGAGGAATTCGCGGGCGCCTTCCAGGCCGGACACCACAAGAATCTGGTCCAACCCTGACACGATCGAAGTGGTGCCGAGCGGCACGATCGCCTTGGCGAAGCTGGTGACCGACATCTTGGAGCATTCAACGTGGAGGTGGCCGTCGATCAAGCCAGGGCAGAGGAAATATCCAGTAGCGTCCATCATCTGGGTCTCCGGGCCGCGATATTCCGAGACGTCTCCGACAGCGACGATGCGGTCATTGTAGATGGCGACGTCGGCCGGATAGATCTCACCCGAAGCGACATTGACCAGCGTGCCGCCGCTGACGATAAGCGTCGATTTATACTCGGCGCGGCCGGCGCGGATGAATTCGCGTATATCGGACAACTTCATCTCCGCTCGTGTCGTCTCGCCCGGCTCGGGACCAAGCTTGTCAGCGGCCAAAATCCCACCTTGCGCGCTCTCATCCTGTCGTATTAGGGTCGTCCATGCAAACGGCAGTTTCAGGTCAATTTTGAACGGACCGTTCAAATTCTTGGACGATCGATGGATTTCGAAGCGATTGACTATTTTATCAAAGTGGCGGAGGCGCAGTCGCTTTCGCACGCCGCGAAACTGTATGGGCTGCCCAAGTCCAGCCTCAGCCATAAAGTGCGCGCGCTGGAGGATTCGCTTGGTGTCGCACTCTTTGTGCGCGATGGCCGGGAACTGCATTTGAGCGAGTCGGGGCCGAGTTCCTCGACCATGCGCAACGTATCAAGGAAAGCTGCGAAGGAGCCAAGGCGGCGATCTCAGAGGTGGGTCACGATATCGCCGGCACGCTGACGATCGGCTCGACCGGCGAGTTCGGCACTTCCTTCACCTCGGAACTGCTGTTCGCCTTCCGCCAGCAGTATCCGCAGGTGCATGTCGATGTGATCTTCCTTTCGCTCGGCTATTTCCTGGCGCCGGAGAAGCACCAACCCTTTGACGGCATATTCCATTGGGGCGAGCCGGCGAATTCGGACTATATTGCGCGCAAGCTCGGAGAAGCCTCCTTCTGCCTTTACGCCAGCCCGCGCTACCTTGAGCAATTCGGAGAACCGTCGGTGCCCGCGGACCTGGCAGGCCACCGGGCCGTCGCCTTCCGCCGGCCGAGCGGCGTGCAATCCTGGCACCTTGAGCGCGGCAGCGAAACGGTCGACTTCACGCCCACCGCGCAGTGCATGGCGAACGATTATTGGATGCTGAAATATTTCGCCGTGGCCGGTGAGGGTATCGTCTATCTGCCAGCCTTCTTCACCGAGATCGAGTGCATGAACGGCGATCTGGTGCCGGTACTGCCGCAATGGCGTTCGCCACTGGTTGCGATCAATCTTCTCTACATGCGACGCCGTTACCTGTCGCGCAAGTTCGCCGCCTTCCTCGATTTTTGCCTGGACTATTACCGCCAGCGCGCCGCCTACAGTTCGCCGAGATATTGCGTCGAGGTCGTGCGCCCCTTTGCGGGCGCGCGCTCCGGAGGAGAAAACAACAGATGATCAAGAGGTGGTTCGAATTTGCGCCGCGGCTGGTGGATGTCGCCATGGGGCGCACGCCGGCCGACATGGTGATCCGCAACGTGCGCTGGGTGAATGTCCATTCGGGCGAGATTATCCCCCGAATGGATATTGCGATTGCCGTCGGCCGCTTCGCCTTCGTCGGCCCGAATGCCGACCATGCCGTCGGTCCCGCGACGCAGGTTATCGACGGCGAGGGCCGCTACGCGCTGCCTGGCCTTTGCGACGCGCATATGCATGTCGAGAGCGGCATGGTGACCGTCACCTAGTTCGCGCGCGCAGTTATCTCGCACGGCACTATCTCGATGTTCATCGACCCGCATGAGATCGCCAACGTCCTCGGCATGGCGGGCGTCAAGCTGATGCACGACGAAGCGGCCGGACTGCCGATCAACGTGTTCGTGCAGATGCCGAGTTGCGTGCCGAGCGCGACGGGCCTCGAGAACGCGGTGCCAGTCTCGGTCCCGCCGATGTGCGCGAAGCAATGGCGTGGCCCAACATCGTCAGCCTCGGCGAGATGATGAACTTTCCGGGGGTTGTCGCCGGCAATGGCGACATGCTGGCCGAGATCGGCGCCACGCAGGCAGCAGGCAAGACAGTGGGTGGACACTATGCCTCGAAGGATCTCGGCCTGCCCTTCCATGCCTATGTCGCCGCCGGTCCGTCCGACGATCATGAAGGCACCAGCCTGGCCGACTGCATTGCGCGGGTGCGCCAGGGCATGCGCGCCATGTTGCGGCTCGGCTCCGCCTGGTACGACGTGGCGGCGCAAATCAAGGCGGTGACCGAATGAACCGTTTCGTGCGCCATGCTATCGCACAGGGACTGAAACCGATCACCGCGATTGAGATGGCAACCCTGAATACCGCACAGCATTTTCGGCATGGAGCGTGAACTGGGCTCGATAACGCCCGGACGGCGCGCCGACCTCGTCTTGACCTCGGATCTCACGGAATTCCCTGTCGAAACCGTCATTGCGCGCGGCCAGGTGATGTCGAGCGGCGGTACCGCAATCTCAGCGAGCTTTCGCCGGCCCACCGGGAAACCATCGCCTTGCTGGCCGAGCGTCTCAAGGCGAGCCGCACTAAGTAATGAACATCAGCCGCATCGATCTGGCCGATGCAGCCAGCCCCGAACGCCTCGTCCTGGAGATCCTCAAGCACGAGCCACAGCTGGCGATTCCGGTGCCCATTGAGGAGTTAGATCGGACTTTGCACGCGCGTTGTGCGCGCATATGAACTCGGCGTCTGATACCAGCGGCCGAAACGTTGCGATTGAACCGCAGAGCAGGCTTGACTATTTTCGCTGGCGGCTACAAGGCAGCGCTCAAGCGGCTCAGCCGTTCGTTACGAGAGCGAGCGCATTATTCAGGACAATATGCATGCGATCGCGCAAGGGAGGACTGTGCTCATTATCGCCCATCGCTTGGCGGCATTGCGGCCTTGCAACCGGATCATCGGCATGGCCAAGGGCGAGATCATCGAGAGCGGCACGCATAGCCAGCTCGTGAACAATCCCAAGGGGCTTTATGCCGGGCTGTGGACGTTGCAAATGGAGCAGGCAAGACCAGCATGAACCACACTCCGGGAACTGCGGACAAGGAGAGAACCGGCCAAGCGCACCAGTCAGGCCAGATAAGGGGGCGTGATCTGCAGTTCCTGCCAGCCGCTCTGGAAATTCTGGAGACACCCACGCCGCCAGTGGCAACCGCGTTCATGATGACTATCTGCGCCTTCACGGCGGCTGCCATTCTGTGGTCTTTCATCGGCCATCTCGATGTCGATGCCGTTGCCCCGGGCAAAATTGAGGCCTTAGGGCACGCCAAAGTCATTGAAGCCATCGATCCGGGCAAGCTCGCTTCCATCCATGTCGAGCCGGGATCGAATGTTCATTCTGGCGATCTCCTCGTGGAATTCGACCCAGCAGAGAGCCGGGCCGAGCTCGACGCGGCCCAAAGCGAACTTTATGCAGCCCAGGCTGAGATCGCCCGCAGGCGATTTGCCATCGGGCAGATTCAGGGATTGGCGGTGAAGTTGCAGTCTGATCCATCCCAAACGGCGCCTTCGGCACCTTTGGTTCCAGTTATCCAAGCCTCGGCGGATGTGCGGTGGAACGCCTCTATCCCATCGGAAACTCGGCAACGCGAGCAGACGGAGCTTCAAGCCGATTTTGCGGTTTTGGCCTCGACATTGGAGAGCCTCGACAAGCAGTCCATGGGCAGACAAGCCAGCCTGGCGCGTCTGCATATGAGCATCGGTCATGAGAATGACCTGATTGAAACCCTTTCCCAGGCCGCTGCATGCGCCAAGAATCCGTGGTTAGGCAGGTCGATAGCAAGATCAACCTTTATGATGCCCAAGCGGAGCTGGAGAAATCTCAATCACAACTCGCTTCTGACACAGGACAGCTAGCCGAGGCACAAGCGACGCTTGACGAGACTTTCAGCGACAAGCGCAAGGCGGTGGAAGAATTCCTGGCCGATTATGCTGGCAAGCTGGCTGACGCTGAGAAGCACGGCGATGACGAAGCCCAAGCGGTCAACAAGGCCAATGCGCAATTGGCGCACACAAGGCTTAGTGCGCCGGTTGACGGGATCGTTCAAGATCTCGCTGCCACCACGCTCGGCCAAGTCTTCACCACCGGCCAGCAGATCATGACCATAGCCCCCGTGAAACCCAGCCTTCAGGTGGAGGCCTTGGTTCCCAACACCGACATCGGATTTCTTACACTTGGCCAATCCGCTGTGATCAAGGTGGATGCCTTCCCGTTCACCCGCTTCGGCACCGTGCGTGGCCATATCGTTCGGATCGCGGCGGGAGCCATTGAAGAACAGGAGGCTAAGCGGCAGTTGGCGGATGCGGTCGCAGCCGCCAACGAGGCTACAGCTTCCGCCGGCGCATCGCCGGGGGCGACCCCAAACTTTGTGTTCCCCATCACCATAGAACTCGATCAGAACAGCATTGTCGTCGACGGTGCCGACATCCCGCTCGCCTCCGGCATGAGCGTGGTTGCCGAAATTCGCACCGGCGAGCGTCGCATCATCGATTATCTAGTCTCGCCTTTGGCTAAGATGTCCAACGAAGCGTTCAAGGAGAGATGATGTGGCAGCAGCGGCAGCACGCGTCTCCAACATGTGAAAATGCCAAGCACGAGGTCCAGTTACCCACGAGCGCAAGCCCGCGAAATCCTGACAGCACATCATCCAACACCAGCCAGAAAGTATCTCCATGCGATCAGACACGTTTGCTGTCCTCCTTTTTTCTAGCCTTCTAAGTTCGGGCGTTGTGGGACCTGCGAACGCGGACTCGTGTCCGTGGCGACTGCGGTTCTATTTCGGACGGACGGTACCGGCAGCGCAATGGCACATAGCGGCCAAAAATGTGCGTTCCCCGTCTATGCCCATGGCACCAGTAACAACTCAAGTCTGAAAATCATTTCCGCTCCTCAACACGGCGTAGCTAGTGCCACAAGCCGATCAGGCTTCACTTATCAATCCCAAAGTGGTTACAGCGGTACGGACACCTTTGTTTTCACTGTTACGGGGAAAAGCGCCGAGCGCTCAGGTACCTCGAAAATCACGATGAACATCAAAGTTGACTGAGGCAGTGGCCGGTTCGGTCCTTGATTGCGCCCTCACGTGATTCATGCAAGGCCGGTTTTGTGGCAAATGTCTCCGACAGCGCACATTCCGCTTCAGCCAACCGTCGGTTCGCCGGATGGAACCGGAGCTGTAGCATCGGAAACACGTAAGCTATGCCGGATGTTCGCTTTTGTGCTCCGAAAATTGCACAAAAGGGCAGTCTGGAATTGAGACTGCCTTGCTCTCAGCCCTGAGCTGCGGTGCTTGCCTCTTTTTTCAGATTTTCAAGTCGGGATCGACATATTGATTCAATCCGATCGATAAGATCCGAGACGCGCTCTGCGAGCCATTGAAGTGCTTCATTCGTGATCTCGAAATGTCGCGAGTAGCGCGCTTTCACATAAGCCTCATTAAGAACGTTGAACCAGGCGACGAAGCGCTGTTGGTCACGAGGCCATGCTTCGGCAAGTTCCTGGACCTGATCCTCGGCGAGGCTCCGAAGAAATTTTAAGTTGTGAGAGGCGGGGCTGTAGTTCGTCAGCACTAGCAACAATGCCGCGTACGCTTGCTCGATGGATTGATGAAGGAGAAACGCGCTCTCCTTGAGCCTTCCTCTGGCGGCGAAGAAGTCCGCCCCTTCGGCGAACGTTCTAGCTTGCGGGAGTCGCTCGGTGTAGTAGTCCTCCGCCAGTCGAAAAGCCTCCGCGGGCCCCGAAGCGACGGGGTTCGTGAGGGCCTCTTCGTCGAGCTCATACAGCACGATCCCATCACGCCGAATATCTACGAAAAAATATCGGCCCTCTCTTAGTGCCGTGTTCACCTCCCGGCGCGAGTGGACGATGAAGCTGACGGGCGTATTGATCTCACGCATCATACGGTCGGCTGCAGGCTGCCAATAGCTGGCGAAGTCGGTCAGCTTTCGATTGTTGACCACCACCAGCAGATCGAAATCGGAACGGTAGCCCTTCTTGGTATGCGGCTCGTCGACCCAGCCGCCGCGGGCATAGGATCCAAAGAGTATGATCTTCAGAATGCGCCCGCGCTTCTTGAAATCGGCGGTTCCTCCTCTCACAGCGTCATCGAACTCCCCAAGCAGTAGCTCGACTGCCTTTTTGAGCTCACGCTGCTTCGGGGGAGGAAGGTGGTCGATGCTGGATTTCATGAACAATGATCTACCGCCCATATGGCATTGATAGGCAAGGCCAAGCTTTCGTTCTGTAAATAGCCCCTTCCGGCCGCGCCAAGCAACGTAAAAGATGTTGCAAAAATATAAACATGTTCTTCCAGAGGAGTTGTGATGTCGGGAGAGAGTAAAGGCGCCGTGGTCCTGATTCGAGTCACAGCCGCCTCGGTGAGTTGCGGTTGCGGTACGGGCTAAGAAATCTTTGTTGGGGGATCGTCATGTCGTTTGCTGATCACGTTCGTTAGGCTCCCTTGCGCCGGATAGAGCGGTGTCACGCACGCCTGCAGTCGCGTGGTACAAGTCGGCCTTGCCGAACAGCGAATGCGCCGGCTGCAATCCCTCATCCAGCTCCTCGAACGTCCGCCATGCTCGCGGTCTATATAGGCCACGGCGATGGTGTTCCAGATGCGCCGGCACCATTGTTCATGGAAGGCCCTCGGGCGGTGCTCGACCAGAAAGGAGCCCGCGCCCGCGGCCTCGGCGATCGGCCACCAGGGGTTGAACCGGAATGCCGGCTTGTCGGGCCAGTCCAGCGTGTAGAAGAAGCCGCCCTTGGCTTCATCCCATCCCAATTCCACTGAGCGCCGGAACAGCGTCTCCGCAGCCTTCTGGCATCCAGTCCTGTTTCTTGCCGCCCAGCACCATAATTGCAGGATCAGCCTGGCCCATTTCCAGCCAGTGCAGCAGCACCGGGAGGCGGCCGTTGACGTTGTAGGTCGCGATCTTCATGGCGTTATAGATCCGGGAGGAACTGATCGGCCCGGCCCCATCCCGCGAGGGCCTTCGATGCGGCGCGCTTCTTCAACTCGGGCGCATCGCCGACATGGAAATGGGAGGGCGCATCGATTGTCTTCATCTCCGCCCAGGTGACCGGTGCCGCGACCGGGGCTCCTGGCCGCGACCTAGCGCTATAAGGCATGATCGCCGTTGCGCCGCGCTGGTTGCGCAGATAGTCGACGAAGATACGTCCCTTGCGTTTGGCCTTCGACAACACGGCCGTAAAGTGGGTAGGGTCGCTCTGCGCGACCGCCTGTGCAAGGCCTGAGGCGAAGCCCTTCACCTCAGGCCATTCAGCTCGCGGCGTGAGCGGCGCGATTACATGCACGCCCTTGCCGCCCGTCAGCATCGGGAAGGTGGTCAACCCAAGGGATTTCAGCATGTCGCGGAACTGGAATGCGGCAGCGCGAACCGCCTCGAAATCCAATCCCTCGTCCGGGTCCAGGTCAAAGACAAGGCGGTCGGCCTTCTCGACGTCTTCGATGCGCGCTCCCCATCCGTGGAACTCGATCGTTCCCATTTGGACACAGGTCACAAGCCCCTCGGCGTCGTCGACGTAAAGATAGGGCTCATCGTGACCATCCTTTTCGGTGATCCCGACGTGATGGACCTTGTCGCCGAAGCTCCCCGCGTCGTGCTTTTGAAAAAAACATTTCTTTGCTCGGCACTGTGGGCAGCGGACAAGACTGATCGGCCTGCTGCCGGCCCAGGGAAGCATGATCCCGGCGACTTCGGTGTAATGATCGGCAAGCTGACCCTTGGTGATGTTGGATTCAGGGTAGATCACGCGGCCGCGATTGCTAATCGCGATCGTTGTCGTTGTCGTTGTCGTTGCCGGCGGCGGCAGTGTCGCTGTGCGGTGTTCCGTCTCGAGCACGACCGCTTCCGGTTTCTTGTCCTCGCGCAGGCCGAGATAGCTTGGATGCCGCAGTGTTCCTTCATTGGTCATCTCGGTGAAGGCGATCTCGGCGACAAGCCTGGGACGCAGCCAGTGCGCGCCGCGAACCTCCGCCCGCGGCGCTTCGACCGTGGCGGCCTTCTGCTCGAGTGGCGCCATGGTCTTCATCAGACGGGCCATCTCGGCAGCATCGAAACCGGTCCCGACCTTGCCGGCATAGCGCAGCTTTCCGCCATCATGGACCCCAAGGATCAGCGACCGGAAGGCGCGATCCTTGTCTGACGGGGTCCAGCCGACGAGCACGAATTCCTGACGTTTGATGCACTTGATCTTCAGCCAGCTTCCATCGCGGGCTCCGACATAGTCCGAATCCGCCAGCTTCGAGACAACCCCCTCGAGGCCGGCGCCGCAGAAGCGGTTCAGCAATTCTTCCCCCCGGCCCTGGATATGATGGGAGTAGCGAAGGATGGGGCTCTTCGCTGGCAGGATGGTCTCCAGTTTCCCCTTGCGCTCCAGAAGCGGCAGTCTCGTCAGGTCTTCCCCGTCCAGTTGGAGCAGGTCGAAGGCATAAAAATCGATGCTCGCGGGAGCAGCCTTCAACGCGTTCTGCAGCGCCTGGAAACTGGATCGCCCCTCGGTGTCGATAACGACAGCCTCTCCGTCGATGAGGGCGGAGCGAACGTTAAGCCTGCGTGCCTCGGACAGGATCGAGGGAAAGCGGTCCGACCAGTCCAGACCGGAGCGCGTATAGGCGCGCGCCTCGCCGCCGCCCACAGCGACAAGAATACGGTAGCCATCGTATTTCATTTCGTGGATCCAGCGGTCGCCGGAAGGAACCGTGTCCACCAGTTTTGCGAGCTGGACCGGCCGGAATGCCGGCGGCGCGAGTTTGGCTGCGCCGTCGGACGCCGGCTTCGCACCGGGAGATAGAGATCCTTTGATTGTGGGCCGACGCAAAGCTGACTTGCTCACTTGAGTTGACCTTGTTCAGACCGAACTGTGCGATGCGTCATTCCGAATACCCAGCTTATTTTCGTTTTCTCCGCCGCGCCATTAAGCATGTCGCGATCGTTGCCGACTCGCGTAATCAGGTCCTCGGCCTGCTCTCGGCTGATACGTACTTGCGCGCGAAATAATTGCCCTCGTAGCCTTCACCGCTGGAGACCTGCCGACGGTCTGCGGCGCCTCGCTTCGAATTTGTTGTCTGCTATTATCGTCTCCCCTGTTCCAGCAGTTGCGTCGTCACGACCTTCCACCTGTAACGCTCTGGGACGGCTTGCGATCCTGAGTCGGGCAAGAAATTCGGCGTTTCACCTTATCGCCTCCTGACCTTGACGTTGCCGATATAAAGTCTGGATATGGATGTCACGGCTACGCAACCCCTTGGGCGGCAGCTCGGTGAATCGCTGATTATTTGAAGTATCCGGAACTGCGGAGCTTAGCCAGCAGGATCATTGCGGTTCCGCGGCACTCAGCGCGCACATGCTCCCTCAGCGGAGAAGATTCCCAAGCAGCCAGTTCGGCGACGAAATGAGAAGCGTCACCATTTACTAACGCGCATCTGAGGCGGCCACCCTTCTCGAGCACGACTATCGCCGCATCCGCTTCACCGTACCCTATTGCGGCCATCCGCTGAATGTTGGCGTCCCCATCGATGCGGACGTCGAACAAGACAGATCCCGCCGTTTTATCCGCAGCATCGGCCACCCTGTCGGAAAACGGTCGCTGTAAGCCATCGCTATCGGCGATCGATTGCTCAAACAGGACCATTTCAACGTGTCCAGCCACCATGCTGGCGACTAGTGCGCGGTCCGCTAAAATTGGCAATGGCCGCGGCTGAACATCCGCATACCGCAGTCATCTTTCACACAAGAATCACAGTATGGCCACGAGACGCGCGACAGCGTGCATCCTCCCCTATCGAATAGACGACGTGAACCTGGGATCAGGCTGAGGGGGATGCGTCCGGTCTGAGATTGTGGCGAGCACGAACAATGCGACAGCGAAAGCGAGAGGCGTCAGCAGAAGAGCGGCGCAAATCGGGTTGATCTTCCACATGCGATGACATTCTGCGCTGCGATTTAAACAAACCCGAACAACCATCGTTAACGCGGCCGAATCGAGCCGCGTAAGGATCAACTATGATTTCATGCTGTTACGGCGACCCCCGGCGCGGCGGTAGCGCGCCGCAGTGATTCGCAGCTCATCGATCCAGCCATTCAACAGGGCTGTGGTGTTGCGAACCGCTGCCTATCCCAGACGCTAGGTTTTTTGCCCTCCTTCGTCATCGCCTTGCTCGTCACCATCCGGCGGCCTTCGCCTCGGCCTCGCTACAAAACCAGCGCTATTGCCTAGCCAGAGCGCCAGCCCGTGACAGGTGCGCGCAGCCGTACCCAGCGGCCAGCGCTGCTCATACTTCTGCATTGCTTCATTAGGCCAAGCCTTCCAGCCCGTGTAGGCAGGACGCCACTCGACTGCCGCGGTAGGATCGATTTCAATCCAGTCCAGTCTCTTCGCGACATAGACGCGCTTGCGTATCGCGACCAGCAGGAGCTTGGCCTTGTGTGGTGTCGCGATGAAGTGCCCTAGAAGCTCTTCACGTGGCCGCGCCGCAAGTTCTTAACGGGCACGTCGCGCCATGTCAGCGGATGGCCCGCGACGACCCGCAGCGCCAGAAATTCCTCGATCAGGCGGCTGTTCTTGAATTTCGTGCTGCCATCATGAGCGAGCCACTTCACCGATGCCTTCAATCTCTTTTCGGCTACTCCGAACGTTCCTGGCAAAGCAGCCCGGCATTGTGACAACCGGCCCTTTTCGGATCTTGCACCCTCGACAGCAGCCCGATAGCTTCCTTGAAACCTCTCTCGTTCGGGGAGGCAGCGGCACCAGGCGCTCATTGGCGCGGTAGCGCCAGCGCGACTTCCCATGACGATCCTTATAGGAGGACACACCTGGGGTTAAGACGCTGTTCCATGGCAGAACCAGACTATTGCCCTCGATGAATCCCTTTCAAGAGAAAAGTCGACGATATTGTCGTCATCTTCGCCGGGCAGATCCGCGAACGCAGCCTCCAGTTTTAAGGCGATCCCAGATCACACGACTGTCGATTTTCTTTGGCTTTGGCATCCCCCGTCCAAGACCATCTGGTCGAATTCTGTTACGCCTACGCCGACGTAGCGGGCAGCTTCATCCCGCGACATGCCACGTGGAGGGTAGGAGAGTGTGTCGCTCTTCATCACCTTGATCCGCTAATCAGCTGTCCGAACGCGTGGCACTTTCTGTGAACGCGTTCGAAATAGCAGGCGCCCCATCAAGGGGAAAGCCTGATGTCCAGCTTTGACTGCAGAAGGGCTGCCCTGGCGTGCAAATAGGACGCTCCGGCCGCCTGTGAGCGATAATCGTAGCCCCTGGTCCATCGAGAACAATGTCTTGCCCGTAACGTAAATTGAAAGCAGGCCGGTGGCATATGGCCCTGCGTCAGGTTATTATATTAGTCATGTCTAAGATTAAGCCGGAGACCCTGAAAATGCAGCAGGCGAAACAAATCTTGGTGACAGGCGGCGCAGGTTTCCTGGGCTCATTTTTGTGCGAGCGGCTCCTTGCTGAGGGCCATCAGGTAGTTTGCGCAGATAACTTCTTCACAGGAAGCCGCAGAAACGTCTCTCATCTCCTTGATGATCGATCGTTCGAGGTCATTCGTCATGACGTGACATTTCCACTCTACGTGGAGGTTGACGAAATATACAATCTCGCCTGTCCGGCGAGCCCCGTCCACTATCAGTCCGACCCCGTCCAGACGACCAAGACCAGCGTCCATGGCGCGATCAATATGCTCGGCCTGGCCAAGCGGGTTGGCGCACAGATTCTGCAGGCGTCCACCTCCGAAGTCTATGGCGACCCCGAAGTGCATCCGCAATTGGAAGACTATTGGGGCAGAGTGAACCCGATTGGCCCTCGTTCCTGCTATGACGAAGGCAAGCGATGTGCCGAGACCCTGTTTTTCGACTATTGGCGACAGCACAAGCTGAGGATCAAGGTAGCCCGTATTTTCAATACCTACGGTCCAAGGATGCGTCCCGACGACGGCCGGGTCGTTTCCAATTTCATCGTGCAGGCGCTGCAAAACAAGCCGATAACGGTCTATGGCACTGGCCAGCAGACGCGTTCATTCTGCTATGTCGAGGACCTCATTGACGGTCTGGTACGCCTTATGCAGACGGCCGACGATATCACCGGTCCTGTCAATCTCGGCAACCCGGCGGAATTCACGATGCTCGAGCTCGCAAATCTGGTGATCGAACTTACCGGAAGCCGATCGAAAATCAGATTTTCGCCGCTACCCGTCGACGATCCAAAGCAGCGGCAGCCCGATATCCGATATGCTTCCCGCGAACTCAAATGGAAGCCAAGAACTGCATTGCGTGCTGGCCTTGCCAAGACCATTGCGTATTTCGAGGACGTGGTTTCATCTGGGCACATTCGGCCCGCCGCAGCCGAATGAAGACGGTCCTGGTCACTGGCGGGGCCGGCTATATCGGGTCGCACTGCTGCAAGGCATTCGCCGAATCCGGATGGTCGGTTGTTGCCTTTGACAACCTTTCGCGCGGCTGGCGCAACGCGGTGAAATGGGGACCGTTGATCGAAGGCGATATTTCCGACGCGGCGGCTGTGGGGGCCGCCCTGGACCAGTATCGGCCGGACGCCGTGGCGCATTTCGCTGCCTACGCTTACGTTGGCGAGTCAGTCGAGCGGCCGGAGCTTTACTACCGAAACAACAGTTTCGGCACGTTGGTCCTGCTCGAGGAAATGCTGAAGGCCGGCCTGGACAAGCTGATCTTTTCGAGCACCTGCGCGACTTACGGGATTCCGACGCGGTCTCCGATAGACGAAACGCATCGGCAGTCGCCCATCAATCCCTACGGCTGGTCCAAATTCATCATAGAGAGAATGGTCGAGGATATCTCGCTTGCTCGTGGCCTCAATGCGGTCGTGCTTCGGTATTTCAATGCGGCCGGATGCGACCCCGACGGCGAAATCGGCGAAAAGCATGAACCGGAAACACATGTCATCCCGCTGGCCATAGAGGCGGCAGTGAGGCCAGGCCGCACCTTCGTCATCAACGGAGCCGATTTCGATACCCGCGACGGAACCGCCGTGCGGGACTACGTCCACGTTGTCGATCTCGCGCGCGCCCACGTCCTGGCAGGGGAGAAGCTTCTCCGGGACAAGGGCGTCCACGTCTACAACCTCGGAACCGGAGCCGGTACAACGGTGGCCGAACTGGTCGACGCCGTCAGACGGACTTCGGGGATACCGCTTCCGGTGGCTTACGGGCCGCGCAGGCCAGGCGACCCGCCAGCGCTTGTTGCCGCGGCCGGCAAGGCCGAGCGGGAACTCGGTTGGGTGCCCGAACAATCGGGCATCGACAGGATCGTCGAGACAGCACTGGCTTGGTATCGCAGCCGATTGGAAAAAATATAGCGCATGTGGGCTACCGCGCGGTCAGCAAGCGATCAAGTGCGCCAGCAACCGCGCCGAGCGAAAAATTTCCCTCTATCCGCTTTCGCGCCGCCTGTCCGAGGCGCTCTCGCATAATCGGATCGTCGTTAAGTTTCTTCAGCGCCTGTGCAATGGCCGCCGGCTCGTCCCTTGGAACAATGAGGCCGCCGGATGCCTCGCCGTTTGCCAAGATGTCGGGTAGGCCCTGTGCGTCGGTGGCAACGATCGGAAGGCCGCAGGCCATCGCCTCCAACGGCGCAACGGGCATACCTTCGGTGCGGGACGCTGTGACATAGGCATCCGCCGCCGAAAGCCAACGCCGTATCAAAGCCCGGTCCGTGGTGTAGTCGCAAAGCCATCTCGCATTGGGTAGAGCGGCCTCGCTCAACAGCCTGGCAAAAACGTCTCGGTCCTGCCCCGAGCCGATGATAACCAGTTCGGACGAAGCATCGCCCGAAAAGAGGGACCATGCGTTCAGGAGCACATCGAGCCCCTTCCGGCGAACGTCGATGCGTCCGTGGTTGACAACGATGAAATTCCCGCTCGCCAAACCGAGATCTTGCCGCGCCTGCCGACGCTCGATTGCTATCCACTCTCCGCAATCGATGGGGTTGGGGATATTTGCGATGTTGAGCGCCATGTGCGGGTAAGCTTTGGCGAGGCGTTCACGCTCCGCTGCCGATGCGACGATCAGTCCGCTGCAGGCACGGAGAGAAGCCTGCCTGGCGATCGCCTCTATCCAGGAGAGCGTCCGGTCGCCGCCCTGGAACGTTGCATAGAGCGGAATCCGCATACGGACTGCCAGCCAGGCAAGCGCATCGAACCGCGTATATTCATATTCCTGAGCGAGAATTGCATCACATTGCGATCGGGCGAGCACCTTCCGGAATGCCGGGAGCGGCGTCGCGGACCAGCGCCGCAGACTGTGAGCCGCTGCGGAGTGACCTTGACGCGCACGCGCGCCGGGAACGATCCAGATCGGCGCGCCCGTGCCGGCATGGTAGTGGCATTCTATCTGCGAAGCATGCTCGGAAGCGCACACGATGACCGGCCTATGCCCGGCCAATTGCAGAGCGGAGGCGTAACCGAAAAGCCAGCCGCCAGTCATCTGTTCGACGAAATCCTTAAGCCGCAATCCTATCGGATCGAGGAATTCCTCCACGACGTCGCCCCATGGGAAGAGGGCGATGACGAGGGAAGAGCGGCGGCCCATCTAATGCCCCAAAAATTCATTTGCGCCAGGAAAAAGCCGTCTCCGTGCCGCGTGTCGAGCGTTGGTGCAGTGCATACCCCACAGCCGTTATCGGCGCCGCAAGAGCGTAAAGTACCTTGCGGCGACGGCGTCCGAGACGAGAAAATGCGATGTCGTGAAAGAGTGCCGTCACCGGGTTGATAAATGTGGCGCGGCGCTCCGGCGCACTGTCGAAGAGCGCTGCGAGTTCGGGATCCCGGTAGCCGCGCCGAACGTGACCCCATTCCTGCATCAGTTCGCTTTCATGCGGGCAATAGGGCTTCATGAAGCGGAAATAAGGGTAATGCCACTCCGCATGTGGCGTCGAGACAAGAACATACCCGCCTGGGCGCACGACCCTCACGGCCTCTTGTGCGGCACTACGGTCATCTTCGATGTGTTCAAGCACGTCGAAGAGCGTCGCCACGTCGAAACTGTCATTCGCGAAGGGGAGGTCACAGGCATCGCCGCAGACGAAGGTCGACCTCGCCCAATCTGGCTGGTGGTTGCCCAACTCGGGATCTAGATCGAGGTTAACGACTTCAGCATTCGGATAGAGGATACTTGCCATCCCGCTGCGCCCGCCTCCAATTTCCAGTATCCGGCCTGGCCCGTCGATCGCCGTGGGCGCGACGCGATGAATTGCGCGCATCTTCTCACGGTAGAAAAGCCCGTCCGTCAGAGCGTTTGGAAACGGATTCCGGGACAGAAAATGTCCGAGCGGGGCCTTGCTGATCATCGGTTTTGTTCCTCAGCCAATTTGATGTTCGCCGTTTTCGCCAGCCGAAACGGACGAGGAATTGAAGACCCGCCAGCCAGCCTTCGACTTCCGCCGCGAGGATACTGGTCCTGCCGGGGGGGCCTTCGAAAAGCGCCTTGACGAATGTTCTCAAGAAATATGCGGGCAGCTGCTTCCAGATGCGGTCGATGTTTCCGCGATCGCCAAAATTGTCATATTGCGTGACAAGAGCTGCGACGTGGCCCTTCATGTAGGCTCGTATTTGCCGTCTGAAGCCCGGCCAGTCGCGGCGATGATGATGGAAGACAACGGCGCGAGGTTCATACAGGCAAGTCCCTCCTGTGGCCAGCAGCCGGTACCATAGCTCCGAATCTTCGGAACATCCGGCAGCACCGGCGCCGAGGCGCTCGTCGAACGAGCCAACCCGATCGAAGGCTGATCGCCGGAAGGCCATGTTGGCCCCGGCGCCGATCTTCCAGACATGCGCTCCGCTTGGCCGAGTCTCTTCGAAGAAGCGGCGGTCGAAGAGAAGCGGCACGAAGGTGGTCCCAAAACCGCCCATGTCGAACTGGAAACTGCGTTGGGCGATCGTATCGAGCCGCGCTGGCAGCACCAGGCCGGTCAGGGCCTCGACGTCCCTTTCTTCAAAGGCGCGTGCGATTTCGGCAGTCCAGCCAGCATGAACCTCGACGTCGTCGTCCGTGAACGCGATGATGTCTTGATGGCTTTCTCGGATGCCGGCGGTTCGGGCCACACTCAGTCCGGGGCGCGGCTCATGAACGTAACGGACGTCAGGGAATCGGACACATACCGGACGAGCGTTGGCGTCGCGGGAGTTATCGACGACGATGACCTCGCCAGGGGCGCTGCGTTGCCTTGCAATGCTTTGAAGGCACTCCGCCAGGGCGGGGCCGCGATCGCGCGTGCAAATTACGACTGAGATGTGCTGGGCCGACGCGGAAGACGCAGCCGCGAGGTCATCGAGGCGGTCGACAAGGTCCTCCGCACCGATCGCCGCGGTCAAAGACAGCGCGGATTTTGGCGATCCTTCATAGGTAGCCCGCAAGGGGGCGCCCAGCGGGGTGCTGCGGGCGGCCAATTGTGCTGCCGAAAATTCCGCCGCGAACTGCCGCAGACGTGCCTCGCTGTAGGGCAATTCGTCGGGCAACGACGCTCGCATTCCCAGCGGCAAGTCCTTCCACCAGAAGACCGATAGGGAAGGGGTATCTCCCGCATCGGCGTCCGCACAGACGGAACCGAGATCGATTTGCCTGACACGGAAGGCGTCGCCATTCACCGGTTCTGCTCCCGGATTCTCTGCACGCGGATACGTGAGCGATCATATTCGCCTGCCAGGCCGTAGATTCCGCCCCACAACTCTGCAATGCCGAAACGAAAATCACGACCTTGAAGCTTGCGCGCCGCCCGTGCCAGCGCTTTCAGCCGATCAAAAAACCACCAGCAAACCATGGCACGGTGCCTTGCCTTGAGGTCTTCGTCGGTCCGATGGCTTTTGACCAGAAAGGCCATCATACCAAGTCCCCATGTCCAATATTGCCGTCTCAATTGGTCGATAGTCTCGCGATGCTCGTGGTAAACGGCATACTCGGGTTCATAAATCATGGGCCGGCCTGAACGCAGCACGCGATAGAAAATGTCGAGATCGCCACCGCCAGGCAGCGGTGCTCCGGTATCGAGCGCTTCGTCGAAACCGCCCAGCGATACGAGCAGCGTGCGGTCGAAAGCCATGTTGCAGCCGGCGCCGAGAATACCAGACCCTACCGGGTGCAGCGCATTGTCGAATCGGGTGTTGTGGAATTCGTTGCGCCTGAAGCCGCGGCCAAATCCGCCCCTTCGTTCGAAAAAGATCTGGGCCTCGGTGTCCAGGCGAAGCGGCAGCACCAAACCCGTAAAGCCACCGGCACCGGGATTGGCCCGGCAGGCTTTGGCAAGCCCGTCAAGCCAGTTGCGGTCGACGACCACGTCATCGTCAAGATAGGCAATCAGGCCACCGGTGGCCGAGTGAAGAGCGGCATTTCGTGCAAAATCAAGCCCGGGCCTCGGTTCCAATACATAGAGAACGTCCTTGAAGCCCCCGACTGCTTCGCGCGTGGACGAATCCACCGACGCATTGTCCACCACGACGACTTCGACGCTCGGAAAAGCGGTTCTGTGTCGGATGCTTTCGAGCGAAGCCAGCAACCTCGAAAGACGTTCGGCGCGGTCTTTCGTACATATCGCGATGGAGAGGCTCGGCAGGGGCAATTGCCCAACCGGTCTTCGGCGCAGCAATTCCTGATCCATCTTCTCAACCAGGATGCGATCGGCGAAACGTTCATCGGCAATGGATTTCAGTCGCTCCGCCGACAGGATCGCTGCGGAGGCGAGCGCGATCATCTCAAAGCCGACAAGCCGGCCCTGCCAGCGGGCAATGAGACCAATGCCGTCGTGCTCTGGCGCAAGCTCAATCGGGGCCAGCGGACTTGACAGTTCGATGTCGGCAATCTTGTAGCCCATCGCCTTAGTTCGCACCCATGGCAACACGACCGTTTTGAAACTCGTGAAGTTTTGAAAAATGGCCCGCTCGCTTCAGAAGTTGATCCGGCGAACCAATCTCGACCACCCGTCCCTTGGACATCACGATGATCTGGTCAGCGGCCTGGACGGTGGACAGGCGATGCGCAATGACAACCACGGTGCGATCGTGCGAGTATTGCTCGAGGGCGATCTGGAACGCCTGTTCCGTCTCGCCGTCGAGCGCATTCGTGGCTTCGTCCAAAAGGAGAATGTCGGGATTGCGCAGTATGGTCCGCGCCAGCGCGATCCGCTGCCTCTGGCCCCCTGACACGCGCATTCCCTGGTCGCCGATCTGCGTCTCGTAGCCCTCCGGAAGCGAGCGGATGAAATCGTCAGCCTTCGCAATGCGGGCCGCTTGGCGCAGTTCGTGCTCACCGGCGTCGAAATCGCCGTAAGCGATGTTGGCCGCGATGGTGTCGTTGAACAGGTACACCTCCTGGGACATCAGCGACAGCCGCTTGCGCCAACTGCGCAACTCGAAACCTAAGAGCGGGATACCGTCGGCAAGGACTTCCCCCGACGTCGGGTCCATGAAGCGAAAGAGCAGGGCCATGACGGTCGACTTGCCGGCACCCGACTCGCCAACGATTGCCGTGGTCTTGCCGGCGGGGATCCTGAAAGACACATCCTGCAGCGCCAAAGGCTGATCGGGCGCATACCGAAAGCAGACATCGCGAAATTCGACGGCCGTCTTGAGTGCAGGCGCCGGCAGATAGCCTTGGCTGAGAAACGGCGTTTGCGTTGTGCGCAGGAACTCGTCCACATCGTCAATCGCGCCCGCAAGCCCGTCCAGCGCAATCTTCGACTGCAGCAATTCCCGTGTGGGCCCCTGGAGACGATAAAGCAGCGACAGGAAAGCGGCGAGAGCCGCGATTCCTATGCTTGCGGATTCGGCAATGAGAACCAGTGCACCGATCAGGATCGTGATCGAGATCTCCGAGACAGGCCCGGGGGTCGCCCAAAGCATGTCGAGCCTCAACAGACGACGCCTTACCCTGTCCGATGTATGAACGAACCGGTCATGCTCGTACGATTCCTGTGCGAAGGCACGGATCAATTGCAATGAATTGATGCTTTCCCACATCCTGAGGCCGAACTGCTTGTTTTCCTCGACGACGGCCTTGCCGGTCTCGTCAGCGCGCCGCGTGGCCAGGCGAATGGCCATTGCTCCGAAAAGCAGGAAAATCATCGAAAAAAAGGTCAATCGGACCGAGATCAACAGCATCAAGAAAACGAAGACGACGAATGTACAAAGGCAGATCATCAACCGGTAGGCCAGGCTCAGCCCTTGGCTGACCTTCCAGGTATTGTTGGCAATTGTCGTGATGATGTCCGTTCGCCTGTTCTCGACACGGTAGTCGATGCACGAACTTATCGTCTGATCGAAAACCCTGGATCGCAACCGGTGCGCGACGAGGCCGTCGATGTATCTGGTTACCCAGGTGTTGGCGAGATGGACCGCATTTTTTAGGACGATGCTGACGCAAAGCGCTCCGACCAGGAAGGCGGTTAGGTAATGATGCGGGATGGGCGACAGGAGCCTGTCAAAGACGGGCTGCCATCTGCCGGGCTGTGGCGGCGAGGCTCCCAGGCTCTGCAGCAGCGGAATGAACAGAACGAGACCCGTACCTTCCAGAACCGCTGCGACCAGTCCAAGCCCCACCACGGTCGGCCCAGCCCAGGCTGGCGCCGCCGCCAGGCGAAAGAGCCGCCGCAATCGCACGACCATTCTCACCAGATGCTCTCTGCGTAGTGGGGTTGGAACTCGGCGTTCTTGTTTCGCATCCCTTTCACTCGGATTTTGACCCACCGAGGGACCAGTCTGGCACGGCAATAAATGTCCATCATTCTTGGCAGGCGAGAAATCGCCGTCCCTGGCTCCATAAGGAAGAGTTTCTTCATCAGGCCATACGCTGCCGAAAGCCGCCCGGAGATCAAGGCTCTTACGGCGAGCCAATGCAGCATGTCGATCAGATGATCGTCGAGATCGTCCCCGAACTGCGGGTACTTCTGGCGAAACTCGGCAAGGACAATTTCACAAGAACGAAGCATCTGCATGACATCGCTCGACATGTTGGCGTTCGTCATCCGGTAACCCACGAGGTACTGAGGGACGACGCGAAACTCGTACCTTTCGGCTATTCTGAGGCACATCAGCAGGTCCTCGCAGCCTTGTGCGTTCCTGGCCCTCAAGGAAGGGTCGAAGCCTCCCGCTCGCTCGAACGCGGCGCGTCGGACCAGCATTGAACTTCCGTTGCCAACAAAATTCGTCCTGCACATGCGTTGGAGCACGCGACCCTCGGCATCGGGCCGGTTATGCAATGAGAATACCCGGCCGTCGCCGTCTATATCGGCGAACCAGCAATATGCCAGGCCTGCCGAAGAGCCGCCTTGCTGTAGGGTGCACATCTGAAGCGCGATTTTGGATGGGGCCCAAAGATCGTCGGCGTCCACAAACGCCAGGAACTCCGCATCGGTGGAAGCAACTCCACGATTGCGCGCATTCGCAACGCCGCCGTTCGACTGCGTTATCAGGCGGATACGGCTATCCTGTTCAGCATAGGAGGCCACAATCGAGGCAGAAAGGTCCGTCGACCCGTCGTCGACGACGACAATGTCCAGCGCCTGGTATTGTTGCCCGCAGATGCTGTTCAGGGTCGCGCGAATCGTTCGTTCCGCATTGAACATCGGCACCACGACGCCCACCGTGGCATTGTCTTTGATCATGGGCCTCTGTTGTCTCCGCAAACAATTGGCTATACAGGCATTGTAACCGGGCGCCCGGCGAGCCTCTCCGCGACACGCACCCCCTGGCCTCGATGGCTCTGCCGACTACGCCGTCGTGCGGGGAACCTGGAAGTGTGAGTCACGGCGGCATGCTGCACTGCAACACAAAATTACACCGCAATGCGCAATATTGCTAATTTAATCATCTCTAAAGTCCGGTTTGCAGGATCAGTTTTTCTTACGGCCCGAAACAGCGCTTGAACCGCCAGCGCGCGCCGTTACCGCGAACGCCGCCGTCCGGCGCGGCGTCCCGCCCACCGCTAAGCTGAGATTGGCTGTTCAAGAGGCGGGCGTCTTACTACGCAACCTTTAACCTGACCGGGATCCTGATGAGGTACTGGCGCGTCTTTACGAGCCAACCTCAGCGACCGACATAAAGCTCCGACCTGCCTTGCGACGCCAATGCGCGACGGGGAAGAGATCGGCACGACTGCAATGAGAGACAGGACTCACCCGCAGCCGCACTCAAGCCGCGACGGTTAGCCGAGAGAGGAGGAGAGGGCGCTACTGATTATCTGCCTATCCTGCGGGCGAAGGCGATCGCTATGTGGCTGTGTGGACTGGCGTCATTCGAATAGACGAGTAGGGTTCGCCATGGCACCGCATCAAGCAAACCCGCCGCGTGGCCATCGTTTCTGCGCGAGAAACGCGTGCTCCAGGGGGCAGCGAGGTGCGGGGCCTGCACCTAGGAGAGAGAAGGCTCGAGCCGGCCAAGCTGTCCGCGTGGCTTGAAGCGCAGAGACATCTGAGAGCGCTGCGTTCGCCCGAACGAGCCGAACCATCGGATGGCGACCATCCACCCCCGGATGACGGTGATCCTGGCGTCGCCCTGCGTGACCCTATGAAGGACCGGCGTTGGTTCACATCGAGTTCCTGAGATCGTTCCGCGGACCTATGTCACGCAATGTCATTCACGATTCCTATCCGGCGATAGATGAAAGCTTCGTCCCCCACGGCATTGGCGACGTTGCGCCGGGTTTCTTCGACCAGCGCAGCCATGCGCGCGTGTGCCTCCGACTTGATGCAGACCGGATCTGTCGCAGCGGCATCGCCGACAATCGCCAACGCCTGACATCTGCAGCCGCCCCAATCGATCTCACGCCGCTCGCAGCTTCGGCATGGCTCCTGCATCCATTCGGTGCCGCGAAAGGCATTGAATGCGGGTGAAGCGGACCAGATGTCGGCCAGCGGTTTCGCTCCAAAACGTTCGAAGCGAAGCGAAGGAATCGTCTGCGCGGCGTGACACGGCAATACAGTACCGTCCGGGGTAACCACTAGCGCGTCGCGTGCCCAACCGCCCATGCATGGCTTGGGATATGTGGCGAAATAATCCGGCGTGACAAAATCGATGTTCATAATGCCGGCGAGCCTTTCGCGCGCGGCTGCGACGATGTCCGCCTGCCGGTCTATCGCGCCACATTCGGGCATCAGCATATCGCGATTGGCCAGCGCCCAGCCGGCATACTGCACGTTGGCGATCTCGAGCCGGTCGGCGCCCAAGGAAAGAGCCAGTTCGATGAATTCGGGTACCTCCTCGATGTTGTGACGATGGATCGGTGCGTTGATGGTGAGTGGCAGCCCGGCCGCGCGGGCGCGGTGTGCCGTCTTCAGCTTCTTTTCGTGGCTGCCGCTGTGGTTGGCGACACGGTCGGTGGTCGGCTGACGGGCACCCTGAAAGCTCAGTTGCAGGTGGTCGAGACCGGCTTCGGCAAAGGCTTCAATACGGCCTTCGGCAATGCCAACACCAGCGGTGATGAGGTTGGTGTAGATACCGCGCGACGAAAGCGCGGCGATCAGTTGCTCAAGGTCGCGGCGAAGCGTCGGCTCGCCGCCGGACAGGTGCACCTGGAGAACGCCCAGATCGGCGGCCTGCGAGAACAGATCGAGCCAGGTCCGCGTGTCGAGCTCCCGATTGGCCTTCAGCAATTCGAGCGGATTGGAGCAGTAAGGGCATTGCAGCGGACAGCGATGCGTCAGTTCCGCCAACATGCCGATCGGAGGCAGGAGAGGCTCGCTCATAGTTTCACCAGAAGCTTGTCCGACCATTCCTGCAGGAAGGCGATGACGTCGGCCGCTACCGCATCCTGACCGGCGTCATAGTCGGCCGCAAGGTCGGCGATGATGTGGCCGACCGTGGATCTCCCGTCGCAGCGGCGCAAGATGTCGAGGCTGACCTCGTCCGGCCAGAAGACTTTCTCCGGCGAAAGCACGGCGAAGGCCCGCCGCACAGGGTCGTACTGGATGCGAACATGCTTCGGCAGTGACGGCGCCGATCGCAACGACACGATGGCTCTTTCGCGCAGTCCCGTCATGAGGCCGCCTTCGGGCGGAAGGCGCCGGGCGGTATGTTTCCAGGCGCGCCATAGGCATGTTGAAGTGCGTCGAGCATCGCCCACAATATGTCGCATTTGAACACCAGCGCATCGATCGCCTGCTGCTGACGTTCGGCCGTGTCGGCATGTTCTAGCACGTAGGCGAGCGCGAAGTCCGCGTCGCGTGATGCCTGTTCGGGCCGCCAGCTGAAATAGGCCAGCGTGTCTTGCGTAATGTAGTCGTATCTGGCCAGCATCGCCGGCACTCGTTCGCCGATGATGCGGGGTGAGAACATCTCCGTGAGTGACGATGCGACCGCCTCGAGCAGCGTACGGTTGGTGCAGAAGGAAAGGTAGGCGCCCACCGCGAAACGGGTCGCCGGCAGCGCCAGACGCTCGCTCCTGACCGCTTCGGCGTCGAGCCCCAGTGCGGTGGCCAGATGCAGCCAGCGCGCGATGCCGCCGCTCCAGCCGTGGTCGCCGTCGTGATCCTCGATGCGTTTGCGCCACGCGGCGCGAAACGCCGGATCTTCGGCACGCGCCAGGATCATGGCGTCCTTGCGCGGAATGACGGCCTGGTAGCAATAACGGTTGAGCGCCCAGGCCTGCATTTCGGCTTTCGACAGAGCGCCACTGGTCATACTGTGATGGAAAGGATGTCGGTTGTGATAACGTTCTTCACCGACCTGCCGCAGCACGGCTTCGAACTCGCTCCTGGACAGGCCATCTTTCGCAGCCTCGTGGAAATCGCTCAAAATTCCATCTCCATCCCATCGCTGGCGACTTCCCAACCAGCCACTCTGACCGCCGCGTGTTCGGCGGAATTCTCGTCGAGAATAGGATTGGTGTTGTTGATATGGACGAAGATACGACGGCCGATTTTTACATCGGCTAAGCCGGCAATCGAGCCCTCCTCTCCAGAGATTGCGATGTGCCCCATGCGCGCGCCGGTTTTCTGGCCGACGCGGGCAATAATCATCTCGTCGTCCGTGTAGACGGTGCCGTCGAACAGCAGGCAGGCGGCATCAGCAACACGAGTGCGCAGGGCGGCATCGATGCGCGCGCAGCCCGGAATGTAGAAGATGGCGCCGCACCTGCCAATCGCAGTGATGCGGACTCCGATTGTGTCACCCCTGTCGGAACTGAAATCGGCGCTGGGATCGGCCTTTTGCTCGAGGTAGAGCGCGATCTTCCCAGGTACGGGAAAGCTGTCGACCACAACGCCAGTTTCGCGGCCATACGCGTCGCGGATCGCCAGTTCGCCCGTCGGCCCCAGCAGGCGCCGAGATACGATCGACGGATCGAGAACGTTGAAAATCGAATTCGCCTCCAGCGTCTCCAGCACCTGTGCTGTTCCATAGATTGCGAACGGCTGTCGTTCACGCAGGCTGAGCAGGCCGGCGACATGGTCCACGTCGGCGTTGGTCAGCACCACGGCGCGGATAGGCGTCGAGCGCGGCGGCGCATCGGCTGGCGGCTGCAGTTCAGGCGTTTGCGCAATCTGCTGGCGAATGTCGGGCGACGCATTGAAGAGAACCCAGCCTGCCCCGTCACCCGACACGGCAATGGATGATTGGGTTCGTGGACGAACGCCGGGCATCCCGCTGCGAGCCGCGCGGCTCAAACGATAATTGCAATTCCACTGCGGAAAGCCGCCTCCCGCCGCCGATCCGATGATCTTCACGAGCATACCATCGCTCCGAAGCCCTATGGAACTAGCAGGACCTTCTCAAAAGCAACCGCGTTCAATTTTCCTACGGACAAGGCATTGCATGCCGCCGTTGAAGGGCACATGCAATTGCAGCCTACTTCTTGGGCGGATTTTCTGCGGGCAGGTATCGCGAAATCTCTAAACCGGCGGCGACCTGACACATGATCGGTTTCTTCCAGATCTTCTTCATCGCGTTCTCCTCTTGCGCCAGCCGAACGGGCCGGTCACGCTATCGATGCCATTACCTGTCTTGGAGGATACAACGTGATGCAGCTTCAGTTGTTCCTTCATCACCAGCCCGGTTTTCCAAATGAACCAGCCTTAACTTTCCTCGAACAGGCGTGAAATGTCGAGCCGCAACCGGTAATCCGATCGTCAAATATGAATGCGGTCACGCCTCGTGCGTTCATAGTGATGCATGCCAAAGGCCCGAGCTAGTCGGGCGGCTGGCGCATCGGTCCCCGCCAAAGAATCGCGCAATGCGCGTGTCAAAGCTTCAGGCCGGGTGGCCAGATGTCAAGCGCGCCGTAATCGCGCGTTGCCACCGTGTCGTAGTGACCGGTCAAAAGCACCGTCGACCGACCGGTGCCGAGAAGGAGCATCGCCACGCTTCATGATCGTTCCTGATGGAGTTGAAACGCTTGCAAAGCTAGACCAGCTGGGCGCTGGCCCGCCGGTAGCCGCAAGCGAGAAGCGGTGAGAGCAGGCGTGCCGCTCAGGGGGCCGGCTGCGACTTGGGAAAGAGCGCGGCCAAGGAACGATCGGATTTCCAGCAGTTGGGGTCGGGGTCGGTCCTCCCTCTACCGGTCCAAGGCATGGAGCCCGCCCCAAATGCGGAAATGGGGCGGGCTCACTTTGTTGGAATCCAGGAACATTCCTTTGTCCAAAATATTAGGGTCGCTTCCATCCTGGAGCGCACATGCCGATTTTTGACGTCCCACTTGGCTTGCCCGCCTTGGGCCGAATGAGGCTGGCGCTGACGTTTCTCGTGCTGCTCGCTTTGGTCGCGCCCGGGCTTGGCGAGCCCCAGACGATGGTGATCGGCTATCTCGGCGAACAGCGCAAACCGCCTCTACCGCTCGGGCCACTGGACGAGGTCGTCACCGACGACGGCCTGCAAGGTGCCCGGCTCGGCATCGCCGACAATGCCAGCACCGGCCGCTTTCTCGGTCAGCAATTCCGGTTGCAGGAAATCACCCTCAAGCCCGGCGAGATGCCAGCCGAAGCGGTCAAGGAATTCGCGGCCGCCGGCATCAGCTTCCTCATCGCCGATCTCGATGCCGCCCGTTTGCTGCAGGCGAGCGACGCTCCAGGCGCCGAGAGGATGACGCTGTTCAACAGTCGCGCTCCTGACGAGCGGCTCCGCCAGGAGGATTGCCGCAAGAACGTGCTACACACCATTCCGAGCCGCGCGATGCTCGCTGACGGGCTGGCGCAATATCTCGTCTGGAAGCGCTGGCAGCACTGGTTCCTGCTGGTCGGGGCGCATCCCGAGGACCGGGCGATGGCGGTCGCCTTTCGACGCGCGGCGACGCGTTTCGGAGCAGAGATCACCATCGACCAGCCCTGGACGTTCAGGCCGGCCAACGGGCGCGCCGACACAGGACATGTCACGCTGCAGACCGAGATTCCCGCTGCCACGCAGGTCAGCGACTATGATGTGCTCGTCGTTGCCGACGAGGCGGACGAGTTTGGCGCCTATCTCGAAGGCCGAACCGCATTTCCGCGGCCGGTCGCCGGGACGCAGGGTCTCGTCGCGACCGGCTGGAGCGCGGTCAACGAAGAGTGGGGTGCCACGCAACTCCAGGATCGCTTCCACAAGCAGGCTGGGCGCTGGATGCTGCCCAGCGACTACGCCGCCTGGCTCGCCGTGCGAAGCATCGGCGAGGCGGCAACGCGCCTGCACAGCCTCGATCCGATTGCGATCGGAAAGTATCTCCGCAGCAACGATTTCCTGCTCGCCGGATTCAAAGGACAGGGGCTGAGTTTCCGTCCGTGGAACGGCCAGATGCGCCAGCCTGTCCTGATCGCGGGCCCTCGGCTGCTCGTCTCCAACTCGCCACAGCCGGGTTTCCTGCACCAGCGAACGCCACTCGATACTCTGGGGATCGATCTGGAGGAGAGCACATGCAAGTTCTGATTGATCTTATCCTTGCAATGTTGATTCTCGTTCCTCCCGCCTCGGCTGAGACGATCTACGTCTCCAATGAACAGGACAACACCGTCGCGGTCGTCGACGGGGCGGCCATGACCCTGCAGACAACCATCGATGTCGGGCGGCGTCCGCGCGGGATGGCGCTTTCGATCGACAAGAAGACGCTATTCGTTGCCGAAGGCGACGACAACCGCATCGATGTGATCGATCTCGCCAAACGGCAGGTGGTTGGTCGGTTGCCTTCGGGCGCCGATCCGGAATTCTTCGTTGTCCATCCGGACGGCAAGCGGCTCTTCGTGGCCAATGAAAATGACAATCTGGTTTCGGTCGTCGATATCGCGGCAGGTAAGGTCACAGGCACCATCGACGTCGGCGTGGAACCAGAAGGCATGGCAGTCAGCGCCGATGGCCGCACGGTCGCCTGCACTTCGGAGACGACGAGCATGGTTCATCTCATCGATGCCGGCACACTCGAGCTCATCGACAATCTGCTGGTCGACACGCGGCCGCGCGCGGCGGCGTTTTCGCCGGACGACAAGCAATTGTGGGTGTCGTCCGAAATCCGGGGCACCGTCGCCGTCTTCGATACCGCTACACGCGCTGAAACTGGCAAGATCGAATTCGAGGTGCCGGGTATCCGGCGCGAGGGGGTGCAAGCGGTTGGCATTGAGATGTCGCGCGACGGCACGACCGCCTATGTGGCGCTCGGCCCGGCCAACAGGGTTGCAGAGGTCGACACCAAGACGCTGGCGGTGCGGCGCCTCTATCTCGTCGGCCAGCGTCCGTGGCATGTAGCGCTATCGGACGACCAGAAGCGTCTGATCAGCGCCAACGGCAACTCGGGCGACATCTCCTTCATCAACCTTCACGATCAGGAGGTGGTGAGATCACTGCCGGTGGGGCGCGGTCCGTGGGGCGTCGTGATTGGCCCATGAACGCCCTGTCAGTCGAGGATCTAGGTCACAGTTTCGGAAGCCGGCGGGTTCTCCAGGGCGTCTCGTTCGCGGTGGCTGAAGGCAAGATGTGTATCCTGCTTGGACGCAACGGCGCCGGCAAGACGACCTTGTTCTCGCTGATCACCGGTCTCTACCACGCGCGCGTAGGATCAGTGCAGGTCTTCGGCCAAGCCATGAATGCCAATCCTTCCGCCGCGCTCGCGCAAATGGGCGTCGTCTTTCAATTGCCGACTCTCGACCTCGATCTGACGGCCGGCGAGAACCTGCGATACCATGCGGCCCTGCATGGGCTTCCCACGGAGCTGAGCAAGGAGCGCTCCAGGGAGGAACTCAGCCGCCTGGAGGTGCTGGACAGGATCGACGATCCCGCCCGCGCGCTGTCCGGCGGCCAGCGCCGGCGCGTGGAGATCGCACGGGCGCTGATGCATGGTCCGCGCCTGCTGCTGCTCGACGAGCCTACCACCGGGCTCGACGTGCCAGGACGGCGCGCGCTTGAACAGCATATGAGAAAGCTTTGCCGAGAGCGTCGCATTGCCGTTCTGTGGGCAACGCATTTCCTCGAAGAGGTGGCGGCCGACGATGATGTCGTGGTGCTGGATCAGGGCAGGGTATGCTGGGCCGGCGGCGCGGATCGCATCGCGCCCGAGCTTAATGTCGAAACCATCGCGGGGGCATTCGCCGTACTGACGGGCTCGCCATGAAAGTCCACCACGCATTGCGCGCGCTCGACGGCATCTTGCGGCGGGAGATGTTGCGAACGCTTCGGCAGCGCGGCCGGCTGCTCTCGGCGATCATACGGCCTTTGGTCTGGCTCGCCATCTTCGCCGCCGGCTTCCGCTCGGTGCTTGGCCTGTCAATCACGCCGCCCTATCAGACCTACGTGCTCTACGAGGTCTATGTCGTCCCCGGGCTGGCGGCCATGATGCTGCTCTTCCATGCCATGGCAAGCTCGCTGGCGATGGTCTACGACCGTGAGATGGGCAGCATGCGCCTGTTGCTGACGGCGCCGCTTCCACGCTGGTATCTGCTTGCCGCGCGGCTGCTGGCGAGCGTCATCGTCGGTCTGCCGCTGGTCTATCTGTTCTTGCTGATCGCGCGTTATTGGGACGTGCGCCCGCCGTTTCTAGGCTACCTCGCCGTGTTTCCGGCGCTGGTCCTGTCAGGCCTGATGCTGGGCGCGTTCGGGTTGCTGGTATCGTCCGTTTCGACGCAGATGGAGAACTTCGCCGGCGTGATGAACTTCGTCATCTTCCCGACGTTCTTCGCCTCGACGGCGCTTTATCCTATATGGCGGCTCGCCGAGGCGGGGCCGGTGCTGGCTACGATCGCCGCATGGAACCCGTTCAGTTCGGCGGTCGAACTGATACGCTTCACGCTCTATCTGCGCTTCGATCCCGTTTCCGCCCTTGTCGTTCTCGCCTGCCTCGTCGTGTTTTTCCTGGCGGCAGTGGTCGGCTACGACCCCGGCCGCGGCCTGTGGTCGCGGCGCGGCGGCGAGGGCTGATCATTTCAGGGCGTAGAGGTAGGCGGCGATATCACGCGCCTGCTGCTCTGTGATCCCCGTCGATGGCATTGCCGTGTGCGGATTGATCTCCCTGGCCGCTCGTATCCAGCGGATCAGGTTCTCCGGATTGTTCGCCAGCATGCCGGCGATAAAGACCCGGTCGGCAAGGCTGGAATCGAGGCGCGGACCAACCTGGCCTTGTGCCCCCGGCACGCCGGGGATCGTATGGCATCCGGAGCAGCCGTTCGCGATCATGATCGGAATGGCGCGCGCTTCCAAGCCGCCGGTCGCCATGTCCGATTCGTGGCGACCACGATCGCGCCGGTCGGACCACAAGGTCGGACCCGTGTGCAGTGACGTGAAGAAGAGATGCATGACCGCGCTGCCATAGGCCTGCTGGCGGCCGGAACGCGGCAGAATCCCCCACCAGAACAGCAGGGCTGTGCCGAGACGGGCACGTGCCAGATCCAGATCGCGATACCGTGGATGACGGTTGCGTTGAGGGGGCGGATGGCCACGGTCCAGATCGCCTGGAGAATCCTGCCGTGCGTGAGCCTTCCCGTCCCTCGGCGAAGTGCGGCCGGCAATGCCCATATCAGGGCTGCGCCGGGGCAGGCGGCGACAAGGAGCGGCGCCGCTACCGCCATCAGCAGTTCATGCTCGATCATGTGGGCCGATGATGCCGACTTCGCTTTGCCGCCCTCCGGTCATGGCGGCGACAACCGACGCGATGCCCGTCTCGGGAAAATAGACATGCTCGATCGGCTGATACGCGATCTCCCAGCCGGGCTTTGAGGGCCATTTCGACGTGATGCATCGATGGCCATAAAAGCCCAAAATCCTCAGGAGTCGGGGTCTTCAAGACATGGTTGCGAAGCGTGGATTGCCGCCCTAACGGGCAAGAGCACGTACTTTTATCGTCGGCTGCACCCGCATAAACGGCGGCCGATGGCAGAGCCTGCCCGCCATTGACGCGCTTAGCAAACGATGACGCATAAAGTTCCCAACGGCTCGTTAAGGAAGGAGAGACCACGACATACAGGCTAACGGATCGTGAATGAACGAACCGGATTGGCGTCGGTTAACAGGTGCTTCCATGAGGGACCACATTTTGTTCGCGACCGCCTTCGCTTTGCTGATCTCGTTCTCGGTCAGCGTTGCCCTCGTTTCGTGGGCGGCGCCGATCACCGCGCAAGCCATTTCGCTCGACGTGCAGAAGTACATCGACGGGTGGCAATTGTGATCGCTATGATCGCTGGACCGGAATGACCGTCCTGGCCATGCTGGAAAACCCGCCCGGCGTCAGCCGAGACGAGCTCTCTCCGTTCCAGTGCTTTGATTGGGCAATCGACAGATGTCGAACTCCACAGCGCGGGGAATGTTCCTGCGGTTGCACAGGCCGGCGTGGCGACCCAGCATCGCCAGCAAAGCGATCCATTAAAAGGCAACGGCACAGCCCGAAAGGGACCTGAGGCCAACAGGAGCGCTTAGGGCCAATTGCAATTTCTGTGCGAATCGCCTCTATTTCTTCAAGGACCAATCGCAACGCAGTTTGCTGAATTCATGGTCCCTATCCTTGATGGCGACCGGCGTGTACCCCGCCCCCCAACCCGGCGTCGGTCGCCTACTCTCAGGGCAGCTCCAAATGTTAGCTAAGTTTCGAACGCGCTGCTCCTGGTCACGGGCAGAAGTTACGGAGTGGTCATTAACGCAGGTTAATGCGCCAAGTTGGTGACGGGCTAGGGTTTGTAGTTGGTGCTTCCAATCCACTCTTCGGCAGCTTCGTCGGACACGCGGAGAGAAGCATATGAGACAAAAGCGTCCCCTGATCTCAGCCTTTGATTTCGACGTCATAAAAAACGCTCTGAAAGTCATATCGCAGCGGGCGACATCCCCGAATGCGAATGGGACAAGCAAGCTCGCAACCTCGCGAAAACTTTTTCGGGCACCAAAGCAGATGAGACAATGATCAGATTTCTGCTTGAGACCTGTCGGACGCGCGCGACCAACGCGTCCGAAGAGGAGCGTCTTGCCACGCTTGCGCGTGGTGCTCACGTCGAAGGCGGGCGGCGCAATATTCAGCGTTCACGCGAACTGCTTGCCGGTAGCGGTTATCCTTTGTGCAAAGGAGAAGCCGAGCGTACGGGCCCAGATTGCTCGAAACGCGAAGTTCTTTCCGATTAGATCATCAGGCGTGTTGGAACGCCCACGACCTATGACTCTCTTCGTCGGTGGCGATGTCCACAACCATGTACTTTGCTCGGAGAACCCATGCCAACAGCCGAGAATGAACACGCGTGGGCTGACATCGGCACGTAAATGCGGCGTCTGGCCAGCAGCCGACCGATGCGGCTCTTCAGAGACTTGGCAGGAGGTAGACTCGCACACTTGGCGGCGCGGCTTGGCGCCCACCGATTAGCCGGGACAACAAGATGGCGCCTTTCCCGATCTTTTTCGCAGAGGAAGTCTTTCGCTTTCGGCGATGTCGCTTAGAAAGCCAACCACTATCTTCGCCTGCTCCGACGTACAGGCATAGAAGCGCTGTTTACCTTCGGTGCGGGATCGGACGATTCCGAGTTTGGCCATGCCGCTCAATGCTGTGAAAGGGCGGTCTGTGTCCCGCCCACCAGAGAAAGTAGGTCCGACACCGATTTCTTACATTCATCAGGTGAACGACGATCAACAATCGCTGCACGTTCGCGGCCGTACGAGCCGCAACGGATTTATGCAAATCCATCATAAATCGCATGCTCATATCTCGTTTGCGGCGATCGTGGTCGCATGGTTACGCTTGGGCATCAAAACAAAAACGAGGCGATTGAGCCTCGGGGAACCTTCATCATGCGTGAAATTGGGAGCGCTGAACCGGCCCATTTCGTGATCGTGCCGCGACGCAAGACTGGGACGAAAATCCTGGGTCTCTTTGTCATTGTTCTGCTTGCGATGCTCGTCAGGGCTTTCTGGGTCGGCGACATTGCCTGGAGTTATGTCGGCACCAACCTGTTTTCGCCAAGCGTGCTCAAGGGCGTCGTCAACTCCATTATCATGACATTCTGCGCCATGGCGCTGGGCATCGTGCTAGGCGTGGTGGCCGCCGTTGTGCGTATGTCGGACAATCCGGTGCTGAGGAATGTCTCGATAGGCTACGTCTGGCTCTTCCGCGGCACGCCGGCGCTTCTGCAACTGCTGCTGTGGTTCAACCTCGCGCTGATTTTTCCCACGATCGGAATTCCGGGACTGTTCTCGTTTCGAACCGTCGACATCATGACGCCCTTCGTCGCCGCGTCCCTTGGGCTGGGCATCCAGCAAGGCGCCTATACCGCCGAGGTGGTCCGCGCCGGCATTCTGGCCGTGGACAAGGGCCAGACCGAGGCCGGCCTTTCAATTGGTATGACGCCTGTACGCGCTATGCTGAGGATCGTCCTGCCGCAGGCCATGCGCGTTATCGTTCCGCCTATCGGCAACGAAACCATCGGCATGGTCAAGCTCACGTCGCTCGCCAGCGTCATCCAATATTCCGAGTTGCTGAGAAGCGTCGAGGACGTCTACTACGTCAACTCTCGCGTCATCGAACTGCTGATTGTCGCCGCCATCTGGTACATGGTCGTCGTCACTGTACTGTCCATTGGCCAGATCTTCGTAGAGCGCTACTTTTCGAAAGGCTGGGGCGGCCACGGTCAGCCCGCCGGCCAACCTCTCACCGAGGAGGCGGCGTGATGGACGCGCTGATCACGGCTGTCGGTCTGCAGAAATATTTCGGTTCTTTCCATGTCCTGCAAGACATCGACTTTGCAATTGCCAAGGGCGAGGTCGTCTGCATCATCGGCCCATCCGGCTCTGGCAAGAGCACCTTTCTGCGCTGCATCAACCAGCTTGAAAAGATCGATGCTGGATATGTCGCCATCGAGGGCGAAATCGTGGGCTACCGCCGTGATGGGAACAAACTCCATCCGTTGAGCCAAAGCGAGATCGCCCGCCAGCGGCAGTCCGTGGGCATGGTGTTCCAGCGTTTCCATCTTTTCCCGCACAAGACGGTGCTGCAAAACATCGTCGAAGGGCCGGTGGGAGTGCAGAAACGCCCCAAGAGGGATTGCATCGATGAAGCCAAGACCCTGCTCAACCGCGTCGGGCTTTCCCTCAAGGCCGATGCTTACCCGGGCGAATTGTCGGGAGGCCAGCAGCAGCGTGTGGCGATCGCTCGCTCACTCGCGATGAAGCCGAAAGCGATGCTGTTCGACGAGCCCACCTCGGCGCTCGATCCGGAGCTGGTCGGCGAGGTGCTGAGCGTGATGAAGGAGCTTGCGGCGTCCGGCACCACTATGATCGTCGTCACGCATGAACTGGGCTTCTGCCGCGAGGTGGCCGACCGTGTGCTGTTCATGGACGCCGGTCGCATCGTCGACTGCGGGACACCCGCCGAGATTCTCGAAAATCCACGAAATCCCAGAGTGAAGAATTTCATCTCTGCGGTGCTTTGAAAAACAACCTTCAGGAGGAAAAAGCCATGAAATTCATACGCATTGCCGTTTCGGCGATGGCCTTGGTCGCGGCCGGTGCTGCGCACGCCGACACCAAGCTTAACCTTGTCAACCAGGGTGAACTGCGCGTCCTGACGAACCCGATCTACCCGCCCATGGAATTCGTCAATCCCGATCAGGGCACGCTGGATGGCTTCGACGTAGACCTGATCAACGCCATTGGCAAAAAGCTCAACCTTAACGTGCTTTTCGTCACCTCCGCATTCCAGGAGCTGCAGAGCGGGCTCCAGACTGGGCGCGGCGATATGATCATCTCCGGCATGAGCGACAACGTGAAGCGCCAAGCCAGCATGGACTTCGTCGACTACATAACGAGTGGCCCAATCCTCTTCACGATGAAGGCCAACGCCGCCCAATACAAGGAAACGACGGATTTCTGCGGCAAGACCGTCGCCGGCAGCCGTTCGACCTCCTTCGGCGAAAACGTCACCGGCTGGAGCGACGCCAACTGCGTGGCCAAGGGTAAGCCTGCGATCAAGTTCGAGGGAACGGCCGATTCCAACGCCGCCCGTCTCGGCATGAAGCAGGGCCGCTACGACGCCGTGGTGCAGGGCATCGAAACGATTGCCTACCAGATCCGCCTCGAGCCGGACACCTATCAACTCGTCGGCGAACCCCTGCTCAGCAACGATACCTTCGGCATGGGCTTCAAAAAGGACAATACCAGCCTTCGCGATGCCGTGGCCGGCGCATTAGACGAACTGATCAAGGACGGCTCTTACGACGCCATGCTCAAGAAGTGGGGCTTGGTGCACAACGCGGTGCCGAAGGCCGTCATCAACGGCGTGAAGTAAGCACCGAGGCGCACCTAAATCTCCTCACTTCGCGATTTGACCGGTCATCCGGCCGGAGCGGAGAGCTTTTGTCTTTCACAATCCGCGCCCGGCTTTGCCGGGCGCGGATGAATCCCCAAACAGAATGACCACGCCATGCCGCAGTCGCCTCTTATCATCGGTTCGCTTTGGCCAGCCGGAAGACAATCCGCAGTCGGTCTCGCTTTCGACGTCGATGGGCCGACGGGAGACGCGATGCTCGACGGATCGCTGCTTTGCAACCCGCGCTATTTCACGCAGGGCGCCTATGGCCCATGGCGCGCGCTGCCGAGATTACTCGACCTGCTCGCGGCCTATGACCTCAGGGCCACCTTCTTTATCCCAACCTGGGTTGTGGAGCACTGGACCGACCGGTGCGAGCGCATCGTGGCCGGCGGGCACGAAGTTGGCTATCACGGTCACCGCCACGAGGTGTTCATTGACCTCACGGCGGAGCAGCAACTGGACGTGATGGCGCGGTCGCGCCGGATTTTTCGCGACCGGCTCGGCGTGACCCCTATCGGGTTCAGAACACCATCGGGCGATTGGAGCCACGAAACGGTGGCGCTTCTCCAGGATTTCGGCGTCATCTACTCGAGTTCCATGCGCGGCGACGACCGCCCCTACTTCCATCCTTCCGATGAGGGTCCCGGGCTCGTTGAAGTCCCGGCGCGCTGGGACATCGACGACTACACCGCGCTTGCCTACACGGAGACGCCGGATTTCCCCGTCGGGCTTGACCGGATTGCAGACTATCGCGTCGTGGAGCGCAACTGGTGCGCGGAGTTCGAAGGCTATCACCGCGAAGGGCTGTGCTGGACGACGATCCTGCATCCGAAGGTATGCGCCAAGCCAGGGCGTCTTTCCATTCTCGAAGGCCTGTTCAAGGTGATCGCCAGCAAAGGCGACAGCGTCTGGACGGCCCGTCTCGGCGACATCGCCCATTGGTGGATCGAACGCTGGTCCGAGGCCGACAATCGAAAGCCGACGCCATGACCACGCCACAGCCTACAATCTGGCCCAAGGGCAAAAACTGCGCCGTGATGATCGCGGTGCCGTTCGACGACGGAGCCGACGCGATAGCCGCCGCTCCCGATCTTGCCAACAGATCGAAGAGCCTGTCGGTCTGGCAATTCGGCGCAACCCGTGGCGTCGAACGGCTTTGCCGGACATTCGCCACATCGAGCGTCAAGGCAAGCTGGTTCCTGGACGCCCAAACGGCGGATCGCCATGGCGACCTGGTGCGTCGGATCGCCTATGCGGGGCACGAGATCGCAAGCAGCGGTCTTGCCTTCGATCGCTACGATGCGCTCACGCCTGCCCGGTCGCTCGACAGCCTCAAGCGCTCGAGGGACGCACTGGAAACGCTGGCGGGGAGGCACACAACCGGGTTTCGCCTGCCGCAGGGCAATTGGCCCCCAGGGTTCGACAGACTTCTGATGGAAGCGGGCTACAGTTGGTCGGCCAGCCTCAATGGCGACGACGTGCCCTACACTCATCCGTCCGGCCTTGTGGCAATTCCGGTTCACATCGAGCTGGAAGACCGGCCCTATTTCCAGTTCAATTTCGCGCCCGCCTTTCCGAAGGGGCAGGGCCGGATACCCGACTACGAAGGCGTCCTTCACAACTGGGTCGCCGAGTTCGACGCATATCGCCGCTTCGGCCTCTGCTACGTTATCCAGCTTCGACCGGAATGGAGCGGAACACCTGGGCGCATCTCGCTTGTCGAGGACCTGCTGCGTCACATCCTCAGCTTCGACGATGTGTGGCTGGCGACTGGAGCCGAGATAGCGGAGCGCCAGAAGGCGCTTGGCTCGACCGTCGCGAATGATCATCCGATCCAGGTCTTCGACGCCTACCGCAAGGAGCAGGGCGTCGATGACTGAAACCATTCTGACTGCACTTGCCGACAAACTCGCTGCCACGGACTTTTCGGACTTTCCTGAAAACACGGTGCGAAAAGCCAAGCTCCATATCCTGGACACGGTGGGCGTTTCGATCGCGGGCGCGACATCCCTCGAGACGAAGCTCGCGGTCGACGCACTTGGGTTGAAGGGCGACATAGGAGAGGCGAGCGCCTGGGGACTGCCGCTCAAGACCGACGCCCGCTCCGCCGCCTTCATCAACGGCGTGTCCGCGCATGCCTTCGAACTGGACGACTCCGGCGGCTGCGACCACTCCGGCGCCGTCGTCCTGCCGGCCGTCATCGCAGCACTCGAGACGACCGGACGGGCGGTGGACGGTCGCCTGTTCCTCAAATCGGTGCTGCTTGGGTATGAGGTGGGACGCCGCGTCCTGGAGGCCTGCGGCGGCTATGAAACCCACAACGGCAAAGGCTGGCATTCTACTGGCACCTGCGGGACCTTCGGCGCTGCGGCGGCCGTGGCGACACTGTTGGGGCTGGATCGAGACGGCATAGCCTCGGCGCTAGGCTGCGCGCTCTCCTATTCGGGCGGGACCTGGGCCTTCATCCATGATGGCGGCCCTGCCAAGAAGCTTCACGCCGGCCGTGCCGCGGAGGGCGGCTACGTTTCGGCCCGGCTCGCTCGGTCCGGTTTTCGCGGGCCAATTTCGGCTTTCAACGATGTTTGGGGCGGATTTTTCCGAACCTTCGGTGACGTGCGGGCGGCGCCGGAAGAGCTCAGTCGCGATTTCGGCCAGCACTGGCGGCTCAACCGCTGCTCAATCAAACCGCACGCGACGTGCCGCGGCACGCATTCAGCCATCGACGCCATCGATTTGATGCTCGGGGACAACGGGCTGGCGAGTTCGGATGTCGCTTCGGTCTCCGTCGAGATGAGCGGCTTCCAGTTCGGCATGTGCGGCCACAAGACTGTAACCTCGCGAGCGCAGGCGCAGATGAGCCTGCCTTATGCGGTCGCGGCGCGGCTGCATTACGGCAAGGTCTCGTTGGCCGAGCTCGAGGAGAAAGCCTGGCGTGATCCAGCGATCGGCAAATGGCTGGACCGTGTGACGGTTCGCGTCGACCAGGCGATGCGCGATGAGGAAGAGCCGTCCGTGCATATCCGTACCCCTGATGGGAGCGCGTTCTCGGCGAAGGTGGAAGATCCGCTCGGCGGACTGCTCAATCCGCTGAGCGATGAACGCATCATTGCCAAATACACCAACCTTGCCGGCGCAGTGCTGCCGGAAACTCGCATTGCCGCGCTCCGCGATGAGATCCTCGGCATCGATGCCGTCGCCGATGTCCGCCCTTTCACCAACCTGCTCCAACCGTGAGATGACAATGTCCGCACTTTCGAACGCAACATGGTCGCCCCTCTTCAAGGAGGCAGTCTCGACCGACTTTCGCGACTTTCACGAATGCCTCGACCAGGACAAGCGCATCGCCATCTATGACGTCGCCGCCTCCAAGGTTCATGCCCGGATGCTAATGCGCGCAGGCGTCCTGACGCCCACGGACCACGATGCCATCCAGGTCGGTCTCGACACGATCGCTGGGGAAATCGGATCCGGTGCTTTTGCGTGGAGGAAGGAGCTCGAGGACGTCCACATGAACGTCGAAAGCCGCCTGACGGCGCTGGTCGGCGACGCCGGCAAGAAGCTTCACACCGCCCGCTCGCGCAATGACCAGGTCGCGACGGATATTCGCCTTTATGCACGAGCCGAACTCGCAGCGCTCGGCCTTGAGTTGCAGGCGCTTATCCTCGCCTTCGTCGATCTCGCGGAACCCCATGCGGCTACGATCATGCCGGGCTTCACCCACCTTCAGATCGCGCAACCGGTTACGTTCGGCCATCACTTGATGGCTTATGCGGAGATGTTCAGCCGCGATGTCGAGCGCATTGGCCAGGCGCGCGAGCGCCTCAACGTGTCACCGCTGGGCGCCGCGGCGCTCGCGGGAACAAGCTATCCCATTGATCCTGATTTCAGCGCGCAGCAACTCGGGTTTTCGCGCGCCTTCCGCAATTCGCTCGACGCGGTGTCCGATCGCGATTACGTGGTCGATATCTGCTCGGCCGGGGCAGTCATCATGGGCCACCTGTCGCGCTTTGCCGAGGAGGTCATCCTGTGGTGTACGCCAATGGTCGATTTCATAGAGCTCGGCGATCAGTTCTGCACCGGCTCGTCGATCATGCCGCAGAAGCGCAATCCTGATCTTGCCGAGCTTGTCCGTGGCAAGGCCGCGCGTGTTATCGGCAACCTGACGACGTCGGTGGCCCTGATGAAATCTCAGCCTCTCGCCTTCAACAAGGACCAGCAGGAATCCAAGCCGCCGCTGACCGATACGTTGGAGAATGTGCGTGGCGCGGTTACCGTCACGACGCAGATGCTGCCGACGATTAAGGTCAAGGCCGCCAACATGCGCGCGGCTGCGGAAAAAGGCTATTCGACAGCGACAGACCTCGCAGATTATCTCGTGCGCGCCGGCATGCCCTTCCGGGATGCCCACCATGCGGTGGCCGCGATCGTGGGCGCGGCACGAGACCAGGGTTACGCTACACTTTCCGCGATGCCGCTTGCTGCCATGCAGGCTTTTGCTCCCATTATCTCGGAGGACGTGGTGGATGCCCTGACGACGGAAGGCTCCGTTGCCAGCCGCAACCATCGCGGCGGCACCGCACCCGTGCAGGTTCGCCGCGCCGCGGCCGAACTGCGGGTCATGCTCGGGTAATTAGGCGAGCTATTTACCTCCGCGAGAACGCCTGTTTAATGACGGGTCCATCGCGGAGAATGGTTTTGAAACTGGCGTTCCAACAGAATCGGTTGCCGCCGCTGCAGACATTGCAGACCTTTTCCGTCGTCGCGGAAACCGGAAGCTTCACGCTGGCTGCCTCCGAGCTCAATCTCAGCCAGAGCGCCATCAGCCGCCAAATACAGCAGCTCGAGCATTACTTCGGCTGCAGCCTGTTCCAGCGCCACACGCGCAAAGTGGTGCTGACGGAGCAAGGAGAGGCGATCGTTCCCATCGTCAACGGATTGCTTATCTCGCTGCGCAACTCCTTCGAGGCAACACGGACCAGGGGGCGGTCGCTCACGGTGCGCATGCCGCCGACCTTCGCCCGGCGCTGGCTTCTGCCTCGACTGACGGACCTTCATGGTCGCCATCCGGATCTGAACATCACGATCGACACTGCCTGGTTCGCCCGTCCGACCTTCGGGACCGGCGACATCGACCTGCTGGTCCTCTATGGCAACGGCCATTGGCCGGGCATGCATGTCGAATTGCTTTTGCCCGAAAAACTGACCCCGATGTGCTCGCCCTCGTTTGCCACCTCGCTTGGCAACCCAGCGCGGATCGAAAGCCTGGCCGACTGCGTGCTGCTGCACTCCAATGCGCGACAGAGCGACTGGACGCTGTGGCTGCAGGCCGAGGGCGCCTATGACCTGACGGCGGTGCGCAACCAGATATTCGACACCCAGGATTTCGCGATGACGGCAGCGGCAAGCGGTTATGGCGTCACGATGGGCGACATGCATCTTGCACGACAGGATCTGGAAAGTGGCACGCTTGTCACCCCCTTTCGGCGCATCATCGAAAGCGGCTATGGCTACTACGCGATCTGCCCGGCGCGAGAGGACGCCAAAGCACGCGTGTCCGACCTGCTAAACTGGTTGGTAAGGGAGCGGCCAACGTAAAATCCCTGCAGCATCGGTGCGGCACTGCCTGCCCCGCTCTTGTCCGCGGCGTTGATGAGATCGTCGACCGCGCGCGTCGAGGCGCCCCCGGTACCGAACATGGGACGGGAGCGACCCACCGGCGTCACCTATGTCTATGCGCCGGACCGAACGGCGGAGCGACCGGTCGCTCATCTGGGCCGGAACCCTGCAGGTCGACGGAGATGGTGGCTGTGTCGCCATCTATGACGGACGCGACCCCAGCGATCCGGCTTTAGGCCGATCAAGTTCGATAGATTGACATCGGGCATATCACCGCCGCGCTGCATGACGAACTGCGCGGTCAGTGCGGCGACTGCGGCAACCGTCCAGAGGACCAGCCGTTTCGGCGCGCCTGCCAGCAGACGCGCCCGCCGCCGCTGTGCGCCTTGCCGCTTGCGCCATTGTTTGGATTGATTGTCGTAGCGAGATCGATCCATAGCAGTCCCCGACGCCGACCACCCTGGCCAAGTGCTGTCGATCATGGGCTCCCATTGCAATAGAAGTCGTCGACGAACCGGCCGGTGGCCTTGTCCCGGCACCGCCACATTAGCGCATAGTTCTGTTCATAGAATTGATCCCAGGCCACGCCGTAGGCCGTGCGAGGTGGGCGGTAATATCCCCCGCCGTAGCCGTTGTTGGCCGCAACAGCAACGGCCGCGCTATTCCAGTCGCTACGCATTGTCGGCCTCTACAAGCCGCATGCACTTGTCCGCCGTCGCCCCGCGGCGGACTAGCAGGGCCGCTACTCTGCTTCGATATTGTTCGTCCGTGGAGGCCAATGTATGGCACAAGGCCACGGTATTCATTGCCGTGAGATCGCCATCAGATACAACAGGAGTGGTTGAGCAACCGGCCAGAAACAGCGCGGTGCTCGCAAGAGCTTGCAGTCTTTTCATTTGATTTTCCCCACGTAAATAATGGGAAAACTACGTCTCAGGAGTCCAGAGCTTGTTTTCTTCTGCCCAAGCATTGAATGCATAACCATTCGATGCGCAACCAATATCAACATCCGCGTCGGGGGCGCATGTCACGCTGAGCAGGCTCAATACCACAGGCGAAGCAGCTATCACCAATGCGAACTGGAAGCTTATTGTACGGGCGTGGGCTTAAAGTGGTAGCCGACAAAATCATCAATAGGTCCCGTTAAGGCGTCGGCCTCTTGTCGAATTTTCTCATCATCCCAGTTCCACCAAGCAATGGCCAGCATCTTGGCAATGATCTCATTGGGGAAGCGGTATCGGATGATCTCGGCGGGCGTTCCCCCAACGATGGCATAGGGCGGGACATTCTTGACCACAGTCGCATGCGCAGCGACGACGGCACCGTCGCCGATAGTCACTCCTGGTAGAATGAGTGCTCTTCTGCCGACCCAGACATCGTTGCCGATCTTGATGCCGCCCTTGCCGCCATGTCCTCCAGGGTTAGGCTTTCCAAGCATTTTTTCATGGATGTAGCAGGTCGTCGCGCAATCTGTTGGATGATTGCCGCTGCACACGAAGACCGTTTCATCGGCAATTGAACAGAATGACCCAATGCGGAAGGGGGCGTCTGGTTCGCACCCAAAAATCTTTCTGCCGTCCTCGATCCCGCCAGTCCAACGCCCGACTTCAGCATGCTTCGGCAATGGATGGCGTCTCTTCCGCAGCCAGATAGTCAATCTTGACATCAGTGGTGTTCTTTCCCCCTGAAAACCCACCTCATCGTTTTACCTGTCCTCACAGAATGGTCTCAGATCATGACAAAATATTTCGTTGACGCAAATGCGCGTACACAGGTGCTTTCGACGGTGCGGAGCCGCCGCCTGGTCCCGTTGAAGTTTCTTCAGCGCAGACGACGCACGCCAGACATGGGACGGTACATCATGGAGTGCCGTGCCGGCAGTGCACCAACAGTACCGAAATCCACTGTCCACAGGCTCGCATCATCGACGCCGGAAAGATGGGTGACGCATAAGCGGCACTGACGGCGAACCCGGTCTATTTCGTCCGCTGGTTCGCGCCGGACCACCCATCCGTCTATTGCGACGATCCCGACGCCGTTGGCCTCGTCCAGGCCCTGGGCCTCGACCCGTCCGTCATTCTCGCGCCCTAAGCAATCCCACACTCCACCGAGGGAAACACCATGGAGCCCAATTTCAGGGGCGCTGCCAAGCGCCTTGACGAATTTAATTTGCCCAAGCTCGGCGCAACCATCGGAGTAGGAGAGGACGAAATTCATGCTTTCCTAGACGTTGAAACACGCGGTCAAGGGTTCGATAGCCAGGGGCGGCCCATCATCCTTTTCGAGCCGCACGTCTTCTATCGCAATCTGGCACCGGGCGCGCGTTTCTTGGCGGTAAAGCAGGGGCTGGCGTATCCCAAATGGGGTGACAAGCCATATCCGGCCGACAGCTATCCCATACCCCAACTCGAATTCGAACACGTGCTGGGTTGGAATGATTGGAACGAAACCCAAGACGTCTATCAGCGTGAGCGCGGCGCCTACCAACATTCCATATCTTGGGCCGAGCAAGGCTGTAGAAAGAAGGCCGAGCAGAGCCGGAATCACAAACACGACCACATTTACATAGTTCATTTCCGCGCCCGTCTGCTCGCGTGCGGACGCTACCCGTGACCTTTCATTCTAGCAAGGGCGCCGCAAACACCGAAGACAATGCCCCGTTGCCGAAAGGTGGCGGGCTTTTTTGCTTTTCGCTGGAACAGCCTAATCGAATGCAAGTTTGGGCCGACGCAGCGCACTCCAACGTTCCTTCGCGCTGCTGGCCAAGGGCAAACTTGGTCGGCCCGCGCTTTTCTGCCGAGGGGCGCGGGCTTCTGGTTGACAACACTCGCTTCCGCAAGGCAATTTCGCCGCCGAGGGTAAAGCGAGGGGAACACCCACATGAAGAAGACCTATTATAAGCCTGTTCTCACCAAGCGTGAACGTCTCTCGGCGGTCACGGCGATCGGCCCCGGCCCTTCCGTGCCGGTGCTAAAAGAATAGATCAGCTTGCCCCGAACAGGGCATGCTTGCTGTTGACAGACAGCACGGACGCAAGGCACTTTCCCTCCCGAGGGTAAAGCGAGGAGCACCACTGTGAAGAAGACATACGAAAAGCCAGAACTGAAAAAGCGCGAGCGCTTGGGCAGCATCGCAGCCCAGCGGCCTGAGCAAGACGTGATCTGCGCGATGAAAACTTACGAGAAGCCCGTTCTGACCAAGCGCGAACGACTTTCGTTTGTAACGGCAGGCCCCGGTCCATCGGTACCGCCGCCACCGCCACCGGTCCCCTGAGATCAGCCGAATGTGTTCAAGACCCGCTGGCTCACGCCGGCGGGTTTTTCTCATTCCGCTTTGGAAATTCGATCACCTTCGCCTCAGGATCCGGCTCCAGCGGTTCATGACCAGGCCGTTCATGCCAGAAGACTTGCCGCAGATCGCGTTGATCGACCCGCTGACCGCAGTGCGGGCAGTTGTAGTAGTGAAGATGCTCTTCAATGTGCTGCCCTCCATGCAGTTTGCCGGGAACCGGAGGGCCAAGGTCAGATAGCTTTGTCATGCGGGTGGCAACATCCGGCCGTGCTAAATGTTCCGGAACTATTTTAGCTAAAGCTGATTGAATCGTGGTTGCGGAACAATCGCGGGGAGATCGGGTGCCGCAGTATCGGGTTGAGGTCATGGCCGCCGGATCGGCTATGTCATCGAGCATAGTCACAGCACAGTTGCCTTTCAAAGCGGCGGAGGCACAGGTTGGGATGCCTGTCACGTTCCGGCGCCAGGAAGAAAACTGGCTACGTGTCACGGAGTTGAAGGGCGAGAAGCGGACCTTCGCTTACATTGTTCGGATGAGGGCCACATGAGCACACGCGGCACCAATTTCCTCGACCGGTGAATGGCAGAGCATCTGCCGAATGCGATCACGGACGATCCGATCGCGGCGAGCGACCTCGCCAACGAGGCGATGCGAGCGGCCGAGCGCGACGGCATCGACCCGGCGGAGATCGCCGACGAAGTCGGCAGCGCCTTCGAAGTCATTCTGGAGGCGATGCAGCACCGCGATGCCAGCTTGGCCGATTGACGATAGGGCTTGCCAACTATTCAAAGAAGGGGAATATAATCCTCCCTGTTGCGGCGAACCCCCTAAAACGGAGTTTGCCAATGGCTAGGTCCAAACCATCAAAACAGCTTTCCCAGGCTGAAATCGAGCGCTTTCTCATGGCGGCGGAAGCGCTGCACAAAAGCATCATAAAGCCGTTTATATCGCCACACTGCGACCATTACCACGCGACGCGCACCCTGCATGATGCGCTGTTGAAGTCCGTGCGGGAAGTGACGGGGAAGGAAGTCGAGTTCATCCAGTGGAATACCACCGGGCCTGTGCGGCCTGCGCCTTCCTCAAGCGATTGATGTGGACGGCCCAGTTGCCGGGGGTGTGCTTGGCCTGGGGCCGGCAACCGAGGAGATCACCCCTAAGCCGATGAAGCGCTAACGGGCTCGGCGCAGTCGGCGACACAGCCTGTGATAGATTGGCGAGCTATGAAGGTCTCGGGCTGCGTGCGTGAATAGCAGGACGACAAAAAGAACCGCCACTGCGGATGCGAACCCGGTAACGAGAGCCATCCGCGCAAACGTCGCTGACGTCGGGATGTTCCTTACGAATCAGTAAGTCGTTGATCCGTGCAAAGGCGGCTAACCATCGGGGCCGGCTGCGAACGGCACATTTGCAGCCCGGTGGGCCTCCACCACCGAAACTAAAGGGCCGCTGCCCGCTCACCAGTAGGCAGAGAGTTTTACTAGCCGCCACTGTATGTCCCGCCGCCACCTCGCTTTCAGCCTCACACCAGCGCCGCGCGCGACCATCTCGCCTTTGTCAAGCAATTGATGTGGGCGGCCCGGCTGCCGGGGGTATACTTAGGGCTTTGGGGGCCGCCAGCCGGGCCATGCCGGCGATCCCCCACCGGCAGAAAGGGATCATGGCTTAGTATTAGCATGAGTGCAAATACGAGCGGATCAACCCGCTACGGCGTGACCTATAGCGATTCCTAGGCCGATTGCGAAGCGAACCGATCGGCCGACGCGTCTTCGCCGTCATGGCGGAGGCTGTCAGCAATCGGGAGGGTGGCGCGATCGAATAGCCGTCCCGAAGTAGACTCTTGCTTTTCGGATACTTATCTCTGGTGCATGTGCGGACGCGTTTTCGTAAAGACCACAATCCCCGACATCTTCGTCGGTTTGAATTCGCCCATCCGGGTGAGGTCGAACGGCTCGGCAACAGCTTCCCGCTGTGGAATGGCGGGCCGAGCCTGACCTACCCGATCATCATCCGCGAAGAGCTGTCGACCAGCATGGCCGGCTTTGTTTCGGCGCGCTGGGGCTTGGTCGCCGGTTGGGCTCGGGATGGTGGCGGGCGGCCGCCACCTGTCAACGCCCGCTGCGAGACCGTCGCCAGCAATGGCTTGTTCCGCAAGGCTTACAATGCGCGCCGCTGCCTGGTGCCGGTCGACGGCTATTTCGAATGGCAGAAGCTGGACGCGTCGGGGAAGAAAAAGCAGCCCTACGCCATCGCGATGAAGTCTGATGAGCCCTTCGCCATGGCGGGCATCTGGGAAGAGTATGCCGACAAGGTCACCGGCGAACTTGTGCGGACCTTTGCCATTGCCACCTGCGAACCGAATTCGCTTATGGCGACCATCCACGACCGCATGCCGGTGATCCTGGCGCCGGCCGACTACATGCGCTGGCTTGGGCCGGAGCAAGACCCTCGCGACCTGATGAAGCCTTTTCCGTCCGATCTGATGAAGATGTGGCCGATCGACAGCAAGGTGGGTTCGCCGCGCAACAACACCCCCGATATCATCGACGAGATCGGTCGCGGGCCTACTGATCTGTTCGACGTATAGTTTCCGGACTTTGTAGGCCGCTGCCACGACACATAGGGCATCTGATCGTAGACCCTTTGCACCCGGCTCGGTGCACTCCGCGCGGGCAACAAGTGCCGTTTGAGCTCAGCCACTTCGCGGATTGAAAAACCTTGCCGGCGCCGAGACATTGCCGGCACCCGAACTTCCTGAATCCTGCCAAGCACCACCTGCCCACCTACCTGAGACGGCAAGAACGTCAGGGGCATAAAATAGTTTCACCGGCTAATCCACGTCCGAGATTTTGCCGTTCGTGAGGTGCGTCTCGATTTTGCTGAGCGCCTTCCGAATGACGTCGACAGCCTGCAAGTTGACTGCGAAGTCGAAATTGCCTTCCGCCGTCTCGAAAATCAGGACGCCGATCTTCGTTTCGTCGTCCCTCAGCATGCCGATGCCAATTCCTGTGGGCATATACGGTGGTCTATCTGCCATGGTTTCCTCCTTCAGAGATAGCGCTCCCCATCATCTCGGTGCTCGAAACAGAACCAATGCGGATCCTGGCGAGGCCGAGCAAAGCCGAATCCTCCGTGCTTCGCGCAACCCGTGTGCTCGCACAGGTGCCCTAGCACTCTGGCGCGCTCGCGCGGCACGGGCGTTATGCGTCGGGAAGCCTGATTGGTTCGTCGCTCATCTGCGGAAAGATTCCATAAGACCGCTTGACGGGCAAGGAATTTGTTCCCTTTCTGTTCTCATGGCGCACGATCCGATCGACACGCTGGGGAAGGCGACCCGGCACAATATGCTTGTGAAGGTGGAATGCAGTTGCGGCAATGTCCGTTACTGCAGATCGGCCGATCTCATGATGGTCTATGGCGGCGGCGCTGATCCGTTGAAGCTGAAATTCGACTGCAACCGGTGCAAGCCATCGGTCAAGATCACGCTCCTTGAGCTCGCTGCCATCGGAGTAGCTGCCCAGATCGAATGGGCGAAGGGTGTCTCGAAACCGCCTTCCCAATTTGTGTCAATTGCGAACGTCAATACGTAGCGGGCTGCATCTTGCCCGAAGGCGCCAGCTCAAAAGACGAAATGCGTGCGCCTAAGCCCGGTTTTTACCGGTTGGCTCGTCAAACCTTCCCCACCTGCTGGAATGTCCAGTATCGATTGGAACCTCCCGAGCTGCTCCGGGAAATCCCGCGCAAGGTGTCTGACCACCCGTGCATTTTCCATCAGACGGTCGAGATAGAGCCTTGCCGCCATCAACTCCAGCGCCCAGGTGCCACGAAGGCTTGCGCAGTACAGAAATTCTTCGTTCAGCAAATCAAACTCAGTTTCCATGGCGGCCAGCTGATCGGCTGTCACCCCGACAAACTTCTTTCTCGGCACGGAGGGATCCGCCAACTGCGACGCCGGAGTGAGCGTTGAGAGGAGTTGCGCATAGTGGAAGCCCATCCTCTTCAGGGCGATCATGAGCCTTGCCGCATTGAACTGCCTTTCCGGAACCATCTTGCGCAAGGACGCGAAGACCTGCGGAGGCACATTCCAATCCTGCAAAAGATCGAGAGCCTCGGGAGAAACTCCATTGACCAACGGCCTTGGCGCTGAACTGTCCGCGAGCAGGTTCAAAGTAGGCCCTTCGGTTAGGGCCTTCGGCACAGAGGCCAGGCTTTCGGCCGATAGCAGGCGACGGAACGATTCCTGCTTAATCGGATGTCGAAACACCTCTGTGATCGTCTCCAACAGATGCCGAGAGATACTCGCTTCGGCGATCATGTCCCGCGTTCTTTGGCATTCAGCCTGATAGGTTTTGCACAGCCATGGACCGGTGAACCATCTGTTGGGCTCGTGCATCTTTTCCAAAAGCGCTGCGTGTCTTGTGCGGTTATTTTGCAAAATGTGGTCGGCGGCTTCCAAGCCTAAAACTACGCGGCGCACCTTCATGCGGCGCTCCCTACGAATGCTCGCTCAGCCAGCGCAACGAGCGGATCTAGTGATCGGAAAAGAAACGCATCCAGCTTCATTCCATTGTTGACATGGAAATCTCCTTTGAACCCCACGATTTCATGCATCGGAGCGATCAGGTAATCGCGAATGATCAGATTGCCCGGCTGCATGCGGATCAAGACGAAAATATCCGCCATGGCCTCTCGCACCGCCCTCGAAGACCAGCGGGGATAGGCACAATGCGAAACGCGACACCGGGCGATCGCGAGCGCTACGGTCACCTCGCCATTGATGCGGATGAGCTCCGTTTCAGGGTCCTGGGAAGCGCGGCCGCCTGCCTTGTCGACCGCGACGAGCAGGTCTTCCATAACGCGATGGCGGATAGCCGTGAGGCGCCTGTCAATCTCGATGAAATGAAACTTTCTGGGCGGCAGGCAACCGATCAGCTTGTATGCACCGAGCAGGCCCCCGAAATGCGCGCTGTAGCGATAGGCCGAAGGGCATTCGGGCGCTGCGTTAATGATGTCGGACGACAGTTTCCCATGCCGTTTGTAGAGTTTTCGTAGGGCTGACAGCATCTCTTCGTCGCTCATGTGAAGGTAGAGCGCTTTTAACGTCTGCTGTGCTTTGTCGAATAGTTGGCGACTGATGATAGGTTCAAAGGCGTTGTCCGCCCTGACCCATTGATCCGGAGGATTGTACACAGCCTTGGTTTTGAGTCTGGTGCAGCGTCTATTCCAAACGTTGTTGCCGATATATTTCTCATTGGTCAGGACACGGCGCACGCCATAGGCCTTCCAAGGCCTGCCGAAGTCGTTCAGGATCCCCCGGGCATTCAGGTATTTCGCGATTTGAGGTTCGTTCTTGCGTGACCTGACGAACAGGCGAAAGATCAATCGAACAGTAGCTATCTCTTCCGGTGGCCCCGGTACGATGATCACCCGGTCTGTCTGGAAGTTCTTGTGTTCGTAGCGGGCGAGGATGAGTTTGGGCTGTCCGAACTGGTCAACCATCAGACGCCTTAGTCCGAGCCCCTGCATGCCGCCTACGTGGAAGCCCATGCGGGCCATCCTCACCTGGCCCAAAAAGACCCTCTGTGACAACATCCGGCTGTACTCTGCAGCCATGCTGCGCTTTATGGCCTTGAGTACATCGGATCCGACGGTGCCATCATTCGCGAATTGCTCGGCACAAAACTCGATCCGTACACCCGCCATCTGACATCGATATTCGTAGGAAGCGCTTTCATCGACGCTTTGGAACCGGCCCCATCTGCTCACGTCGTAGACGACGACCGTCTCGTAGTCGGCGAGTCCGTGTTCAATGTCGAACAGCAGCTTCTTGAGGCCGGGCCGGCCTTGTATGTGCAACCCGCTACGGCCGGGATCTTCATAGGTGGCGACGATGTCGTACGCCATGACCTCGGCATAACTGCGGATTGCATCCTTCTGATTCTCAAGGGAATAAGTCTGGTGCTCGGTGGACATTCGTACATATTGAGCCGCGCGAACCCTTCTCCTCTCCTTAGGAGGTTCGCGGGCCGCAGCAACCTTGTCCATCGCCTTGCACCATTGGGACGATTGTCAATCCTAGCGCTCAGCGCATAGCAATTCCAGTCCAGTTTAATCGAATCGTCCGTCCGGCTGGCTTCGCGCTTTGAAAACCATGGCTTTCAGCTCATGGGAAACCCTGACTCACTTCGTGAGAGCCCGTGCCCCGTTCCGCCGCAATTACACTTGACCGCCGTATAGGGGAAGTAGCCAGACAGCGTGCGCTGCTAGCGTTCCAGAACGAAACTGACACCGGAATACGTGCCTCAAACGCGACTAGCCCTTGGACGGACAGGCGGTTGTCCGCGGACAACTGAAGTGTGGCAGACAAGGCCCGACGCGGGGTTAGGGAGGCGGACGCGTTTGCTTGGTCATGCAAGATCTCAACAGGGAGGGGCGATGAACGCGTGCTGGTCGGCCTGACTCGACGTCTCATCGCTGACGGGTAGACGGAGGACGAGTCCACTGATTTCGCCTGCAAGCAGCTACTGCCATCTGATTATCTGGGAACTGGCTTCGGTTTCAGAAGTTCGCCCTTGAGGCGAGATTGACTTCATCGTTGCCGGAGCGCTGACAACGATGCCCGTTCGAACCCGTGTGGTGGAAGGCAGGACGGTGCGTCTTGAAACCATTCCGGAAATTATCACCAAGAAGGTCTATTACCGCGGATCGCAAGCCAACCCGCGCGACATCTTCGATATCGCCGCTGCAGGCCGGTCGCAATTGGGCGAGAACCTCAACGCCCCACGCGCGCTTCCCGAACAGGTCGCTCGCACCAAAGAGCGAATGGAAAAGCCCAACCCGGAATTCGTCAGTCGCGCCATTGCGCAACTGATGATAATGCCCGGCTACGAAGCGTCGGCCTCCGACAGTCTGGTCGCAGCGATTGCTTTGCTCGACGACGTGTTGTCATCACCTCAAGCACTTGACCGCCTCACGGCAGCGAACAATCGAGAGCGGTCTTTCAGAGCCCGGATGCCTTGGTGCGGTTAACCCGAACGATCGCGACGCCGCTGGTACTTGCGGGTCATCTCGGCGCTGGCGTGGCTAGCTGCCTTTGCACATGGCGTTCATCAATCTCCGCCGAGGACGCGAGGCCTGCGCGCAGCGGATGGCCAGAAAACGCTTTTGCACGCGCTCGGAAAGATCCCGCGCACACCGGCGGCAGGGCCGCGCGTTTGACCGGCCGCGCCACCTGCTGAGCGTTCAGCTGCTCGGCGCCATTGTTTTGCCATGACCGGTGACGCGCCGGAAGAGGGGCCATGCGCAATACGGGCCAGCTTCAGCCAAGCCTACAGGGCGACGACCGGGCAGGCGGCGTCGGACGAACCACGACCAATTTCGACCTCGCGCCAGCCGGTCTTGCCCCGCAACGTAACCAGCACGCCCTTGTCCGGGCAAACGTCGACCTAGCCGCGCCCATCCTCGCGCAACATCAAGGCCGACGATTTCGGAGCGGCGCAGCCACCAGCGGAGCCCAAAGCAGCATGGCGCGGTCGCGCAGATCGCGCAGCATGCTGCCGTCGAGCGTTTTCAGAGCGAGAAGATCCTCGCGCAGGATGGCTTGCCTTGACGGGCGGCGAGGCGTGTTTGTTACGGATGCCGGCGAGCACGGTGGCGCTGCCCCGTCGTCCGGTCGAGCAGTTGACCGCGTTGTGTATAGTCCAGGTCAGCGACGACACAGCCGGGGTTGATGGTCGGCACCGACTTTTTGTCCCTGGCCGATCCCGAGGCTTGGCCGTGATGTCGAGGCCGACGATCTGTGGGTCTGGCGGCAGCGGATCAAACGACTGATGCCGACAGCAGGCACGAAACTCCTTCCAGTCGGCGGCTTCGGCGCGACGTCGAACTTGCTGCCTCGACCGCGCACGTCGGCTTGATCCGCGTGCGCGCTAGGCGTTGGCAACAGCTTGAATTGGTTCAGTCCTTGAAAGTTGTCGAGAACTGCCATACCTTTTGCACAGGAAATATGACTCTCGATATGGTATGGTGAATATCGTGGCCCATGCACTCAAGATACCCGAGCAGAACGGACCTCTCATCTTGTCCTATATGGACCGGAACGGGAAGATTGCGATCGAGCAGGTCGCGGACGGTTTTGGCATGTCCAAAGGCCAGTTAGCCCAGACCGCCGGTCTTGCGCGCGAGACCCTTTATCGATCAGAGCGTAGCGCCACGGTAAAGACCCAGGGGCGTCTACGGGAAATGCTCGAGATCATCAGCCGCGTGTCGGATTGGGCGGGCGGCAAGGAGCAGGCGATGGCTTGGTACCGGGCTCAGCCGCTTCCAGCGTTTGGGGGACGCACCGCTGAGGCGCTGGTGAAGGACGGCAAGGCAGCAGCGGTCCGTGATTATCTCGATCACATGGCCGTTGGCGGGTTTGCGTGAGGTTCGTCAGAACCTGCTACCGCGCACACGATCCACGTTGGGCATTCAAGCCGACTTCCGGCGAAGGAGCGGCGAGCCGAGGCGCCCGATTCAATCCCAAAGGCGTGCCGGCACTCTATCTGGCACTGACCATCATGACTGCGATCAAGGAAGCCAACCAGGGCTTCGCACAGCGTATCGATCCGTGCGTGCTTTGCTCCTATGAGATCGATTGTGACGACATTGCCGATCTGACAACGCAAGAGGGGAGGGAAGAGTTTTCTGTGACGCTCGAAGAGATGGCCTGCGCCTGGGCAACGGCTCTCAGCGACGGAGAGCGCCCGGCGTCCTGGTCCATTTACGACCGGTTGCGCCCTCGAAATATTGCCGGCATTGTGGTCCCAAGTTTCGCGCCGGGCGCAGAGATTGAGGATCGCAACCTCGTCCTTTGGAACTGGGGTCCGGATCTGCCTCACAAGGTAACCGTATTCGACCCGAGCGGCCGGCTGCCGAAGGACCAGCTGTCCTGGCGATAACGCAGTCTAGGCATCCGAAGGGCAGGGGCGGAGCTTTTCGCCGCCTACAGCCCTGATGCCGTGGTGAGATTGACACGGAAACGATCGCGTTTGCGCTGATAGCGGCGCGTCATTTCAGCCGAGGCATGGCCGAGTTGTTTTTGCACATAGCGCTCGTCGACTTCAGCCGAGGAGGCAAGCCCTGCACGTAAGGAATGGCCCGAGAATTTTGTCGCGCGATCACCTTCGGACAGGTCGCCGCGGACACCAGCGGCCAGAGCGGTGCGCTTGACCAGTCGCGCCACTTCCTGGTCGTTGAGCCGCTCGGCGCCGACCGTCTTGCCTTGGCCGGTGACGCGCCGGAAGAGGGAGCATGGGCGATCCGCGCGAGCTTCAGCCAGGTCTGCAGGGCGACAACCGGGCAAGTGGCATCGGACGAGCCGCGGCCGATTTCGACCTCGCGCCAGCCGGTCTTTCCGCGCAAGGTCACCAAAATCCCTTTGTCGGGAAAGAACTCGATCCAGCCGGAAGAATCCTCGGTCTGATCGCGGCCGACGTCGAGCCAGACGATTTCGGAGCGGCGCAGAAGCCGGGGTGTCTATTGAGCAGCGACTGGAATGCGTTAGCATTAGCTCAGGAATAAAATGGGGACGCACGTGCTACCTTCACCTGGCCTGGAAAGGCTGAACGCATTTTCCGATGGCGTGTTCGCCGTACTGATCACAGTTCTAGTTTTGGACCTGCGCCCGCCGGAAGCGCCGACTCTCAAAGCCCTTCTGGCATCATGGGAAACCTGGCTTAGCTACGGTGTAAGCTATCTCTTCATTGCGATTGTCTGGGCGAACCACCATCATCTCTTGCGCTACGCGAAAGAGAGCACGGCGTCCTTAATGTGGTACAATTTCGCGCACCTGTTCTCAGTCTCGCTGCTCCCCCTGGCCACGGCATGGATGGCCGTAAGCGAGTTGGCACCGCAGCCGGTCGCCTTCTATGCGACCGTATTCTTCCTGGTTAACCTGACATATCTATTGTTGATCCGCGAACTCATTGATCCGTTGCCAGAGGACGAGGTGTCACCACAAGTGCGGCGGCTCATGCGCCTACGTGCGATGATTACGCTCAGCCTTTTTGGGCTCGCCGCTATCTTGGCATTGAGCTACCCGATCGTCGGACTGGGGATCTGTAGTTGTTGCCTGGCAGTCTATCTGAAGCCCCAGGCGCGCGGGTCATAAGGAACGGACTGAATGCGGCGCGGTCACGCGAGGACCTTTTGTACGGCGTGGGGCGGTGCCGATCAAGTTCCAACTCGAAAAGCCCGCCACCTTGCGGCGTGGAGAGGTTCTGGAGGGTGCTGGATCAACAGTAAAGGCTCAACTTGCCGGCGCCTGTTTCGATGCGATCACGCTGGCGGCGTTCGCGACTGGGGCCGCGCGATAGCTCTCGGGCGCTGCGTCGGCCCCCATCACTCCTTTACAATCTTGCCGGAACCCGCTTGCAACTTTGCAGCGGCCAAAAGAATGCTATCCGGGACCCGATCGGGAGGATCGGCCTTTTCCATGGCCTGCGGCTAATTGCCGAAAGATTGAAAGACCTAAATCTCCTTCATCACCCTCGCTGCCCGCACGAGCGATGACCAGTCAGCGCCCATGGCTGCGACAAGGTCACGAGCATCTTCGTCCGATATTCCGGTGTGGTCTACTAGCTTCCGTGCCAGCAATTCGAATGCTAATTCTATAATTGTCATAGGTCGGACCCTTCCGAAAACTGCCACAACGATAGCATGCGAAAAGGGCTTCCGCATTTGCACATGTTAGACGGCCATCATGAATGTCTCATGTGCCACAGAATGTCTGTAGGACGCGTTCATCGGGGCGTGGCGGGTCAGCATAGCCTTCCATTTCCGGCTGCTCATCGAAGGGATAGCTCACGACCCTCAGAATCTCATCGAAGGGTGTGAAGTCGCCGCCCAGCGCCGCCTGTATCATCGCCTCAATGCGATGGTTGCGAGGGATGAATTTGGGATTGACGGCATGCATGGCCGCCCGGCGCGTGGCTGTATCGGCTGTTTCACTGGCGATCCGCTCGCGCCACCGCACCGACCAGGCGTCAAATGCGGCTGGATCCCTAAACAGCTGCCGCGCCGTGCCCTGACCTTCCGAGGCGTCGAGATCGTCGCCTAGGCGTCGAAAGCTGAGCGTAAAGTCGGCTTCGCCGCGAGCCAGCACATCGAGGAAATCAGCCGCGAGCTGCAGGTCCGTCTCCGCCTCGGTCAGCAATCCGAGTTTTCTGCGGAACCCGCGCTGCAACACGGCATCATAGGAGGGCTGGAACGACCTCAGCACCTCTTCGGCTTCTGCGACGGCTTCATTCTCATCCGTGCTCATGAGCGGCAGCAGCGTCTCGGCAAGGCGCGCAAGGTTCCATGTGGCGATGCGAGGCTGGTTGGCATAGGCATAGCGGCCGACGCGGTCGATCGAGCTGAACACCGAGCCGGGGTCATAGGCGTCCATGAAGGCGCATGGGCCATAGTCGATGGTCTCGCCCGAGATCGCCATGTTGTCGGTGTTCATGACGCCGTGGATGAAGCCGACCAGCATCCAGCGCGCCACCAGATCCGCTTGTGCTGTGACCACGGCGTCCAGCAAAGCGCGGTACCGCCGTGCTTGCCCTAACAAGTGCGGGAAGTGACGATCAATGGCATAGTCGGCGAGGATCTTGAGCCCCTCCGTGTCGTGGCGCGCGGCGAAATATTGGAAGGTGCCGATCCGGATATGGCTTGCCGCCACTCGTGTCAGCACGGCGCCGGGCAGCCGGACCTCGCGATGGACGGGGTCGCCGGTGAGCACCGCCGCCAGGCTTCGCGTCGTCGGAATGCCCAGCGCCGCCATCGCTTCGCTGACCACATACTCACGTAGGACAGGACCCAGTGCGGCGCGGCCGTCACCGTTGCGCGAGAACCGCGTCGGCCCCGAACCCTTCAGCTGTATGTCGCGCCGGATCCCGTTCACGTCCACCACTTCGCCAAGCAGGAGGGCGCGACCGTCGCCGAGCTGAGGCACGAAATTTCCGAACTGGTGGCCCGCATAGGCCAAGGCTACTGGCTGCAGCCCTTCTGGAAATCTGCTGCCGGCAAGCATCTCCACTCCGTCCGGGCTGGTAAGCTGGTCCGCGTCGAGCCCTAGCTCCCCGGCGAGGGGTCGGTTGAAGTGGATCAGCCGAGGTTCGGAGACCGGCTTCGGACCCGCTTGCGCGAAGAAGCGCTCCGGCAATTGTGCATAGCTGTTGCGTAGGGAGGGAAGCTGCATCTGGGCGCCTCGGGATTGTTCAGCAGTGGCAGGCAAGGTCACGGCGAGCTGGCTCTGAAGTGAAGGGGCCGGTCGGCCCCGTTCGGGGGGCCTTCATTCATATAGGGACGCAACGTCGCTGGTGCCATCGGATCCATCGGCTCGGCACCGGATAAGAGTTGGAATCAGACCCGGCCCTTAAGTACCCGATGCGAGGCCTGCGACCAGCATGCTGGCCCAACACGGTCGCAGCAACCCGAACATCCCGCCGAGCAGCTGAGAGCCAATCTTTCAAAGTCCAGGCCACCGTCCAATGATCGCATTCTCAACGGCGCCTCGATTGGTCCCGGTCGGCGCGATCGGTTGCCGAAGGCACGTGAGATGGTGGTGGTAAGCGAACTCGGGCGCATCGTTTGAGGTACCGGTGCGGGATCACGGTTTGAGTTTGGTGTTCTGATTTCATGAAGGGGTTAGCAATGCGGGGTTGCCTTACAATCGAATGCTATAGGGTCTGCTGCATGCTTTGAATTCGCCTAAAAGCCGTTCATTCAGCCGCGTCGAGGGTGAGGCCTTCGGCCTGCAGCCTCCACATGCGGGCAAATAGACCGCCCTGAGCTCTGAGCTCCGCCGCGTCTCCATCCTCGACAACGCGCCCTCCATTCATCACCAGAATGCGGTCGAAGCTGGAGAGCGTCGAAAGGCGATGCGCGACGGCGATCACGGTGCGATCGCGGAACATCTTGACCAACGATGCCTGTATCACCAGTTCGGACTCTGTATCCAGGGCAGACGTGGCCTCGTCGAGAACGATCACCGGAGCGGCTTTCAGGAACGCCCGGGCAATGCCGATCCTTTGCCGCTGCCCACCGGAGAGCTTTATCCCCCGTTCACCCACCAGAGTGTCATAGCCCTCGGGCAGCCTTGAAATGAAGGCTTCGCAGTGAGCGGCCCGGGCAGCGGCGTGGACTTCTTCATCGCTGGCCTCAGGCCGGGCGAACCGGATGTTCTCCATGACGGTCCGGTGAAACAGCAGGATTTCCTGCGGCACCACGGCCAGCGCTTCGCGAAGGCTATCCTGCGTGACCGACGCGATCGGCTGACCGTCAACCAGGATCTGGCCGCCCTGAACGTCGTAGAGCCGTTGAAGCAGGTGGACGAACGTCGACTTGCCCGCTCCGGACGGACCGACGATCCCGACCTTTTGACCAGGGGGGATGGACAGGTCAAGATTGTGGATCGCCTCGACATCGGAGCCGTAAGTGAAGGACACCTGCCGGAACTCGATGGCCCCGCCACGCGGACGAATGGCCGGCGCCTGCGGCCGGTCGACGACAGTTTGCGGCTGGCCGATGATGCGCAGCGTGTCCTCGATGAAGCCGAAATGCTGGACCATGTCAACGAGCGACAACGCCATATCGCGGGACCCGTGAAGGATGCGGAACGTCAAAGCGCTGACCAGGACGACGTCGCCGGGCGTGATTTCCCCCCGGCTCCATTGCCGGACCGCCCAGGCGAGCATGCCGCCGGCCATGACCCAAAGTGCAATGTCGTGGATGAGGCGCGCTTTTTCCGTGTACATCCAGCTGTCACGCTGGGCATCGGCTTCGGCTCGAAAGCTCGCCGCCAGCCTTGCGTGCTCGCGTGACCGGGCTGAGAACGCCTTGATGGACCACATGTTGGTGATGACATCGATCAGGCTTCCACCGACTTCGTTCGCATAAGATGCATATGTGCGGTGCAGGTGCTTTCCACGTTCCCCGAAGGCAAGCAGGCCGCCCATGATAACGACGACCGCGGACGCCAGGGCCACCGCCATCCGCCAGTCGACGACCGTGAACACGATGACGGTGCCGATGAAGTCGACAGCCGGCGGCGCGACCCGCCAGATGACGATGTTGGTCAGGGCGCCGAAATTGCCCGCGGTCGCGGTAACCCGCTGGCCAAGCGAGCCCGCAAGGTTCTCGGCGAAGTACTTCATCGGCTGACCGTTCAGGAAGTCGAACAGGTCGAGCCGCATCTGAACGCCGATCGCGAGCGTCGCTTTGCAGCCGAGCCAGCCGCAGAGACGCCAGAGGATGCTCTCCACCGCGATGAGGCTGATGAAAATGGCGAGCGCTGTCTGCGCGGCCGAGCCTTCGCGTGGGCCCGCCATCGCGTCGACGAGCACCTTCATCACGTACTGGATGGCGACAGCGCAGGACGCGGCCGATATCACCAGCACGGCGAGGATGATGAATTGCGGCAGCTGCCTGCGCACATAATGCCTTATGAAGGCAGCCGACCCCTCCAGGAACGGAGGCAGCGGGCTACTTGCTTGTGGCTTCAGATACCGCATAGGTCCCTCCGGCATATGGCCCTGACGTGAGTTCGCGCTGAAGCGCCAGCAGTTTTCGGCTCTGCTCGGCCAATTCATCCTCCATGCGCTTGCAAACTGGACGCCTGCCGTGCTCCCCCATCGGGCCGAGCAGGCCGACATCGCACATCCGTCCATTGTCCCATCCGGGGTAGTCGATGATTGGATAGAGGCAGATTCCCTCTATCTGGACGCCCCGCTGCATGGCCTCGAGGACTTCGGCCACGACATAGTGAACCCACGATGGCCTGGCCGTGCGCTCGGCGCCCGTTTCGGACATCGAGAGGGGTCGATTGTAGCGTTGTGCGACTTCAACGAGCATGTCGGCCAGAGGCTTGTAGGCGTGATGTCCGAACGGGATCGTCGGGCCGTGCAGAAGCCATTGATTGTCGGGATAGAAGTTCAAGCCGACGATATCGAGGTATTCGGGCCGGCCGCCCAGCTCCGGTTCCTGAAGCCCGGCAAGCATGTCGAGCGCTTCGAACTGACAGAGCCTGTAACGCTCCGCCTCGAGCTGATGCTCGACATCGTGAGGATAGCCGACCACATTGATCAACGGTTCCGCGGTGATGAAGCGGGCCCGGGAATCGATTCGTCGGATCGCGTCTATGGCAGCGATGGCGGCTCTTACCAGGATGCGCTTCAATTTGCCTCCAAGGCCGTTCGCGAATGGGTTGATCCGGCCGGTATCGCCACCCGCCCATGACCAGTATGAAATCTCGTTCACCGGACAGAAGTACGGCACCGAGCCGATCTCGGCGTGGATGACCAGGGCTGCGGCTTCCGCGAAGCGGGCGAAGCGCTCGACGAATTCCGGTGAGAAGATGTCGATATGGTCGGGCCATCCGTAGTGGCAGAGATCCCAAACCACCTGTGTTCCTGTGGCGTCGGCGGCGCGCAGCATTGGCAGAAAGCTCGACCAGTCGTAGTTGCCGGGCTCTTTCTCGACGAGGTGCCAGCGCAGCCCGTCGCGCACGGTGCGGATCCCCCGACGCTGGAGTTCGCGATAGTCGGTCTCGGACGCTTCGTCATGGCTGGTGGCGCGAAGCAGATCGAGGCGGACGCCATCGGCCCGGCGATGGCTCGAGCACTCGAATCCACCAAGGAAAAAGCTGTTAAACGCTGTCGGTTCTCTCATCTCGGCCTCTAGGACTTCAGTCGCTTTCTCAGCTGCCGAGGGCAGCCGAGGTCTTGTTCCAGCGAACATCACACTCCCGGAGGAAGCGTCCCATGCCGCTTGCCAGGGAGGGCATGAGTTGACCCCGTTCGCTTGCCAGGGCGGCAGGGGCGAGGACCCCGCGGCCATGATCGCCCAGCACCAGGCGCGCATCGAGACCGGCCGACTGGGCGACCTCTCTTGCCCAATCGGACCAACTGACCGCGCCGTCATTGGCGAGGTGCCATATTCCCGTCTCGCCATCGATCAACAGGTCGAGCGCGGCGTGAGCCAGGTCCGGCAGGTAAGTGGGGGAGCACACTGCGTCCGCCGGCAAGCGGAGCGAACGGTCGGCTGCGATTTCATCCAGCAGCTGCGAAAGCACGTCTGCGGTGTTCCAGGGTCCGAAGACGGCGCTCGTGCGGATGACCAGCGCGGCGGGATGATGCTTCATCACCATCGTTTCGGCTGCCGCGTTGAGATTGCGTATGCCCGATGCCGGGGTGATGGGGCTGCTCTCGACCAAACGGTCGGTGAGCGTCTTGCCGACCAGCGCATCCGACGTCACGGTCATCAACGCAACACCGGCGGCGGCACAGACAGATGCCAGCACCGCGCCATCCGCCGGCCCGTTGCCCGTCCCAATCGAGCCGACAGGACCCGCTTCGCCCCCTTGCGGAGTGGCGGCGTGGACGAAGGCCCAAGGCCGATACTTGAGCAGCAGGCGGCGCATGGAATGAGGGTCGGTGATGTCCATCTGATTGGCGGGAAAAGCGATGAATTCCAGCCCCCGGTGGGCAGCGATCCGGCAAAAGGCGCTACCCAGCGCCGCATCCTTGCAGAGGATGAGCACCTTGCGCGCGTCTCCGCCCCCGCTGCGTTCGGCGGTGGTTTCGAAAGGTGGGCTGAAGAACCGCGTGTCCCGGCGCCACCAGCCGGGGCTGTCGAGAACCGGATGCTTCAGGCCGGCGCCGCCGGCCATTTCCCGTACCGCACTTCCCAGGGCGGTCATGCGCGGCGATGGACTGCGGACGTCGAAGGCTCCCGCCTCATAGGCTCCATCTTTGCGCAGCAGCAGGCTGTTCCAGTCGACGCATCCGAACAGGGCCCAGACGGTGACGGCGGCAATGTTCTTGCCTTCGCCAGCGAGCCGATTGGCAGCGCTCCAGACTTCGTTCAGCCAGCGAAGCTGTTCGTCGCGGCTGCAGCCATGGTGAACTTCGGTTACGGCGACCGGCCGGTCATAACGCGCACAGACCTCGCGCAGGCGGGGTTCCGGCCCGTCCGACCCAAGCGGAAGATGCATCCGCACGGCGTCAAGGTCGGCATAGTGATGCCGGCCATTGCCGCCGACCGAGGCTCCAGCTGGGAGCTTGGAGCAGCGGTGGTCAAGGAAACGCTCGCTGGTCGGATAGTAGTTGACCCCCACAATATCGGGAGGGCAGGGCTCGTCGACGAAGGCCTGGAGCTCCTGCTCCGGTATCCCATGATCGATCAGGCGGGAGAACCATGGATGGCTGCGCTCGACACGGCCAAACAGCAGGTCGAACGTCAGCCAGCGGCGTTCGTTCTCATAATCCGCCTGGTAACCAAGCAATGGCGTGCTGAACGTCTTGCCGAGATCCTCGGTCTGGACGAGAGCCGCGTGCGGCGTCACCTCGCGGATCGCCCGCATGGCAAGCGCCACACCGCGGCACTGGTTGATCAGCGCTCGTGCGAAATCTGGCAAGTGCCGGCGGTGGGGATACCAATGTCCATACAAAGCGCTGAAACGGGCTGTGGTCAGCGGCTCGTTCACGGGGGTGAAGCGGCGGATCTCGGGGTAGCGTTCGGCGACGCGCCGGGCATGCCGAGCCAGGAGCTCGGGAAAAGCCGGATCGAGCAAATTGGTGTAGCGGGGGCCGCTGCCATGGTGTAGCAGTCCGGCGATGACCTCGATGCCTAGCTCTTTCAGCCGCGGCATCCGTTTGTCGTGCCAGGCGAAATCGGCGGTTTCGATATTGTCCGGCGAGATCGATTCCCACAGCAGCGGGTACCGGAGCGTTCGTATGCCAAGCTGCCGGATGCGGTCCAGATCGTCCAGCCTGCCGGCATGTCCCGTCTCCGATAATTCGTCACGCCATCGGTTCCTCAACCGAATGATGCTGCACTCGACGCCTCCCCAGATCTCCGGCGTGGCCTGCATGGTCTCGGTCCGCATCGTCGCCGCCAATCATTAAATCGCTTGCAGAATGCCGCTCATCTTGGACACCGCGGTCTCAAGAGGGGCGCGGTTGTCACTGGGAACCGAGGCTTCGATTCTCCGGTAGGTGGCGAGGGCCTGACCGACGACCTGGTCCATATTGTAGTAGCGGTAGGTAGCCAGCCTGCCGACGAACCAGACGTCTTCCGTGGTACGCGCCAGGGCCTCGTACCTCCGATAGCGATCGGCGTTCTCCGCCGTCGGTACGGGGTAATAGGGGTCGCCGTCCGCCGTTGGGTATTCAAAGGTCAAACTGGTCCAGGGATGCTGCTGACCCGTTAGGTGCTTGTACTCAGTGACGCGCGTGTAGTCGTGCTCCATCGGGTAGTTCACGACGGCCACCGGCTGGTGCCATTCCTTTTGCAGCGTCTTGTGCTCGAAGCGCAGCGAGCGATAGGGCAGCCGGCCGTAGCAGTAGCCGAAATACTCGTCGACCGGTCCCGTGAAGATCAGCCGCTTGTAGGCGAACTCTTCGCGCATCTGCGAATAGTCGGTCTTGAGCATGACCTGGATGTTCGGGTGATGAAGCATGCGCTCGAACATGCGAGTATAGCCGGCGGCAGGCATGTACTGAAGCTTGTCAGTGAAATAGCGGTCGTCGCGATTGGTCCGGGTCGGCACGCGCGCGGTCACCGACTTGTCCAGTTCCGAGGGGTCGACGCCCCATTGCTTGCGGGTATAACCGCGGAAGAATTTCTCGTAGAGCTCACGCCCGACACGACTCACCACCACGTCTTCGGACGATCTGATTTCCTCGACCGGCTCGGCGCGCGCAGCGAACCACTCCTCGAGCTGCTCCGGCGTCAGATCCAGCCCGTACAGTGTGTTGATCGTTTCGAGATTGATCGGGACCGGCACCAGCTTCTTGTCGACTTCGGCCAGGACCCTGTGCTCATACGGACGCCATTCGGTGAACTGCGAAAGATGATCGAAGACCTGCTCGGAGTTGGTGTGGAAGATGTGTGGTCCATATTTATGGATCAGCAGGCCGGCCTCATCGTAGCAGTCATAGGCATTGCCGCCGACATGCGGACGCCGGTCGACCACGAGGACCCGGTCTCCCCGCTGGGAGGCGAGGCGCTCGGCGAGCACACTCCCGGCAAAGCCGGCGCCGACAACCAGCCAATCAAACATAGCTGCTCTCCGACGCATGTATCGCTTGGGGACCGGACGTGCGCCGCTCTCGCGTCTCCGTGATAAGCGAAAGCATTTCCTGCCAGGTCGACCTCCAGGACATGCCCGACAGGTGTCGATCCACCTTTCGCAGCCAATCATCCTTCGGGCGAGCCAGCAGATGTTCGGCACGCTCTATGAATTTCTCCGCAGTATCCGCGATTTCGACCAGGCCGAGCTGTCCGTACGGCCGGACAACATCCCGGACCGAGGTCGAAATCACCGGTACGCCGGCGGCGAGGAATTCCGGGGTCTTGGTCGGGCTGATGAACTGGGTCGACTCGTTCCTGGCGAACGGCATGATGCCGACGTCCCACCCGGACAGATAATGAGGAAGCTGGTTGTAATCCCTGCCGCCCAGCCAGTGAACGTTCGGCCGGCGCGGAAGGTCTGCCGGGTCGATCTTGACCACCGGGCCGATCATCACGAACTGCCAATCCGGCCGCAAGGCTGCCATGCGATCCACCAGGTCCAGATCCATGCGCTCGTCGATGACGCCGAAGAAACCAAGCCTGGGGCCGGGGATCCTGTCCTCATCGAGAGACGGCGTACCGGCAAGGCGGGCCTTGCCGAAATGAGCCTTGTCGATGCTGCTTGGAAATGGGTGGATGTTGCGATGACGATGCTGCTTGGCCTCATAAAGGCTCTGACCACCGGTGAAGACGACATCGGCGCGCCTGAGAAGTTCGCGCTCCAGCGCCATCATCCGGGGCGGCGCCGCGCGGAAGCTCGAAAGCTCATCCATGTTGTCGTAGACGCAAAGCTCAGCGGAAATGTGCCGGCTGAGAGGCAGGGCCATGGGCGTATAGTACCACAGCAGTGCTGGCGTTGCTTCGAGGCTTTCCACCAAGCCGTCAACCAGCTTGCGTTGCGCACGCGTGATCTGCGGTCCGTTGAGATGTCTGGGAATGTGCGGCACGACCACCGTCACCCCGTCAGTGCTCGTATAGCTTTTCTGGTAGGCAGTGGTTTCTTCCGTAAAAATCGGCTCTTCGAAGAAAAATACATCGTAGCATTGGCTTGCCTGGGTTAGAATGTGCTGCGGTCTTTGAAAAACGAAGTTCCATCTAAGGTGAGAGAAGCACAATAAGCTTCTGCGGATTTGTGGCAGCCTGTGGTTGTTTTTACGCTGAAGATCGATATCCATCTTGGTCCTTAGAAATATTATGAGAGGCGTTCAGTGCCAGCCAAACCTCGCCGTCGCGCGGATGTTCCGCACGATGTATTAAATGATGCTGGCAGTGATGTTGAATTATGGTTTGCAGCCGGCATACCGCGCCGGCAGCTCTATCTCCTGACGTGCTGAGGTGGTACTCACAGAGCGGCCCCGGCCGAACGTCCCATGCAGCCGTTCGCCCGTGTTTAGGCGAGGCATCGAGCCGTAAAACGTCCAGCGCCCATGAAACATGTTCGCTCAGTCCCTCCGGATGAACTCGCCGAACAATAGCAAGCGTTGCGGCGGCGGGTGTACTGCAGGCAGAGCGAGGGGCAGAGCCAACAATAAGGGTAGCAACCCAGCTGATCTGGACGCCAAGCAAACACGCGCAAGTGGCTGCAATACACCGGCGTTGGAGCGCTGCCCTGAGATAATCCTGGCGCGACCGTCACGCCGGATGCAGACACTGCGGTGCTACCGCTCCGGCACCGCGGAGGTTTGTGGATGGTTGCGTGCCGCGTCCGCGATTTCTGGAATGAACTTCGTGTCGTCGGGTCGTGTCCCATCGGGTGGTGTAGCTCGGCGGTTACGAAGCCACTCACGAGCGCGCCGTTAGTAGCGCTGTAGCGAGTGAGCGGCGTGTCGGTGGTCATCGGCGCTTTCCGGTAGAGTTTGGTTGTTGACACCAACCCCACTTCGGAAGGACCACCGATGACCGACGACATGATGAACCTGCGCACGCTCGTGGAGAAGACCCCGGATGCCGATCTGCTGCGGGAGATGATCGGCTTTGCCGCCGAGCGGCTGATGGAAATGGAGGTTGGGGCTGCCACCGGAGTGGCTATGGCGAGAAGAACCCGCTGCGGCTCGCCCAGCGCAATGGCTACCGCGACCGGGACTGGGAGACGCGGGCCGGCACGGTCGAGCTGCGCATCCCGAAGCTCAGGAAGGGAAGCTACCTCCCGGGTTTCCTCGAACGCGCCGCATGGCCGAGAAGGCGCTGACCGCCGTTATCCAGGAAGCTTATGTGCAAGGCATCTCGACCCGATCGGTTGACGACCTGGTCAAGGCCATCGGGATGAGCGGCATCTCCAAGAGCCAGGTCTCGCGGCTGTGCGAGGAGATCGACGGCAAGGTGAAGGCCTTCCTCGAGCGGCCGATCGAGGGCGATGGTCGGAGCGCGTACGGAACGTCAATAAGGCTCCGGCTTTGGCGCGCACAATCACGAACCCTCGACTATTCCGACACATCGAAGCGCTGCCGGAGGAGGAACTTAGCGGCGAGGTTGCAGTTCGGCCCGGGGACCTGAAGTCCTGAGGCCTAAGTGAGCAGCAGAAAGACCATGCCCGTACGATCATCCGGCATTAAACTGGCTCCGTCGGACACCTGCCTGAGTTCCGCCGCCGCGTTGCTCCTGTTGTTTTCTATCAGTCTCGCCCAAAGCTGGGCAGCGCTTGCCGGGGACACGGACACCGCGCTCATCAACTGGGCAAGAGCGAAGACCCTTCTTGTCGAGCAACTCGACCGGGAGCCGCGATCGGTAGATGCCCAGTTCAATGAGTCGACCCTGATCAGTCGCGCCGTGACACCGGTCGTTGCGCCATCAGCCGACGAGCGCGCGCGGAATGCGGCGACTAGCGACTTATACGTGCAGATATATGGGCGGCCGTCGCTTAAGAGCTTCCTCTGGACGGGTGTCGAATCCGGCAATCCCTTGACCCGCGACGAAAGCTACCGCTGGGATTCCCTCGACGACCAAGGCCTCTTTGACCACGAGCGGCGGCGTGTCCTAGCTGCCCGTCTGCTTTATCTCGGGATCCTGAACGTCAGGCTTGGCCTCTCGAACCACTTGATTGATCCGGAGCGGGACGAGACCTGGCTGGCGCATGACGGGCTGATCGACGACCTCGACCGCGCCGGCCTGCGGGTCAGCCTCGACCTGCACCATTTCGGCATCGAGGATCGGTTCCGGGTCGCCGGACCGGACGGTCGCACCAAGGGCCGGGCCAGCTACTACCTCAATCAGGACTGGCCAGCCTATTTCGCCGCCTTCTCGCGGGCGGCGATCAATCGCTATGGCCCAAGGATCAAGGCAGTGACCTTGATCAACGAGCCGGAGACGACCATCGGCTTCAACAGCGAGATGTGGAACGGGGCATTTCCGCGTTGGCAAAGCCCGTTGCACACCACCTACTACATCGAGCGTGCCGTGCAGGTCGCCAAGGCCGCCGTGCTGGCGCGGCTTGCCATAGAGGAGGAACTGGCGCCAAGCAAACGGCGCATGCTTTACATCCACCCCGAGGCAGCGGTCTTCAAGCCAGGATGGGATGAGTTCAACCGGCACATACGCTTTTTCGGCAGCGACCTGATTCTTGGAGAGGACTGGCTGCTCGAAGCGGATTTCGAAAAGCTGGAGCTAATGACGCCCGCCGAGCACCTCGCGAAATGGAACGCGACCGCGCCCTCGTCGCGCACATCCCTGGATTGGGCCATCAAGCATTATCTCGACGGCAGCCCGGCGACCGGCCGGCCGCTGCAGGACAGCCTGCAGCGGGTCCTGCATATGCTGAAGGAAGTCCAGGACCTGCATCGAAAACTAAACAGGGAGTTCAAGGTAACGATGAAGAGGGACACCGTTTTCGGGGTCGACTATTACGCTCACAACGAGGACTTCGACACGAAAGGAAAACACCTCAGTGCCGAGCCCCAGAATTATGCCGGCGAGGTCAGTTCAGGCGCGCGCGCGGGCCTCGAGGCGGTGATCACCGACTACTACAATCGCTACCACCTGCCTATGATGGTCACCGAAACCGGAACGCCCTATTTCAACTATGGCGCGCGCTGGCACCAGGAGATGCTGCTAGAATGCGCTGCGGCTGCATCGGCTGGCGTCCCGTTGCTTGCTTACTCCATCTACCCGCTGCTCGATAGCTGGGGGTGGGAAACAGCCCTGTCGGTGTCCAGGCCGCAAACCCTCCTCAACCCCTCCGGCATTTTCACGCTGGCTCTTGAACCACGACCGTTTGCCGGGCGTCTCCTGAGATCGCTGAAGGCTGGTTTTCAACCCTGAGCGCAGCCCGGTGAGCCCCCGAACGCACGCGCTATAATCTCATGGTGGCGCGCGGACAATGCCGGGGAGGGCGCCCGCATCCCTGGCAACGCCTCTCTCGGGGTTGGCTGTTCCGCGACGGGCGACGATGGTGAACCCGGTTCAACCCGTTCCTCGGCGATCAGCCTGGCGCCGCAACGCCTCGCCGGTATCCACCCGGCGTGCCAGTGCCCTGCCGAGGTGCTCGCCCTCCTGCTTGGCGCCCTGTGAAAGGTCCGGCAATGGCTGGCCGTTCTCGTCGAGGAACAGCGCCACGTCGCCAAGCGCGAAGATGTCGGAACGGCCGATTACCTGCAGGTCGGATGCAACCTTCACCCGGCCGCCGCGGTCGAGCCCGAAACCAAGCCGGGCCGCCAGCGGCGAAGCGGCCACTCCGCGGCCCAGAGCGTCAAGGCCACCGGGATGACCTTGCCGCCTACCGTGATCTTCTGTGCTTCGACCGCCTCGACGCGATTGCCGAGGGGCGACCTCGACGCAGAGCCTTTCCAGGCGCAGAATCCGCCAGCTGCAGACGGTCGCCGGCATCGGCGAGTATGATGCTTGTCTTCTCCGGCCGGATGTTACGGAAGTCGCGCGCCAGGGTGTGCCGGCTGAGTTCTGCGATCGAGCCCGCGAGTTCCACGCCGGTCGGGCCGCCTCCGATGATGGCGATCGTCATTAGCCGGGATTGCTCGACTGGATAGGTTATCCGTTCCGCAAGCTCGAACGACAGCAGCAATCGCGACCGGATCGTGCCGGCATCCTCGATGGTCTTCAAGCCCGGACAACCTGAGCCCAGCTGTCCTGGCCGACATAAAACGGCTGCGAACCGGTTGCCGGGACCAGTATGTATAGGGAACCGTGGTTCCATCGGCCAGCACAAGCATCCCGCCCTCGGTGCCGATCTCAGCGACATCGCCGAAGAGGAACTGAACCGAGGGACAGCGGCCCAGTATCTTGCGGATTGGCTCGGCGATGTCAGGCGCCGACAGGGCGGCGGTTGCAACCTGATAGAGCAAGGGCTGGAACAGGTGGTGATTGTGGCGGTCGATGATCGTCACCCCCGATCTCCGCCTTCCGAGCGCCTTGGCAACCTTCAGACCGGCAAAGCCACTGCCGACCACGACGATGCGCGAATTCAAGATTCGCCCATGCCTGCTCTTGGCGAGTTGCATGCTTCCTGTCCGGTTCGAAAGTCATAGGCTGTCAGGTATGGCTCGCAGCGATCTGAAGTCAGGGCTCGCTCCGGCGGGATCGGTCCAGGCGAGGCATCCGGCAATAATTGGCGTCGTGCTGACGACTAGGGCGCCGCGCACGTAAAGGATCACCAACCCGCGCCACGAGACGCGGTCGACCGCCCAGACGGTGCCGCTGCCGTCGACCCATTTCAGACGGGCGTCGGCGACTTGAATGGCCCGCATCATCGTCGCTGGTTCCATGCCGCCCCGAAAGACGATGACCGAATTGGCGGCACCGTTGAAGAGCGGGCCGGCGCCCGCTGCCAATCCTGCAAGCAAGACGATGCTGGTAAGCGCTGCCGACGCGCCGCGTGCCGGTCCGCCGCGGTTGGGCAGCACCACCACCATAAGAAGGGGCACAATGCCGAAGATGACGAGCCACGCCATATCCCAGGCGAGCGGCATGTCGCTGTTCATCTTGATCCGATGCAGCCCTAGCAGCCAATGGAACAAAACGGCATCAAAAATATGCCAGACGCCGAACCCGACCAAGGCAACCCGCAGGATCTCAGTCGTGGTCCCAGGCCGCGCGCCGGCCGCCCTCGCGGCCACAAGCAGCACTGCGCCGGCCACCGCGAGCACATACATGAAAAGGTGAAAGAGGCCGTCGGCCATGATCTGGAAGCGCAGGTTGGAGCCCGCCGGGTCGGCGAGGCCCGAGAGAAGATGATGCCATTGCAGGATCTGATGCAGGACGATGCCGTCGAGAAACCCACCGAGCGCGAAGCCGAGCAGCAGCCACCCTGCTTGGATTCTCCGATCGAACGTCTCGGCAATCGCATCCATGTCAGGACCACTGCCTCCAGGCCGGGGTGGGCCGTCGCGTAGGCGTGGACTGGTCTAGCGTGGGGTCGTGGAGGCCGTGACGCGCCTCGATCGAGAAGGCGGATATCAGCCCACCAACCACCGTCGTCAGAACCATTGCCGCAGCAATTATCGCCAGCATGAATGCTGATCCTCCTCCGCAGGGTGATGCTGCGCTGAGCCAAACCATGGCTTCCGTTGAATGTTCCAGACGCAGGTCTGTGGGGGGAACATTCAACTGCCAGCACGGTTCGGTGCTGGTTGACGGACGGCCCAAGCGGAGACGGTCATGAGTGAACATATCGCAACAGATCCGGGCAGTCGCGACGACCACAGGCCAAGCGGCATTACCCGGTGGCTGTTCTCGACCAACCACAAGGACATCGGTACACTCTATCTGATCTTCGCTTTCCTCGCGGGCGTCATCGGTATGCTTTTGTCGGTGAGCATGCGAATTGAGCTGCAGCAACCCGGGATCCAGTTTTTCCCCGGACTGGCGTCGATGATCTACGGCTATCAAGGCGACGAGGCCATCGATGCGGGCAAGCAACTCTATAACGTCTTCACGACGGCCCACGCGCTGATCATGATCTTCTACACCGTAATGCCCGCCCTGATCGGCGGCTTCGCCAACTGGATGGTTCCGATCATGATCGGCGCCCCCGACATGGCGTTCCCACGTATGAACAACGTTTCGTTCTGGCTGCTGCCACCGGCATTCATGCTGCTTTTGTTGTCGATCTTCGTGCCCAGCGTGCCGGGCGGCTATGGCTCCGGGACCGGCTGGTTTCTCTACCCGCCACTGTCGACCTCCGGCCATCCCGGTCCCGCGGTCGATCTGGTTATCTTGTCGCTGCACATTGCGGGTGCCTCCTCTATACTGGGGGCTATCAATTTTATTACGACCATCTTCAACATGCGCGCGCCGGGGATGACGCTGCACAAGATGCCCCTGTTTGTGTGGTCGATCCTCATCACCGGCTTTCTGCTGCTGCTAGCTCTGCCGGTGTTGGCCGGCGCCATCACCATGCTCCTGACCGACCGCAATTTCGGAACCACGTTCTTCGCGCCGGACGGCGGAGGCGACCCGCTGCTTTACCAGCATCTCTTCTGGTTCTTCGGCCATCCGGAAGTGTACATCATGATCCTGCCCGCCTTCGGCATCGTAAGTCAGGTGATCTCGACTTTCTCGCGAAGGCCGATCTTCGGGTATCTCGGGATGGTATACGCAATCGTGGCGATCGGGGCGATCGGCTTCGTCGTCTGGGCACACCACATGTACACAAGCGGAATAGGCCTCGACACTCAGCGCTACTTCACCTTCGCGACAATGGTGATCGCAGTGCCGACCGGGATAAAAGTGTTCTCCTGGATCGCGACTATGTGGGGCGGTTCAGTCAGCCTGCGGACGCCGATGCTCTGGGCGCTCGGCTTCATATTCCTCTTTACTGTTGGCGGGGTGACGGGCGTCCAACTCGCAAATGCCGGCCTCGACCGTGAATTGCACGACACATATTTTGTCGTCGCGCATTTCCACTACATACTTTCGCTCGGAGCGATCTTCGGCATATTCGCGGGCTGGTATTACTGGTTCCCGAAAATGACGGGCTATCTGTACAACCCGCTTCTGGCTGGAATCCATTTCTGGACGACCTTCGTCGGTGTCAACCTCGTCTTCTTCCCCCATCACTTCCTTGGCCTGGCGGGCATGCCGCGTCGCTATATCGACTATCCCGACGCATTCGCCGGCTGGAACATGATTTCATCGTACGGATCATATTTGTCGGCCGCGAGTGTCGTGGTTTTCCTCTTCGGCATCTTGGAGGCTTTCTCCCGGCGAAGGGCGGCCGGCATGAACCCATGGGGAGCAGGAGCCACCACATTGGAGTGGGAGTTGACCTCTCCACCCCCTTTCCATCAATGGGACAAGCTCCCGAGAATCGAATGATGGCGGCTGCCGCGCGCGACAGGTGACGGGACGGTGCTGAGTTGGAAGGCGCGTCGCGCAGGCCGTGATCTTGAAGGGAGAACCTCCGCCTATCGGAAGCTGATCACGAGCACGGCGAAACAGCTGACGAGGGCTACCGCCCAGCAAAACAACCAGTTGGCGATCAGCAGAACCGATTTCAGCACGGTCGCGTGGCAGTAGTCTTCGATGATCGATTGCATGCCCAGCCGCATGTGGATGCAGTTGACCAAAATGAAGGCGATGAAGGCGGGTGCGACATAGATCGACCCGATGACGCGCACGACGACATCTCGAGGCTCTCCGATCAGCCTGATAACGACCGCGACGATGTAAATGACCAGGATCAACAGTGCAGCAGATGTCAGCCGTTCCAGTATGAACGCTTCGGTTCCATGTTTAGCCGATCCAAGGCCCCGCACTCGAGCCAGCGGAGTTCTGATTGAGCGCCTGTCAGCCATATTGCTTCCCGCAAATCACTTGGTGCGTTGCGCATCACCCGAGCTGTTGCTGTCCAACGCCCGATGGGTGCATAGGTTGCAAGCACGCTCTCAAGTCCAGCGAGGCGGGCTTTATAGGCTGTTAGCTGATACCCTGAACGCCATCAAATGTTCCTGCGACTGCCAGCTTTCCACAACTCGCTTTCAAGCAGCGAGATGCTGAGGCGGACCCGCATCGGTCTGCTTGACCAGCGGGGCCTTCACCGGTTCGACTCTGCGCGGCTGTAGTTCCGTTGCAACGGTGGCGCCAAACACAGGAATTTCAGCGAAACTTGGAACGGGGGAGGGGCATCGCCTGATGCGGACGGGCAAAACGAAACCGGGGTTTAGCCCGGAACAAATCATCGACGATCCGGTTCGGCAGGGTCCGACGATACTCATTCCAAATGTCGGTCATGTTGGCAGACGAAGGGAAGCTAAAGATGTCGAAATCTCTCGACTGCGCCGTTCCGAACAAAGGCAAGATGGAAACCGGCCCGAAAACATCTCCGCAACAGGATCCGGTGGAAGGCTCGCGCGAGACGATCGATCGCGAACTTGAGCGGACTGACGACGAAAACAATTCCGACGAAGCGGAACGCTTGCGCCGAGATCTGCGAAAAGAGGTGGCGGAAGAGACCGACTTGCCCGAAAGCGGCTCGGCCTGAGGATCGCCCGAACACATTGCGGGCTACCGTGCCCCGATGCTTCTGACGCACAGAACGGCCACTCGACGGTCATGATCACGGCCCAGCCTGTTCTATCAACGTAGGGTCGCCGAGACCAACCCCCTCTGGGACACGACCTGTCGCGGGTCGCATGCCGCCACGGGCTCGGCAACTCTGTCAGGCTGCGCCGGCCTCCCGGCGGCGCTGCGAGCGGGCAAGGTCTCGGGCTACTGCAGCGCCTCGGGGAAAGCCGCTGCGATCGCTGTAGTCGCGCGGCTTGGTTCCGTTGCGTGAGTGGCGCCCGGTCACGCCTTTCGCACCGATGATGTCGAGCAGTGCAAGACCGGCGACCATGGCAAGCGCAAGGCCCACATTGTCGCGCTTTGGGTTGTCATCCCGATACGCCGTCAGCAATGTCGCGATGTCCAGGCCGTCGCCAGCCACCCGACTCCACAGCCCGGCATGCTTGTCCACCGAAAGCGAGAGTATGCCGCTGCTTATTTCTCGCGCCCCATAGGCGCGGATCAGCCCTTCCTTGCCGCTCATCCCGAGCGCGCCGGCCATCCGCTCGGCGCCAAGCAACTCGACGGCACCAAGCACGATGCTGAACCAGCCGAGCTTGCGGGCAAGGCCGTCGGAGGCGCCGACCACACTCGGCCCAGCCTTCAGGACTTTGGGATCGCCAGGCGATTGGGTGATGTTGGAAACTTTAGCAACCACGGTCATGACGATTTCCTACGGTTTCAGTACAACCTTGATGCAGCTGTCCTGCTTGTCGCGAAACACCTTGTACATTTCGGGTCCCTGCTCAAGCCCGACGGTATGGGTGATGACGAAGGACGGGTCGATCTGGCCATCTTCGATGCGGCGTAACAGATCCTCGGTCCAACGGTTGACATGGGTCTGTCCCATGCGGAACGTGAGCCCCTTGTTCATTGCCGGTCCCATCGGGAGCTTGTCGACCAGCCCGCTGTAGACGCCGGGGATCGAGATCACGCCGGCCGGCCGGCAGACATAAATCATCTCACGCAGAACGTGCGGTCGATCATTTTCCATCAGCATCAACTGCTTTGCGCGATCGTAGAGGGTATCGGGCTGGGCCAGCGAGACGTGGCTTTCCATGCCGACGCAATCGATGCACTTCTCAGGACCCATCCCACCGGTGAGTTCCTGCAGCCGTTCAACGACACTTTCCTCGGCAAAATTGATGGCTATGGCACCGCCTGCCGCGGCCATCGACAGCCGTTCCGGCAGGCAATCGATCGCCACCACCTGTTTCGCGCCGAGCAGCAGGGCGCTGCGTATCGCCATCTGCCCAACTGGGCCGCAGCCCCACACCGCAACGGTATCGGTGGGCTCTATTTCGCACTGAGCCGCGGCTTGCCATCCTGTGGGAAAGATGTCGCCGAGGAAGAGGACCTGCTCGTCGGTAAGGCTGTCAGGCACCTTCACGTGCGTGGCGTCGGCGAACGGCACCCGCATGTACTCCGCCTGTCCCCCGGGATAGCCGCCGGTCAGATGAGTGTATCCAAACAGACCCGCGGTGGTGTGCCCGAACACCTTGTCACCGAGATTCTTCTTACGGTTCGTGCGTTCGCAAACCGAAAAGTTCTGTCGCTTGCACTGGTCGCACTCGCCGCAGATTATGGTGAACGGCACGACGATCCGGTCGCCTTTCTTCAGAGCGCCGTTGACTCCCTTCCCGACCTCCACGACCTCCCCCATCATCTCGTGGCCCATGATGTCGCCGGGCAGCATGGCCGGCACAAAATTATGGTAGAGGTGAAGGTCGGAGCCGCAAATCGCACAACTCGTCACCCTGATGATGGCGTCACGCTCATCCACAATTTCCGGATCGGAAACCTGATCGCAGCGTATGTCTTCCTTGCCGTGCCAGACCAACGCCCGCATAGCTTGCTCCTCTGCCCGCAAGATCTAGGGGTGGGACCTCGCGCCTGTCGTAAGCGGGCCGATGCTTCTTTGGATCGACTGTGTCCGCTGCCTGTCGAACCGCAACGGCGGACCGATGTTCCGGTGCGTGGAGAGAATTTTGGAGCCATTCCAGAGACGATCAGTAACGAGCGCGGTGTCGCGTCCAAGTCGCCACAGCGGGAGCGCTTGGCTGCACACCTACTCAAGCTGTTCATGAACGGCTTAGCTGGGGAGTATGAATTGCTGGACGCCGAGAGAAACAGGGCTCGACCTCAGGGCACGACTGTTCCGAAGATCTTTGACGGCGACATTGGGATCAGCGGAGCTGATTTGGCATGAGCCGCATCCATCGCGGTGACTGCTTGGCAAGCCAGGGCGTGAACTTTCTTGAAACTACCGTGACACTCAAGACGCGCTTGAGCGTGAGGCAGGCAAGCAGATATTCGTGGACCAGCACCCTGATCAGCGAGCTTTTTGTGTGTTTCCTAGGGTTGAAATTGTCTGATCCTGACAGGCACGCCCTCATCGTGCCGGCTTCTGGCAATGCACCCAAAAATTTGCTCATAGCATCTTGGATGCGCCGCCAGTCTTTCCGCCAGACAGACCAGCGCGTGGCCAGGTATTCGCGCGTGCAACCGCCTTCTGCGAAGATGGTAACGGGATGCGAGGGGGCGGCCGGCGCTTGCGCTTGAAGTCCTTAAGCGACGGCTCAGTGGAACATCCCGGTCTTCGAGTGGTTGGGCGCAGCGGTTAAGGAGACGAATGAATATGATCTCTGATGTGGACACCCTCGACCTGCAAGAGAAACTGCCGAAGCAACAGCAGCGTGCTCCGGGCCAGACGAACGCAATGTCCCCGCGGCCCGATCACGGGGAGCACAGTTACGAGGGGAGTGGCAAGCTTGAAGGCAAAACGGCTATTATCACGGGTGGGGACTCCGGGATCGGTCGCGCAGTGGCCATTGCTTTTGCCAGGGAGGGTGCCGATATTGTCTTGTCTTACCTGAATGAACACGACGACGCGCGCGAGACGGCCGACTGGGTGGAGAAAGCGGGCAGGCGTGCCGTTCTTGTTGCCGGCGACGTCGGGGACGAAAGGCATTGCGTAGACATAGTCGAGACGGCCATGCGTCAGTTGGGGCAAGTCGACATCCTGGTCAACAACGCTGCTCACCAAGCCACGCTTGACGATATTGCGGAGCTCTCTGCGGAAGAGCTGGATCAGACGTTCAGGACGAACATTTACAGCCAGTTCTTTTTGTCAAAAGCAGCATTGCGGCACATGGGCAATGGTGCCAGCATCATCAACACCGCGTCAATCCAGGCAGCCGATCCGTCCCCACAGCTCCTGGCCTACGCCGCCACCAAGGGCGCTATCGTGAATCTGACCAAGGGACTGTCTAAAATGGTCGCCAAGCGCGGCGTCCGTGTCAACGCCGTCGCCCCCGGCCCCGTCTGGACTCCCCTGATCCCTTCAACGATGCCACCGGAAAAGGTCGCCGAGTTCGGTCGCAACACGCCCATCGGACGCCCCGCCCATCCGGCCGAGTTGGCGGCCACCTACGTTCTGCTTGCCACGGCAGGCGCAAGCTATATCACCGGAGCTGTCATTGCGGTCACCGGTGGCCGCCTGATGTAGTCGGTGCAGCCGTCGCCAGCCCCGCCACCAGATGCTGAGTCAGGGGCGGCTCCCAGCGTGGACTCGGCAAAGAACAATCACGCTTGTCCATGGCGACGATGATCATCAAGAAGGCGAGCATGTGATCATACCCATCATGTCGTCACCAAAGTTTTTGGTGATGATGATCCTGCCGCCTATGCTAATTGCCGGGTATTCATACTGAGGTAAGAGATCTCACGTTTGGAACGTCAGCAGCCTTCCGTCTCCCATGGGCGACAGCGGCGCCGCCATTCAAGGACTCTCCGCCACAAATATGCTGAGCGGATCAGCTCACTATGTCGGTTGGCCAATCGCGCACCATGAGCCATATCCTTCCGGAACAAGTTGGATTAGCCGAAGTTCCACCCACAGGCGCCATACTCATGCTCCCCGCCCGTGGCGCACCGGCCCGCTGCTTTCCCCTCGTGGCAGCGGGCCATTTCATTGCTTGACAAGCTTTGTCGACAAAGCCAGTTTTTTACGCTGAGGGACAACGCGGGGGAGAGTTACCGTGAAGAAGGCCGATGAAAAGGCAGAACTGCAGAAGCGCGAACGCCTGGGTAGCATCGCTGCCCAGGTAGCCGTATCCGGCCTGAGCAACGTGTGATGTGAGAAGCCAGCGCTGATCAAGTGCGAGCGACTTTCGTCTGTACTGCCGGGTCGGGCATGTCGTTGCCACCGCCCGCCTGATATCTGCTGAAGATCACGCCAGATTCTCCGCAGCCTCACGCCCGCGCCGCCGCCGTCCCCCTTGGTGGCCGACGGGTTCGGAACACCACCGTTGCGACGGTATTGTTCAGAGACTTGCTGGCGAAGGTCACCATCGCGACTAACTGCAAGCTGGACTGTTGGTGGACTAATTTAGCTATGGAACATTTACCGGACACGAGTGTTCGGGATCGGGCCGTCCACTCCAGCGGCCTTCCCAAGTGACCCTTGCCCGCTGGCTCGGCCGGCGGGCTTTTTCCGTCGAGCCTCGCATGTACAATCAGAACTGGCCGGCATGCTATTTTTCGCCCAGAAGGAGTTTCGCCTCGCGAACGAGCGAATTCCACTCTCTGCCCAGCAACAGGACAAGCTCTGTCGCTTGCGCCTCGCTATCCCGGTCTCTCGGATAAGCCTTTCGATGAGGCTGTCCTGCGGCGGCTTCTTACCTGTCATCGTCGCGTCCCGTTTCGGCGCTTCAGGGATTAACATATGATAATCGTGCCCCTTAAGCGATTGAAATTTTTCGGCGCCGGAGCGGGACAACATCCTTGCGTTTGAACTCTTCTCGCTAGAACTCTGTGCGGAGTGCATTGGAAGCAACCATGGCCGGTAAGTACCTGGACCATCTCCTGGAATGCCCATACTGCGGCACGATCCGCCTGCAGATTCCTGGAGACGCTCAACCTTCAACGCCGATCAACTGCGCCGAGTGCGGCCAGTATCTTGGCACATGGGACGAAATTCAGTCGGATTTCGAACGCCAAGGCGGGAACAGCGGGGCGTTCCACATCGAAAAGGGCCGGATCCAGAAGCTGGACTCAACTTAGCGCGGGTAAATCTCGGCCCACCAGCAGCGCCTTATGTCCTCAACAGTCCGGCACACTGTAGAATCGAAGTTGTATGTCTTTTGTAATTGAAAGACAGATTTCAACGGACGTGTAGAAATGACGTTGCGCGTTGCTTTCAAGGGAGCTGTGATGGATGATGTTGTCGTGATGCTGAACGGCAAGGCTCTGCCTTGCATTGAAGTGTTCGAGGCCTGCGGAGAATGGTTCGTCCGCGTGCTTGAGAAAGACCGGGAACTCACCCGGTCATTTATACTGGAATCTTTTGCGCTGTCCTATGCGGAAGGCCAGCGGATACGCTTAAGGCTGCATAGGGTCGTTCGGATTTAGGCACTACCCAGCCGTAGGGGGCGGTAACAAAACCCCGACAGGCCTGACAGGCCACTCCATATGAGGGGTCCAGAAGCCAGGGCTGATCGAATGCGGGCGACCGTCGTCCGTGACTGGCTATTGGCTCGCACCAGTGGGCGTTTGCTTTTCTAATGCGAGATCAGGCTTTGCCGGCCTTGATCCTCGTCAGGTGCGCTCTTGCTTCGCCGACACGCCGCTGGGCGCCTCTTATTGTGTCGCAGAGGGCGAGATCGATGCCCACGCCATAGCGCTTGTCCGTTATCCGCTCGAGGCGTTTCAGGTCGGATTCAGCTTGGCTCACGCTCAGCCTGGCCTTAGCTAGCTCCAGTTCGAAATGTCCATCCATTGTGTCGCGTCCCTGGGAGCCCCCTTCCATTAGGAAATACTCATCTGGGTAAGCAGCAGACCGACTCCACCAGCAGCGGCATGGACAAGCGCGATGTCGCCGGGCTGCACGGGATAGAAATCCGTCGCGAAATGGCTGGCTGTGAGGCCCTGCATCATCACAGCCGCCGCCGTGCGATCGTCGATTGAATCCGGTATCGGCACCAGCGCATCGGCCCGTACCACGGTCCTCTCGGCATAGCTCCCCGGCGAATACACCCAGGCGACACGACGGCCCGGCCAAAGATCGCTGACCCCATCACCGACCGCGATCACGCGGCCAGCGCCTTCTACGCCCAAAATCTTCGGATCCGGCACGTCGGTCCAGGCAAGTCCGCGCCTTACGCCCGTGTCCATGAAGTTCACGCCAGCCGCAGCGACTTCAACCAGGGCTTCTCCCGGCCCTGGCGTTGGCTCGAGCGTATCGAGAAACTCGATGACGTCCGGCCCGCCCCATCGGTTCATCACGACGGCTTTCATCGAGATGCCTCCGCTGCTGCCTTTTCGATCAGCCGAGCGACCGGTTCAGGGTTCGAAACCATCACCACATGCGAGGCGCCTTTGACCACCACGGTCTCGCGCGCGTGCGCTCGTTCGGCCATGAAGGCGGAGGCTTGCGGTGGGATGTTCTTGTCCTTGTTGCCGTAGATGAACCAGCTCGGGATCGTCTTCCACGCCGCCGCAGTCTGGGCCTCGTTCAGTGCCGCTTCCGTGATAGGCCGTTGCGTGGCGGCCATCAGCTTTGCGTCGGGGATGGAAACATCGGTTGCAAACTGGTCCCGGAACTTCTCCTGCCGGATGTAGAGATCCTTGCCGCCGCATGACAGCGGAACGGGTGGAGCGAGCGTGGGCGCAAGAGTGCTGCCTGGGAACTTGCCCGCAAGCGCGGCGGCCGTCTCGCCGACCTCCGGTGCAAACGCCGCAACATAGACGAGCGCCCCGACATTTGCATGGCCATCGGCGGTTTCGCTAATGACCGAGCCGCCGTAGGAATGTCCGACCAGGATGACAGGCGATGTAATGCCGGATACGATATCGGCAACATATTGAGCGTCGGTGGCGACACCTCGCAGGGGGTTGGCAGCGGCCACAACGGGGTAACCATCCTTCTCGAGGATCTTGACAACTCCGTTCCAGCTCGATGAGTCGGCGAACGCGCCGTGAACCAGAACAATGGTGGGCTGAACGTTGGCTGGCTTCTCTGACTGCGCGTAAACGTTGCCTGATACGGACACGGCGATTGCCAAACCTGCGAGCAGTCTTTTCAACTCACATATCCTTTCGATGGTTTTGTTTGTGTGGTGCCATTGCGATGCTCGCAGGGCTAAAAATTTGGATCTTTTAGAGAGTTCTTTGGCTAAGACTGCGGCGAGCCGACCCGCCTAGGCTGCGGAATATTCATCCGGCATCGCTGCGAAGACGGATTACGCAATGGTCGCAACCACACACCGCAGGCGGTGGACAGGTTTCATCGGAAAGCCGCTTGACAGGTTGTCAAAACTTGCCGACGTCGATGACCGCCTGCGCAAAGGCCTGTGGAGCCTCCTGCGGTAGGTTGTGACCGATGCCGCCTGAGATCAGCCGGTGTTCGTATTTCCCGGAGAACTTCTTGGCGTAGTTTGCCGGATCCGGATGCGGCGCGCCGTTGGCGTCGCCCTCCATCGTAATCGTCGGTACACCGATCGCCGGAAACGCCGCGAGCTTTTGTTCCAAGCCATCATATTTTGGCTCACCTGGCGCCAAACCGAGTCGCCATCGATAGTTGTGGATAGAGATCGCGACGTGGTCGGGGTTGTCGAACGCGGGAGCGGAGCGATCAAAAGTTATATCGTCGAAAGCCCATTTTGGTGAGGCGAGCGCCCAGATGAGGCGCGTGAATTCGCGGGTGTATTTCTCGTAACCCGCCCGTCCCCGTTCAGTGGCGAAGTAATATTGATACCACCACTGCAATTCGGCCTTCGGCGGCAGCGGCGCCTGGTTCACCTGCTGACTGCCGATGAGATAGCCGCTGACTGACACCATGGCGTTGCAGCGCTCAGGCCAGAGCGCGGCGATGATGTTGGCTGTGCGCGCGCCCCAGTCATAGCCGGCGACGACCGCTTTCTGGATATCCAGCACATTCATCAACGCAACGATGTCGGACGCAAGCGCCGCCTGCTGACCGTTCCTGGGTGTCGCGTCCGACAGGAACCGCGTAGTACCGTAACCGCGCAAATATGGCACGATGACCCGGTACCCTGCGTTGGCAAGCAGCGGCGCGACATCGACATAGCTGTAAATGTCGTAGGGCCATCCGTGCAGGAGGATCACCGGCGGGCCGTCCGCAGGACCGTCCTCGGCATATCCGACGCTCAGCAGATCCGCGTCGATCTGCTTCATTGAGGAGAACGAAGTCCGTGCCTTCAGCATGGGGAAGGCGGTCCTTTTGGACCCGTCGCCCTGCGCCTCCGCAATCCCGATCGCGCCAAGTTGTGCCGCGGCTATTGTCGCGGCAGCAACGCCGAAGAGGCGACGCCGATGGTGGTTGATTTCTTCCGGGTTTTTGATCGCGTTCATTGGTGCACCGCCTTGTCGTGATGACATTTTGCCGAGAGTGGCATGCAAGATCGATCGGTGTGATCGGTAGCTAAGCGAGGCTGATTGCGACTTCGATATTGCCGCGCGTGGCCTTCGAGTAGGGGCAGGTCTGATGTGCTGCCTCTACAACAGCCTTGGCAACGTCGCGGTCGAGCCCGGGTACGCTCACATTGAGGCGCGCGCCGAGGAAGAAGGCACCGTCGGCAGTGTTCAGATCCACCTCTGCGTCAATTGCGAGGTCGGCGGGCAGCCTGACGTTCATTTTGCGGGCGGCAATTGCCATTGCGCCCTCGAAGCAGGCCGACCAGCCGGCTGCGAACAGCTGCTCCGGATTGGCGCCGCCGCCCGGTCCGCCGGGCGTGGAAAGCCTGATGTCCAGTCGACCGTCGGAACTGCGGGAGGTGCCGTCCCTACCGCCAGTGGTGCGGACCTTGGCGGTATACAGGAGCTTTTCAGATTGGGTCATGATGTCTGGGTCCTTCACAAAAGGGCGCTTTGAATTCGACTTTGGAAATTGGCGCGTGGCTTCGCTCTCCACTAGCGTGGAAAACGCACTTAAAAGGCTTGCGGCCGAAGCAAGTTTTGCGGAACGAGCGACAGCGACACTGCAAGCATGATCATTCTCCCTGGGCCGGTCAGCAAACGTTCTTGCTGCTTCCACACATAGAGAGAGATCGCCCGGAGCACCCGTTATACACTATGATGCGGTGTTAGCGCTCGCCAGTGCCGCCCGTGCCGGAACTGGCCTGAGCTGCTTTCCTGACCTGCCCCAATCATCCCTCGGGGCCACGAAATCGACTTTTTGCTACATAGGTAGTGGACTTGGAACCGCGTCTGACCAGCCAACAAAAAGCAATAAAGAATGATGCCATGATAGTCGCGCAGACGAGCGACAGGATATCGTTTGGTCCCTTTACGCTGACCGCGGGCGAGAGGCTCCTGCTGCGCCAAGGCGTGCCTGTCAATCTGGGCGCGCGCTCTTTCGACATCCTTACAGCGTTGGCTGCGCGCCCCAACGAAATCGTCAGCAAGAAGGACCTGCTGGCCCATGTGTGGCCCGACGTCACCGTCGAAGAAGGCAGTTTGCGGTTTCAAATCGCCAACCTCAGAAAGGCGTTGGGCGATGGCGCGGACGGCGCGCGCTACATCGCCACTCTGACGGGGCGCGGCTACTGCTTTGTGGCCCCGGTCTCGCGATCGGATGGTCAAGACAATGGGCAAAGGGATGTCGTCGCCAGCTATCCGCAAGCCAATCTGCCAAGCCGCCTGATCCGGATGGTCGGCCGGACTGACGATACTGTCCGACTTTCAACTCAACTGGCCGAGACGCGTTTCATCACGACCGTCGGCACGGGCGGTGTCGGCAAGACCGCTGTCGTTGTGGCGGTGGGCCACGATCTGATCGAAGCATTCTCGGGTGCCGTGCATTTCGTCGATCTCGGGGCGGTGAGTGATCCGGGCTTGGTCGCGACGACCGTGGCCTCGACGCTAGGGCTGTCTCTTCAGTCCGAAGACGCGACCCCCAGTCTGCTCGCCTACCTTGCAGACAAGCGGATCCTCCTGATTCTTGACACTTGCGAGCATGTCATTGACGCCGCGGCGGACTTGGCGGCCCGCATCTTCGCCGCCGCACCGCAAGTCCACCTGCTGGCAACGAGCCGCGAGCCCCTCCAAGTCGAAGGGGAGCACGTTTACAAGCTGGAGCCGCTCGCATGCGCGCCTGGCGATCTGGAACTCACCGCGTTCACTGCGCGCCGCTTCCCTGCGATCCAGCTGTTCCTGGAACGCGCCGCCGCGAGCGGTGCCGGGCTTGATCTCCAGGATGCGGATGCCGCCATCGTTGCCGGCATCTGCCGCAAGCTCGACGGCGTGCCGCTCGCGATTGAGCTGGCGGCTGGACGGGTTGCGACTTATGGCCTGCAGAAAACCGCCGAACTTCTCAACGAACGGCTGACGCTGTTGTGGCCGGGACAACGTACCGCGCCGCCGCGGCAAAAGACCCTCCAGGCCACTTTGGACTGGAGCTACGGACTGCTGTCGGAGTTCGAGCGTCTTCTGCTTCGCCGGTTGGCGATCTTCGTTGGCCACTTTTCCATCGAGGCCGCCCTGGAAGTTGTCACGAGCGCAACCGTCGATGACGCACTCGTATTTGGCGCTGTCGACAGCCTGGTCGCCAAGTCGATGATAGCGGTAAGGCCTGCCGGGGCAACGATGCGTTACCGCCTGCTCGACACGACGCGGGCCTACGCCCTTCAGCTCGACGTCGACGATGCCGAGCACGCGAGCCTGGCCGCGCGTCACGCGACGCATTGTTTGCGCTGGCTGGAGGAGACAGGAGCCGAGTGGCCTACTTTGTCGAGCGGCGTACAACGGTCATTTCACCTAGCGGGCCTTGCCAATGTGCGAGCGGCTCTGGACTGGTGCTTCGGACTTGACGGGAACACTGACCTCGGCGTCCGTCTGGCTGCCGCGGCGGCCCCCTTTTTTCTGTCGATGTCCTTGCTCACCGAATGTCATCGCTGGGCGGCGCAGGCGGTTGTGGCTCTTGACGATGCGACTAGAGGCGGATTGGAGGAGATGCATCTTCAGGCAGCCGTTGGGGTCTCCCTGATGTTCACGCGTGGTGGAAGAGATGCGGCGCGCGTGGCATTGAACAGAAGCCTGGTCATTGCCGACCGACGTGGCGAGGCGCTCGATCAGCTTCGGATTCTGGGCCCGCTGCAAATGTTTCACCTGCGTACGGGAGAGTTCAGGACCGCGTTGCGTTATGCGGAGCGCTGTTCCGTCATTGCCGGAACGCTTGAGGATTCGGTCTCCACCACTTTGGCGCATTCCTTGATGGGGATTTCGCTTCACCTCAGCGGAGAGCTCGGCCGTGCCCAGACCGCGCTCGAAGCGGCGTTGCGATACGGGCCGCACTCCAACCGAACCACGACGAACTATCTCGGCTTTGACGGCAAGATTCTGGCGGGATCGATTTTGGCAAGGACACTGTGGCTGCAAGGCCATCCTGATCGGGCCGCGGAGCGCGCGCTGCTGACGATTGAGGAGGCGGAAGTCCTGAAACATCCCCTGTCTCTCTCCATAGCACTTGTCTGGGCGATTTCCGTGTTCCTCTGGACCGGCAAGCTGGAGCTCGCAGAGAAACACATCAATCGTCTTTTCTCTCGTGCCGAATTTCATTCTCTCGGGCCCTATCTCGCCCTGGGAGGCGGCTTCACAGGGGAGATCGCCATTCGTCGCGGCAGCCCAAGCAGCGGTGTCGAAGGCCTTCGACGCTGCCTTGCCGAGCTCCACGCCGCGCCTTACGAACTGCTCACAACGCCGCTCAATATCGCGTTTGTTCTGGGCCTGGCTGCGGCGGGCCGATGCGCGGAGGCACTTTCACTGATCGAGGAGACGATCCGTGACGTCGAGGCAAGCGGCGATCTTTGCTATATGCCGGAACTGCTGCGCGTAAAGGGAACCCTTGTTCTGGCGGCCCCGCGCCCGGACGCCGACGAAGAGGCCGAAATGTGTTTTCGGCGGTCGTTGGAACTCAGTGATCGTCAAGGCGCGCGGGCATGGGAGTTGCGGACCGCTGTCGACCTTGCTTGCCTGTTGGCCGCTCGGGGACAACACAGGGAGGCGCGGGCTCTTCTCCTGCCGATTTTCGCGCGATTCGGGGAAGGCTTGGAGACAGCAGACCTGCAGTCAGCGGCAGGCGTGCTGGCAACGCTGAAATAGGTGTGAGGTTTCGGGAGATTGTCCGTTCGGACCAGACCCAGGAGACTGTCGAGGAAGGCCAATGGTCCGGCTCCTTCAAACGGAAAGCGACGCTTGGCCAACCATAGTCGGGCGTTCATTCGGAGCTACCATCCGGTGTGGGCTATTCTGTAGACAGTGACTTTCCCGAGCATATGGATTTCAGACTGCGGGCGAACAATGAAACGTTCCCAAAGTAATTCGGGTATATGTCGACAAGCTGTTCCACCTTATCCACCTCGACCAAGGAAACCGTCCAATCAATTCCCCTTAGCGCGATTTTCTTCTCTATTTCTTCCAATTTCCGCGCCCCCATGATGAGAGTTCGGAATGATTGAATCGTAACGTTCCGATCCGCTCTATATTGCACCAAATGATGCCGAAAATGTCGCGTTGGCTGTACGAGGCTCTCTGAGCGGAGGGTAAGCTTCGTGATATCTGCCAGTATACTTGTTGCACCTATACGCCTGTTGATATCCCGCAGTTCCCGCACTCGGTCATCGCGATCCGGACCACCGACACGAATTGGACACTGCTCAACCTGGGCGAATTCCGCCGACATAAGCTGGAAAAGACGTAGCCAATCCTGCTCCCCGTTTCCGTGCTTCAAATCCTGGCGCTGGAACAGCCCGACGGCCTCAACTGCAGTTGCCCATGAGTGCTGAAGTGTGGTCCGAACTTGCAGTTCGATGCGTCGTCCCTCGAAAGCCTGGGTGTGGGCAGCTCTGGGTCGGTACTGGAAAACAATATGGTGACTTCGATAGCCGTCCGGCTTCGGCTCATCGATATAGTTAAATTCCCGACAGTGCATCTCATGGGGGAACTTGTCTCGCAGCGATTCTAGAAGCAAGCGGACGCTATTGATATCGGGCATGATCGCTCGGCAGCCGCCGATATCGTTCATGGTGTCCAAATTGGTGGTGGACTCTCGAAGCTTCCGACAAATGGATGCCAGACGCTTTGGACGCGATGCCATGTCGCCCTTCAATCGCAGGGCTTTGATGTGGTGACCGACAGAGAATCGAACGCTCCGCATCGGCAGAAAGTGCGAGTCGCGCCAGCTATTGGCGATTGAGAAGATTCGCATCGTGTCCACGTACTGGCCGGCAGTGGTGTCTTGTCCGAGCTGCATAGGTTTTGCCAGCCGATCGCCTGCCTTGCGAACGGCTTGCATACTGTATTTGAGGCGCGGGTACTCAGTCATTGGACCACAAAGTCAAGGTAGGCCGCTTCATTCTGAACTGGGCGGGACGACCGCAGGAGAATCGGATCTCATGTATCGTACCGCTTTGTATCCCTCGAGTCCGCTCAGGGCGGCTGGATCGAAGCCACAAGATCACGACGGTGCCTCCTTGAGTTGCCTCTGCGGTGACTCACCGGCCCCGGTAGCTTGGGCGCACGCAACTTCGCAACCATGCAGTTGCCGTCGCGTCCTAAATGCGGCTCTCGAGTGTCCTTCCTGCCGCTTGTGGTGCCGCACATGTTTTGGGTAGCGGGCGAAGGGCGGGAGGGAACCTCATGCAGGCGGATCGGAGCACTCTTCTTGGGTGTCGCCGCCGGCACCCTCGCCATTGCCGACATGCCGCCGTCTTCGAGCCGGGCATGTCTACGGCCTTGAGCTCGTCGGCCCGGCTCCTTCGAACGGTTCAAACCTATTGCAAATGCCCGGATGGGCCATTCTCGGTTGCGGCCTGTCGGTTCACGTTCAGGCCATCTGAGTTCACCTCGTGATGAACATCCCAGCGAAAGCGCCACCTTTGCGCTTGCCCTGAAGGCATCCTATTCTGGAGGAATAGCATCCGCTCGTGGGGACAGAATGTCGGTCCTGCCTTTCTTGAGAATTCACGCACCGCTAAACGCGGTGCTAGCTGCGCCTGGGCTGCTGGCGGTGGCCGCGCTCACCATGCCGGACATGTCCGCACGAAGCAGGCTGGCTCTGACTGCCGTGCTGGCGGTCATTTGGGGCGCTTATCTCCTACAGATGGCCGAGACTCTGATCAAGCACTGGGCGGGAGACCTTCGGGACAGGACGCCTGCAATCGCCATTGATATGCTCGCGGTTTTGGTTCCACTCGCTGCATTTCTGCTCGAAGGCACGCCCGACCGGAGCCTCTACTGTGCTATCTGGCTGCTCAAACCGCTGCGCGACTCGACCTTCTTCCCGGTACTGGGCAGGGTGCTGGCCAACGAAGCGCGTAACCTGATCGGCGTCACCACGCTTTTCGGCGTCGTTCTGTTCGGTGTCGCGCTCGCGGCCTATGTCATCGAGCGCCACATCCAACCGGAAAAGTTCGGCAGCATCCCTCAGGCCATGTGGTGGGCGGTGGTCACGCTGTCCACCACCGGTTATGGCGACGCCATTCCGCAAAGTTTCGCCGGCCGCGTCCTCGCTGGGGCGGTCATGATGTGTGGCATCGGCGTCTTCGCGCTGTGGGCCGGCATTCTTGCCTCCGGCTTCTATCAAGAAATCCGTCGCGAGGATTTCGTCCGCAATTGGCAGTTGGTCGCCGCCGTGCCGTTGTTTCAGAAGCTCGGCCCGGCCGCGCTGGTCGAGATCGTGCGCGCCTTACGGCCTCGTAGTTTGCCGGCCGGCGCCGTGATCTGCCGAAGGGGCGAGACCGGGGATCGGATGTTCTTTGTTGTGGAGGGGCGGGTGAGCGTCGTGATGTCGAACCCAGTGGAGCTTGGCCCTGGCGCCTTCTTCGGCGAGATGGCGCTGATGAGCGGCGAACCGCGTACGGCGACCGTCAGCGCCGCAACGGCTGTCTCACTCCTGTCGCTGCACGCGGCGGATTTCCAGATGCTATGCAGCAGCAGCCCGGAAATCGCGGAAATCATCCGCAAGACCGCGCGCGAGCGGCACGGCACGGCGCCGACGGCTTGACCGTACCAAAGTCTTCGTCAGGAGGAGGGCGCAATGGCTAGGCTGTCCAACTGCTTGTCGAGAATGGCTGGCTGGAAGGGTCGCCATTGAGACGACGGGCCGCGGGCAGCCGCCTAGGGTAATGTCGCGTTGCGCCAAATTGTCAACTGAACGACCGCCACCAAACGGCGGGGCTAAACATCAGGTGCCTCCTCCAAGGTTAGGCGCGCGGCAGCAACAACATTCGCGAGCTTGCCAGCTAGCAGAGTATCTATCGGCGAGTTCCCGCCAAGCTTGTCCGTCGGCGCCATCAACCATCTCCAGGCAAGCCGATGGTCGCCAAACATGGCGATCAATTCGGCTATCCCATCTGCAGGGCGAGCATCGACAAACTGCTTCAATGGAAAAACAAACCTGCTGCTTCCAGATTTAAGTGCGATCACCTCATCGCGTTTCTGCCACCGAAAGAGCGTCGACCTCGGTATCCCAAAATGCCTTTCTATCACTGTTGGCCCAGCTACCGGCCCCGCCCAATCACTCGCCGCACTGAGAGGCGCCTGGGGGACCGCCGGTGGCGGTACCGCTTTGAAACGCTGCAGTCGTGGATCAAATCGGCCTTGTGCCTCTGCCACTATATGCCCGATAAATATCTGAGCGAGGTTTTCAACATCATCCTCGATAGTTGGGAGGGCTCGCTGAACAGCCTGAGTTTGAACACTGATTGCTGAAGATATATACCCTGCCAATCTCGCGGCAATTCTAAGGGCCGGCTTGCCGATCGTCGGATCGTGCTCAAAAAGGATTTTCGACACGGCGGCAGCCACCGTATTTTCTAGTCTTGGTCGGCTGGCCTGCTTAACAAGGTTTCCACCTCGTGAGAATCGCCGCCTAGTGACCATGCAAATTACCTCTTCAAATGCGACCCAAGTCGCGTGACCCCTGTTTAGCCGAGGAGACATAGGACGTCAGAGCATTCCGGAGCTCATAGAAGGCAAACACGATGCATAATTGGTGCCGTTGCGGCCAGTGAAAATGAGCCGGCTGTTGACGTTGCTTGGAATTAATACTTGGCCTACATTGTTTTGACTGTTCGAGCACGACCTAACCTCCGTGAAAAGACGCGGGGTCGCTGGCGCTTTTGCGCGCGGCCCCTGACGAGACCTTCGTCATGACCCGGATTCGTTCTTTATCTCCTGCGCTGCCGGTAGCCCTTCGAGCACAGTGACGCAGCCATCGAGATCGTTGGTGGCCAGATACGCGTAGCGCATCGTCATCGATAGCGTCTGATGACCCAGCCACATCTGCACGCGCCTGATGTCGATGCCGGCCTGGACGAGGCGCGCAGCACAGGTGTGACGCAGGATGTGGGGCACGACCTGATGGTCGGCGCCAAGTCCGACCTCGGCTTTAGCCTCGTTCCATATGGCACCGAACTGTGCCTTGCTCAACTTGGTGAAGGGGCCTTTCGGCCGAGGGCGTCCGTCCGGAGGCAGCCTGGTCACCTCCTTGGCCCGCTCGGTCATCGGAATAGTGCGGCTGCGGCCGGATATGATGGTTTGGAAACTGACGCGATGTTTATTGATGTCGTTCCAGGTCAGCCCGAGCGCCTCGCCGAGACGGCAGCCGCTATCGACCAGGAAGACGGAAAGCCTGTAAGCATCCTCGCTGCGGCTCTTGATGGCGGCGAACAGCCGCGCTTCTTCATCCCTCTCGAGAAAACGAATCCGTCCCGCCCGCTCTTTCTGGCGGCGGAACTCGTGCAGGCTCTCGAGATCTCCCATGTTGTAAGCCTTGCGGAAGTGGTCGGGAGTTTCGGATCAACCAAAAGATTGAACCTCCCCTAGCAGGGCAGCGCCTTCGACCACTCGGCCGCTTCTGCGTTGCGCCGCTGGATAAAGAAAAGCGCCGGCACAATCAACAAGGCCGTGTCATTATATGGAGAAATATGGAGAAGGTGAGCGCGCCGAACATTCCAGCCTTCCTCGGGTGGGGCGGTTCCGCGGCAATTCCCGGGCAGATGAGCCCCTGGCCTTGCCCTGATCCGGTCGGCCGAGCGCCGGATTCGGCCGACACAGGCGGTCGTGAGGAGACCAATGGTTAACGAGAGCTTTCCAAGTGAGGCCAAATCGTGACGTTTCTGCAACACAGGTCGGGGATAGCGGCCGAACTGTCCATGCGCCGGTACGATCGTGGTTGAACGCCGCCGGCTCATGGGTAATGTCAATTTCGAAGGAGCGGCGCAGTGCGCATCTTTTTCGGTAGTGGGGATGGGGCAGGGAACGCTGTCCTTCAGCAAAGAATACCCAGACCCGTTTTTTAACTTTTGACTGGAGGTCAGAAAATGAACATCAAGAGCCTTCTCCTCGGCTCCGCTGCGGCTCTGCTCGCAGTTTCCGGTGCGCGCGCCGCCGACGCCGTCGTCGTCGCCGAGCCGGAACCCGCTGAATACGTCAAGATCTGCGACGTCTACGGCGCTGGCTACTTCTATATCCCCGGCACCGAAACCTGCCTGCGCATCGGCGGCTATATCCGTTACGACATCGGCGTCGGCGACGTCGGTTCGTTCGACGGTGCGACAAGCGCCGATCACGAGGACGGCGGCAGCAACGACACCTTCTACAAGCATGCCCGTTTCGCGCTGAAGACCTGGACCGGTCAGGAAACCGAACTCGGCACCTTGAAGACCTACACCGAGACCCGCTTCAACTTCCAGAACAACAACCGTGATGCGGGCGCACTCGTTGATCCCGATGGCACGGGTCCGCTCCCTGCGGTCAACGCCCTCAACCCTGCTGACAATGGCACCGTCTCACTGAACTTCGCCTGGATCCAGCTCGGTGGTCTCCGCGTTGGTAAGGACGAATCGGCGTTCGATACGTTCATCGGCTACGCCGGCAACGTCATCCAGGATACGTTGATTCCCTATGGCGGTTTCGACACCAACGTCGTGCAGTACTACTTCGACGCTGGCAATGGCTTCTCGGCCGTCGTCTCTCTCGAAGAAGGCTCGGGCTCGGACACGATCGACAGTTACGTTCCGCATGTCGTCGGTGGTGTGAAGTGGACGCAGGGCTGGGGCGCGGTCACTGGCGTCATCGCTTACGACAGCAACTATGAAGAAGTCTCCGGCAAGGTTCGCTTGGACGTGAACGCCACCGACCAGATTTCGCTCTTCATCATGGGCGGCTACGGCTCCGACGACAACCTGACGGACACCACCTGGGCGGTCCCGGCTGGCGGTCGCGGCTTCTATAAGCCGTGGAGCGGCAACTGGGCTGTGTGGGGCGGCGGCACCTACAAGTTCAACGAAAAGACCTCGTTCAACCTCCAGGCGTCGTATGACGAAGGCAAGAACATCGGCATCGCCGCGAACGTTGCCTATGACATCGTTCCCGGCTTCACGATCACGGCCGAAGTGGACTACTCGCATCTGGGCGACGACTCCGTGTCGAACTGGACCGGTATTTCTGCTGGCGATGACGACGCAATCGGCGGCATGCTTCGCTTCCAGCGCTCGTTCTAACAGGCGCTGCCTAATTAAAATCGAAAACCCGGCGGGCAACCGCCGGGTTTTTTCATGCCGTCTGCATGGAACTTCGGACAGCCGATGGCATGGCCGCCCGCCTGCTGCCACGCTTGCAGACGGGGGAAGAAAATCCTCGCAGCGAAAGGAAAGAAGGAAGCAAGAACTGCTTGGCAAGCGACGCGCGAAACGGCGGGAGGCTTTGTGGCCAGATACGCCGGCAGGACAGGTGACGGAACGCGGCGTTAAGCCTGAGGAAAGCCTGTTAGGCTGGTCTATCGGCGGAAAGCGTACGCCGGCGGGATTGGGTGCAACCTAAGCTGCGCGCAGCATCAGGCACTACCGGTCAAATCTCAGCAAGATCGCCCAAGGCTTCGATCAACGGATGAATCTCGCTTTCGTAGTTCTTCCAACGCTTGACGGACGACGTATAGATCGGCTGGCGGACCTGCCAATTGCTGTAGGTGTTTACGGAGCCGCCTTTGTCAAAAAAGCGCAGGCAGGCATCGTCCCACGGCAATCCGAGATAATCCATGAGCCGGCGCGACTGCTCCTCCTGATTTTCGATCAACGTCTCGTAGCGATTTTCGAAAATACGACCCGGGAAAACCTTGTCCCAATGCCGCATCAAACGATCATACTCCCTGTAGTAAAGCCCCAGCGTCTCAAGATCGGCACTGTAGCTGTGGCCTTTATTGAACTGCAGGACGAAACAGGAGATGCAATTGTCGATGGCGTCGCGACGACAATGAATGATACGCGCTTTGGGGAAAAGAAGGACAGCCAGGCCAATCAGCTCGAAATTGTGAGGCATCTTGTCAGCAATTCGCAGCGAGTCGGGAGCCCGCTCGCGCAGATAAGCAAGGTGCTCGTCGGCCACAGTCCTGGTCAGATCGGGAGTCATCGATGCGATCAATTCGCTGAAGTTCGCGTTGGAGCGGTTCGAGAGGCCGATCCCATTGGCGATTCGTCTAAGCTTGCTGAGTTCGCCAGCGCCATGAACATTGGGGTGACTGGCACAGATCTGCTCTGTCAATGTCGTGCCCGAACGAGGCATGCCGACGACGAATACAGGCGCCTCCGAGGGATTGCCGTACGCGGCTCTTGAAGCCACCAGTTCCGGCGTGAAGGTTGCGATCATGCCATCGACCCAGCGACGGTAAGATTGCAGATCGAATGTATGGCCCCCGGCTTCATTCCCCTTCTTAAAGTGATCCATCGCATCCTTATAGCGACGGAGGTCGTTGAGAACCTTTCCTGCGGCGTGATGGAGCGCTGCCGCTCCCTCCGGCCCATGGCCCGGGTCTTGAAGCTCCGTCAGGATTGCCCCGAGTTCTGGCGGCTCTTCAGCGAATTTGCGCGTGCGTACAAGCGCATCGTGGGCAGCCGGTACCGCGATGCGCCGTTCTATTGCCTCTTTCAGATGAACCGCGGCTTCGTCCATACGGCCGAGGCTTGCGAGCGCGCGGGGCAACCCCATCCGGGCTACGGGATGATCTCGGTCGATCCTGAGCGCCTTCTCGAATAGCGGCAGCGCCATCTCCCCCCTGTCAAACGCATTGTAGGCATCGCCCAAGGCGCAAAGCGCTTCCACCAGATCCGGCTTCAAGTCCAGGGCGTACTGAAAGTGCTTGATCGCCGGCGTAAATTCGCTGACCTTCAAATAGGTCTCGCCGAGGCTAAGATGGTAGTAGGGATTCTGCGGATCCTCTGCCACCGCCCGAGCAAAGTACCGCAGTGACTTTTCGTTGTCGAAATCGAGCCCGAGCGTTCCCAGGATATATAGGGCCAGCGGATGGTTGGGCGTGCGAGCAAGGACCCTGTGGCACAGTTCCTCAGCCTCGGACAGACATCGGGCCTGCTGCAACTCGAGCGCCTGCCGTAAAAGCAAGTCGTCGGCGTGGCTGCGGTGGGGGCCTGCCTTGGACTGCGCGTTGGATGACGCAGCCTTCGGTGATGCCGCCTTCGGCGAGGGTGGGGTGCGGAGGTGCTTTGCCCATGCGGGCGGCAATCGGTTGCTCATCCTGTTTCGCTGGCAAAAGGGGCTTGGAGAATCCAGCCTCAATAGCCGTTTTGCGCAGAGCGCTGGCGTCGCCCCATCGATTTGCCCATTCTTCCGGATCGACCCTTATCGGATTTCCGTTCCGCGCTATGAGGTAGTAACCTAGCTCCCTCCGCACTGCCAATACGATCCGGTGATCACAAGTTTGGCGCGTCTCAATCCATTCATGGGATGCGATATAAGCAACCACCTGCAAACCTCCCCGCGATGTCTCGGCCAGGGAACGGCGCTCCTTCGACCGAACTCGTGGACGCCATGGCGTCGGCGCCGGCGGCGCTGTGGAGACAGGATTGCCGGTTGCACGAGGCGCGCACGAACCCTGCCGCTTAGTGGCGATCCCCGACGTCGCTCCGGTGACGGCGCTCTTTCCTATTCCGTCGTGCTGGCTTTTTTTCTGCGACGAATGGTGTGCGATTGCGCGACGGCCATTTTCACCGCGGGTGTAATCTCCAAAGATGCGTTCTCTGCCTCATGCGGATTCTGCAGCCCTTGGACGTGGACGGTCGGAAATGGGAGTTCGATGCCCTGCTCCTTGAAGACCTGGCGGAGGCGTACGTAGAATTTGCGTTTCATACCAAAGGCGCCTCCCGGCCTGGTTGTGGCCTTGACCCTCAATACGATGCCGTACTCGCCGAACTCCTGTACGCCCTGCATCTTGATCGGGTCGAGCACCCAGTGCTTGAACTCGGGATCTTCCGCCAATTCGAGGCCGATCCGCTTGATCAGCTTGCGAGCGAATTCGATATCGGTGTCATAGCCGACGGTGATGTTGAATTTGTCGATAACCCAGTCACGGCTCTGGTTCTGGACGGCCCCAAGTTCCCCAAAAGGTATCGTGAACAGCGGACCCCGATGGTGGCGCAGCTTCACCGAGCGCAGGGAAAAGCTTTCCACGGTACCCTTGTAATTGCCCGAGGAAATATATTCGCCGACACGAAACGCGTCGTCGAGCAGAAAAAACACGCCCGAAATGATGTCCTTGACGATGGTTTGTGCGCCAAAGCCCACCGCGACGCCGACAACGCCGGCGCCAGCGATCAGTGGGCCAATCTGGATACCCAGCGAGGCGAGCATCATAAGCGCTGCCATCACGATGATCGATGCGAGCAGGATGTTCTGGAGGATCGGCAACAGCGTGTGCAGCCGCGCCTGCTGCGGATCTAGCATCGGGACCTCTTCGTCGCCGATCACAGGGTGTGCCGTTTCGATGCCCAGCTTTCGTTCGATCAAAGCTTTGATGATCGACCAGCCGAAATCGGCTGCGAGGGCAATGACCACGACATTGATCAGGCCGCGCAATATGAAGGTCGTCGTCGTATCGCTGCCGCGCATGGATTGCATGTCCAGGCCCCAGACACGCGCTAGAAAGTAAGCCGCCGCCAGGATGAAAATCATTCGGATTCCGCGATCGATGACAGCGATCGCCACCGCCGGGATCGTAGGCCGGCCAAGATCTACCGAACCTGGTCGCAGGACGAAGTTAACCCCGCGCTGCGTCGTCACGATTGCCCAAGGCAGGAAGAGTGCGGCGAAGGTAAACCAGAAGTATACATAAAGGCCCGCGATGCGCTGCAGAAACAGGACGAGGAAATAAGCTGTCAACAGCCATGTCGCTTCCGTGTGAACGCTGTGGCGCGCACCGTCTCGCTGCGTTCTTGGCCGACGCCAAATGGCCAGCAGCACGAGCAACAGCAGCACGAAATCGGCGCCAAGCGACAGGACCATCATTCCGTCCTGATCGATGCCGAGACCTGGCAAGAGGATGAACGCGGCGGCGAAGAAGGCGAAGACGCCAACGATCCGGGGCAGCCAATAGGACCAATGGTCAGCCGCTTCGTTGGTGATTGGCAAAGCACGAACCTCGACGGCGTTGTCGACGTTCATGAAGGAAGGGACGAGCATGGCCATGACGTACATGCGCACCCCCCATGTAACGACTGCCGCCATCAAGAATGTCAGTACAATCTCGCGGATAAGCATTGGCCAGTCGAACAGCATGAACGCGCCGGCGCTGCCCAGTGCGAACGAGACGATCAGCATGCTGGAATAAAGCGTGCGGCCACCAATCTTCTTGGCCCGCCCAACGGGCGTATCCTTCGGTTGCGCGATAATCCAGAGACGAAATGGACGGCTCAACTTGTACGTTGCCCAAGTAAGCGCCAGGCCGGCAGCGATGAACATCGCAATCAGCAAGAGTACCCCGGCAGATCCCTTGCTGGACATATCCTCCATGGTCTCTGCCCGAACGCGCGCGAACTGACCCGGCAGCAGGGGCAAAGTTCGCACGATTCTTCCGATATGATCCCTGATCATATCGAGCGTCGAGGATGCCATCGTATTCATCTGGCCTGATGCGGCCGCGGCGCCGGACGATGCGTCGGCCGGAGAAGCGCCTGCCCCGGCAGGCGCTCTCGTTGACCCGGCGTCCTGATTTCGCTGTTCGGCCATCCAGGCCTTCACTGACGCATCGTCGAGCAGTTCGAATAGCTGTTTGACCCTTTCAGGCGGGACGGTCGCCGGCGCCTGCGCCTGCGCTGGACCAGCCAACAAGAGGGCGGTTCCAAAGATGAGCTGCCTGGCAACCAGGACGAACATCGCGCCAAGGTGTCGGAGAGGTTGTGTCGGGCGCGCCAGGTTCCTGGTTCCCAATCGTCGAATGATGAGACGCATCGTGCTGTTAACCTTCCGGTCAAATCGGCAAGCAACGACATCTATGCCCGCCATTGCTCCTAGGTTGAAGGAGCCGATGTTGTGGTACAAGAGTCCACCGTTCAAGCTAGACAATTGCGTAGGGTGTGGTCACGCAAATCAGTCATGTGATCCGCAATTCAAAGACGCTGGGCGTTACGGCGGCTTCCGATAGAGCAGAACGCGCGTATGCCGCGTTGCGCATCGCCGGCCGAGGCTATGTGATGGAAATCTGGGACCCTCACACAGGCTATACACATCAGGGCAGCCAAAAGCATCACCGTGTGCGTCTATCCCCGCATAACGCGATAGACAGTTGCATCGCCCTTTACACCTCGAAGAGGCGCATCGAAAGCGACAATGCGTGGCCCGGCAAGGGGTCGCTCACGCCTGGTGCGGAATAGAGCGCTTGGGAGATGCTGACATTGTCTACCGTTCAAACGAGCACGGCCTCGATGGTAGCAACAAAGTCGTCGAGCGAGCGATCCCCGCGAATCTCGATGCGCGGAAGGTCGATGGGGTCGCTATTAAGGTCCGCCGGTCCGTGTCTGCCGCCGAAGCCGATCCGGTAGCCGCACTCCTTGGCCAGCCTGCCGAGCCGTCGGTCGGTGACAGAGAAGGGTGCCGCGAAGGCCGTGGTTGGCCGGCCGGTCCACCGTTCGACGAACATACGAGAGCGCAGGAGCTCGGCGGCCAAATCAGAGCTCGACAGACCATCGATGGCGCGGTGCGTCGCCAGATGGCTTCCGAAGAACGCACCCTCGGCGGCGAGACGTCGCACCGTTCCGGCGTCCATAAGCCGCGTCGGCGGACCGCTGACGGCGTCCCACTTTGCACTTTCCCCCACCAGGTCCGTCACCAGGAACACTTCCGCGGTCAGGTCGTGCGCACGCAAGATCGGCCAGGCATGGTCGGCAAAGTTCTGGAATCCGTCATCGAAGGTGATGAGCACCGGGCGGCCAGTGAAAGGCTGACGGTTGGCGATGGACAATTCCAGTTGCTCGGACATGATCGCGTGAAAGCCATTGGCGCGCAGCCATGCCATCTGGCTCGCGAATGCGGCGGGCGTGAGTCGGAAACGGGCGAGCGCGGCCGGACCTTCATCGGCGACGCTGTGATACATGAGGACAGGGATACGTTGCCGCCGCTCGCTACGAGCGACGGCGCGGCGCAAGACCCGTGCCCCGCCCCAGACAATGTTTCGCGCGACCCCGATGCCGATGGGTGCGCGGACCGGCACATGATCAATCACCGGCTCCGTCGCCACGTAATCCGGCGACAGGCGGCAGAAGCGATCTATTCGATAGAGTTCGGTCTGGATCGATTGCGCAAGGACGAGACCTTCGGTCTCTGCGAAGGTTTGCGAGATCGTTTGTGCGCCGAAAGTGTTCCAGTCGAAGCCCGTCCTTTCAATATTGTCGCGTAGCACGAATGCGTGTGCATTGATGAAACTGCCGCCAGGCGCCAGTGCCTCAACGAATTTTTTGGCGATGCGCCGCAACCCGGCGAGATCTTCTAGGTAGTAGAGCACTTCCGAACAGACGATCAGATCCATCTCATTGGGCAGCGTGTCCGCAAAAAAATCCAGTACACTGAATTCGACATTCGGCTGGCCCGAGCAGCGCGCGCGCGCCCGTTCGATGGCTACGGCGGAAATGTCGGTGGCGGTCAAATGGCCCACTCGGGGTGCCAGTTGTCGCGTGAAATGGCCTTCCGCACAGGCCAGCTCAAGCGCCCGTCCTATGGGACCGGCCGGCAGAATTTCGAGCTGCCGCTCATATTTTTCCTGCTCGTAGGCCGAGCTGTAGCTCCAGGGATCCTCGGTCGCGAAATACCGATTCCAGAACGACTTACGATCCTTGTCGTGGCCACTCGAGGCGGGTGCACGGCGCGGCGCTGGAAGCGGCTGCGTAGCGTCAGCGCTTGACCGAACCAGTTCCCGCGCTTCCGACATCAATTGCGCGAGTTTACCGAAGTGGCTGTCCGGATCAGGCCGGCGTTCCGTTGTCGTCGACAGTGCCTCGGCTGCCAGCGTGCTTGATGTGTCGGCGTCGTCGTCCTTTTGTGGTAGGAAATTCAGGATCAGTTCAATCCAATGGCGCCTTGTCACTTTCCCGAGTACGCCGAACTGTACGATAGCCCCGATCTGCCCATCCATCATCAGGTAGGCATAGATTTGATCGATTTCTTCCGAAAGCTCGGTCGACGTTGGATTTCGAGCGTCGACGCGAATTCCGAAAGTGCGCGCCAGCCTGCGAGGAGCGGCAAGATCGTCGGCGTCGAGCAGCATTTGCTCGAGATGATACTGGACGCGACGACCCGCAACCGGGTCGCCCCAGACCTTGCCGAGTTCGATGATCAACTCTGTGATGGCGCCGCCAAACCTGTCCCACCGGGCAGCCATATGGGCTGGCACCGATAGGCTTCCTACCATCAGGCCGTCGAAGGTCACCTTGGCGATCTCGCGCGCCCACTTACGCCTTGCCGGCAGCGCGCGCAGGGATTGCGGGTTGATCGAGCCGCCGCCGCTGCCGCAATCCGACGCAGCGTTCCACAGGGCGAACCACGCCAGTGCTTCGGAAGCGGTGCGGCCGCCCGCCGAGATCGCGCCATTGGCATGCGCCGGCGCTGGGTGCTTGACCCTCGGGTCGGTGGCAAAGCCGCGGGCGATAATGCTTTCCGCGTCTGCCAGCGTCTGCCTCGAATTGCGGGTGAGCGCGTTGGGGCCGGCTCGACAAAAGGCGAGCGGCTCGTCGACCATCACCCAATTTGTGCCCTGACGTGCGACGCGCTGCCATAGATCCCAATCCTCGCAGCTGTGCAGCGACACGTCAAAACCGCCCAATTCGACTATTGTTTCCCGGTCGACCAGCAGCGCGTGAGTGGCGATGGCACATCGGCGGGCTAACGTTTCGAAGGGCTGGCTTGCGACCTCGGGCGCGATGCTCGCCGGGGTGAGCGCTCCATCGGGCATCACGCGCCGCGAACCGCAATAGGCGGCTACTGCATCGGGAGCGGTTTTCAGCGCAGCCAGCATTTTTGTAAGGAAGCTGGCATCCAGCCAGTCATCGGCATCCAGGAACATCAGCCAGTGGCCGCGCGCCGTCGAAATCCCGTTGTTACGTGCGCCGGCGGGGCTATTCGCGCAAGAACTCAAGGCGCGAAATCGGGCATCCTGTTCCACATAAGCGGCGATGATCGCGGGGGTGCGGTCCGTAGAGGCGTCGTCGACGATGATCGCCTCCCAATCCGCGGTTTCCTGATCGACAAGGCAATCGAGTGCCCGCGTCAGCGTTACCTCCGCGTTGTGCGCAGGAACTACGATCGAAACCAATGGAATATGCGCCACGTGTCTCACCCGCGCCCGGCTCGCAACAGGTAGAACAAGTTGCGTTGATCTTTGTCGGCGCAGGTCGGCACGATCGATGCCGATCCATTCGAGCCCATCGTCGACCATAACTATATCAATATCCGGTAGGTCTGCCGGCGGATGCCGGCATGCATTGTGCCGAATGTTTTGCTCGACATTGAACATCGATACCACACCGCCTTGCGGTAGCATTATTCTGGATCATCGAGCTTTCGTCTTCTTCGGAGAGTCACCGAATGTCAAAACCGGATAACGGCATCGGATGGCCGCACTGCCCTGTCAAGATCGGGGCTGATTAGGTAGCAAAAAAAGACCTGAAGACAGGCTTGAATGGCAAGCGCTCATGCCCGTGCCTTAGTTGCTGCGCCGCCCGGCAACAAAGGATGATCGCGGGCGAAGACGCGAGGGCAAGCTGATCCTGATCGAACTAATCGGAACCGCGGCCGAACTGCGAGCGCGCCGCAGTTGTTGATCATGGATCCATGGCGCCGCCAATCTACGCGCATAAAACGCAAAAGGGTCTGTTCGCTGGGCAGATTGTGGAGCTCGAGCCGCATGTCAAATTACGCGTGACCGGCTTATGCGGAGAAGATTCCGGCTTGCGAGCCGGGTATTTTGCTGACATCTTTACTAGTTGCTAAATTAGCACGCTGGTAGCTGTTTAAATGAAGGGTATAGGGATGGCCAAGGAATCTTCGAGTACCGCTTCTCCGGCAAATAAAGCGGACGGAAATCTGACAAGTAATGCAGACACCAACGGGCTCGCCTTCATGGCGGGCCAGGCTCGCGAGAGCGGGACCCCCGGCGACGCTGTAGGTGTCGACAAGATACGTGATCTGCTGTTCGGCAACCAGATGCAGGACTATGACCGCCGCTTTTCCAAGCTTGAAGAACGGGTCTTGCAGCGGTTCAAGGATGTCGAATCGGAGGCCAAGCGCAATCTTGAAATGTACGAGTCAAATGCGAAAAAGCAGATCGACTCGCTTGCGGCGCAGTTGCGGAACGAAAAAGACGCGCGAGCCGACGCCGACAAGGAGATTGACCGAAATCTTCGCGAACAAAATCAGGCGCTTGAAAAGCAGGTGCGCGCATTATCGGATCAATTGAATGAGCTTGAGCGCGAAATTGCCGACCGGATAAATCGAAACGACCATTTGCTGCGTGAGGAAATCAAGCAAAAGAATGAAGCCATTCAGATGCTGATGGAAAAAATGTTTTCCGATCTCGGCAACGTCAAGACCGACCGAAATCTTTTGGCCGGCCTGTTTGTCGAGGTTGCAAAATGTCTGAATCAGGATCCCGTCGGCAGCAAGAGCAACTCGGACCGTAGCTGGAAAGTGAGTTGATCGGATTTGACGTCGACCGTCGACCCAATCAGCCTTCCGCATAGAACAGCCTCGAACGATACAGAGATTGATCGCGAGGCTCTGGCCCGTCTTTTGATCGAAATTGCCCGGAACGTTGATCCGGACTACCGTGCGCGACTCGACGGAGTTCCATCCGCCGATCCTCGCATGGAAACGCTGCGCCAGTTGCTGGTCAGCCGCGAAATTTCAGAGCTTTCACGAGTTACGCATCTGCTCGACGAACCGGAGCAGCTTGCCGCTGCAGTGGGCGACGTGCTTCCCAGTGCGGCCGCACGAGCCCCTCATGCGCAACTCGGTGAGGCCCTTGCGCCGGCTGTCGAAAGGGCTGTGCAACGGTCGATCCAGAAGAGCCCGCGCACGCTGACCGATATATTATACCCCGTGTTTCTTCCGGCAATTCGCAAGTCAATCGGGGAAAAGATCGATCAGACATTTCAGTCGCTTAATGAAACTCTACGACATCTATTTACCTGGCACGGGCTCAAATGGAGAATTGAGGCTTGGCGAACCGGAGCCAGCTTCTCGGAAGTTGTTCTTAAGCACTCTCTTCTTTATCGTGTTGAACATGTCTTTCTCATTAACCGAACTTCTGGGCTATTGATAGCGCATGTAGCTGCCGACAATGCGACGAGCGAAGATCCTCAACTGATCTCTTCTATGCTGAGTGCAATCCAAGACTTTGTGAAAGACTCATTCAACGAGAAGGAGCAGAGCGGCCTGGACACTATTCGTTTTGGCGACCTTCGTCTCTGGTCAGAAGTAGGACCGTTCGCGACCCTGGTGTCGGTGATCCGAGGAAACCCCCCAGAAGGATTGCATGACATAGTTCGCGACGTGTTGCTCCGTGTCCATGAGGACTACTCGCAGGCTTTAATGGAGTTTGACGGCGACGGATCGCAGTTGGCCGGCATAGAGGCGCAGCTGCAGACTTGCGTCGAGCTGAAGCAGGAGGAATCAAACCAGGGATTTCCGTGGCTGGTGGTGGGCCTGGGCCTGCTGCTGTTGGTTCTGGCAGGCGGTTGGTTCTTTCTTTCATGGCAATCCGGGCAGCGCTGGCAGGCTTATGTGTCGCGACTGGGGACCCAGCCGGGCATCATCGTTGCCGAACAAAAGATACGCGATGGCCAATTCTATATTGCCGGCCTGCGAGACCCGCTTGCCGTCGACCCGCAAGCCCTGCTGTCGGGAACGCAGGTCGATCCCGGCAGGGTCCATTCACAGTGGCAATTTTACCAGAGCCTCGAACCGGAGTTCGTGTTGAAGCGGCTGACGGCATCGCTGGCCCCGCCGGAGTCAGTACGGCTTGCCATTGTCGATAGGCGCATCGTTGCCGAGGGTGAGGCTCCCGACACCTGGATAGATCAGGCGCGCGCAGCAGCCCGACAGCTTTCGGCAGGCGGCCCGGTATTCGATATCTCAAGGGTCCGCGATGTAAGCCCCGAAGCACGCGCGGCAGAGCACTGGCAGGCCTATGTGTCGCGACTGGAGACCCAGCCGGGCATCATCGTTGCCGAACAAAAAATACGCGATGGCCAATTCTATATTGCCGGCCTGCGGGACCCGCTTGCCGTCGACCCGCAAGCCCTGCTGTCGGGAACGCAGCTCGATCCTGTCCGGGTCCATTCGCAGTGGCAATCCTATCAGAGCCTTGGACCGGAGTTCGTGCTGAAGCGGCTGACGGCGTCGCTGGCTCCGCCGGAGTCAGTACGGCTTGCCATCGTCGATGGGCGCATCGTTGCCCAGGGTGAGGCTCCTGACACCTGGATAGATCGGGCGCGCGCAGCCGCCCGACAGCTTTCGGCAGGCGGACCGGTATTCGATATCTCAAGGGTCCGCGATGTAAGCCCCGAAGCACGCGTGGCCGAGCACTGGCAGGCCTATGTGTCGCGCCTGGAGACCCAGCCGGGCATCATCGTTGCCGAACAAGATATACGCGATGGCCAATTCTATATTGCCGGCCTGCGGGACCCGCTTGCCGCCGACCCGCAAGCCCTGCTGTCGGGAACGCAGGTCGATCCCGGCAAGGTCCATTCGCAATGGCAATCCTATCAGAGCCTTGAACCGGAGTTCGTGTTGAAGCGGCTGACGGCGTCGCTTTATCCGCTGAAATCGGTTCGGCTTTCGATCGTCGATAATCGCATTGTTGCCGAGGGTGAGGCTCCCGACACTTGGATAGATCGGGCGCGCGCCGCGGCCCGACAGCTTTCGGTAGGCGGACCGGAATTCGACATCTCCAGGGTTCGTGATGTGAGCCCCGAAGCACGCGAGGCCGAGCACTGGCAGTATTATGTGTCGCGACTTGAGGCCCAACCGGGGATCATCGTCGCTCAGCAAACGGTTAGGGGCGGCCAGTTCTACATTTCCGGTCTGAGAGACCCGCTTGCCGCCGACCCGCAAGCTCTGCTGTCTGGAACGCAGGTTGATCCTGCCCGCGTTCATTCACAGTGGCAATTCTTTCAGAGCCTTGATCCAAAGTTCGTGGTGAAGCGGCTGACGGCGTCGCTGTCCCCGCCGAAATCGGTTCAGCTTTCGATCATCCAAGGTCGCATCCTAGTCGTGGGGGAGGCGCCTGCTGCGTGGATCAACCGGGCGCAGGCCGCCGCTGAACAGCTTTCGGCCGACGGAGTGGTTCTGGATGTCTCGCAGCTGCGCGAGCTGAACCTTGCAGAACTTAGTTATTTGAGAGAGGCCATCCAGACGACCGACATTTTCTTCTCTTCCGGCAAAGTTGTGCCGGGACCAGAGCAGCTGCCGGTTCTCGACAGGCTGGCGGATCAGATAAAGGAATTCGCCCAAAATGCCCGCAAGTCAGGCGTAGCTGCGCGCTTCATGCTGACCGGGCATTCGGACGCCACTGGCCGTGAGACGGCCAACGCGTCGATCAGTGCAGCCCGCGCCGAGACCGTTCGTGCGCTTCTCAACAAACGCGGCGTCGCTCCGGAACTGCTGCTGGTTCGGGGCGCGGGCACTTTTGAGCCGCTGGTGCCTGAAAACAGTCAAGCCGGGAGCTCCACCAATCGCCGGGTTTCGATTACGGTAAACCTGGACTAGGGGAGCCCAAGATGGTGCAAAGAAAGATCTGCATGCTGGGCGGGTTCGCCGTCGGAAAGACGAGCCTGGTTCGCAGGTTTGTGCAAAGCATTTTTTCAGAAACCTACCTGACCACGGTGGGAGTGAAAATCGACAAGAAGAATGTCGCACTCCCGGATAAAACCGTCGATCTGATTTTGTGGGACTTGGCCGGCGAAGACGACATCGGCTCATTCCGCGTCAGCTATGTTCGAGGTGCAACCGGGCTTGTGCTAGTCGTCGATGGAACCCGCGCTGCGACACTTGCCGTGGCGCTCACGCTGCGCGAACGGGCCGAGGCCGAATTCGGCGCAATGCCGTTCGTAGTGCTGATCAACAAATCCGACCTGGCCGATCGGTGGGCAATATCGGATGGTGATATCAACGAACTCAGGCAGCGTGGATGGCAAATCTATCTCACGAGTGCACTCTCGGGTGAGAATGTCGATGATGCGTTTCGTCAACTTGCCTTGATGGTAACCAAGTAGACCATGCACGGATTGCCCAAAGAAGTTAGCAGTTGGATTTTCAATTTCTTCTACAATGGGAACTCCGTCGCGTATCTGAAAATCGACCCTCAGCTTTGCGTGGCTGCGAAGGGCGGTAATGTTGAGCATTACGGGCTCTCCTCGCTTCGCATTGGCGAGCGTGTTGCCGAGCAGCTTGAATTCATGGAAGGTTTGCTGCCTTGCCCGGAGCTTCCGTTTCACATTGCCATGGTCGAACTGCCCAGCGGGCGTGTCGCTGACCTTCATTTTTTTGCTGACAATGGCTGCGTGTGGCTGCTCTTTCTTGACGCCACTGCCGAACGCGACAATAGGCAGCGGCTTCAACAAAAGGCTTATGAAATGACCCTCCTTCAAGAGAGGGAGCGTCAACTCAACAAGGAATTACAATCGACGAACGAGGCGTTGAGGAAGAGCCAGGAAGGATTGGCGCGTGAATACCATCGCGCCGAAACCCTGCTCCTCAACATTCTTCCGGCGTCCATCGCGGAGCGGCTAAAGGCGCACAAAAAAATTGCTGACAACCATGCAGAAGTGAGTGTGCTTTTTGCCGACATAGTCGGTTTCACAGAACGAGCGCGGAGCGTCGGAGCCGTAACGACACTCGCAATTTTGAATTACTTCTTCAAGGCGGCGGATCGGCTCTCGGAACGATACGGCTGCGAAAAGATCAAGACAATCGGTGATTGTGTGATGGTGGTCGCTGGCCTGCCCACCGCGCGTGCCGATCATGCGAAGGCACTCGCGCGCTATGCACTTGAGCTGCGTAAGGCGGTCAAGCGCGAACGCTTCGCAGGAGAACCGCTGAGACTCAGAATTGGAATTCACTCAGGGCCCATTGTCGCCGGCGTCATAGGCAAGAGGCGGTTCGCCTATGACCTGTGGGGCGAGACGGTTAATCTCGCCTCGCGTATTCAAACCTCCGCGGAGCCCGATGAAATCCGCATTTCGGATGCAACTCGCCAAATGCTTGGACCAAATTTTGCTTGCGACCCACTCGAGGAAACGGAATTGCGTGGTACCGGTCGTGTGCGAATGTGGCGGCTCCCGGCCTGATTGCCGCGCAGCAGTGCCGATCCTGGGCCCATTCATCTCAAGCCCCAAGCTGTAACGCGAAGTTTTGACCGATAGTGGCCTTCTTGTCCGCATTGCAGATGGCAGCAATGCAGTCTCCCGAAAAACTTATTGGGCGACTTGGGACACGGCTGACATCAGCTCTTGCGGGTTGGGCGCCCCAAACATGTATCGCCCACCTTCTGGCACCTCCGTGAAGCTCCAGCGGACAATCCCTTGCCGGTCCAGTAGGAACTGGCCTATCAGCTGTCCGTGTCCCGTCGCCATCATCTGCTCGTCGGCTTCGGTCACTTCATAATTATCGCTCTTGTTGAGGATTTCGGTGGCCGCAAAAGGATCCATTGGACCGGGCAACTCGCTTGGCATGTCGACCAGCATATCCTTCGCCGCTGCGATCGAAACCTTGTACGGCCAGTTGGTCTCGTTTTGGGTGAATTCGAGATTGGGCAGCCCAAAAGCACGATGCGAAGCGCGTTCAGGATCCGAGGCCGCAAGCAGAGTCGGCATCGGGTGGTAGCGGAAATAAAGACGCGCCCGTTCGATCGGTGTGTTAACCACGGTCAGGCTCTCCACGCCCTTTTCGCGCAGCTCCGGATCAAGCCGCGCCTGAGCGGCGATATGGCGCCGGCAAAACGCACAATGCAGACCTCGAAACAGACCAACCAGCACCGGTTTTTGTCCGCGAAAGTCGTCAAGCGCGATCTTGCCATCCTGGGTAATGGCGTCGAGGACCAAGTTCGGCGCACGGTCGCCCAGTTGAAGCGGTACCAAGTCACTACGCGCGGACATTTCCAACCTCCAACCCCGGCTAATCGAGAAAGGGCAGCACCACAAGCGCTTCCGGGTCGAGCCCGTGCTGGGCGCAGATACCCTGCGCCAAGGAAAAGTAGCGTTCGGCCTCGGCAAGATTGTCGAGGTCGAGATTAAGCGTTGCCAGACCATCATAGCACGGAAACAGCAGTTGGGGTTCGCCCGTTTCGCGCGCTACCTCCAGTGCTTCGTGGAACAAGCCAAGGGCCAGTTCCGGACGGCCGTTGCACTGGTGGATTTGCCCAAGCACAAGCAACGGCACCGGCAGGTGCTCTCGCTGGTCGAGTGCGCGGTCGATCTCGATGGCTTTCTCGGCAGCAGGCACGCCCTCTGTTGGACAGCGATCCGTGAAAGTACAACACGCGACCGCCAGATTGGCGAGAAGGCGCGCCTGGAAGCCCAAATCCCCAATATGGCGCGCGACGTCAAGACCGCGCCGACAGACCTCCATCGCCTGTGCGGGATCGATGATCGTGTAAAGCACGCCTAGATTGGTGTAGCCGCGACAGGCCGCTCCCAGCAGACCGGCGGCTTCGGCCAATTCAATGCTATGCTCGACCTGACGCACGGCTTCACGGTTTCGCCCAAGGCGAGCCAGTGCGACAGCCTTGGTATTGAGTGCCTCGGCGGTCACGAGAGTGGCATTACGCCCCACCTCGGAGACATGCTCCGTGGTGCGAGTGCGTACGCAATCCAACGCCGCGTCTGCCCATTTTGCCGCGAGAGCGTGATCTCCGCTACGGAACGCCTGTCGGCCACGTTCTTGCCAGAGATGCGCCTGCTCGACCGGAGCATCCGCTCCTTCGAGGAGCGCTGCCGCTGCAGCGTAGCGGAATTCTGCTTTGTCCCGCTTGCCGACGTCCCAGAGCAGCCGACCGATTTTACGCAAAACGCGCGCAGAGGCTACGCGATCAGCCGACTCACGATATGCCTGCAACGCCGCCTCGTAGTGGTGGTGCGCGATCTCGCGGCGGCCCGCCGAGCCGCTCAAATCGGCAATGCGCTCGGCAATTGTCAGTTTGAGCGGTGTTTGCCCGGTCGCCTCCAACGCAGTCAGTGCTCGCTCGTAGAAACGAAGGGCGTCGTCGTTGGCGTATATCATGCGGGCACGATCGCCGGCCGCCTGCAGGTAATGCGCGCCCTTCTCCCACTCGGCGCTCAGTGCGAACTGGTGACCGAGCACGGTCAAGTCCTCGAGCCGTTCCGGATTATCGCCGCACAGTTGCTCCAATGCAGCACCTATCCGCCCGTGGATTTCGGTCCGGCGTTGCCGGAGCAGATTCTGGTAGATCACGTCCTGCAGCAAGGTTTGCGTAAAGCGGTAGCTTTGCGACGAGACGGAGCCTGATCCGGCAACTTCCTCGATGATTTCCGCATCGCAAAGCAGTTCGCAGCCTGCTTCTAGCCGGGCGGGGTCGGCTGTCACGGTCTTCAGAAGGGTGGCATCGAAGCGCGCGCCGATTACCGCGGCTTCCTGGGCCAACCGGCGCACCTCTTGTGGCAGCCGGTCGACGCGAGCAAGCAACATTGCCTGGATAGTGGCGGGAATGTCGGTTGCGACTTCGCCTGCTACGGTCCGCCATCGCTGCCCCTCGCGCACCAGTACACCGCGATCAACAAGGCCGCGAACAATCTCCTCTACAAAAAGAGGGTTGCCACCCGCTCGGTCCAGGATCTGATCGACGAGCCCTGCTGCGGTGCTTACCCAGCTCTCGCCGAAAAGCGCCACCAGCAGGCTGCGCCCTTCATCGCCATTGAGCGGCGAAAGCCTGAGCGCCGTGTGACTGACCCGACCTGAGTCGAGCTGGCCGCTCTCCGGTGCCGAGCGATGCGTGACCAGCACCATTAATCGCGTGCGTTCCAACCTGTCCATCACGAAACGTAGTGCCTCGAGCGAAACGGCGTCGGCCCAGTGCAGATCTTCGATGACAATCAACAGCGGCGACAACGCAAGCCGCCGTTCGATGATGGTGCGGACCGCGTAGAAGATTTGCCGCCGTAGCTGCTCGGGTTCGACATGCTGCAAGGTGGCATCCGGGTCGCCAAGCCCAACCACATGGTAGAGCAAAGGCATCAGCCGCTTCGCCTCCTCGCCCTGCAGGCCGAGATCGGCAAGCAAGCCTGAGAGCTTCCCCCTCATATCGTCCCCATCGTCGTTTTGCATCATCCCGGCAGCACTGCGCACCACTGCGCCCAGGGCGCCAAATGATTGTTCGCCCAGTGGTGAGCACGTGGTCTGTCGCACGGCGACGTTGCGAAAACGGTCCTCGTCGCCGACACGGGCGACGAACTCCTTCACCAGCCGCGACTTCCCGATACCGGCTTCTCCGACGAGACGGACAAGCTGGGCCGTGCCGCCGCACGCCTGGTCAAGGCTCGCCAGCATTCTGTTGAGCTCCGCACCGCGACCTATCATAGGCGCGTTGAGGCCGAGCGCCTCGAGCCCACGCGCTGCACGCGGCTCCGCAAGCGGTGCATCCAATCGATGGACGAGCACACTGCCGGCCTTGCCGCGAAGCACGACATCACCCATCGACTCGTAAGAGAAGGCATGCCGGGTCAGCCTGTGAGTGAGTTCGCCTACCAGCACTTCTCCCGGTGCGGCCAGCGATTGCAGGCGTTGTGCTGTATTCACCGTGTCGCCGGTCACCGAATAGGATTTGGCGATGCCGATGCCTAATCGTCCAGTAACGACGGGGCCAGTGTTTATGCCAATATGAAGTAATAGAGGCGAGCCGGAATGGGGGGTGCTTTCGCCGAGCCGCGCCGTCCGGGCGATCATGTCGAGAGCGGCGCGAAGCGCGCGTTCCGGATCGTCCTCATGCGCGACCGGCGCACCGAACAAAGCGAGCAGTGCATCGCCGATGAATTTGTCGACGAACCCACCAAAATTTTGCACCGCCGCCGTCAATTCCTTGAACAGCTCGTTCTGCAGCGTTTGCATGACCTCAGGGTCGAGCTGCTCGCTGAGTGTCGTGAAGCCGCAAAGGTCGGCAAAGAGGACGGTTACCGTGCGGCGATCGGCGTCAGAGATGGGCTGCAGCCCTTCGTCGCTATCAGTGTTCGCAAGCAGCGACGGAGTTCGAGAGGGCGGCACAATGGTTCGGCTTGGTGTCGGAGCAAGCCGTTCGACGGCTTTTGCCGGCGCACCGACGCTTGCCCCACATTTCGGACAGAACCCGAAATCAGATGCGCAGAGATAACCGCAACTGGCGCATGGCACGGGCTGGCGCTTGCCACACCTCGGACAGAAAGCGTAACCGCCCTCAACCTCGAAACCGCAGCCTGCGCAGTCCATCGAGCCAGACCTCACTAGGGGCCGCGACGGCGTGTTCTCCCTACGCATTTCCCGGCCGGTGTATTCACAAGCATGAACCCATAGCGGTGGATGGGCAAGTGGCAGCGCAAATGGGCATCGGGCGATCGGGTGGGCCTGTGACAGCGCGCGCAGCCAATTCGGTTCTGCGTGGCTGTCGGTTGCAAAAGTTCCCTCTTGGTTCGGTCTTCCTGCTATCGTGAAGATAAGGAGACGGACCCTTGAGCGAGAATCGTAAGCTAGCCGCAATTCTAGCTGCGGATGTGGTCGGATATAGCCGGCTCGCGAGCGCGGACGAAGATCGTACATTGGCGAGGTTGCGGGCACTGCGCAGCGACCTGATCGATCCGATCATCGCAGTGCACCACGGCCGGGTGATCAAGCGCACTGGCGATGGGGCCCTGGTTGAGTTCCGCAGTGTGGTGGATGCCGTGCGCTGCGCCATAGAGGTTCAGAATGGTATGGTTGAGCGCAATGCCGGCGTGCCGCAAGACCGCCGTATTGAGTTCAGGATCGGCATCCATCTGGGAGATGTGGTCGAAGAAAGCGACGGCGACCTGATGGGCGACGGCGTCAACATCGCGTCGCGTTTGGAGGGACTCGCGGCGGCCGGCGCCATCTGCCTGTCCGAGGATGCCTATCGCCAGGTCAAGGCCAGGCTCGACCTCTCCGTGAGCGATCTCGGCAGCACACAGCTCAAGAACATCGCCGAGCCGATCCGGGTCTATTCGCTACAAGTTGGCAGCGCTGGGACCGCGATCCCGGAAAGCGCAACTAGCCGGCCGGCTACGGCAGTGCCGCCGAAGCTGTCGATCGCCGTGCTGCCGTTCGCCAACATGAGCGGTGACGCCGAACAGGACTACTTCGCCGACGGCATCTCCGAGGATATCATCACTGCCCTGTCCAAACTGTCGCAGCTCTTCGTCATCGCACGCAATTCGTCGTTCACCTTCAAGGGCCAGAACGTCCATGTGCAGGAGGTGGGCACGAAACTCGGCGTGCGGTATGTTCTTGAGGGTAGCGTACGCAAGTCAGGGAACCGGGTGCGCATCACCGCGCAGCTCATCGACGCAACTTCGGGCGGCCATCTTTGGGCGGAGCGGTTCGATCGCGACCTGACCGACATATTCGCCGTGCAGGACGACGTGACGCAACAGATCGTCGGCGCGCTGTCGCTTAATCTGACCGCGGGCGATCGGCAGCGGCTGGCGCCCGAGTACCCGCGCAATACGGAGGCGTATGACTATTTCCTGCGGGGCAGGGAGCTGTGGCACCGGCTGACGAGGGAGACGAACGTCGCGGCTCGCGACCTCTTGCAACGTGCCATCGAACTGGACCCGAAATTTGCCTCTGCCCACGCATTCCTGGCCCTTACCCACGGCATCGATTACCTGAACCGCTGGGGTGCGTCGCCGCCCGAATCGATGGCGCAAGCGGACGAGGCCGCAACGCGAGCGGTAATGCTGGATGGCAGCGATCCCTGGGCGCACTGGGCGCTTGCTATTGTCAAGCTGTACACACGGCGACACGATGGGGCCGTCGACGAGGCCGAGCGCGCGCTCGTCCTCAATCCGAACTTCGCCGAAGCGCACGTTGCCCTCGGCGAGGCGTTGTACTATTCGGGCAGATCCGAAGACGCCCTCGAGAGTTTTGCCCGGGGGAAATTCTTGAATCCATATTTCCCGGATGTGCTTCTCCACTTTCAAGCTTTGGCCTTGTTTCAACTTGGAAGGTACGAAGAGGCCGCTGACCTCTTGCTGCAACGGCTGGCTCGCAACGCTGTCACCGACGTATCGCGGGCGCTTCTGGCCGCCAGCTACGGCCAGCTGGGCCGTTTCGCCGAGGCCCAAGCGGCATGGCGGGACGTGCTTCGCGTCAATCCCGACTATTCGCTGGAATACCGTCGCAAAATCCTGCCCTACAAGAACCCTGCCGATTTCGAACTCATGGTGGAGGGGCTCCGCAAGGCCGGTATTGAGCAATGACAAGTGAGGCCAGGCGTCCGGATCAGACGCTGTAGGCTTGGCCGATCTTGCGCCATCGCGCGTTTTCGCGGACGAGCTTCAGGTTGTCGGTGGCCTCGGCAAATGTCCGCGAACGGTATTGCCGGAGCAGGTCCGCGAAGAGCGCCCCTTCCGGTAGGCCGGCAAGCTGCTCGCGGACCGAAATCTTTTCATCGATGACCCGGGTGCCCCAAGCATTTTCCCTTACCTGCAGCTCCGCAGCCAGATCACGCTCTTCCGGTGCGGTTTCGTCCAACGCAGCTAGGAGGATCGAGTGGAAAAGCGCTACATAGCCAATCTGTCTCAGGCCGCCGACAACCCGCACCCGCGGCAAGATGGCGAGAACCAGGAACGTCAGGAACAAGTTCGGCAGCAGCACGCCGTCAAGCAGCGCCTGCTTGAGATGCGGCCGCTCGAAGGGGATGGACAGACCATGCGGCTTATCAAGCTCGATCAGGGTCCCGTCCTCAAGAACGAGCTTGCGCACGCGCTCCTCGCGGATGCCCCAGAAATAGTCCGTGGCATTGGGGAGGAACCTGCCGAATGGGCCCGATGCGGCCTCTTGCAAGGCATGTTCGAGACGCCGACGTCTTGCGGGTTCGATGAGCAGCCTGGAAAGAAGACCGCCGTCATATTGTAGATGCCGCGCCATGGCAGCCGCGGCGAGGCGATCATCGATGAAAACCGGCAGGGCCATGCCGGAGCGATCCCAGTTGGCGACCAGATCCTCGTTCAGCGCTGTCATGGCATCGGCGGCGGTTCCAAAGACCTTATCCTGGCGGGCAAGCAGTGTACCTAGCCAGCGGCTGGCATCCGTCTCATCGCCCACCGCTTCGAGCGCGCGCTTGTTGAGGGAGACGGGACCGGCTGCGCAGGCGCTTTTGCGGCACAGCTTGTGGCGCCCCATGCCAAACAGGTTGACCTTGTCGTCACCGACATCGAGCCACCCGGGCCCCTCCCGGCCAATTGTCTCCATGGTCATCGTCGTTCCCATGAAGCCGACGAAGGCTGACAGCCCGGTTTCGACCGCGCCGAGCCAGGCAAACAGGAGGGCATCGAAGGTGGTCCGGTCCATCAGAAGCAGGCAGTGCAGACCGGACTGAATCACCGGTCTGTACTCAAACTCATCGAGGGCCTTGCCGATCTGCTGAGGCTGCATAATTACACCGAGGCGCTGATGCAAGACTTCGCGCAGGATCGAGCGGGCAGCGATCCCCGGGCTTGATACTGGCCTTGCCACCGGCCGCCACAGATGGCGGGCGTAGTCGGAAACGGGAGCATTCCAGTTCTGCTCGATGTCACGCACGACTTCCGGGCAGAGCAGCGACAGTACAGCCAGAATTTCCGCCGGAGGCGCAGGGGTTGGATCAAAGCCGTCGGTCATCGGTCCCGTCTAGCCGCTTGCGGGGCAAACGCCAAGTGAGAGCGGATCCGGGTAGTGGGTCAGTTTGAAATCAACCGCCAGATCGTCCAATAGTAGACTGCTACATGCGTCGCGTCGACCATTGCCAGTGTAGCTGCAAAGACTCCGACCAAAGTGACGGAAGGATGCCGGTCGAGCCATGACGGTGGCTGGTCGCAGTCGCCTTTGATAGCAGCGAAAATCGGTTTCCAAGTAGCGATGGCGCGAAGCCCCGTCCAAATAGCGGCCCACACGAAAACGAATTCAACGGGAAAGCCCCGAATGGCGAAATAGATCGGGCCGACGATAGACAGTAATGGAACCACAATGTTCATGCGGGGCGCGTACGGGCCGCGAACCATTGGCTTCTCGGCTTCGTTCGCCTCGATAAGCGCAACTATGTCGCTAATCTCCCAAAGCTGGTCAGTCACGCGAGCGGCCATCGCAGGCGTCACGCGCAAAGTGGCATGGATGCGCACAAAATTGTAATACATAAAATGCAGCCCGACCGCGTTGGCGTGAGCCTCAACCGTTTTGGAAAAGCCATTGGTTAGCCCCGTAAAGCGGCGCATGTGCATCCGCATGGTGAGGTTCTGGCGTTCGGCAAATGACGTGCTGACATACTTGAATTTCAAACTGACCCACTACCCGGATCCGGCACGAATTGTCTACGTCAACGCCATAAACTAGGTTGTCGGGGACGATGCAATGAGCCTCCGATTGCGTGTTGTCGCGGTCCCGGCACTCCGAGGATACCTGCTGTCGACCGCGCTCGTGTCGCCAGCAGCGTTGATAAAAGCGGATTTTAGAACCGCAGCCGGGCCATACTCAGGAGGTCGCGGTACTGGCCGTCGGTAAAACCGGCCTTCACATGCCGGCCTTCGACCTCGAAGCCGTGGCTGGTGTAGAGGTGGATGGCCGGTTCGTTGTCGGCATAGACGCTCAATTCGACCCGCTTCAGGGCGCGCCAGTTGTCGGCCACGTCAAGCAGCGCGCTAAGGATGGCAGAGCCGATACCTTTGCCGACAAAGCCGTCGTCTAGGCCGATATTGATTTCGCCGATATGTGAACGGCGCGGCGAGCTTTGCACGACCAGGCTGCCATGGCCGACGACCTTGCCGTCCAATTCGGCGACGATCCAGGTGTCTTCCTGGCCGGACTTGGCGATGCGCCGCTCAACCTGGTCCACCGTCTCGAAGGGCATCCTGAACGTGCCCCAGCGGAAGCCCGGCATGTTGAAGATCGCGCAAAGCGCCTCCGCATCGCTTCGCCGGACGGCCCGGAGCTGCGGCTGGATCTTCTCGGATGGCGAGGTCGTGCTGGTCATGGCTTCCTGGCGAAATGTATCGGCCCCTCACGATGCACCGGACGTCACCTGAAAATCCAGCCGTCTTTGCCGCCTATGCTGTCGAATGCAAACCAAAATACCGAAGGCCGGTGTAGAGTTTTAAGGCGCCGCTGATGCCGATCCAGCCGAAAAGGGCGAGCCAGCTCAATGTAGCGGCCGCCGTCCAGTCGATCCGGTGCACCGCGCCGTCGGTGATGACGAGGCCAAGGATGGAAAGCAGGCCTACCAGAAATTGCGCCAGGCCTAGCACCAGAAATTCTTCGCGCGGCGCGCTTTTCCAAATAAGGTAGGTGCCGCCAGCGCCGGCGAGGAAGATGGCGCTATAGACCTGGGCGTGGAAGGGATCGACCGGCCATGGCCAGGTGCTGCTGACCATAGCGGGAAACAGCAACATGCCCAAGCCATAGAGCCCAAGGACCGCCATTTCCGCCAACATGTAGCTGCGCCATGCCGGGCTTGGGGTCACGCCACTTGCTGGCTGACGGGCCCTGGCCCGCCACAGGAACAGCCCCGATACGGCGGCCGAACCAAGATAGACCAGAAACCAGAGCCAGGCCGCTTTTCGCTCGAAGTCGAAATAGCCGAGATTGATCAACGAAACCGCCGACACTATGAGGGTGAAGATGAACGCCATGACCAGCACGAGCCTGCCCGGCGACCAGCGATTCCAGAATAAGAGCGCCGCCATCACCGCCATTTCGGCGGTGTAGAAGCCGCCGAGAAAGCGGGCACTGAACGGCGTGACGGGCCAGGGCCAGCGCGGCTTGACCAGCGCAGGCGCGAAAAACAGGCCGGCGCCGACGATGAGGACAATAATGACCCCAGCCGAGAAAAGCCGTAGCGACGCGGGAAGTGGCGGGTTGTTGGATGTCGGCACGGGAGAAAGCCCCAAAGATGAATGCCCCATGCACCCATCATAGTGCCGCTTGCGGCCGGTGAAAATCCGCCGCATGCAAATTGAGCTGTCATCAGATCTATCCATTCGAATGGCCGTTCGATCCCTTTCGACGTAAGATGGGGTGCGCGGACCGAAGCCCGGTCCGGCCAATACGCCTCGGGGCGCAATTTTCCGGAGCCTGCACCATGACCGAAGCTCAGGATCTGTTCTCACTTCTGCGGCAATCGACCGATGTCGAACCGCAGGCAATCGATGCGATCCGGCGAACCATCGCCGAGGGCAAGGACCGCGAGCTTTGCCGCATCAATGGGCTGGCCTTCGCCAGCAAGAATGGGCTCGACGAGGAACGCACCATCAGCGCCTTTCTCCATGCGGCGCGGGTGGGCATCTTCGACATTTCCTGGAATGTTCTATGCCCGGGCTGCGGCGGCGTGCTCGACACCAACGCCACGCTGAAAACCATGCAAAAGGACGAATACACCTGCGCGCTTTGCTCCGAGGGCTATTCGCCAACCCTCGACGAGATGGTCGAGGTGACATTCACCGTCAGTCCACGCATACGCAAGATTGCCGCCCACACTCCACACGAACTGCCGTTGGTGGAATATTTCCGCCAGATCTACTTGGCGTCCGGCGCCGACCTGCCGGAAGAAGATTTGGCGGAGAAGATGGAAGCATTCTCGCTGGAGGATATCGAGCTTGCGCCCGGTGAAAAGGCGGTTCTGCCCATACAGCTTCCGCCTGAATTCGTCATCGTGTTCGAGCCGGTCACGCATTCAGCGCAGTTCATCGACGCTAAGGGCGAACCAACAAAAGAGCGCCGAAGCCTCTCCTTGGTTTTCGACCGCGACCATGTCCAGAACCAGACGTTGGAGATGCAACCAGGCCCTTTGCGCATTTCCCTGGAAAACAGGACCGAAACCCGCGTGCTGCCGACGGTCTTCATCGCCGGCCACGCATTGCACGATTTCCTGGGCAAGCGCCGGCCCTTCCTGACCGCCAAGCGCTTGCTCACCAACCAGACGTTTCGCGATCTCTATCGCACGGACACGCTCGATATCAACCAGCGGCTGAAGATCACCAGCCTGACCTTCCTGTTCACCGACCTGCGCGGATCGACCGAGCTTTACGAGCGGGTCGGCGATCTGTCAGCCTTCGATCTGGTGCGCGAGCATTTCCAGGTGCTGCACGAGATCGTCGCGGCGGAGGCGGGCGCGGTGGTGAAGACGATCGGTGATGCGGTGATGGCGACCTTCGCGACGCCTGATCGTGCGGTGGCCGCGGCGCTCAGGATGCGCGATGCCATGCGTGGGCTCAATGGAAAAAGCGGGCGCGAGGACCTGCTGCTCAAGATCGGAGTCCATGCCGGCCCTTGCATCGCCGTGTCCATGAACGAGCGGCAGGACTATTTTGGCCAGACAGTCAACATTGCTTCACGGGTCCAGAACCTGGCCAACGCACAGGCGATCTTCGCCACCCGCGCGGTGATCGACGACAATCTCACCGCCGATCTGTTGCACAGGAACGCGCTGACGCCCGTGCCTCACGAAGTCTCGCTGCGCGGCATTGAGCGGGAGATCGCGGTGTATACAATCCCCTGAGGAATTGCAGGATGAGTGCGAAACGTTTCCGGGGGGAAAGGCGGGCGTAGCGCTCTCGCTTGGGAACTGTGTTAAAACAAAGAGCTGGAGCAGCGTTATGGTAGAGCGCTCTCGGCCGCTCACAAGCGCTTGCAGAGGAAATAACGATCGGCAGGCTCCGACGTCGGCGCCGGAAGGCGTTGCAGCAGCGGGTGATCGAGCGGCGTGCCGCTGACGGCGAAGCCGCCAACGCGAAGCAGGCTCGCAATCAGATCGGGAAGCCAGGTAGCGGTCACTGCATCGCGATCATCATAGCCGGTCCCGATGTCGGCATGAACAAGGGCGGCCTCGATGCCAATGAACTTGCGGCCGGTTTCGCGTATTTCGCCGAGCACGAGGTTTTCAGCTTCGGGAATTGAGCTGGCGTGTGCGCCGACTTCGCGGTCGAACACCACGATCCGGCGCCCGGGCAGGCGCTCGCGCAGATGGTGGAAGGTCCGGCCATTGCCGAGGCCGAGCTCGAGCACCAGCCCTTCCATCCTCGCCACCTCGGGGCAGACGTGATCGAGAATGTCACGCTGTGCTGTCATCCTGCTGATGAAATTCTCGAGACGACTCATATGCTTTTTGTATCCTGAACCAGATCAAGAGATCGGCTATGCCCGCGACACGACCTGTTCACGAGTGCATCCCCAAGGCGACGCGCTAAGCTCGATTGAGTGTCGGCACATATAAGGGCGGACGATGAACACTGCAACAAGTACGGCCGCAGGGATCATAACGGGTGGAACAGGCGGCACAGCGTGCCGCCTGAATAGCGATCTCACTTGTAGGGGTCTGCGGCGTCCCGCAGGCCGTCGCCGAGGAAGTTGAACGCCAAGATGACGAGAACGACCGGGAGCATCGGCAAAAGTAGCCATGGATAGAACGCGATCACGCTGACGCTGCGCGCCTCGGTTAGCAGGATGCCCCAGCTGGTTGTCGGTGGCCTCAAGCCCAGCCCAAGGAAGCTCAGCGCCGTCTCGCCCAGGATCATGCCGGGTATGGAGATCGTGGCGGTCGCGATCAGATGCGACATGAAGCCGGGGATGAGGTGCCGCCGGATAATGCGGCTGCTGCTGGCGCCCATCAATTGTGCCGCCAGAACGTAATCCTCCTCGCGCAAGGCCAGAAGCTTTGAACGCACGGCCCGCGCCAGTCCGGTCCAGTGGAGCAGCCCGAGGATGACGGTGATGCCGAAATAGATCAGGATTGGGCTCCAAGTTATCGGCATGATCGCCGCCAGAGCCAGCCATAGCGGAATGCTGGGGATCGATTGCAGAACTTCGATTATCCGTTGAACGATCAGGTCGAAGATACCGCCGTGATACCCAGCCAGTCCGCCTATGACAATGCCAAGCAGGAAGCTGAAACTGATGCCGACCAGGCCGATTGTTAGTGAAATGCGTGCGCCATAGATGATACGCGAGAGCACGTCGCGCCCCAGCCTGTCCGTGCCGGCCAGAAAGAGCTGGCCATTTTCGGCAGGACAGAAGAAATGCCTGTCACCTTCGAGGAGGCCCCAGAACCGGTACCTGTCGCCTTTGCAGAAGAAGCGAATCCGCTGAACGTCATCCTGTTCGTCGATGTAGTTGCGCTTGAGTGTGTCCATATCCAGCGTCATCTGGCGACCATAGACGAAGGGCCCGACAAGCTGGCCGTTGTGGAACAGGTGTACCCGCTGCGGCGGCGAATAAATGTAGTCCATGTTGCGCGTGTGCAGATTGTAGGGCGCTATGAATTCGCAGATCAGTATCCCGAAATAGAGCGCTGCCAGAAATATGCCGGATACAAGAGCAAGCCGGTGCCGTCGGAATTTCCACCACATCAGCCGCAACTGCGACGCCTGAAAGACCTTCGACTGCTCGGCCGTCATCGCCTCGACCGATTGCAGGTCAAAGGGCGCGATGGAAACATAGTGTTGCAGTGGGGCACCCGGAGCGGGCAGGGGCGATTGCTTGTTCATTTGGTGCTGCCGCCCTGCAAACGAATTCGTGGATCAAGCAGCGCCAGCGCCAGGTCGGAAATCAGGACACCGATCACGGTCAGAAAGGCAAGGAACATCAGGAAAGACCCTGCCAGATACATATCCTGGCTTTGCAGCGCTCTGATCAGCATCGGCCCCGTCGTTTCCAAAGACAGCACTATCGCGGTGATTTCGGCACCGGAGATGATGGCCGGCAGGATAGAGCCGATGTCGGAAATGAAGAAATTTAGCGCCATACGCAGCGGATATTTGACGAGCGCCCTGAAGGGATGAAGGCCTTTGGCGCGCGCGGTCACGACATATTGCTTGTGAAGCTCATCGAGCAGATTGGCGCGCAGCCGCCGGATCATACTTGCCGTGCCGCCGGTGCCGATGATCAAGACCGGGATCCACAGATGGGCGAGGATCGACTTCGCCTTGGCCCAACTCATTGGCTCACTGAGATATTGCGGGTCCATGAGATGACCGATGGAGGTGCCGAACCAGATATTGGCGAAATACATCAGGATCAGCGCCAGCATGAAATTCGGAATGGCCAGGCCGAGAAGCCCGAACAGAGTAAGGCCGTAGTCGCCCCAACTGTATTGATGAGTGGCGGAGTACATGCCGATCGGAAAGGCGATGAGCCAGGTGAAGATGATCGTGACGAAGGAAACCAGCACGGTCAGCCACATTCGGTCCCCGACGACGTCGCGAACCGGCAGCTCATATTCGAAGGAATAGCCGAAATCGCCGTGCAGCATCCCGCCGACCCAGTAGAAGTAGCGAATGACCGGCGGCTGGTCGAAACCATATTCCTTCCGCATCATTTGGATGCGGTCGGAATCTACCGCTTCGCCCTGGGCCCGAAGCTCGGAAATGTAACTGTCGAAATAGTCGCCTGGGGGGAGCTCGATGATCGTGAACACCAGGGCCGATATGATCAGCAGCGTTGGAACCATCACAGCAATGCGCCAGACAATATATCGAAACACGCTCAGGACTCTCCAAGCCAGAATGTATCGGGCATGTAGACACCGAAATAGGCGGTCGGGTCATAGCCGTAGAGGGCCTTGTCAGGCAGATTGCGCAGCCGTGAGGACGCCAGAACCGGCTGATGCGTTCCGTTCACCGTGCCGATCGAAAACACCTGATCGGTATAGATCGACAGCATTGAATTCCAGATCTCGGCGCGCTCCGCGGCCTCGGTCGATGCGTTCCAGCGCTTGAGCAGAGCCATCAACTCGACCACAGGCGGAAGATCGGGCGCCTCGCCGAGCGTGCCACGAGACAGGTAGTGAGCGCCCCACAGCGGCCATTGCAGCTGGTCGTCGATGGTGGGGGCCAACTGGTACGGATTCATGTCGGAGGTCGGCACGCCATTGTCGATGCCCGACCACATCGACATCATGATCTGGCCGCCTAGCGCGCGGCTGCGGAAGATGTCGCGCTGCGAAGTGCGGACGAACAGGGCGATGCCGATCTGACGCCAGTGATCGGTGATGAGTTCGAGCGCGTCGGTTTCCAGCGTGCTTTCGCCGGCCGTTTCCACTATGATCTGCGCCGGGCGTCCATCCGGAAGTACACGCAGGCCATCATCGTCGCGTTTTTGAAGCCCGACCTCGTCGAGCAGCGCGTTGGCTTGGTCGGGATCATGGGCGACCCAGGCCTTCGCGAATTCCGGCCGGTAGAGCGGGCTCTCCGGCAGGACCGTATCGGCACTTTCCCGCGCTAATCCGTAGAATACTGCCAAATTGATCTCGCGCCTGTCCACAGCGAGGGAAAGGGCGCGGCGCACGCGCACGTCACGAAAAAGGCTGCGCCATACCTTGTCGGCACAATTCAGATTGGGCAGCAGCGCCAGCCGGGAACCCTGTGTGCGTCTCCACAGATGCATCTTCACCGGGTAACGCTTCTCCGTATCCTTCAGGAAAGAGTAATCGGCGAAGTCGATGCCCATGCATTGCAGGTCGCTCTCACCCGCACCGGTCTTGGCGGAAATGATCGCCGATGAGCTGACATTCAAGACAAACCGGTCAACATAGGGTAACTGCCTGCCATTCTCGTCTATTCTATGAAAGAACGGATTTCGCTCGAAAATGAACTGCTCAGCCGGCGGCTTGGTCCGGTTCTGCCAGGGATCGAGCGTCGGCAACTCCGGGTTCTCCGGGCGATACTGCCGCGACATGCGGATATGCAGGAGCGTCCATTTCTGGACCCGGTTCTCCGTCATTAGGCCGGCGAGCCGGAACGGATCTTGGTATTTCTTGTGGAACTGCTTGAGATAGGCGGCCGGCAGAACAAGCGATAGCGGCGAGGCAGCAGCGAGCTTGGGCAGGAAGTCGGGATTTGGCGCCTCCCAACTGTAGCGGACCGTCAACGGGTCGACGATCTCGAAGCGTGGCGGCTTGCCATCTGCCACCAGGCCCGGAGCAAGCCCGCCTGGCGACAGCTCATCGTTCAGCCAGACATCTTCCCAGCAATAGCGGAAATCTTCCGACGTCAACAGGCTGCCGTCAGACCATTTATGTCCCTCCCGCAGCTTGAATGTGAAGACACGATCATGCGCGACGTCGAAACTTTCGAGGATGTCGGGTTGCATGTTCAGCTTTTCGTCATAGCCGACCAGGCGAGCATACCCATAGATCGTCATTATCCGGATATCTTTCTGGCTGCCGATGATCGTGCGCAGCGTGCCGCCATACTGGCCGGGTTGCCGGCCCATCGCAGCCAGATTCAATACGCGCGGGCTCTTGGGCAGGCGTTCGGCGAGTGCCGGCAGCGCCCTGGCCGTGAGCTGCGGCTGAAGAAACTCCGGCTCCAGATCGCCTGCGCGTAACGTGCCCGGCACAAATGCCGAAGCCATGAGCCCAAGGGCAGTGCGCCGGCTGATCAAGATCGTAGCTCGCTGACATTGGCCGAACGTCGGGCCAGCACGAGGTGGCCGCCGCCAAGGTCGAGCGGCGACAGCACATCCTCGTCGCCCTCGTCGCGGAATTGCGGTCCCCATGCGCTCTTGTCGGAAGCACCGCTGAGCTTCAGCGTCTTGAAATCCATTGGCCTGTCGAGATCGGGAAACGGTACTGCGGCGACCAGTGAGCGCGTGTAGGGATGGACCGGTTTCCTAAGCAGAATTTCGCGCGGCGCAAGCTCGACGATACGCCCCCCGCACATCACCGCGATGCGGTCTGCCATGTAGTCCACCACCGCTAGGTTGTGGGATATGAATAGGTAAGTCAGGCCCAGTTCCTTCTGCAGGTCCTTCAGGAGGTTCAGAATCTGCGCCTGGACAGAGACATCGAGCGCCGAAACCGGCTCGTCGCAAATCAGCAGTTCAGGCCCCAGCGCCAACGCGCGCGCGATGCCGATACGCTGACGCTGCCCACCGGAGAAACTGTGCGGATAGCGCTTGATGAAGCGCGGATCGAGCCCGATTGCCTGCATAAGGCTCTTCACCGTGGCTAGTCGGGACGCGGCATTACCTCGTTGATGGATTTCCAACGGCTCGCTCAAGATGTTCTCCACCGTCATGCGAGGTGAAAGCGATGAAACCGGATCCTGAAATACCATCTGGATTTTCGCGCGCAGCAGGCGCAGGGCGCCCCTGTCGCCTCCCAACACGTCGATCGGTCCATCGCGGCCATTGAAAAGCACAGAGCCGCCGCTAGGCGTGACAGCTCGCATGAGCATCTTGCTGACGGTGGTTTTGCCGGATCCGCTTTCGCCGACCAGACCCAGGCACTCACCCCGGATGATATCGAAGCTCACGCCGTCCACGGCGCGAACAGACGTTTGATGATCCCCGCCGAACCATCCCGACTTGCGGATGGTGAAGGTTTTTTTCAGCTCCCTGACCGATAGCAGGATGTCGTGCGGCCCCTTCGATGCCGGCGCCGTCTGTTTGCCAAGCAGGTTCTCGACATTCACCGGCACCTCGCGCAGCGCCTTTAGCCGTTCACCAGGCTTCAGGTCGAAATGCGGAACGGCTGCCATCAGGCCCTTCAGGTAAGGGTGACCTGGCCGGCGGAATATCGCCTCGACAGGTCCCGCTTCCATGATCTCGCCATGGTAAATGACGACCACCTCGTCGGCGACATTGGCGACCACGCCCAGATCGTGGGTGATCAGCAGCATCGCCATATTCAGCTTGCTCTGAAGCTCGCGCAGCAGTTGCAGGATTTGCGCCTGGATGGTGACGTCCAACGCCGTCGTCGGCTCGTCGGCGATCAACAGGGCGGGCCGGCAGATAAGCGCCATGGCGATCATGGCGCGCTGACGCAATCCTCCCGAAAGTTCAAATGGATACATGTCATAGGCGCGCTTGGGATTGGGAAAGCCGACAAGGCTGAGCATTTCCTCGGTCCGCGCCTTGCGCTCTGCCCGAGCCATGGGCGTATGGATCTGCAGCGATTCGCTGACCTGGTTGCCGATCGTGTGCAGCGGCGAAAGCGATGTCATCGGCTCCTGAAAGATCTTGCCGATGCGGCTGCCTCTCAACGCCCGGATTTCGGGTCCATCGCGCGGCATCTGCAGGATATCCTGTGTCGTGCCGGGCTTTTCAGGATCGGAAAACAGGATACGGCCACGAACATGGGCTGTGTTCGGCAAAATGCCCATCACTGCCTGGCTGAGAACTGATTTTCCGGAACCGGACTCGCCGACAAGCGCGGTAACCTTGCCGGGAAGGACGCGAAGATTTGCCCGCCTGACTGCATGCAAGGGTCCCCCGATAATGGCAAAAGAGATGCCAACATCTTCGACCCGCAGCAGATCAACGCCCGAATTCATTCTCACCAGCCCACTTTGCCGGCCTGCCGGGCGGCAAACCAGAAAGTGAGACTAGCGTATTGCAGGCTTAGAGCAACTTGGATTCGAAAGGGTTGCCAGCGGCGAACCGGGCGACCGACATAACAAGGTGTTCGGATCAGATTGGGCCGGGCTACTGGAGCTTCCTCGGGTCGCCCGGCGACAGCCGTGCGGCATCGCGATGAAGCAGCATGACCTGCTCTGCCTCCGATCTCCGGTCGTAGATCGCCTCCAGCGCACTCTCTTCATCGAGCGCGAGAGCGCCCGACAGATCTGGTGAAAGCACCGTCAGCTTCTGCTTGAGCCCCGCCAGTTCCTCGCTGCCGAGCGTCAGCCAGCTGTTGGCGCCGCAATAGCTGGCGAAGTCCTTGCTGGCGAGAACGCGGTGCGGGTATTTCTTGGTCAGGGTCTGGAGACGCTGGACCTCGTTTACAGCCGAGCCAAACACGGAGAATGTGAGCCGGTCGGTAAGCCCGACATTGCCGAACATCACGTTGCCGACATGCAGGCCGATGCCAAATTTTATGTCGGACAACCCTTTTTCCTTTCTTCGCAGATTGAGCTCCATCATGCGCGCAGTGGCCTTGTGCGCTGCCGCCAGAGCAGCCTGGCAGGCGATCTCGGACTGCGAGCGATGCCTTTCGCAAGGATAGACGGCAATGAAGCCATCACCTATGAAACTCATGATCTGCCCGCCTTTGCGATTGAAAGGTGCGGCAATGGCGTCGAAAAATTGGTTCAGCGTATCGATGTAGATTTCGCGGCCCGACGTTTCGGCAAGCCGTGTCGACCCGCGCATGTCGGCCATGACCAGTGCGGCCCGGATTGTATCGCCCTCGCCGCGCTTGATCTGGCCGTCCAGCACGCGTCTGCCGGCGTCACCGCCGAGATAAGTGGTCATCATGTTGTCGGCCAGCTTGGTGAGCACCGCCATTTTGGTTGCGATGGCGAGATGGTTTTGGATGCGCAGCAGCGCCGAAATCATGCTGTCGCTGAAACCTGAAGCACTGTCGGTCGACCAGGACCCGATCATGCCCTGACTGGTATTGCCGTTGAAGGGATGGACGAAAGCCATGTAATCGGTCACGCCCATAAGCCTGAGTTCATCGAAGACAGGAAATTCCGACGGGACCGACGGGTCGAGACGACGCCGCAGATGGTCGAGCTTGTTGCTGAGCAGATGGTAGTATGGGCTGGTCAGGAACGTGTCGGAATGAACGCCGTCCTTTTTGCGGAAGCCTTCCACTTCCATGCCTTGGCCGCGAAGCCAGGTGAAGCCAAGCGCGTCATAGAGCGGATGAAGCATCGAAAAGCTCAAATGCACCCGCTTCAACGGCAGGCCGGCAGCAGCCAGCCGCTCGCAAAACCCCTTTACCAGTGTTTCCAGCTCGTTGCCTGCCAGCGCCGACTGAGTAAGCCAGTCGGCAACCTTATCCATGAGAATTGTGGAAATTTCTGCTCGCGCCATGCTCATACCACCTCGAAACCCGTCGACTGCGATCCGCCATAACACAGTCCGCCAGCGACCCAAAGATACCCCCAAGTCAACGGTCGCGTGCGGCGGCAAAGGCGAAGGAATTCCCGAATGACTGTCGTTGCAACCAAGGTACAGCTTAACTGCATTCATGCCTTGCGGCCTTATGTGGCGAAGCTGCGGCCGGAGTGCAATCACGTTCCTGACATCGGCAAAGTCGCCACCAGGGCGCTTGTCAGGCCTTCACCACCGTCTCTCGGAGCAGCCCGAGACGGCCAAAAACATTGCGTGTGTCGACGATCAGAAGGGCGTGATCAGCGACAGCCTTATAGTCGATCGCGTCATGGTCGGTTGCAACGACGACAGCATCGAAATCGTTCACCACCGCCTCGGTCAACTCGAGCGAGCGGCGCCCCCTGAGGGCCATATGCTCCCGTGTGGTCGGGATCTCGGGAACATGCGGATCGTGGAATTCCGCCTTGCCGCCCCATTCCTCGATAAGTTCGATGAGCCGCAATGAGGGGCTTTCGCGGATGTCGGGCACATTCTTCTTGTAGGCGAGCCCGATGATGAGAATGCGCGAGCGGCTGAGCGCCTTGCCGCAGCGCCGGTCCAGTGCTTTGGCCAGTTCATCGACCACGTGACGCGGCATAGCAGTGTTGATCTCTGCCGCCAGCTCGATGAAGCGGGTCGGCAGTTCGTATTCGCGCGCCTTCCACGTCAGGTAGAAGGGATCGATTGGAACACAGTGCCCGCCCAATCCGGGGCCTGGATAAAAAGGCATGTAGCCGAAGGGCTTGCTCTTTGCCGCCTCGACCACCTCCCATATGTCGATGCCCATCGCGCCGAGCACGACCTTCAATTCGTTGACGAGGGCTATGTTGACTGACCGGAAGATGTTTTCCGTCAGCTTGACTGCCTCGGCGGTTGCCGTGCTGGAAACCGGAACGACGGTTTTGACGACCCCTTGGTAGAAAGCCTGCACGAGCGTCGCCGCTTCAATGCCGTCACCTGCCACGACCTTGGGAATCGTCGCGACTTCAAAGTTGCGGTTGCCGGGATCCTCGCGTTCGGGCGAGAAGCCGAGGAAGAAGTCTATCTTCGACTGCAAGCCGGTTTCTTCCAGTATGGGCTTGATCACATCGTCGGTGGTGCCGGGATAGGTGGTAGATTCCAGCACGACGAGGTGGCCGAGACGCAGATGCTTTGCGATGATGCCAGTCGTGTTCCTGATAAAGGAGAGGTCCGGCTCACGGTTTTTTGTCAGCGGTGTCGGAACGCAGATGATGATGATGTCGCAGGTCGACAGTTCGGCAAAATCCGCCGTGGCGCGGAACCGTCCACTCGCCACGTGGCCGGCAAGGGCTGTCGACGTCACCGCCTCAATGTAGGATTGGCCGTTGTTCAGGCTCTCGACCTTCTGGGCTTCAATGTCGAAGCCGAAAACCGGGAAGCCGGCGCGTGCGACCGCAATCGCGAGCGGCAACCCGACATAGCCCAATCCGATCACGCCGACATGCGCGGTGTGCGCCGAGATACGGTTCAGCAGACGGTCATATGCCGAAGATCGTGAAGCGTCCAAATCTGCTTTCCCGTTAGTTGACAGGATGGCCGGAGCCAGGCGCGGCTTACCAGTCCCACAGAGCCACGGCCGAGGCATATTGCGGAAAGTGGATTCTCGCAAGCCGTCATCCGACCGGCAACTTTGCCTTCAGGTCTGCAGCAGCCATGGCATAGCCGCCAGCCGCACCGTCTATGAAATGAACATGATCGCGGTGCAGCGGCGAGGCGACGAGGCATGTCATCAAGGCCGATTTCTGGCGGTGCAGGCCATAATTGCAGATGCCGGCCTCTTCCGCCTGTTTCAGCCGGTTCTCTATCCGTTGCAACACATCAGCGTCAACGTCGATGGTCATCTTCAAGCCGTCATCGAATTTCCGGAAATCCGAATTGCTGGCCACGTCGCGTTTGTAGATCTTCGGATCGAAACCGCCGATGGTCCAGCCATACCTATCGGTGACGGCCGTAAGAGCCATCAGGAACACTATCCACAGCTTCGACAGCCAGCGCCGTCCCACCGGCGCCGTGGCTCGCGCCTCGATATCGAGGCCGGCGGGCAGCAAGCTGTAACTCGGCCCATTCACCGGCACCGGGTGGCCATCGCGTTCCTGTCTGCTGGCAATGGCGATGATGTCGGACGCCAGAAACTGAAAACCGCGCAGATCGCGCGACGACCCCGGAGTGGCTATGATCGAGACGATTTCGCCATGACGGGTTCCGATCGGGTTCCAGCGGCAAGACAGGCCGGTCAGGTCCGGCCGTGCGCCAGCCGGAGCAGGATCGATGCGGTAGCGCCCCGCTTTCATCTCGGCTTCCGCCCAACTGCCGCCACCGCCGGCGAACATGGTATAGAAAACCGCATCTGATGCTTGGAACCTTGCCACGCGAACGTCGAGGCCTTGCGCTCGAATATCCTTTATCGGCACGATTGCGGCACGCAGGCCTAGGTCCAGTTCGTCCGCCACCCATCTCTGGACAGCCGCCAGCGCCTTGCGGGTGGGCTCTATCGCAGAGCCGGGAAAGGCGACGAGCGCCCCATCGCCGCCGAAGACAAAGGGAAGGTCTTGCCGACCCAGCGCGTTGAGGAGGGCCGAAATGACACTGGCGCCGGCCATATTGACCGTTTTATAGCGTCCCGTCTCGATCGCCTTGGTCGAGCCGACAATGTCGGCGGTGGCCAGCGCCCAACCATCGGGGAGGGGCCGATAGTTGTCGATGTCGGCAACGCTTTCGAATTTTGCGAAGACCGGCAAAGAAGCGACAAACGGGTCCGAGGCGGCAGCTGTTTCCATAAGTATCAGATAGCACATTCCACTGCTTGGAGGTGCAGTCGATGGTGCTTGGAATTTGACTTGCGCATGCTTTCCGATGATAGGGTCGCGCAATGCGAATTGCCTTCTACGCGCCGCTGAAGTCACCCAATCATTCCGTTGCCTCCGGCGACCGCCAGATGGCACGCACGCTGGTCAAGGCGCTGGAGCATGGAGGACACAGCGTCGAACTGGCATCCGAATTGCGCTTCTATCTACGCGAACCGGAGCCGGAACGTTTCGATGCGCTCAAGATAGAGGCCAAAGAGGAAGCCGCGCGGCTGACGCGGGTTTGGGATCGTGATGGCAAGCCCGATCTATGGTTCTGCTATCATCCTTATTACAAGGCGCCCGACCTGATCGGGCCCGGGCTGGCGTCGACCTTTGCTGTCCCATATGTGACAGCGGAAGCTTCCTATTCGAGGCGCCGCAATGCCGGTTTGTGGGCTGATACACAAGCGCTGGTCGTCCAAGCGGTCCAACAGGCGGCGCTGAACATCTGCTTCACGCAAAGAGATCGTCAGGGACTGGCAGATGCGATACCTGAGGTCGCGGTTGATATGCTGTCACCCTTCATCGACACATCGGTCTTCCATGAACTGCCGGCACGAGGTTGCCCGACGCGCCTCGTTGCTGTTGCCATGATGCGCCAGGGCGACAAAGTCGAAAGCTATCGCATGCTGGCGCAAGCGCTGGGTCAGATTGGCCATTTGCCCTGGACGATGTCGGTCGTCGGCGACGGGCCTGCCCGTGACGAGGTCAAGGCGCAATTCGCCGGCTTCGCCCCCGAGCGTATCGAATGGCTCGGCGCGATCGATCCAGCCGCCGTGCCGGATGTCCTCTATGGGGGAGGAATTTACGTCTGGCCGGGTTACGGGGAGGCCTATGGCGTTGCCTATCTTGAAGCACAAGCCGCCGGTCTTCCGGTGGTGGCTCAGGACATCGCCGGCGTGCCGGAAGTCGTGCGAGACGGCCAGACCGGGTTTCTCACCCCGCCGCGAGATGTGGCCGCCTTCGCTTCTGCCATTGAAAGGCTTCTGGCCCGTAAAGACGAGAGAACCATCATGGCTGCAGAAGCCAGACGTTTCATCCTTGAAGAACGTTCCCTCGGCATTGCAGCGGCGCGCCTGGTCGAACTTCTTTCGAAGGTCTCGGTTTCATGACATCCTGCGATCGAGTCTGGCAGCCCTTGGTGGAAGAATTGGCGGGCCGGCAACGGGCCGGTCGCAAGGCAGAGTTCTGGCTGCGCGACGATGATGCCGTGGATCCGACGCCGGCGCTTGATCGGCTGCTCGACCTCACGGGTGAGTTCACCGTTCCGGTCACTCTGGCCGTCATTCCGGCCCTCACGGATGAGAAGCTTGCTGCCCGGCTAGACGAGGCGCCGCATGCCACAGTGGCCATGCATGGCTGGGTGCATCGAAATCATGCTCCCGAGGGTCACAAAAAGCAGGAGCTCGGCGCCCATCGGCCAGGGGAGGCCGTTCTTGAAGAACTGGCTGGCGGGCTGTCGCACCTAACGGGCCTGCACGGCGCGCGAACCGTCCCGATGCTCGTGCCCCCCTGGAACAGGATCGACGCCGGCCTGGTATCCGACCTTGGATCGATAGGATTTGCGGCATTGTCGGTCTTCGGGCCCCCGGACCCGGCTTCACTGGCGGTCATCAACTGCAATGTCGACATCATGGATTGGCATGGCACGCGCGGCTGCCGCGACCACGGTCTATTGATCCAGGCAATCGTCGCGCGCTTGCAGGATGCATTCGACGACGAACCGGTCGGCCTGCTCACTCATCATCTCGTACACGATGAATCGGCCTGGCTTTTCCTTGAACGGCTGTTCACGGTCACTGCACAGATTGACTCCTGCGTATGGCTTCCAATCAGGACATTGATCGGGCGCTGCGCAGGTAAGGGAAGATAGCTCGCTCACCGCTTTTTGGGCAAGGAGACTGGAAATTCGAGGGTCTGCCCATCCCGCGCCGCAAATGCGCCGGTAAACCTGTCTTTGGCCAGTTTCTCGATCTCATCCAGTTCCTCGTCGGTGCGTGTCGCATCGTGATGAAACAGCGCAAGCCCTCGCGCACCGGCGGCGCCACAGAGTTTGATCCCCTGTTGCCATGTCGAGTGCCCGTTACCGCGGCGGCGTTCCATTTCCTCATCGGTGTAGGTGCAATCGTAGATGACGAGGTCGGCATCTTGGATCAGGCCGAGCACTGCGGGATCGAGTTTGTCGGGCTCGTGCTCAGTGTCGGTGATCACCGACACCACACGGCCACCCCATTCGACCCGGTAGCCGATGCAGCCGCCTGGGTGAACAAGACTGCCCGTCCGGACCACCACCCCTTCGCGGGGCCGAAGCACGTCTCCGGGCACGAAGTCGCGGCAGTCGAGGCTTGCCTTGCAGGCCTCCAGCTTCACCGGAAACCAAGGCGGCCGGATGAATGCATCGACCATCTGCCGGGTCGTCATGCGCCCGGCAAGGTGCCCGGACCAAAGCGTAACCGTGACGCTCCGGTCGTAGATCGGCGCAAAGAATGGCAGCCCGATAATGTGATCGTAGTGGCAATGCGTGAAAAGTAGGTCGAAATCGGTCACGCCCAACGTCCGAAGCGCCCCGCCGGCAGGCCGCAGGCCAGAGCCCGCGTCGAACAGAAGCGTATGCTTACCACAGCGCATTTCAATGCAGCTTGTGTTGCCGCCATAGCGAGAGAATTCTGGCCCCGATACCGGGATGCTGCCGCGCACTCCCCAAAACCTGACCAGGAAAACGTCGTCGTCCATGGTAGCCCCTTCGCAGTCCCGTCGCTCATCGTAGCCAAACAACTGCCGCTAGCACCAGGAAAAGTGTGAACCGTTTTCCGTATGCCGATGTCCTCCAGTGACCTTCTCAGCCAAAGGCTTGCGCTATAATGACGGGGAGCGTCGACCGCATCTCATTGGCTATTTGGCACTTCGTGCATCGATCAGATCGGCGGTGGTGTGGCTTAGGCGATCGGCAAGAACCCGCAATATCTCGATGGTCATTTCCGGGGACTCCTTCATGAGTCTCAGGAAATGATCCTTGCGGATTCTCAAGGCTTCCAGCTGACTTGCCGCTCTGACGGTGGCTGTGCGCGAGCTGTTGCACAGTATGGCGATCTCGCCAACAATCGAATTTGGCGCCATTTCGGCTACTTTTAACGGCCCTCTGTCGGAATCGACCAGAATATCTGCCTTGCCTGAAAGGATGACATAGGCGGCATCTCCCTCGTCGCCCTGCCGGAAAAGGATCTGGCCCGCGCCGTAGCTCACGCGATCGGAGGTGAACGCAAGCAGTTTGAGCTTTGTCAACTCAATGCCAGAAAACAAGGGAACGCGTTGCAGCATTCCAACTTCATCCTTGAGCAGCATTGTCGCAAACCTCAAAATTCGCGTTTGCCAGATTAGAGCAACGCGCGCCCAGATGGAATTGGTTCCGTATCCGGGACGTCGCTCTACGACACCAGTTCCTTGAAGACGCCGTCGCCTGCCAAAAGTGTCTCGTGTGTTCCGTCTTCCACCAATTCACCCGAGTCGAACACGATGACGCGATCGAACATCATCGCCATGGACGGATTCGTCACCACCCAGACAATTGCCGGCGAATGGTCGTCGCGTCTGGCTTCCTCGAGAACGTTCCGCAACACCTTATCTTGCATGCGTTGATCGAGCGCCGACAGCGGCCGGTTGAGAATGAGAAAATCGGGACGCTTGAGCAGCGCTCGGGCAACGTCGAGCTTCTGTCGCTGTCCACCGGTCAGCCGCCTGCCGCCGGCGCCGACGTTGAAATCCAGGCCGACATTGAGAAGCTCGCCATAAAGCCCCAGCTCGTCAAGAAGGTCATAGAGGATGGAGCGTATGCGGTCCGGCGCGTCGGGGTGATTGTTGCCCAGACGCCCGAACAGCACATTATCCATGACAGTAGCGGCGGCAATGTATTTGCCCGGATCGTACCGTTCGATCGCGTCATGCAGCTCGGTCGGCAGGTTTTCATAGAACCGGTTGCGGGCAGTGACGATCTTGCTCATCAGCTCATCGCTCAAAAGGCCGAAGCGGTGCCGGGGCTCGATATAGGCAAAGCTCAAGCTAACGATCATGGCGCGGTCGGTCTCCGAAACCGCCTCGTAGGGACGGTTCTTGAGCCGTTGCAGCAAGGTTTCGTAGGCCGGTATCTCCTCGGCGCTCATGAAGGCGAGCTGCTGGAAAAACTGGTGATCGGCTGGCAGGTCGGCAAACAGCTCGATCGCCTGTTCGGCGATCTCCATGCCCATTTCGTAGAGCGTGCGGTCGAGACCGGCTTCATTGAGCACAGAAGCAAAATAGGGGTTGGCAGCCAGCGCCCTATCCGCCAGTTCAGGGCCGGCCGCAGCGCCGAAGAGCAGGTTCTGGCCGATTGTCGCTTCCTTGTTGTAGGCGCCCGGTTCGAAAGGAACCACCAGTCCGCTCAGCCCTTCCTGTTCAAGCCGGGTTCGCAACGCCGCACGCAGTTCGACGATGCGCTTGGCAAGTTCCGTGTGACGCTTGAGGTCGGCCGAAGAGCGCAAGCCAAGGTCCAGAATGTCGCGCGACAGAACAACCGCGTCGAGCACCCGGCGCACGGCTTCAAAGAGGTCGTGCGGGCCGGTGGCGCCGGCGGAAGCATAGTTGATCCAGTCGCTACGGATATCAAGATCCGGATTGCCAGACCGGCGCGCCTCTTCGATGTTCCAGCGGTGTTGGTCTGCCGCTGCACCGTCGTAAGTCACCGGTGTCAGCGGCGCATGTTTCAACCCGTAGAGCAAGTTATCGCGGAGGCTTGCCTGGAACAGGAAAACATCCGACGAGGCATACGACATGCGCCGTCCGGTCACCGCTTCGGGGAGTTCAAGCAGGTCGTCGGTGCCCGAAACGATCCTTCCGCTGTCGGGCCAGTTCAGCCGCGCAAAGGCTTCTGCAAGCGCTTCGGCTCCGCCTGTTGCAGTGCTGACCAGCGCCACCGTCTCACCCGGCTTGACCTGGAGGGAGACACGGTTGAGAAGGATCGCACCGCCATCGTCTGCTATGGACAGACCGATTGCCGACAGGGGGGCGGTCATCGGATCGGGATCGTCGATCGCCAACGCCCCGATTGTAGGCGCAATGAGACCCTCCACAGTGAACTGTTCAACCACCTGCTGATATTTGACCTGGACATCCTGCCGATCCTGATCCCAGTCGATCAGTTCCTTCATCGGTCCGGGCAGGTCCTTGTAGGCGCCGATCACGGCCACGAGCTGGCCGACGTCCAGCCGACCCTCAATGGCTAGGTAACCGCCGATCATGTAGAACAGAAAGGGCGTGAGCTGCGCGAGAAAATTGTTGAGGAACTTTACCATGAATTTCCATTGGTAAAGATCGAAGCGGATCTTGAATATGAGCCCGAGCCGGGCAGCTATGTCGGCGCGCTCGTAGTTTGATGTATCGTGGACGTGAACCGCGCCGATACCGTCGACAATTTCGCCAACCCGGCCCGAAAGTGCACGCGCCGTCAATTGCCGTTGGCGCCCGAGCACGAGCAGCCGCCGCCGCATTCGCGGGATGAGCACGATCTGGATCGTCACGATCACGACCGCTATCAGTCCGAGCCAGACGTTCTGGACCATGATGAAGAGCATGGCGGTCAGCGCCTGACCGCCGAGCAGTACCGGCTGCAGAAAGGCGTCGCCGATAAAGCCGCCCAGCGGCTCCACCTCGTCCTTCACCATGGTCGCCACTTCGGCCGATTTCACCCGCTTGAAATAAATCGGCGGAAACCGCAGCACACGATCGACCAGATCGAAACGGATACGCCGCAGCATGCGTTCGCCCAGACGGCCCTTGTAGGTGTTGATGTAGAGTTTAAATAGGCCGTTGATGACGACCAGCAGGAGGAACACAAGGCTCAGGGCAAACAGCGTCGCCTTGCGGCCGAGCTGAAAACCGGAGAAGAACAGGACCTCGCCAATGAACGGCAGGCTATAATGCAGCCTCATGAATGGCTGGGTCGCGCCCACTTGGTCGAAGCCTTTACCTTGAATCGGGCCGTTGACGATCAGCTTCGGCAGGTCGAAGGACATGAAATAAGGGACCATCGAAAGCACGACGATCATCAATATCCAAAGCTGCTGCTTTTTCGTGTGGGTCCAGATATAGCGGGCTAGGCTGGGTTCCATATGCGACCGTGGACCCTTTAGTTGGAAGGATGCGGGACGAAGAAGCGGCTACCGGCGCATGGCGTATCGGCAATTTCTGCGTCGCCAATGACAAGCTCGAAGATGCAGTGCACGAACGACGCCGATGGTCCCGACAGATGCAGCCGGCTCTCTCCGGCACCGGGCAATGGCGAAGCGGCTAACAGCATAATCAAATCCGCGGATCAAAACGGCCTTGCGGGGGGCAAGATTGCGTTGTGTCGCCCGAAATCCCACCATACAAGACGAATATGATGGATGTCACGCAACCACGCAATGCCGGCATGGACTGGCGCGAGCAAGCCTTGGACCTCACGCGCGGAATTGGGGCCTATGTCGACCGACCTCTCGTGGCAGGGCTGGCGCGCGTCATCGCCCAGCATCCGAACGCCGATATGGGCAACGCGTTCAACCACAAACAGGTCGCCTGCAAGATGTGGGCGCTCGATCGGCTGTTCGACAGCTGCGGCGGGCGCTTCGGGCGCATATGGGTTCTGGGTGGTTGGTATGGCGTGTTGTCGGCGATGCTTTTCAACGATGTCCGCTTCGACATTGCGGCGGTCGACAGCATTGACATCGATCCCGAAGTCGCGCCCGTCGCCCTGACGCTAAACCGGGACGCCGGCGACCGGTTCCGGGCCATGACGGCAGATATGTACGCACTCGACTATGCGGCCGGGCGTCCCGACCTGACCGTCAATACGAGCTGCGAACACATAGCCGATCTGCGCGCCTGGCTTGCGCTGCTTCCGCAGGGCACGAATGTTCTGCTGCAATCGAATGATTATTTCAGCGAGCCGACGCACGTCAACTGCGTGGCTTCGCTGGCAGCCTTCGAAGCAATGGCGGCACTGCGGGAGGTGCGCTTCTCCGGCGAGCTGCCGACCAAAAATTATACGCGCTTCATGCTGATTGGAACTGTCTAGCTTTTCGCCCAAAATTGCGTAGCGGTTTGGGGCATTAATACACGTCCTTGAAGCGCCTTGCACGAAGCTCACCAGAAGCGACACGCGTTAGAGCAAATTCCAGGAACATGTGAACGGCTCGCCGTTCGGACTTGCGGCAGAACAAGGAGGTAGAGCGGTTCAGAGGTTTCCGCGAAACGATGAACCGCGTTAGGATCCATCGTCTGTAGATCATGAGCTTTTCTTGAAATCAGCCCCTCTGTTTAGGGACCATGTTCGATGCCGGTCGCGCAGGATTTGCGCCGAGTGACGGGCGCCGTCCAGATTGAGGCGATGCGCGGATGGTCCAGGTGCCACAAGCGCAGCTTCGATCGCTTTCGCCAAACCTTCAGGCGTTAGGTCCCTTTCCATAACAACCGTCGCAAGACCGAGTTCTTCAAGCAGCAGGGCGCGAACCGTTTGTTCTGTTTCACCGCCGGCTGCAAATGGGACGAGCAGGGAGCGACAACCCGCGCGCAGGACATCGCAGACCGTGTTGTAACCCGCCTGCGAGACGGACAGGCGGGCAGCTGTCAGCAGGCTCGCGAAATCCTCGCGGAACCGGAAGATGGACAGGCCCGGCGTGACGTCGTGTGCGATCGCGTCAAACTGGTCTTTCGGCAGGTTTGGGCCGGTGATCAAACACCATTTCCAACCGTTCTTGGCATTCCGCGCCGCTGCGATGGTGGAGCTTACAAGGCTGCTTCCGGCAGCTCCGCCGCCAACTGACACCAGAACGTCGAAGCGCTCGGAGGCCGGGGGCGAGGGCGGCGCGGCAACGAGCCCCGTGTAGGTGACCTCGGCCTTGATCGCCCCGGCCAGTGGAAATGTCTTGTCGACGGTTGCAAAAGCCGGGTCGCCGTGGACCATAACAAGGTCGAAGTGCGTATTGACGAGATCAACCGTTTCCTCATTTCGGCCCGGCTTCACGCGCTCCTGAAGGATGTCACGGATGGACGTCGCCAGCAGCGGTTTGGGCGACGTCGCGTTGATCGCCTCGATCAGCGGCAAGAGTTCGAATCGCATCTGCCGGCGTCCAAATGGAAACGCCTCGACAATCACGACATCAGGCCTGCAATCCCGGAATGCTTGGAGCAGCATCTCTGAACGGCGATTCTTGAAATCATCGTCGACGGGTATGCCCTGCAGATCGACAAGTCCGGAAAATGTTTCATCACCGGAGGTGACAGGTGGCAGGGTTACAGATTTTACCCCCGGTCCCGGAAACCCTGCGACCGGCGCTCCGCCGGTCACGATCGTTACGTCAAACCCGTCATCGACCAGAGCCGCCGCGACGCGGCTGGTGCGAGCGAGATGTCCGATACCGAGCAGGTGCTGGACATAGAGGAAGGCACGGAGCTGCTTCAATCGATGGCCCGCCACTCGCGCTCGAACAATTCCTTGAGTTGTCCAATGCTCGCCGTATGATCGAAATTGCCGCGCACGTGCCGCTCTGCGGCGTCGCCTAGGCGGGCGCGCAGGACGGGATCCCGGATCAGGCGCTCCAGCGCCTGTGCCAGGGCGATTGGGCTGTTTGTCGGTACCAGCAGCCCGGTTTCATCGGGCGATATAAGCTCCGGCACACCAGAAACATCGGTGGACACGCATGCGAGCCGCTGGCTAGCTGCCTCGACAAGAACATTTGGCAAGCCGTCCCGGTCCCCATTCGTGGTGATCCTGCAGGCCAGGGCGAAGATGTCGGCGCAGCGGTAGTGCTCAAGCACCTGCTCCTGCGCAAGCGCCCCTTTCCAGGCGACGCGATCATCCAGGCCGAGTTTTTGCGCCAGCGCCTTGAGCCGTTCCAGTTCTTCGCCGTCGCCGATATGCTCGAAACGCCAGGCCAAATCGCCAGGCAAGAGGGCAAGGGCCTCCAGCAAGGTATCGTAACCTTTCTTCTCGACGGCCCGTCCGACACTCAGAACGACAACCGCTCCGCCGCGCTCCGAGCCGTCATACTGTTGTCGCGCGTCGCCAAAACTTCCGAAGCGATCAAGGTCGAGCCCATGATAGCTCAGATGCACAGACGAGTTGCCTTTGGCGAGTTTTTTCAGACGATCGAAGCCGGTTTTCGTGCAGGTGACTGTCCAGCGGGCCGAGGAAAGTTTGCCAGCCAAATCCCAGTCCGCCGAAGTCCAGATGTCCTTGGCATGGGCTGAGCAGCTCCAGGGCAGGCTACGAAGCTGGCTGGCGTAGCGCGTCACCGATGCCGGCGTGTGCACGAAATGCGCATGCAACCATCCCGCTTCTTCCGGCCATTCGGCCGCCAGCACGAGCGCTTGCCCGAAGCGGCGTGCGCGATTGCGCGTAAAGTCGCGGGAGATATCGGCTACCAGCGAACCGAGCGCGCGCCAGAAGCTCGGCCGCGGCAAATAGGCACAAAGCGAGCGAAGCACGCGTAGCGGCTCATCATGCAGATATTCCGGCAGGTAGTGGACCGGCGCTTTGATCTCGTCATGGACGGGGTGCCGTTTTGCGTCGGTGGGCCGCCTGAGTGCGACGAGTATCAAATCGAACCCCGCGCGTTCCAGACCGAGCAGTTCCTGTGCGATAAAAGTTTCCGACAGCCGCGGATAGCCCTTCAGGACCACGACGATCTTGCGACGTTGCAAGTCAGTTGGTTCCTTCAACGACCGAAAGGTGATGGCCGGCCCGCCGGTCGAGCAATTCCGCGACAATCTCGGAAATGTGAGGCAGCCCTTCTAGCGTCAGATGCGGATTACTCTGTGAGGGGCGGGGCCGATCCGGCAGCGCCACGAGTGCATCGGCGAATCGCTGGGAGTCCTTGGCTTCGTGCGGCAAAAGCAGCTCGATGAGGCCGAGTTCGGCTGCGCGCCGAGCGCGAATTAGTTGTTCCTGACGTGGCTCGATGCGCGGCACGATTAGCGCCGGCTTGTCGAAAGACAATATCTCGCAATAGGTGTTGTAACCACCCATAGCCACCACCGCCTTGGCGCCGGCAATCAGGTCTTCCATGCGGTTGTCGAACTCGATCATCTTGATGTAGGGGATCTTGGCCCCCTTTTTGAGCAGCTTGTTGCGCTTGCGGGCCGGCATGTAAGGCCCAAGCACGATCAGCGCCCTGTGCTGCAGTTGCGGATCCTGCTGATAGACATCGATGACGTCGTGAATCAATTCGGCACCGTCGCCGCCGCCGCCGGTGGTGACCAGGATATAATCGCCCTCGGGCCGGTGGCCGGGCAACTCGTTCCGCTGCAAGCTTCGTTGCAGGAAACCGACGAAACTCATCTTTGCCCTGACAGCCGGCGGCACATCCAGGCCGGTCAGCGGATCGTAGAAATCCGGCGGCCCGTAGACCCAGACCTTGTCGTAGAACAGGCCAATCTTGCGCATCACATCCCTGCGCGCCCACTCTGCCTCGAGCAGGTGCGGCGCATCCATCACCTCGCGCAGGCCAAGCACCAGCGTGGTGCCACGCGTCTTGAGGTAGGACAGAGTATCCTCAATCTCACCGCGCAGGCCGAGCGGTTCCTTGTCGACAATGAAGATATCCGGCCGGAAGGTCTCAGCTGTGTGGCGGATGATCGACTGGCGCATCCTCAGCGTCTCATGCAGATCAATATCCTTTTCCAGCGAGGTGTATTCGCCGTTGCGCAACTTGATGACGCTGGGGATCTTCACGAAGTCGACACGGGCTCTGTAGTCGAAGGCGCCAGCGATAGTCGCACCCGAAATGATAAGCACCTGAAGTCCGCGGAAATCCTCCACCAGCGAATGCGCGATGGTCCGGCAGCGCTGCAAGTGGCCAAGCCCGAACGTGTCGTGGCTGTACATGAGAATTCGAGCGTTTTCTGTGTGCTGGGTCATTGTTGAAAGTCTCTTAGAATTCTCGACTTGAGGGACCGTGAGCGACGCGCCGCTTCGAAACCATCGTGGCTGTGAAAAATGAGGTCGCCATTCTCAAATGTATCGCTTCTGTGGAACGCCTGTCAGACAGGCCTCCCGATTGTCTGACTTCGAAACTTGCCGGGTAGGGAATGTCGCCTTGCGGGAGCGGGCCGAGACTCCCTGTTGAAGTTTGAGGAGGGATCGAAGGGGGCGTGGTATCCAAAAGATCGGCAGAAATCATCCCTCTTGATTCCAATAAGTTTCGGTGTCTCCAAACTCGATTGGATCGGAACGGTGAAGGCGAATTCCGCAATCCTGCCCGTATAGCCGATTGATTGGTCGCCAGGCGTCGCACGGCCGAAATCTGTTGTGGAACTCACTTCGTGCGCCATTGCCCTTGGTCTGGGGGGACCAAAGGTGCTGCCCATCAACCTCTTGAGGGGCGGTCTGATTGTGATTCACCGACCAGAACTGAGTCATCTGCCGCCCAAGCTAGCCGGAATTTCAGCAAGAATCGAGTGGATGCCATCGCTGGCAACACACCGTCCGCAGGTGGGGTGTGCAAGACCTGTGCTTGTCGATCGCCAAGGCCCCCATTTATCTCGCAATGTTCCACCAAGACCAACCCAATTGACCATGCCGCCGAGATGGCTCGCGACCATTTGGTGGCCGTTCATTGGCCACAATGTCCGTTTTTCCCAGATGCGCCAATGCCACCGGAGCGCCTCACCAAGCTTGACCCCAAATCTGCTCGCCCCGGCGTCTACAAGTGCAACGAATGGCCTGCCATTCCCTATCAGGGTCGGAACGGTGTTTGAGCGAGATCGGCCCGCACAAATGGATGCTGGGTTGGCACCTCAATGCCTCTCCCAAGAAAGCCGTGTCCGCGCCCCAGCTACTCGGCGTCATCTATACACGGCATTCGCGACCCGATGTCGGAAAAGGTTAAGCCGTGGCCCGCTTGACGGCGAAGGCAAGATCGTAGAACGAAACCCACATCGGGGCGCGGGGACCGCGATTACCTTTCACCACAGCGCAACGGCCAGCCCGCTTGAAGCGCAAGATGACGCCGAAGGGCGCCGTTGTCGGTCTGGTCGAGCGTGGTAGCAAAGCCCGCGTGTTCGCGTCCAGCACGCCACCAAGGCCGTTGTGCGCGGTATCCTGCTGCGCAATGCCAACCGTAAATCGACGCTCTACACCGACCAATCGCTGCACAGCATGACCGGCGAGAGGGGTTGCTAACCCTGTTTTCTTTGGGTTCCAATACAAACGGCGGTGATTTTCCCGAATCACCGCCGTTGATGCACCCAAGCCACAGGGAAGGACGGGCTAGGCACATGAGAATGCGCAAATTAGACCTGCCGGCGAGTCCGTCAAGACCTCCGTGGCGTTACGCATGAAAATACCCAATGGGTGGAACATTCGAAGTCAAATTTCACTGACCCGATAACGACGACCCAGACCGCCGCGGACGGGCTCCAAACGGTCGCTGCCCCGCCCTCTCCAGCATGCACATCCGGCTCAGACTTCTGCCCTTGGTGTTAGGGGCGCGCTAGGATAGCATATCTGCGGATTGGGGTATGCGATGCCAGAAGTCTCGATACGCCGAGCGGACTTCATGATGGTCCTCGCTTATGCATCGGACCTCGCGACAGGCCATTCCCGCGACTTCGCCCTGAAATCCTGCGTGCTTGCGATGCGGATCGCCGAGCTTGCCGGCCTTTCGGAGCAGATCCGGCGCAATGCGTATCACCAGTCGATGCTGCGCTATGTCGGCTGCAATGCCGACACGGACCTTCTGTCGGCCACCTTCGGCGATGAAATTGCGTTGCGCCAGGATCTCGTCGGTCTCGACATGGGCAACCGCGCGGAACTAGGCAGGGTCTTCGTACAGGCCTTCAAGCGGCTTTACTATGATCTCGACCCCGATGCGCAGGCCAAGGCGATCGAGGCCGCGATGTCGCAGGCTCTCGCCGTGGCCCGCCCGGTACTCACCGCCCATTGCGAGGTTGCGCAGCGGATCGGCGTGCGCCTCGGCCTGTCCGACGAGATCCGGCGCAATCTTGGACAAATCTACGAACGCTGGGATGGCAAGGGCCTACCGCGTGGGCTGAGCGGCGAAGACGTCTTGCCCGCCGTGCGCCTGATTACTTTGGCGCAGGATGCTATTGCGCTCAGCGACGCGGCCGGCATCGACGCGATGGCCGAGACCATCGCCAGTCGTGGCGATGGTGCCTACGAGGCGGAGCTGGCCCGGCTCGTCGCCGCCAACGCCGCCGTGCTGATGGAGGGCATCGGCGCGACGGTCGACCGCGAGACGATCCTGGCGCTGGAGCCCGACCCGCCGGTGACGCTGGACGAGGCGGCTTGCGACGAGGCTTTCCTTGCCGTTGCCGACATGATCGACATGCGCATGCCGTTCACACAAGGTCATTCGCGGATGGTGGCGGAACTGGCCGAGGGTGGAGCACGACGCCTCGGGCTGCCCGAGCCCGATGTCCGCGCACTGCGCTGGTCTGGATGCATCCATGACATCGGCGAACTGGTGGTGCCGGTGGCAACCTGGATGCGGAACGGGCCGCTATCCGTCCGCGAGCGGGACGCCGCACAGTTGCACGCCTATTACGGCGAGCGGGCGCTGGCCTCGTTCGGTCCTCAGGGCGATGCTATTGCTGGGCTCGTGCTTCGCCATCACGAGCGCCTGGACGGCTCGGGCTATCACCGCAAAGTTGGCGGCTCCGACCTCTCTCCGGCGGCGAGGACCCTGGCCGCCGCCGAAGCGTACCAAACTTCGCGGGAGGAGCGCCCACACCGCAAGGCGTTGTCCAGCGAGGCGGCGGCGGCGCAGCTGCGTACCTCTGTTCGAGAGGGCTGTATCTGCCCCGACGCCGCCGAGGCTGTACTGTCCTTCGCCGGACAGCCGTCGCGACGCCCGGCCCCGCGCTCGCTGGCCGGCATGACGCCGCGCGAGATCGAGGTGCTGCGTCTGATCGCCGCCGGCCTGACCGCGAAGGAGGCCGCGCGCAAGCTGCTTATCTCACCCAAGACCGCGGATCACCATATCCAGAGCGTCTATTCCAAGATCGGCGTGGCTACCCTGCGGCCGCGGCGCTCTACGCGGTCGAGCACGGGCTGGTCAGGCCAGGCGAAACGCAGCCATAGGGAATACACCCCATGTGCGCCCCCTGCGGCGCGCGCATCCTAATCCTGTCGACGGACCAATGGTGGCCGCGACCGACAGGAGGAAATTCAATGCTTCTTGCAACGACGAAGGTGGCGGACGTCGACCGCTTCATCCACATCTTTTCCACCAAGGGCGCCGACAAGCGCCGACTGCACGGCTCGAACGGCGCAACCGTGTTCCGCGACCCAAGCGAGGCCGACCGCATCTGGGCCATCTTCGAGGACGCCGAGGGTTGGAAGAATTTCGTGTCGGATCCGGAGGTTCCCGCGATCCTGCAGGAAGCCGGCCATGTCGGCAAGCCGCAGGCGGCACTGCTGCTGGGCCATTACGAGGCCTGACCTTCGCGCTACGCGCCGTCGGCCATGCACGGCGGCGCGCCCGACGAAGACCCGGAGATGAACCCTACAATATCGGAGAGATTAGATGAACCAGAATCCTATTAAGATCGGCCTCATCGCCGAACTCACCGGCCCCTTGTCCATCATGGGCATCGCCAATGCCAATCTCACCACCATGCTTGTCGACGACATCAACGCCAAAGGCGGCCTCCTCGGCCGGCCGGTGAAGCTCATCATAGAGGATGGCGAGACCACCGACAGCGCGGCCAAGGCAAGCGCCGCCAAACTTGTGGATGTCGACAAGGTCGACTTGGTCGTTGGCGGCATCTACAGCTCGACCCGCCTCGCCATCAAGAGCGAGGCGGTCACCCGGGGCAAAACGCTCTACATCTACACCGAGCAGTATGAGGGACAAGAAAACGATCCCTTGATCTTCTGCACGGGCCCGGTGCCGGCGCAGCAGGTGGAACCGCTGATTCCATGGCTGATGAAGAGCACCGGGGCAAAGAGGTTCTATTTGCCGTCGGCCGATTATATCTGGCCCCACATTCTAAATAAGGCGGCAAGCCGGGTCGTGCGCGCCAATGGCGGCGAGATCGTCGGCGAGGAGTATTTCCCGCTCGATACCGTCGATTTCCGACGGACGGTGCAGCAGATCATGGTCAGCGGTGCCGATGTCGTGTTCAACACCATTGTTCCGCCGGGGCTGACGCCGTTCCTAGATGAGTTGCATAAAGCTGGATTCGGCAAGCGCGGCGGCAGGATCGTCTGTACCTATTTTGACGAGAACTTTCTCAACCTCGTCCCGTCCGAGCAGATCGAGGGCCTCTACAGCTGCCTCGACTACTATCAGGAACTCGACGATCCATATGGCCGCGCGCTTTTGAACCGCTACACAGCGCGTTTCCCCGGCAGCGCCATGTTGACTGCAGGCAGCGGCTGCACCGGCCATTACCGGGCGATCAAGATGTGGGAAGCAGCAGTGAAGGAATCCGGCACCCTCGAGCAGGGCGCCGTCATCGCGGCGCTCAATCATGCTCGGATCAGCGAGGGACCAGGTGGACCGGCCGAAATGGTTCCCGGTCAGCACCATGTTCGCATGAACATGTACATTGCGCAGGCGGAGCGCGGTCGATTCCGGGTCGTCAGGAAGCTGGGCCCGATCGATCCGAACGAGCGCGTGCTGACGGAAGAATTGCAACTGAGCTTGAGGTGAACTGCGCAGACGTCGATTACTGTTCTTCCAATCGGCGAGGGTGGCTCGGTAATGCTGCCCTCGTCATCCTTTTGTCGGGCTCCCGGAACAGGCGGCGCACCGAGTGGTGAGGGAGATATCGCTTGCTCCTCGAGCGCCTCATTGGCCGTTACTACATGATGGCGCACGGACCCGAAATCGGGCAGGAACGTGCTGATGTCAGTTCCCAGCCGTAACCTTGTCCGATTAACGTCCGCCTCCCTGCTCATAGGGTTTGCTGCGCTCATGGCTATCGTGGTCACAAATTTCTGGCTTGGCCAGAGAGCGCAATCCTACTTCGATGATGCGATCGCAGCGCGAAACACCCGGGTCGCGGCGGTTGAATTGAGAAATGCAATGCAGACGGCTGAGGCGTCCGAACGCGGTTTCGTGATCACCGGCAACGAAATCTATTTGGGACCATATCAAACAGCCAAAGCCCAAGCGCAGCGCCACCTCGAAGCGCTGCAGACGTTGCTGACTTCCTATCCCGACTCCCAATCGACGCTGCACCGGCTCACCGCAATCGTTGCCGCCAAGTTCGGAGAGTTCGATCAGACGATAGCACTCAAGCGCGACCAGCGTGATGCAGAGATCTCAGCGTTGTTCCGAACGAACAGAGGTAAGGCTCTGACGGACGAAGCCAATGTGTACTTCTCGGGTGTTATCGGGCGGGCGGATGACCGACTTACATCCGGTGTCGCCGAGCAGCGTGCCAACAGCGGATGGCTGCGGCTTGTTTCTGCAGTCGGCGGGCTTGTCATCGTCGTCGTCGTTGCCGGGGCTGCCTATGCAGCCGCTCGTTACACCAGAGAACTTCGCAAGACACGCGACGAGGTCAATGCACTCAACAGCGACTTGGAACTACGTGTCAGCACCCGAACTGAAGATCTGGCAAGGGCCCGCGACCGGGCCGAGGTGCTTCTATCGGAAGTCAATCACAGGGTCGCGAACAGTCTGGCACTGCTCTCGTCGCTTGTAACTCTCCAGTCAAAAGCAGTCGGGGATAATGCGTCAAAAGATGCACTGGCCGAAACCCAGGACCGCATCTTCGCGATCTCGCTGGTGCACAGGAGGCTCTACAGTTCTTCCGATGTCCGCTCGGTTGCCCTCGACGAATACCTTGCTGGGCTGCTCGATCACCTGCGAACGTCGCTTCGAAGCCAGGGACATGGCGTAAGGCTCTCCTACGAGGTAGATCCGATCAAACTCGAGACAGATGCCTGCATCAACCTTGGGGTGGTGGTCACTGAACTCGTTACAAACGCGTTCAAGTATGCCTACCCCGATGGGGCGGGAGACATTCAGGTACGGCTCACAGCACTGCCGGGCGAACAAGCGGAGCTGCTGGTCGAGGACGCCGGCATCGGGAGGGCCGAGGGCCTGCCCGAAAGGTACAGGGGTGGGCAGCAGGATCATCAATGCCATGGGTGTCAGCCTTGGCGGCAAGATAGAGTATCGCAATCTCCAACCCGGGACCGCGGCTCATTTGGTGTTTTCGACAAAACCACGGCGTGCTACCGCGGTTTTGTAGACAGCTGAGCCACTCAGTAGAAAGTTACCGTCAAGCGAATGCGCGTTGACGAGAGGAGAAACGGTGTTTGGTCTAAAGAGGAGGACTGCCCGGCTGCTCGGCCAAGCGATAGCTCTGCTACTCATTTCCTCTATGGCCGGGCTTGCTTCGGCGCGCGCCCAGGAAGGTGCCCCAGGCATCACTAGGCGGGCGGTGTTTCCCGTCTTCGACCCAAATGCACCCTCATGCAGTGCCCCGGTCGGCCTGAGCAAGGTTTTGGCCTATGTACAGGAAAACGACCGGGACTTTTTGCAGGGGGTTGATCACGGCCATCCCTGGCGGCAGTAAATCGCGGCTTGGGGTATCGAAGAGTTCTGGCTGAAAATGACGTCGGCAAGGCCATAGACCAGGTTCACTCTCTCGTCGCGGCGAGGGTTGGCGCCATCGTGGGCACGTCTTCGGATCCGGTGGCTTTCGGCCCCTCGCTTCAGCAGGCGATCTGGTCGGGAGCGTTAGTCGGCACGATCGTGCCTCCACCCGCGACGTTGCTGCTCAATGCTCCGCAATATCGTACAGGCAAGGTGCTAGCTGACGCAGCGATCGAGCACATCAAGGCCAAGCTCGGCGGGAAGGCCAAGGTCGTTCTGCTGACCCATGACACCATGGAGTTCCTGGCCCCTCGGTTCACGGCAATGCGAGATGGCCTGAATGCCATTCCCGGCGTGACAATCGTAGCCGACATCGCACCGAAGCCGGTCAACAAGGAAGGAGGGTTCGCCACGATGCAAACGATCCTTGTCGCCAACCCCGATGTCGACGTGGTGCTTGGCGGCGATGCCGTCGTGCTGGGCGCGCTGGAAGCATTGCGCGCTGCCGGCAAAGACAGGCCGGATCAATTTCTCGGCGGAATTGATGGCGAGCCAGAGGCGGTTTCTGAAATCAGAAAAGCGGACAGCCCCTACAAGGCGAGCATCGCCTTGTCATCACCGGTTTTCGGGTATGCCATGGGGCAGTTTGCGGCCGATTGGCTCGACGGCAAAAGCATCCCGCAGGCTATGGATATCCTTCCCATTGCACTGACACGCGCCAACCTTGAGTGGTACAATGCCGACTTGCTGGATCCAGCCTCAGTTTACGCCGATCCAGCACGCCGTGATCACTACCTGAAGATGTATGGAAATATCTGCTACGACAGCCGCAACGAGTATGTGAATTTTCCTTGGTCGTCAGAGCTGAAGTGATCTCTTGGCTTGAGGGTCGGCGTGTCGCACGATGGAACCCGCAGCAGAGATGGGTAGCTCAAAAGCCAGTTATGGGTACAAGGCACAGCCGCGATCACGGCCGTGAGGCCCCACAGGCAATTCCTGTCCGGGGGGCGGGCTCCCCAACTCGCGTTCAGAGGGTCGAGGGGTAAGTTAGCAACCACACGAGGATCCACGATGGCGGAACTTGTCACGACGGCGCCCGAACACGCTTTCCCGCCAGCCTCGCTTGAAGAAGGACGACGACAAGCAGGAATAGTCCACGGATTACGGATTGCCAGTACGCTGAGAGCGAAATCCAGCCCATACCGTTCTCAAAGTTCAGGATGTTGAAAAGGATGCCCAGCAGGAGGACGCCAGCAAGCGTGGTCAACACCGAGCCCGAGCCGCCGGTGAGCAGCGTCCCGCCCACGACCACCGCCGCGATAGCGAAGAGTTCCCAGCCGACGCCCTCGATCGGTTGGCCGGCGCCAAATTGCGAGGCAAGGATGACGCCGGCCAACCCCGCGAGGCCGCCGCTCGCGGCATAGACGAGAAACTTGACCCGGTCAGTGCGCAGTCCCATCAAGCGTGAGGCGTCCTCGCCACCGCCAATTGCCAGCACCGTGCGTCCTGCGCTGGTATAGTTCAAGCAGACGGAGCCGATCACATAGGCGGTTACCGCAATCACCGCCGGGACAGGAAACACCCAGAAATTTCCTTGACCAATCCTGGTGAACCCTGAGGCGTAAGATACCGAGACGGTTTGATTGCCGGCAAGCAGCAGCGCCGAGCCGCTGGCTGCCAGCATCGTGGCGAGGGTTGCAATAAATGGCATCAGCTTGCCGCGGGTTATGAGGAAGGCATTGATCAGGCCCGCGGCAAGCCCGACGCCCACGCCGGCCGCGAGCCCTGGGAGCATCCCAAAAGGACTTGCCAATGCGGAGGCGACACTGCCCAAGGCGGCTACGGAGCCAACGGACAGGTCGATGCCGCCGGTCATGATGACGAAGCACATCCCAAGGGCGACGAGCGCGAACATCGAGTTATAGCGCATGACGCTCATGACGTTGAAGAAGCCCAGGAAACGATCGTAGCGCAGGAATCCGAACAGAACGAGCCCCGCAAGGGCAACCAGCACACCGTAGGTGCCGATGATGCGGACAAGATGGGCGCGGTTCACGGCCTTATGTCCGATGCTGCTGCTGTAGCCAAACAGCAAGTGCGATGATGATCGCCTTCACCACAAGCGCCGCAGCGTCGGGCACCCCGTTGGCAAGCAGGGTATATCGAACGAGCTGGATGGTGAGCGCGCCGAGCAGGGTACCGATAATGGTTGCCTTGCCGCCGCTGAGCAACGTTCCGCCGACGGCGACCGCGGCGATGGCATCCAGTTCCATGCCCGACCCGACAAGATTTGCGTCACTTGAGGAGTTGATGGCGATGACGATGAGTCCGGCCAGCCCGGCGCAACTCCCGCTAATGGCATAGACGGACAGCTTGATTTTGGGGACGTCAATGCCCGCGAGTTCAGAAGCCTTTTCGTTGCCGCCGACCGCAAGGATACTACGTCCGAACACGGTGCGTTTCAGGATCCAAGCCGCGCCCGCAACAAGCATCATCATGATGATGACCTGAGCAGGTATATTGAAGGGGCGGGCAAGCCCAATCCATTGGAATTGTGGCACGCGAAATGTCTGCAAGTTGCCATTGGTCATAACTTGCGCGATCCCTCGCCCGGCGATGAACAGCACCAGCGTTGCCACTATAGGCTGGATGCGAAAGCGGGCGACCAACCAGCCGTTGAAGAGACCAAACAAGCTGGCGACAAGGATCGACGCGCTCATAGCCAGCGTCACTGCTACGTAGATATTATCAATCGGAAAGATCTTGCCCATGAAGATCATCGGAGCCAGCGCGCCGGAAATGGACATCAGCGAGCCGACCGAGAGGTCGATGCCGCCGGTTGCGATCACCAGCGTCATTCCGACCGCAACGATGACGATTGTACAGACCTGCGTGAGATTAACGTTGAGCGTCTGCATCGTCGCGAAGTTCTGGGTGTAGGCAAGATTGAAGGCCATTAGCAGCGCCAGCACGATCACCATTCCGTAGCGTGCCAGAAAGCCGAACAGATCGAAGCCGCGCGTCCCGGTGTCGCTAGCCGTTGAGGGTCTCGTCAGCTCGGTCACGCTTACACCTCCGCCGGTGAACCGCCATGCGCCATGGCTGCGATGACGTCCTTTTCGTTGGCGGCATCGCCTTCTAGCTCGGCCACGCTGATACCTTCGCGCAAGACGAAAATGCGGTCCGCGCCCTCGATCACTTCTTCCAGTTCAGAGGAGATCATCAAAACTCCCAATCCCTCATCGGCGAGCCGTCGGATGAGACGCTGGATCTCGCCCTTTGCACCGACGTCGATGCCGCGCGTCGGCTCGTCAAGGATAAGCAGCTTCGGATTCATCGCCAACCAGCGGGCAAGCAGGACCTTCTGCTGATTTCCGCCGGAGAGTTCGCGAACCCTCTGGTTCGGGCCGGAACATTTGATGCCAAGTTCGCGGATGAACCGCTCGACGATTTCACGCTGCCGCGTCTCGTTCAGGACACCGTTGCGGCTGATCTTCGGCAGCAGCGCAAGTGTGACATTCTCCGCCACCGTCATTTCCGGCACGATGCCCTCGGCCTTGCGGTCCTCGGTGCAGAAGCCCATGCCCGCGGCGACGGCATCGGCCGGGCCGGCAGGGCGGTAAGGCGAGTTCTCTATCGTCATGTCACCGGCGCTGAGGGGGTCGGCCCCAAACACAAGCCGCGCTGTTTCGGTGCGGCCGGCGCCAAGCAGGCCCGCAAAGCCTGCAATTTCGCCACGACGTACGTCGAAGCTTACACGGCGTACCGACTGTCCGGCGGCAAGGCCGCGCGCGGAAAACAACACATCGCCTAGCTTGGAGCGATCGCGCTCGCCGAAGGCTGTTGCGTGACCCTCGACCACGGAGACATCGCGGCCGAGCATCGCCGCCACCAGCTCGAGCTTGCTGATGTCCTCCATCTCAGCGCTTCGCACCGTCCGGCCATCGCGCATGATCGTAACCCGATCGCAAACCTCGAAGAGCTCGTCGAGCTTGTGGCTGACGAAAATGACGGAGACGCCCTCGGCCTTCAACTGCCGGATCACGTTGAACAGAACCGCAACCTCACGCTCGTCAAGGGAAGAGGTCGGCTCGTCCATAATGACGAGCCGGGCCGAAAAGCCGATTGCTCGGGCGATCGCCACCATCTGCTGGGTGGCGGTGTTGAAATCGCCGAGCGGACGGCGAACGTCAATGAGGATCGAGAACCGGCTAAGCAGGCGTTCCGCATCCGCGTTCATGGCAGACCAGTCCAAGAGGCCGTAGCGGCGTTTCTCACGACCGAGGCAAATATTCTCGGCCACCGAGCGCAGCGGGACGAGATTGACCTCCTGGTAGATGGTGCTGATGCCACTGAGCTGCGCCTCGTGCGGCGAGCCGGCCTCGAATGGACGGCCCTGGAAAAGGGCCACGCCGGCGTCCTTGCGATGGTAGCCCGTAAGCACCTTGATCAGGGTGGATTTCCCCGCCCCGTTCTGGCCGATGAGGGCGTGGACTTCACCCGCACGGACCTGAAGCGTGGCCTCGGTCAGCGCCGGGATGCCGGCAAATTTCTTCTGGATTTCGCGCATATCCAAAAGCAACCGAGCGGATTCAACCGGCTGAGCGGTCATGGGCCAAGCTCCGAATGGCCCGCCCGCGGATGTGGGCAGGCCATGAAAGTGCAATCAAAACGCGATGTCGAAATCCTTCTTGGCGTTGGTGGCGTCAAAGAAGTGATCTTCGTTCTTGATGAAGGGCGGGATTTTCTTGCCGGCGGCGTAGTCGGCCATGGTGGCGAACGCCTTCGGCCCAAACAGTGGGCTGCATGCGCAAATAGCGCCGATTTTACCGTCGATGATCGCCTGCACGCCTTCTTTTTCCCCGTCGATCGACAAGATCAGGACGTCCTTGCCCGGGGCCTTGCCGGCAGCTTCCAAGGCGGCAATGGCCCCCAGGGCCATCTCGTCGTTGTGGGCATAAATAATGTCGGCGTCGGGATGCGCCTGGAGCAGCGTCTCGGCCACCTGGCGGCCCTTGTCGCGGGCGAAGTCGCCCGACTGGGACGCCAAAATCTTGAATTCCGAGTGCTTCGCGATGAAATCGTCGAAGCCCTTCTTTCGGTCGGTCGCTGCCGACGCGCCAGTCGTGCCTTCGAGTTCGATGATCTTCGATTTACCGTTGGCGTTCTTGACCAGCCATTCGCCGATGCGGGTTGCCTCCTCGATGAAATCGGAACCGATGAAGCAGACATAGTCCTCGCCGGGCTTTGCCATCGTATGGTCGACGTCCCGATCGATCAGGAAGACCGGGATGCCGGCATCGCGGGCGGCTAGGACGACCGGCACCAGCGGTTTGTCCTCGCGCGGAGGCAAGAAGATAGCGTCGACGCCTTGTGCGATCATCGAGTTTACGTCGGCGGCCTGCTTTGCAGACGACCCGGCTGCGTCGGTGTAGACCAACTGATGGCCGAGCTTCGCGGCCTCGTCGTGCATGCTCTTGGTCTCGGCCAGCCGCCAGGGATTGTTGCTTTCCGTCTGCGCGAAGCCGACCTTGTACTTGTCCTTTTTGGCAAGTGGCGGAAGCGCCGCGAAGGCCCGCGATCCTAGTGTGAGTGCCGCGGCGCCAACGGCGGAGCCTATTAACAATTTCCGACGGGTAATGATCATGCTCTTTCCTCCTTGATTTGTCGTTTTTGACGACTGTGAATGTTCCTCACCATCCTTGCATTGGCGGCTGCCCGCTTTGCCTTTGGATTTCCTTGGCCGCTATACCGCCTCCAGGATGAAGTCGGCGCAGCGGTCGCCCAGCATCATCGCCGGCGCGGCCGTGTTGCCGGCATTGATGTTAGGACAGGCCGACATGTCCGCGACCCGCAGATTGTCAATCCCGCGCACGCGCATCGCAGCGTCCAGCACCGCCATCCGATCGCTGTCGGGGCCCATCCGACAGGTCCCGGCCGGATGGTAGTTCGTCTTGACGAACCGCTTGCAGTGCTTCGCTAAAGCCTCGTCACTGTCTTCATTGCCTGCCGGCACGGCTATGGCCTTCACGCGATCAGCCAGCGGTTTCGTGCGGAATGCCTTGAGGAAATAGCGCTGGCCCGAGATCATCTCCTTCATGTCCTCTGGGTGTGCGAGCAAATGAGGAGAAACGACCGGCATGTCCTTTGGATTGGCCGAACGAAGCTTCACAAAGCCGCGCGACTTTGGCTTCACAACCACCGTCGTTACGGTCAGCCCATAGGTATTGGCGACCAAAGTGAGGATGTCGCGGTCCAGGTACACGTGCGGCACGCAAAATGCTTGGATCGTCGGCTCGCCTTCGGGATCGGCAGGATTGACGAAAGCTCCCGCCTCGACCCCAGCAGACAGGATCGTGCCGGTGCCGAAAAGCTTGAACTGCAGACCGTTTCTGACCATTCGCCAGCCTTGGCCCTGCTTGAAGTAGCCATAGGATCCGTTGGTGGTGGCGATGATCGGCACCTCAGGATGGTCGATCAGGTTCTCGCCGACCCCTGGCAAGTCGGCTGTACAGGCGATGCCATGCTGCGCAAGCGCATCGGCGGGGCCGACGCCCGACAGCATGAGAAGTTTCGGCGAAATCAGCGCGCCTGATGAGATGATGACGTCGCCGTCGGCATAGGCGGTGTGTTCTGTGCCAGAGGAATCCACATAGGCGACTCCTCTGGCGCGCTCGTTTTCGATCATCACGCGGCTGACCGCACAATTCAGTCTCAGGGTGAGCCTGGGATCACGCAATAGAGGCTCGATGAACGCATAGGCGGCACTGCTGCGTTTTCCACCGCGGTTCGTGAACTGGTAGAAGCCTACGCCGCGCTGCGAAGCTCCGTTGAAATCATGGTTGTAGGGCAGTCCCAGCCCTTGCAGCGCCTGCACGAACCAGCGCGAAACATCGTCAATATAACCGGGGTCGGAGACAAGCAGGGGGCCGGTGGTTCCGTGCAACTCGCCGCCAAGGCGGTTGTTACCTTCCATGCCGGTGAAATGCGGCAGCACGGCCTGCCAGTTCCAGCGGATACCGGCATTGTTGCCACGCAGCAATTCATCCCATTCGTCATAATCTGCGGGCCGGCCGCGCATGTAGACCTGGGCGTTGACCGAAGTACCGCCACCCAGCACGTTGCCTTGCGAGATTTCGTGGACGCGGCCGTCGAGGTGCGCCTGAGGTTCGGTGCGATGATAGCTCATGAATTTTGAGCCGTTGATCATCTTAAAAATGCCGGGCGGCATGTCGAGCAGCGGATGGCGGTGCGAATGCCCAGCCTCCAGCAAGAGAACCCGCCGGCCCGCTCTCACCAGTCTGGCCGCTACAACGCAGCCCGACGCTCCGCCGCCCACGACAATATGATCGTAGGACCTCGTCATCCTTCCTGTCCGTCAGGTGTTTCAAAGGTTCCGCGGACATATTCCCATGCCGAGGCAAGATGGTTGAGCAGGGCCCGCTCGGCACCATCGGGGTCACGCTCGATGATCGCGGCACAGATGTCACGATGGCTGAGGAAATTCACCCGATTGCGCTCAGGCGATCTCGGCATGCGCAGCCAATGCGGGGAGAGCCAGGCGGTAAACGCCTTATGCACGGCGGGCAACACCGGGTTGCGCGCGATGTCGTAAAGCACCGCGTGAAACGCCACATCGGTGGCATAGAAGTTCTCGGAGTCCGGTATCGCGGCCTCGTTCACCGCAAGTGCCGCCCTGAGCGCTGCGACATCGTCCTTGCGGGCGCTGATCGCGGCACTGCGAGCCAAGGCCGCTTCCAGGAAGACGCGCATGTCGTACAGGGTTTTCACGCCGGCCTTATCGACCAACAAGTGGCCGACCATGCCTTCCAGCGCGCCAAGGGCTGTATCGAGCCCCGGACGACGGGCCACCGGGCGAAAGCGGGGGCGCGCTTCGACTAGCCCCCGGCTTGCCAGCCGGGCGATTGCTTCGCGCACCACGCCACGTCCCACGCCGTATAGCGCCATGAGTTCCCGCTCAGCCGGCAGATAGCTGCCATCATCAAGCTTTCCGGAAATGATGTCGCGCTCGATGCCCGCTACCATGATGTCGGCCGCGCGAGCAGATCCGACCATCGCCGGCGCTCCCCGATGCTGTTCCGTCTGCAGCAAGCCTGATCTCCATGTCGCACCTCCATTAAGGCGCAAATCGGACCAAAGCACAAGCAGCTACGATATTTCGTCGGACCAAAATGGCGGCTGCCCGGCTTTAACGTTGCAGTTAGGCCATTTCTGATGCAATTATGGTCGTACCAAATTCACACGCACAAGAGGACTCCGATGTGAGCAGCACGGCAATCCAGGGCGTCGAGACACGGCTGTTCCGTGTGCCACTGCGCGAAGAGATGAGCGATGCCAAGCATGGCGCCCACACCCATTTCGAACTGGTGACCGTGACTGTCAGGCTTACCGATGGCAGCGAGGGTACCGGCTATACTTACACGGGCGGCAAGGGCGGCCATGCCATCCGCGCCCTCATCGAGCGTGATCTGACGCCCTTTTTGCTTGGGCGCGACGCCGCTGACATAGATGCCGTCTACGACGGCATGTTGTGGCATATTCACTATGTCGGGCGCGGCGGCATCGCTTCCTTTGCAATTTCGGCGGTCGATATAGCTTTATGGGATCTCAAGGGCCTGCGGACGGGCCTTCCGCTCTGGAAGATGGCAGGCGGAGCAGGCCGAACTGCGAAGGTGTATCGCGGCGGCATCGACCTGAATCTCACCCTTGATCAGCTCCTTTCCAACATCGAATCTTATCTCCAGGCAGGCTTCACGGCAGTGAAGATCAAGGTAGGTAAGGACAACCTTGCCGAAGATGTGGCCCGCGTGAGAGCCGTCCGGGAGCGTATCGGACCTGATACGCCGTTGATGGTGGATGCGAACTACGCGTTGGATGTTCCGCGCGCGATCGAAGCGGCAAAGGCTTTCGCGCCCTATGACATATTATGGTTCGAGGAGCCTATCATTCCCGACGACTATGAAGGTTACGCGACCATCGCGCAGGCAACTGGCATGCCGCTCGCGATGGGAGAGAATCTGCACGTGATTGAGGAGTTCGAGCACGCCTTTGCGTGGTCGAGGCTGTCCTATATCCAACCGGATGCCTCGAATTGCGGTGGCGTCACCGGCTGGCTGCGGGTCGCTCACCGTTCACGCAAGGCCGGGGTGCCGGTGTGCAGCCACGGCATGCAGGAACTTCACGTCAGCCTCGTCGCTGGCCAGGAGAATGCCGGGTGGGTCGAAGCGCACAGTTTCGACATCGACTCCTATACAACCAGGCCCTTGGTGCTTCATGGCGGGCTAGCAGTGGCACCCGACGAGGCGGGCGTCGGTGTGCTATTCGACTGGCAAAAATTGTCGGCAGCCAGCGCCGCTTAGCTGGCATGCAGGTGAACGCTCCACCCTAGCATCCCAGTTGGCGATAGCGTGGCCTTGCGCGTTCACGTAATAGCCGGGGGCCTCGATATGGGCGATATTGCTTTGGCGGCGGACCTGATTCCGCTCGGCCGGCGCCAACCACGCCACCCAGCTCCCACCCGGCGCCGGCCACCTTCGGCTTACCGATTCATCAGGTACGTCTGGCCAGCTGCTCGCCTTCGCCAAATCACATCACGCAAGGGCGCTTTTCAAAGAGGGGGCGGAAAGAGGTATTCTCCAGTTTCACCGACGAGAAGGACCGTCTCCGGGTTCGCCCAGAGCTCCTGTTCCGAAAGGTGGCTCGGAGACGGACAACGGGCGCCTCGTGGCGAGGAGCGCGACCGCAAAGCAGGCCACCAGCGAAGTCGGCGATCGCAAAACCAGCTTGTCAATGTCACGCCTCGAAACTTAGGCGGCAAAATCTCGACGTCGCGATCCGGTCAAAACTCCGATATGCTCAAGCAAAGCATTGGGGGTGACATGGACCCGATCAAGAGCCTAGTCGTGGTGCGGGATGACATAATCGCCGCGATCCTTCGCCTGGAAGCAATCCCGGAAGACGACAAGCATTATGGTTTCGCTCTTCAAGAGCGCGGCTACTTGAAGAGCGTGGTTATCAAGATCGAGGCCGACATTCGCATATTGCAAGAAACGCTATAGATGCCGACCGAATCGCTTCGGGTGGCTAGGTTCGCACCTCGCCATCGAGCAAGCTTTCAAGACCAATCCTGGCGACCAGATCGAAGTCGGAAATGGCTGTTCGTTCGACAGGGAGCCGGGCGACGGTGGCACACACTGCGCGCAAGCCTGTGATCGCGGCGGTTCGGTGCACGACCGACATGCATGAAATGGGCAACGTTCGATTGGAACAGCTGTGCGCAGGAAGAAGACGAGGAGCGGTGATCGACCCCCTCTCATTAATCCGTTCGCGCCTTTGCCGGGGTGGTTTGACTTGTCCACGACCTGAAAGACCGCACACCTTGGCCTCGAAGCGGTCGTTAATTTCAATCCGGCCCATCCTTACCAATCGTGTATGCGTCGGATTGGGCAGCCGACCGAACTATGCGAAAGACGGGTTGATCTTTCGCGTTCCTGCGCAGCCGGGAGAGCTTCGCTAGGAAGATCTCTACATTTCGCCTCTGCGGCTGTCGCCGTTGTCCACCGCGGGATTGACCTCAGACGCAGCATTCATTCGCATGGTGCAGATCAGTCCCGATTTGTGGAACTTCAGAGTGACGCGTCCGGACGTGCCGGACGCAAACACGCGCTCGAGGAGCTGCGTGCCGAAGCCCTTTCGCTCGATCGGTTCGACGGGCGGACCTCCCCGTTCGCGCCATTCTAAATTGAGCCAGCGATGCTGTTTTTGACCGACGAGCTTCCAATGAATCGACACCGTGCCGGTTTCGTTCGACAGTGCTCCATACTTGAGCGCATTCGTCGTAAGCTCATGAAAAGCCAGAGCGGCCGAAAGAGCGACGTTCGGTGATAGCCAGACCGACTTGCCGCTAATCCCGAAGCGGTCGATCGGTGCGTGTGAGCTGACCGATGTGGCAATCAGATCCCTGACGTCGGCGCCACTCCAGTTCTGCTGAATAAGCAGGTCGTTGGCCTTGGCCAGCGAGACGAGACGGCTGGAGAGCGTGCGTCCTGCTTCAGCCAGGCTTGTGGCGTTGCGAAGTGTCTGGGAGGCAATGGACTGAACCACGGCAAGGATATTCTTCACGCGATGGTTCAGCTCATTGGTCAGCAATTTGAGCTGCTCCTCGCCGCGTTTGCGTTCCGTTATGTCGAGGCTGATTTGAACGGCGCCAATAATGCCGCCACTGGGGTTGCGAATTGGACGTGCGCTGGAAAGTAGAAGGCGCTCGACACCTGACGGCAACGTGTAGACGAACTCTTCGTGATCCGTCAGCTGCCCGCGCATGGCGCGGCTAAGAGGGCGGTCTTCGCGGCTCACTATGTGCCCGTCCTTGACGGCCACCGTGTCGATGACAAGGTCGGGGCTGCCGAAGGTTTTGTGCGCGTCTGTCGGCAGGCCCATGAGTTCTGCCGCGAAGCGGTTGCGGATGACCTGAAGAGCCTTCGGATCATAGGTAAACCAGACTGCCGCCGGCGCTGTCTCCAACACCGCCTCCAGCTCGTAGCGCCGTTCGGCGATCGCCCGCTCTGCATCCACCATCGCCTGGGCGATGGCAGCGAACTCCGTAACCGAGGTCGACAAGGCTTCGACGCTGCGGCCGTGACCCAGCGCTTCGGCCCGTGTCGCCAGTTCAGCGGTGGCCCGGGTGAATCCTTTGCCGACGAAATATGCCAGAGCAACCGAGACAAGAAGCGACAGGAGACCTATCCCGCAGATCGCCGCAAGCGAGCGCCAGAGCGGCGCCTGCGCTGCTGCAAGCGGCACGTTTGCTGTGTAAAACCAATCAGAGTCCGGAGACCTGTAGTAGCCCGCCAGCAGCGTCTCCCCTTCGAAATTGCGTGACGTGAATGAGCCCGAGCGCGCGACTATCTTTTCCACGTATTCGGGCAATCCGCGCTTCCCGGTCCATTCGTCGTGGAACCTGGAACGTGCAACGTAATTTCCGTCGCGATCTCCCACGCCCACAGTCCATCCTTGCGGGACCGCCGGCATCAGAACATCGCGGATCCGGGCAGTCGGCACAGAAAGCGTAAGAAGCAGGTCCTCCCCCTTCGGGGCGGGCACCCGAACGGCAACAGCTACGCGGTATTCGCCCGAGCCTTTGCCGCTGAAGACATCGCTGACGAAAACACCGGAACGGCTGAGTTTCTCGCGCTTGACAGAAGCTATAGGTGCGACTGACGGCAAGGCGGCACCGTAGCCTATTTCGGTGTTCATCAGCTGATTGCCGCCAAGATCGCGCAGGACGATCGTCCGGTCCGTCCCGTGGACAAGATCGAGCGCCTCGCGGTGAAAGGCTTGCAGATCGCCACTGGCGAGCGCGGCGGATTTGGACAGGCCGTCGAGGATGGTTTTGAGATTCGCCAGCTCGCCCTCTACAACGAGCGACACCTGGCGAGCCGTTTGCACGGCATCCTGCTCAAAACGATATCGTTCATGCAGGGCATATTGGCCTAGCAGATAGCCGGCAAACAGCCACACCGGGACAACTGCGGCGGCGGTCAAAGCAAGCAGATGCGATCGAACTGATCGACGAGGCAAGTCCATATCCCGTGCCGGCTCAGGAACCTCACCATAATCGGCGGGCCACGAACGGCAAGCGTTAGTTTAAGCGAATATAATGCTTCCGGTGCGCCGTGGCGCACGCGATAAGGTGCCATGGCCGCCGGTCACTGCCGTGGGCTACTCTTTGACCGCGCCGGTCATTGACGACACGTAGTGCTCGACGAAGAAGGAATAAAGGATCACCACCGGCAGCGAGCCGATCAGGGCGCCTGCCATAAGGGAACCCCATTCGTAAACGTCGGAGCGGACCAGCTCGGTCAGCACGCCCACCGGCACGGTCTTATTCTCGGACGACTGGATGAAGGTGAGAGCGTAGATGAACTCATTCCACGACAGCGTGAAGGCGAAGATACCCGCCGAGATCAGCCCTGGTACCGACAGCGGCAGCACGATCTTGGTTAGCACTTGCCAGCGGCTGGCGCCGTCGATGAGGGCGCACTCCTCCAGTTCGAAGGGAATGGAACGGAAATAGCCCATCAGCAACCAGGTGCAGAAAGGCACCAGGAAAGTCGGATAAGTCAGGATCAAGGCAAAGGGCGTGTCATAAAGCCCGAGATTAAACACCATCACCGACAGCGGAATGAACAGGATGGACGGTGGGACCAGATAGGCGAGGAACACGGCCAGCCCGACCTGGCGCGAGCCGGAAAAACGCAGTCGCTCGATCGCATACGCAGCCAACACCGCGGCGACAAGCGACAGCACGGTAGCGGCGACCGCAATAATCGTCGTGTTGAGCAGCCAGCCGGGATAGGAGGTCTCGAAAAGCAGATAGCGGATGTTCTGCAAGGTCGGGTGGACGACCCAGAACGGGCTCGATGTATCGTAACTCGTCATTTCTGCGTTGGGTTTGATGGCGGTGATCGTCATCCAGTAAAAGGGAAAGAGCAGCACGATGACAAATATGGCCAGCGGGACATAGATCGTGACCACGCGACGCGGCATGCTTTGCAGATAGCTCATGCCACCTTCGTCGCCGCCGGCTGCGTTGGCCTTGGGGTCGGTCAGAGCCATCTCAATCTCCGCCGCCTTGCTGCCATCTGCGTCGCTGCAGGCCGAAATAGCTGAACAGGATCGCGCCTAGTAGGAACGGGATCATCGCCACGGCGATGGCTGCGCCTTCGCCGAGCTGCCCGCCCGAAATGCCACGTTGGAAAGAAAGCGTCGCCATGAGATGTGTGGCGTTCACCGGGCCGCCGCGCGTCAGCACATAGATGAGCTGGAAATCGGTGAAGGTGAACAGTACCGAAAAGGTCATCGTGATGGCGATGATCGGCGTCAGCAGCGGCAAGGTGACATAACGAAACAGCTGCCATCGACCGGCGCCGTCCAGCGTGGCGGCTTCGTAGAGTGATTGCGGGATCGTCTGCAGGCCGGCAAGCAGCGTTATGGCGACGAAGGGAATGCCGCGCCAGACATTAGCGGCGATCACCGAAGCGCGCGCGTTTTGCGGATCGCCAAGGAAGTTGATGTTGTGGTCGATGAGGCCCATCTGCTTGAGGGCCCAGGAGATGATCGAGAATTGCGAATCGTAGATCCACCAGAAGGCGATCGCCGATAGCACTGTCGGCACCACCCAGGGAAGAAGCACCACGGCGCGGAAAAACGATTTGAACGGCAGGTTCTCGTTGAGCAGCAACGCCAGCCAAAGGCCGAGGGCGAACTTCAGGATAGACGCGCTCACCGTGTAGAGAAGCGTGTTGAACACGGACAGCCAGAACACGCTGTCGTCCCAGAGGTATTCATAATTCTCCAGGCCGATGAAGACGCCCGGCCTGCCGATGCGGGCGTCGGTAAAGCCGAGCCAGACGCCCAGCCCGAGCGGATAGGTCAGAAAGACCAGCAGCAGCACCACTGTCGGCAGCATAAAGCCAAAGCTGAGCAGGCCACGGCTTTCGGCAATGCGCGACAAGAAGGAAGGGCGGGGCGGGGCGGCGGTTGTCACGGCCATGAAAGGCTCCTGTGGCGGGTATCGAGTTGCAGCAGTCCTTCGACCTTCGTGGACTACAGGCGCGCGGGCCCATTGGTCCGCGCTCTCTCCTTGCGGGCGCGTGCCTTTCGGCGGCACGTCGCGGCGCCTGCTGGGGTCGACTGGAAAACAACAAGCGTCTTCCCCCGCGAATGGAAGAAGACGTCCAGACTACACCCGGTAATACCTGTTGGCGCGCTTTTCGGCCTCTTCCATTGCCTCCTGCGGTGTCGCCCGACCAGTCACCGCCTTGGCGAACATGTCGACCAGCACATAGTCGGCCATGGTCGCGGCGGACGCGTAGCCGAGCGGCCCTGCGTAGCCGTTGTTGCGCAGCGTCGCTGACGCCTTGGCATAGGGCGCATAGTTTGGATCGGCCTTCCAGATCGGATTGTCGTCGTAGGCCTTCAAGGTCTGGCAGCAATAGCCGGAAGAGCCCTTGATCCATTCCGACATCTGCGGTTCCTCGAACATGAACTGCAGATAGGCCTTGGCCGCGTTGGGATAGGGCGTGTAGTTGAAGATCACCGCCGAAGTGACCTGGTAAAGCTCCACCGCCTTGCCGACCGGACCGATCGGCAAGCTGGCCGTGCGGATGTCCTTGGCCATTTCAGCCAGCTTGGGATCCTTGTCCTTGTTGATCCTGGCTGTTTCATAGGCCGAGATACCGTTGGCGATGACCGACAGCTCGCCGGCCAGGAAGGCACGATTGTTGTTGACGTCGAGCCAGCTTTCGGTGCCAGGGATGAAGGTCTTGTAGAGGGCCTGGGCATATTCGATCGCCTTCAGCGTCTCGGGACTGTTGATCACCACCTTGCTGTTCTCGTCGACCATCTTGCCGCCATGGCTCCATAAGAGCCAGTGGGCGTAGTTGTTGCCGTCGCCGACGCCGTGGCCATGGGTGAAGCCGGCTGGGTGGCCCTTGGCTTGCAGAGCCTTGCACAATTCGAGGAAGCTGTCGGTGTCCTTCGGGAACTCGGAAAAGCCGGCCTCCTTGACCCAACTCTCGCGGTAGACGATCGCGTTGCCTATGGTAGCCAGCGGCAGCCCGATGAACTTGCCGTCCTTGGTGGCGTAGCTCTTTGGGCCCTCGTGCCAGCCGCCATATTTCTTGCCCAGATAATCTCCGAGATCGGTCACATCGAGGAGCTTGTCGGGATATTGGAACGGATCGTCGAACCAGACGAACATCAGGTCAGGACCCGAGCCGACATTGGCGGCGACCGCCGCTTTGGGACGAATGTCCTCCCAGCTCTCCTTGTCGACGCGCACCTCGACACCGGTGGCATCGGTGAATTTCTTCGTCTGCGCCAGCCAGGCGTTCTCATCACCCTGGACGAATGGTGACCAGCGAAGGAGCCTGAGCTTGGCGCCCTTTTCGGGCGTGTATTTCGGCCCATCCTGGGCAAAGGCTGACGTGCCAAGCAGCCGGCTACCGATTGCTCCGGCCGCCGCAGCAACGGCGCTGGTGCGGATCACGTCTCTTCTGGTGTATCTCATGGCCATTTCCTCCTGTTTGATTGGCTAACCTCGGCATATTCAAAGCCGGCGGCCCGTATCTGCGTCAAAGAGATGGACCAGGCTTGGTTCGGCGGCGAGCCTGACGGTTTGGCCCGGCTGGAACGGGTGGCGCTCCCGAAAATTCGCGACGATCTCTTCGCCGCCAGGCGCGCGGCCGATGATCTGCAACTCCGACCCGGTCGGTTCGATGACGGAGATGGTGACGGGAAAGCCCTGGTCGCAGAGGCGCAGATGCTCTGGCCGGATGCCAAGTACCACTCGACCTCCATTCAGGCCTTTCGGCGTCTGCGGCAAGTGTACGGCGACGCCGGAGCTGCCTTCAAAGCCGCTGGCGCCAATGCGTCCTGTCAGCATGTTCATGGCTGGAGAGCCGATGAACATCGCCACGAAAAGATTGTCGGGGCGGTCATAAAGATCGAGCGGGCGCCCGATCTGCTCCACATTGCCGTCATGCATGACGACGATCTTGTCGGCCATCGTCATCGCCTCGATCTGGTCGTGAGTGACATAGACGGTCGTGGTCTTCAGGCGCTGGTGCAGTTCCTTGATCTCTGCGCGCATCTGCACGCGCAGCTTGGCATCCAGATTGGAGAGGGGCTCGTCGAACAAGAACACCTGCGGGTCGCGAACGATCGCCCGGCCCATCGCTACGCGCTGCCGCTGCCCGCCGGAAAGCTGCCGGGGATAGCGCGACAGAAGCGGCGTGAGGTTGAGAATTTCCGCGGCACGCGCAACCTTGGCATCGCTCTCCTGCTTCGAGACACGCTTCAACATCAGGGAGAACGCCATATTCTCTCGCACCGTCATATGTGGATAGAGCGCGTAGTTCTGGAACACCATGGCAATGTCGCGCTCCTTGGGGGCGACCGCGTTGACAACGCGCCCACCAATGGCGATCTCGCCGCGCGTGATGCCCTCCAGGCCCGCGATCATGCGCAACAGCGTCGACTTCCCACAGCCCGAGGGGCCGACGAGCGTGACGAACTCGCCGTCTTCTATGTCGATGCCGACGCCATGGAGAATCTCGGCGACGCCGAAGGACTTATAGACATCGCGGATCGCAACGGACGCCATCGATTTCCTCCCGAGCGATTAGGCGCCTGCAAGAAGACGTCCACTTCACATACGCAGCTTCCGGTCTTGCCGCGTCCTCCATCTGAAGTGGTAGCGCTACCAGCAGTGCGTGTAAAGCACGGCCTGATCTCCCTGGGCCACAGTGATCTAGATCGAATTTTCAATGTTTCGAGAGGCGCTCGGCCGCTCGGGACAAAAGCAGCATTCCTCGGCCATCGCCGTCCCATCCTTGTGCACCTCCGATTCTCCAAATATTGCGGAACAAGGCGGCGGCCAGTGGCGGCGACCTCAACGGCAATCGAATGGACTGACGGCCGGCGAGCTGGTTGGCCGACGAGGCTCGGCTCCTGGTAGGCCGACCGCTGGAGACCGCTCGTCCGCATTCATGCCGCCCATCGCGCCTCTCGTGATCTCCTTCGTGGCATTGGTCCGCATCGCTGCCGCTGTCCGGAGATGCTCCTGCCGGAGCGCTGAGGGATGCAATCTGGGCTGCCCAGCTTGATGCGAGCCTTTCTCCAGCCGTGACAATGTGATTGTCTTCGAGCCCCCGGGCCCAGGATTGTTCCCTGCCCACGCGCGCGCCGTCCACGCCGGTGCGGGTGATCCATGCGAGACCTGGCTTCGCAGTGCCGCAGCAATACCGCGTGCACGTCTAGAGCCGCGCCAACCGGCCGCCATCCACGTTGAGCGCCGCGCCGTTCACAAAGGCGGCGTCGTCTGAAGCCAGGAAAGCGGCGGCCGCGGCAATCTGCTCGGGCTTGCCGACATCTTCCGGGCTAATGGTTTCGACGCCGGACTTGATGTTCGGATTTTCCCAAAGCATCGGTGTGTCGATGGCCCCTGGCAGGATAGCATTGGCGCGTATGCCACGCGCCCGGCCTTCGATCGCGGTCGACCGGGTGAGCGACAGCAGCGCGGCTTTCGCCGCTGCGTAAGGGGCAACATGCGGCGTCGTTTCAAGCGCGTGCACGCTTGAGATGTTCACGATCGACCCGCCATTGGTCATGTGCGCGAATGCCTCACGCGTGAAATGGACTGCCCCCAGCAGGTCCACACTCAGCACCTTCAGCCAGTCCGCGCTGGTGAACGCCTCGAGAGGCTTGAACATTATCAGGCCGGCGTTGTTGACGATAATGTCCAACCTGCCGAATCGCGCCAGCGCCAGTCGACAGCACTGTGCGACTGCAACCTCGTCTGAAACGTCGCCAGCCGACACGGCGGTGTCCGGTGCGCCGGCTTTTCGGACTGCCTGTGCGGCCGCCTGCGCATTGGCTCCAACTAGGTCGGCTATGACAACGCGGGCGCCTTCGGTGCCCAAGCGGGTCGCGATGGCCAGCCCGATGCCGCTTGCAGCGCCGGTCACAATTGCACTCTTGTCAGCCAGGCGCATCGGGTTTCACCTTGTCCTTGGAGGGTTCGAGCGGTTCGGCCCCAGCTTCAGCGATCCGGTCCACATGCAAAAGGCCCCGCGCATAGTCCTGCTGTGCGCGAACACTTGGGTCGTTCTGCTCGGACGGCAAAAAGACGGGCAAAGCCAGGCACACACTTTGGGTGGCGAGCAGCTTGTTCCAGTTGGCGATGAGCGCTTTATATGCGGTTCCCACCGCCCTGGGATTACGGTCCAAGTCATAGAGGCCGACCGCATTGACCGTTCCGTTGTTCTCGCGCAGGGCGCTGTCCCAGTCCACCTGATCCGTCAGCGAGTACCAGGTGAATCCGACGATCGGTATGCCGTCGTTGCGGATCCTAAGCACGTTGGCCCACTCCTTCCACAACCAGTAAACGGCTTCGTCCCCGTTCGGGCCTTCGCGAATGTTTGTCTCTGTATGCATGACAGGCAGGCGGTAACGGTTGAAATACTGGCGCGTAATTTCGTCATAGCCAAACACCTCGCCGGAAGCCGACGTGGTTCCGTCCGCCCAAACCCGGTGCTCGTTGGTCTGGTAATAGTCAGTGCCCATCACGCAATGCCTGCGCAAATGGTTTTCCAGAAAGAAGCTGTACTCCTGCGCGGTCATCCCGTTTTCGAGCAGGTAGCGATACGTACGGGCGTCGACGTCATGCCCGTAATTGAGGTCGAGCGATAGGAAACGCTGGCTATTGAAGCGCTCCGCCTTGCCGATGGCCTCGGGGGAGTCAGCGTGGAAGTATTCCGAGGATTCACTTTGAATGAAAATAGCGTCGGGCCTCACTTGCAGGATCGCCCGCATCGCCACCACGTTGCCCTTCACGATATGCTTGAGAGCGGTGACGAACGCGGCATCGGTGCTCAGTTGCTCGTTCCACCAAGCCCAGCGCGCTGAAAAGGTGGCGCAGATGAACATCTCATTGACGGGTGTGTAGAGCTGGATCCAAGGAAAGCGGGTTGCGAAGTCGCGCGCGTAACATTCAAATAGCCGCGGAAAATCCGGATTCTGGAAATTGCCCACCCAGTCCGGAACGCCGAAATGGCAGAGGTCGACGATCGGAAGAATATCCTTAGCCTTCAGGTCAGAGAAGGTCTCATCGGCGAAGGTCCAGTCGTAGTGTCCGTCGCCCAGCCAAGTCTTGTGAATTGGAGGCCCGTAGCGGAGGAAGCGAAGACCCAGATCCTGGAGCAGTTCGAAGTCGGTGCGCCATTGCTGGTAGAAGCGACATTTCTCCATTTCGTCGACACGCTCCCGACCTCCACTAATCGTGGGAGCGCTGTTTTCAATGCCGGTGGCAAAGACGAAATTGAACATGAAAGGGTCCTGAGCCAGCCAAGCTGCAGCCATTTCCCAACGTCCAGGTTGCAGCGCAGTTCCGGTCAGGCGGCAGGTCATCGCGCTTCTTGGCGATACGCGACCAATACCGGGATGGCGTGGCGGGTCTCGCCGGGTATGCCGCGATCTGCGTGTTCAGTTTCTTGACGTGGCCGAGTGAGGGGATTTTCGCCGAAGGTGATTTCGTCCTGGAACCCCCAAGCGAAGAGATCGCCACACGATGCGGATAACTGTTGCCGCCTGCGTGCTCTGATGGCCACTGGCGGAACGCGTTCGTCACGACGACGGTGTCCTGGTGGCGGCTATGGTGGTGGCGCGAAACACCCTTGCCGTAGCCCGCCGGTTCGGCACAAGGGCAGCCTCCCTCCTTTTTGCACGACAGTGGAGCAGCCAAAGGAATGGGCTGGAGCCAAGGCGGGAAGCCAAGCAAGGCACGCACTTAAAGAACGAATCTCCCGTTCGTTCGAATGATGGCAGCTAAGGAATCAGCAGTTAGGTTCGAACTGATGCTTTGGCGCGCGCTGATGTTTCGCTGGCTTCGCGCTTTTGCTCGGCTGCGCGGATGTTCAACAGGTGGAAATACAATGCGGTGAGGGCCGCGGTCTTGAGGTTCAGCGATGCGTCATGGGCAGAGCACGAGAGCGATTTCCCCCCTCGGTGCGTTCAGCTTGATTGGGCGATGGACTTCGCTTTTGCCGCACGCAACGCGCGGAAGTCCAGGCCGGGCCATTTTCACCCTCTCTGCGCTATGCCTGGCTGCGCTATGCCTGGTTTTGCTGTTCGCATCTGCGGCACACAGTCAGCGGGCGCCTGACGCGTCAGCGGCTCCCCCAGCCAGCGACAGCTCGTCGGAGGCATTTGCAGAACACGTTGATGTCGCCAAAGAGCCCGACGAGACACCGGCGCGAGCGTTCGGATCCCACGCACCTGGAGAGCTGGTGGCCGGCCAAGCACAGGCACCCGACACAGAGGCGCAAACGCTGCCCGGCGAAAATCAGGAGATGTTACGACGCGAATTGGATGCCGCACGAGCCGAGCTAGCCAAGCAAGCACAAGCTCTAAAAGAGCAGCAGCAAAAGGACGAAGCCCTTTCGCTCGATCTGCAGACGGCGCAGCGCGCCATCGAAAGCTTCAGGGCCGAAGCCACTCTCTGGGGCGGTGAGAAGCCCGCCGCCGCCGCTGCAACCCAACGCTCCAACCACCTCCCCGAGACTGCTGTGACGCAAGCTCTTGACGACCAACGGCACAAGGTTGAGCTCTTGGGACAAGAGCTCACAACGGCTCACCGAACCATCGAGGCCCTCAAGACAGCCGCAAATGCCGCCGCCGTCGAGCTGGCCAACTCCAATAAGAACCGTGAGGCGGCCGAAGCAGGCCTACGGCAAGCTGGAGAAGCGCTCGAACTGGAACGCAAACGAGCCGATTCAGCTGCCCGTGATCTCGACGTCGTTCGCAAGGAACGTGACGCTTCAAACCGGACCTCGGTAGGGTTAAGCGCGGCGCTGGACGAAGAACGTGAACGGGCGACCGGTCTGGCCCTGAGCCTGAGTGCCGCGCGCGAGGCAATCGACGACCTCGCAACCAGGAACCGGCCTGCGGCTGCAGCGCGCTCGCGAATGATCCATAAGCCGGCAGGTGTGGTTGCACGTGCACCACCCAGATCAGGTGTCGAATGGAGGCGCAAACCGGGCTCGCGAGAAAAACAGAAACAGGCTGCTGTCTTGGGCCCGCTCTCTCTTCCCCTCGCATTGCTGCCGACCCGACCACCGAAAGGGCTCGACCCGCGCCAGTGAACCGTGGAGCCGAATGTATGCCGAGGTCAACATAGCAATGAAACAGTACGTCGCCGCCGCCCTGATGATCGGGATTGGAATCGGACCTGCCTGCGCTCTCGACAAAGGGGTAGGCGCCAGCGTCGGCGGAATCGGAGTCGGCGCCGGAGTAAACGCCGGTTCGCAAGGCGCATCGGTCGCGGTGGGAGCGAGCGTCGGCGATGCAGGGGGATCACATGTCGGAGCTTCGGTTGGCGCGGGCAAGGGATCAGTTGGCGTTGGCGTTGGTGCCGGCGGCAATGTCGGCGACCCAGGCGCAGGCGTTTCGACCAGTATTGGTACGGGCGATGATCCGGCGGCCTACGACGGGTCGCCTACCGGCAGTGGCAGTCCAGCCACCACACCCGAAGGAACGGCTGGGCCCACCGCCGCTGCGCCCGCCGGGAGTGGTAAGCAATCGATTGCCTTGCCACCAATTCTTAAGCCTTCCGTATCTACTGACGGCGGCTTCACCGACGGCTATCCAATCAGGCCTCAGAGACCCCTCAGAGCGAAGCCCGGTATACCGGCTGCTGTTGTGCAGGCCTGCCGCTCCGCAATCACATCCGCGGCCACGCTGCTTGGCGCTGTCCGCGTGCGGGCGTTAAGCGCAGGGTTGTTGCGTCGAGGTGGAGGTGCATTCACGGCACCAATCAAGGTGCAAATAGAGTATGCAAGGCAAGGGGGCGTCGAAGTTCGGCAGGCCGAGGTCGACTGTCGACTGGACAGGGCCGGCAGGGTCACAGCGATAAAATGAGAACTCGTTTGACCCCGTTCGAACGTCGCACCGTTTGGCTGGCCGGGCAATATGCCGTCATCTCGTGATGCTTGTTGCACAGCCAGTGGACATCGTGATTTCTATGCGACGCATCGGGGGGGCGGCCATGGCGCATGTCAGGTACTTCATTTCAAGGACCGGTGATCAATGGCTGGTCCGGTTTGACGGCAAGGACTATCGCTATTCAGCGCATTCGGAGGCCGTCCGTGCGGCTGTCAAGGCAGCCAGCAGTGCCTCGGCCACTGGCTACGATGCAGAGGTATTGGTTCAAGGCGTCGATGGAAAGTGGCGTACGGAATGGCCCATTGATTAAAGTCGGGACGCCCTGATGAGCGTCCTGCGCTGACGGCTGTAATGCGCTTTGGCGCTCATCTGTTCGCAGTTTGCGGCTCCGCCTTTGTGGCGACCTTTTCATCGGTTCGCCATCGATCGAGGCTATCGGTCAAGCTGTCGAACAACATAGGTATCCTCCTGATACGCGCCGGCGATGTTTGGTCTGCCCGGTAGGTTGCACATTTCAGCTGCGGCACCCCGGTTGCTCGCCTCAAGTAATTCGAAGAACGGATTACGCGGCTTTACTCCTTCTACCAGTCCGGTTCGAAACATCACATTGGAAACCTTGTAGGAAGTCGGACGTTATCGCTGACCTCTATCGAGTGAGCAAAGAGTGCCTGACAACGCTAAATCACCGTCAGCCCTCCATGGCGACGCGCCGGCCGCAGCAGCCACCACTGCATGGGCGGATCGCAAGGAGTTGGCGTCGGCGGCGTTCGAACGCACGCGCATGCCCATAGTCATCACCGATGCTCGGCAGCCTGACAATCCTATCGTGCTCGCCAACAGAGCTTTCCTGGATCTGACCGGTTATACATCCGATGAAGTCTTGGGTCGAAATTGCCGCTTCCTGCAAGGGGAGGGAACATCACCCGCGGCCGTTGCTGAAATTCGAGCGGCGATAGAGCGTGAACGCGAGACCAATGTAGAGATACTGAACTTCCGCAAGGACGGATCGCCGTTCTGGAACCAGCTCCATCTGAGCCCTATCAAGGACGATGAAGGCGCGCTCCTTTACTACTTCGCGTCGCAGATCGACGTTACGAAACATCGCATGATCCAGAGCCTGGAAGCGGCGGAGCACCGCCTCCTTATGGAGGTCGACCATCGCGCAAAGAACGTTCTAGCGGTTGTCGATGGTATCGTTCGGCTGAGCAAGGCGGACAATGCATCGCTCTATGCCGCGGCCGTTCAACGACGGATCCAGGCTCTGGCAGTCGCACACGCTTTATTGGCCGAGCGCGGCTGGCGCGATGTGCCGCTGGACGAAATCGTCTCCAGGCAGGTCGCCCAGTTTGCGTCTGGCAGGACGGCAATGAGCGGTCCTGAAGTACTGATCCCGGCGGTGGTCGTTCAACCACTGGCTCTCGTCGCCCATGAATTGATCGTCAACGCCGCCACCCATGGGACCCTCGCCCAGGGTACGGGGCGGTTGCAGGTCAGCTGGCATGGGACGGGCCATCATGGCGGCTTTAACCTGCGGTGGGAAGAAAGCGGGAGACGTAAAGCTGAATCTCGGCCAGGGGCGCCCGGCTTCGGAACGACCATGGTCAATGCAATTGTCCAGAAGCAGCTTCAGGGTGAGATCCTACGGGAGTGGGCAGCGGACGGTTTGAAAATCAGCATAAGCATCCCGGGAGCAGCTGCCGTTTCGACAGCCAAGGGTATCTGAGACGCTCGTTCATCTGGCACTCCCATTTTTCCATAGCGGCGTCGCAGGCCGACCCCCGCTAGACGAAGGTTCATCAAAAAGTCTAGCCATGAACTATTTCATCAAGCCGGCAGCGCGAAGGGCGCTTTCGATAAGCGGACCGGGCCCAGCCGTCAGACCGCTGCGCGGTTCGAAGGGTGGGTGTGCGACCACCAAAGGGGAGTGCCCAACAGATTTTGCCGGTAAACGCACATCAGGCGATGGGACCTGAGAGCCCGCTTCTTCAAATCCCCAGAACCGGGAGATAAGCGAAGTGGACGATATGCCTGTATCGATCATAAAGGATCCGCCGTGACTCAATCCGTCCGCGGAGTCCACGGGGGTCCCGTGCGCCATGCCTGCGATCAGGTACGATTCGATGACTTCCTCATTGGCAGCGTTCTTCCAGACCTCGCGGCGATAGCCCTGATGCACCTGCGTCTCGGGTTGCACTCTACTTTGGCCGCGCAATGCAAGCCACTGCCCGACGAGCTGCTCGGAGTTGACCGGACTGACTGTTGTGTCGGCGCTTCCGTGCCAGACGGAGAGTTTCGGCCATGGTCCGTCATGACCGGAATCTTGCTGGACGGTCGTCGCCAACTGCTTCGCAGTGGGGCCGCCGTGCCCTCGCATGCGGTCGAAAGCCTGCGGCAGGCTAGTGGCGCTGCCGTAGGGTAGACCGGCTATGATGGCCCCGCCGGCGAAGACTTCCGGGTAAGTCGCCAACATGGCGGCGGCCATTGCCCCGCCGGCGGAAAGTCCGGTGATAAAGATCCTGGTGCGGTCGATGTCGTGAGCGGTGACCACGGCCTCTATCATTTGGCGGATCGAAAGCGCCTCGCCGGAGCCCCGTCGGGTGTCGTCGGGGACAAACCAGTTGAAACAAAGATTGGGATTGTTGCTGCGCTGCTGTTCTGGAAAGAGGACGGCAAAACCATTGCGATCCGCCGTCCTCGACCAGCCGGCGCCGCGGTCATAGGATGCAGCGGACTGCGTACAGCCATGGAGGACAACCACCAGAGAGGCCTTCGCCGCAAGATCCTTGGGGCGGTATGTCCAGCCTCGCAGGTTTCCGGGATTTGACCCGAACGCCTGAAGTTCGGAAAACCGGTCTTTTTCGGAACCGTTCAAGACGCCGTCGATCTGTTTTCGCCGAGCAGCCAAGCGTGCAACGGTATCGGCGAGACTTCTCATGTCGGTATCCTTTCGTCGATCCAGAGCGGATCGAACAACGGAACGCCGCGTCTCCAGATTGGTTGCTGCAGTGCAGCATAAATTGCCTGCAAGCAATCGATTCCGCATGGGATTGGCTTTGCATCGCCGGTGCAGAGAGCCCTCCGATCGAGCAGCATGGGTGGAAAACGGACTGGCCGCTCTCGACTTTCACACACTGACATCCTCTTTGTGTGGCTGACAGAGCACAAGCCCGCCAAGTGGCGGCTTGCTGCTCATCAGGTGCACAACTGGATCCCCACGACGCTTCGCCACGATAGAGTTCCGCGTCGTCAATATCGTCCTGCCTCAGCACGTGAGAAGCTGCCTGTGGAGGGCTTCTGCCTTGGCGAGATAAACGCCTAGCGCCTTTCGCAAGCCGTGCAGCGTCATCCCCTTTCCACAAGTCCGGCGAACTTGCCTTAACGGGACCATCATCGCGCCTGGACACTGCGCCGAGAAAGGCTCGCCGTCCGACGGTGACCAACACGATTTCGCCGCGCCGGCGATGGTTCCGGCTTCGGTCGGAGCAAGGCCAAAACGGTTGACACGGGGCATGCCGTCCCGGCGTCAAGGACGTCCAGAAGTGCCACACGGGAGCGGAACATCAGAGCTTGCTGACGGTTCTACCTCGGTGGAGTTTTCCAATTGAGAGGACGCCGTGTCAGCGTTTGAATTCGTCTATTTTTCTGGTCTGACGGGGAATGATCTCCTCGGCGGTGTCGTCTCCTTGTTGGCGTGCTGTGTTCTCTACAACGTTATCGCGGAGGATCGCCCGCACCGGTGAGAGCGGGACCGCAACAGGTGGGCCCTTGACCGGCCGCTCTCCACTTGGGACGCGTGTGGCCGGTATCAGGTTGGTATCTCTCAATATTACTCGCCGCGGTCCTCCATGTGACCTGCCGTTGGCTCGGGCGGGCTTTCCCGACGACGTCGCATGCGGATCATTTCTGTTTCTACGGTGGACCTGCCGCCAGTCATCGTTGGCCCCGTCGGCCGACTGCAGAGTTGCCTGGCGGGTCCCGCCCGGCCTGGCGGGCTGGAACATTGCTTGAGACCAAGGTTCGGGTGCCGGCCTGCCTGCTCCCGGGCAGTCCTTCCCATGTGAACTGCCCGTCTGGCTTACAGCCAGCGGGCTTTTTTGCGGCTCTGGCTAACCCGCCCATCCGCCGCAGTTCTCTCCGCGTTGAGGACACCCCCGCGGGAGCCCGTGGAGGCGCGTTCTGAGCAAATCTGCACGCCTGTCAGTCGTGTGGGCACGACCTCTCGGGCCATGATCGTGACAGGCCAGCTGGGGAACTTTCCGGCGCAGGGCGAATTGAGCCACGGCGGCCGATTCCCACTCCGAATCCGCCGCTGACCAAAGACCCAATCTTGGTCGGCCCGCGACTCCTCAGGAAGGCGCGGGCCAATATTGTGGCAGGATTCGGGTGCGCGCCTGGGGCTGATTTGAGTACCCATGTGAGATAGCGGCCCCCTGAACCAAAGCTGATCTTGCCGTCCGAAGAGACCCGCGCGCGAAGGGTAGGACGATCGACTGGGCTGACTTGGCCGCGCACCCGCTTTCAAGTAGGTCGAACAGATGAAGGCTGGGGAGGGTGAATTGGCGCGCGCCTCGCTCATGGCGTGACTTTGCGCATTTGACGCTGCCCCCTGTAATGGGTCATCAGGGAAAGCGAGGAACAAACGGCGAGCCTTTCGGCGATGGCGCTCTATTATTTCGACTTCGACGACAACGGAACGATATTCCCTGACGATGAGGGAACAGAAGGCCAAGACCTTGCCGCAGTCAAATATGAAGCGATCAAAGCTTTGGCGGAGATGACCAAAGACGCGCTTCCAGACGGTGATCACCACAAATTCTCGTAAGAGATGAGGGCGGCGATCTGGCCCTTCGAGCAAGCATCGTTTTCAAGGTTGAGGAGGAGCGGGACTCGTTTTCGTCGCGATCCTCCCCCACGCCTGATCCATGAACCTGCATTTGATCGTTCGACCGTCATCCTGTCTTGTGGCCCCGACGCCGAAAGATGGTGTCGTGCAAAATTGCCTGCAGGCGTCTCGTCTGTCTGCGGGCTTGCGACGCTGTGCGTCGGTAGAACTTCTCCGGCCAATCAGCTGGACCCGTGTTTGGTTCGGTGGTGGCCGACCTTGCGGATGCTTCGACTGCCGATCGAACATTCAAGCTAAAATGTCCCGAGGGCGATCGATCCCAATTGGCTGCGGCCTTGGCAAGCAGAGTTTTGTCGGCTCGGCGCCCTGAAGGAGAGTTGCCTGAAAGACGCCGAGCCCAGCCAGAGAGATTAGCGGGGGGCCGCGTCCTCTCGCCGGCCAAGAGGTTATGCGCTCCCTTAGGCACTCGTGAAGCATTCGAACGCACTAGGAGGCCGGAACATTTTCCCTGAAATCCGACTTGCTGGACCAATTCATCCCGCGAGCAACGTATTGTTTCGTCCAATCGTCTGGTCGCTAAGGACCTGACTTTCCTGTCCGCACTGCAACGCTAACCCGGCTCGGAAGGGGCTTCTGGGTGGAGGCCGTCACGAGGTTCACCTGAATTCGCTGTGCAGGCCAAGATCGTTCACGGGACGCGGCAGATCACCTTCATCGGCCGCGAGTGCCTGACCTCTTGAAGCGGGCCTGTTCGTTAACCTGCTCGGCCAGAAACGCCGCAAACGGCTTCACATTCATGCTGCCGCTTATTCATGAGGAACCGCGCCATACGGGCGTTGCCGTCCAGGTAAGGGTGCACATAACCTACATGCCAGTGCCCCAGTACGGCAAGTTCCGGAACTATTTTAGCTCAAACTAAGTTAATGGCGGTTGTGTAACAGTCGCGAGGGCGCGAAGTGGCGGAGTATCGAGTTGAGATAATGGCCGGCGAGTCGGTTGTGTCTTCGCAGGTGCTCATGGCCCAGGCGCCGTTCAAAGCGGCAGAAGCACACGTCGGCCAGCCGGTCACATTGAGACACCAAGAAGAAAACGCGTGTCTGCGAAACAAGGGGCGGGAGGCGAACCTTCGCTTACGTTCGTCGCATGAGGGCGGCGGAGACCACTCGCGGCCGTAAACTTTTTGGACAAGCGGCTGAGCAGGTCTGTCAGGTCTGGCCAGGTTAGACGGGATCTCGGTGGCAGAGGCTATTCAGAAGCTTTTCCCGATGCGAAGGCGATCGGGATCGGTAGCACCGACATCGAGCAAGAGACCGGCAGCATTTTATGAAACCGTGCTCGATGCCATCGTGCATAATGCAGCTGGTCTTCCAGAGTAAAGCTCAATGGCGGGTAGGCGGAATTGCGGCGTGTTCGTCGTCTGCTGAACTGCCCATCCTTTGTCGCCGGCCATGCGCTCGCTGGGATTTCTTATTTCCGCTTTGGAAATTCGATCACCTTCGCCTCAGGCTCGGGCTCCAGCGGCTCATGACCAGGCCGCTCGTGCCAGTAGATTTGGCGCAAATCGCGTTGGTCGACCCGCTGACCGCAGTACGGGCAGTTGTAGAAGTGAAGATGCTCTTCAATATGCTGCCCTCCACGCAGTTTGCGGGGAATCGGAGGGCCAAGGTCGGATAGCTTTGTCATGCGGGCTGCAACATCCGGTCAGGCTAAATGTTCCGGAGCTGTTTTAGCTAAAGCTTATTGGAACGGACAGTTCGTCGGTGAGTTGATGCGTTTGAAGTTCACCAGGCCGATCGCGCCCGAACTGGTCGGCACCCCCGCCGCAAGGCGATGAGTGGATCCATGAGATAAAATTCGATGGGTGGGTCATTGGATCACAACGCGCTTCGGTTAGTCACCAAAATGGTTACGATTGGAGGGGGCTGATACATCCAGCTTGCCGGCGAAGCAGCGGCGATCGAGGCGAAAGACTTTATTATCGACGGCGAGGCGATCACTATCCATGAAGCTGGCCTGCCTGACCTGCACTGCAATCAGCCGTTACCAGTCTCACATCGGCGCGACCTCTATCTGGTGGTGTTCGACCTCCTGCACCTCGACGGGACGACTTGCGCGACGTGCTGGTGAAAGACCGCCGCGACATTCTCCAGGCATTGATCCCGACCGGTGGCCGCATTCAGTTCAGCGAAGCAATGCCTGGAACTGGTGATGCGTTTATCACCTTATCGACCGAGCTGGCCTGGAAGCATGACGCTGCCAGCGGGCTTTTCGCCTGATGCTTCGCCGCGGCACATTCGACTGCACTTCGGCCGCCGAGCTGGTTGCCGGAACATGTGTCCGGCCAGAGGTTCCGGAGCCGGACCGCTTATCCTGTTGCGGTGCCTCCTTGTGATCTGCGCGCTGGCTCAGGCCGGCGCTTTTTATGCAACGTAGGGGAACCTGATATTCGTCGGCTGGTTCGACAGGCGGCAGCACCCGTGCTGCTGGTCAGGTCCCCAATACCTGGCCGGGCCCGCTTCCCTTGCCAGTGAGGCGGGCCCACTGCGATCGCGTCTGGCGCCTTCGTTTGAAACCTAAACGACCATGGCTGGGTGGGCGGCTGGTGGGCGCGGCGTCGTCTATTGAAGGGGCCAATAGTCGTCGCAAGGTCGACAGGCTAAGGCAGGAACAGACCGACCGGGAAACTCGCGTCGTCACCGATGCCGAGCGCAAAGCTCGCGAAGCGAAGATGGCCTCGTCTGAGGGCCGATCGGCTGGGATAGCATTCCGTCCTGCATGCAAATGTCGAGCCGACGAAGAAACGCTAGGTGGATGCCAAGGCACCGAACTCACTGCCTTTACCGCGCCGGCCATCGCAGCCCGCCGGTCCGCCGCGCGCCGATAGGAGACATGGCCATGGTCACACGATCAGGTACGGGCAAACCGATCGGGCGAGGCTGTGTGGGGACGATCGCGGCAGATGAGCGCAGGCGGTGTGGACATTGAACCGATGCCCAGAAGACCAAATCGGGCCGGGTGCCGCGGCTCCGTGTGACTGCCCGCTGGCTCGGGCCGGCGGGCTTTCTGCGTCTGGAGGGAACGTATCGAGGGCACGCAAAATCGGGTGAGCGCCTGCGAGTTGTCGGCCAGAGGGCGCCGGTAAGTTGTGTTCGAACAGCCTTCGATTGAGCCCGCCACCGAGTGCCTAACTCTCTCTGCCGCACAACCTGCTGCAAACGGCATCTAAAGCGCGACTTCCCAACTAAACCGGCCGGAATATCAGATCCATTGGAAGCGGGTCGCGTGATCTTCAGCCTGTTGATGGTGGTCACCGCTCCGAATGCTGGGAAGCCGAAAATGAACCACAGCCGGAACAATGATCGCAACGTTCGGGTGGAGGCTGGCCGGCCGCCGCGGCCTGGCACGCCGTCTGCGCCGCTGTCAGCCCCAAGAGCAGGGCTTCTGAACATTCGCCGTCCATACCGGCTGAGTGGCCACAGGGTTTCGGACATTGTGTACCTGCCAACGTCCAGCCGCGCTGTGCGCGGTCTCTCGGCTGCGCGAATATCGCCGCGTGAGGTGCATGACCTACCGCCATCGGCGCCGAGTTCAGCCACGACCAAAAGCCGTCGGCGGGCGCCAATTCCTTGCAGAAAGCGATTCGAGGCCATCGGAACCAATGCCGACGCCAGAGATTTGCTTTGGAGTCATTACAATGCTTGGAGGAACCATCATGCGGATCGGAGACTTCGATACCGGACGGGTCAAACACAGCCCGTTGTACCGCGACGCCAAGCTCGCAATGCTCACCCACCAGGTCCTTTATCACATGCAGCTAACGGAAACGGCGGTGAGCGGAGTGGAGCACGCATTGGTGCAGTTCGCCCAAGCCACTAAACACCCTGCCCACGACGCTGCTCGTCGCTCGCTCGCAGCTTTCCTTCATCTGGAGCCCGATCAAACCTTGGGGATGTGAACAGTGCCGACATGTCGGCAAGTTGATTCGGCAGACTGCGAATTGGTATTTGGGAGAGCTCGGCGATCCGCCGAACGACTAGCCCTAAGGGCCATCGTCGCTTACAACCTGCGACTTCACGGGCCATGAACACCAGCCGCAGGTGCGGACGGTGGCAAGCAAACCGACCGTCGCGGCCGCTGAAGGGAGTGCGCTCGACAGGACTGCATCACTGCTGCAGAAGCGATCAGTCGAAGTTCCCACTGCAGATAAATCTGCGCTCGCGGGCAGCCGTTCATCACACGGAACTAATAGTTTCCGCGCGTTGTGCCATCCGGGGCGAATCATGGCAAATGGGTCGGTTCTGATCGTTTTGAAACGAGCCAATGATACTGCTCGACCTACAGGACGCTCTCGAAGAAGCTGGCTTCCAGGTTTTGTGAGTAGCGCTGCGAAGCCCTGTCGACCTTTGATGCGGACCCGGGTTCGTACAGCGCTCTGATCTCGTACATACGGCTGGGTGATGGACGATCGGGTTGGGAAGTTGCCCGGCATGTGCGGCAATCCAATGCGACGATGGTATATCTAAGCGGGGACAGTGCCTCGCACTGGGGCGCGGAGGGCGTCCCAGAAAGCATCATGCACGAAGCCGTTTGCTTTGCCTCAGGTCATCACAGCCCTTTCCACGCTGCTCAACCAGCAACATCCGCAACCATCAAACGAACCAAGGGCGTAACAGGTTTTTGCCCGCGTGCAACCGATCTCTGGCAGCCAAACCGCTTGCGGCGGTGCCTCTCTCCTAATCCGGGTCGACACTTTGTCCGTTTTAGAGGGAGTAGCCCGGTGGCTCACCGACCAATACTGCCGACAGCCCACCCGAGCGAGATGGCCACGACGAACCCCAGCAGTATGGCCGTAAAGAACCACATGAGGCGTCCCTTCGCTCGTCGTGCGAGCATCAACGCGGCAAGCTATTTATAGTTGCAAATCCGCAGGAGCAGCGATCCGCTCGGGCGCTCGCCGACGCCGGGGACCCTCATATCCGGTCGTCGGTGTAGGAGTGGGTCTTGTTGGACTTAGTTTCCACCCGTGGCTGGACCGGTTCAGGTCGGATATGGATTGAGCGGTAATAGGCGCTGCCCACGAAAGCGAGGCATGGCTGGCCGAGAAGGAGATCAGCAAGGCGAAGGCGGTCACGAGCAAGAGATGGTCCCCTGTTGAGCCAGACATAACCACCGCCGATCCTGTCCGTTCATTCACGGTCTGCTTGCTCCCGTGTTATCGTTACCGCGACGTTAAGAACGGCCGCGCACCTTGACAAGTTAGGCAGCCTACGGCTGGGCCAAACTCCTCTGCCGGCGGTTGGAACCTTTTCCAGCCGCGCGGATTGCTGTGCATGACAAAAACCCCTGAAGTTGCTCCACCCATTCTTCCCGAGACCAGCCCGGACCGACCTGTCAATTGCGAGGTCGCTCTGGAAACCGCATTCGCCGCCCTTGTCGCCACCTCCATCGCCCAAGGATGGACCCAGGAAGAGACGGCCGAAACGCTGCACAAGCTGGCCATGGAGCATCTCGAACAGCTCAAGATCATAACAGCCTAATCGGTCCGGCGCGGCTCCGGAATTTCGACACGTCACATGTCGGATTATTTGCATTCAAATGAATTTCACGACGCTATAGATGCTGCCTCAACGTCTGGGAGGAGAGCATGGCTCCGCATGAGCAGCATGCCGTTGAAATCATCCGCGAGAAGAAATGGACCGTGCGTGTGACCGCCTATGGGAGCGTCATCACGTTTACTTTCGAATCTGAAGAGTACGCGCCCTCATACGCGGACGGGCAGGCGTTGCGCCTCGGCGTCGAGGTTGTCGAATTAAAGAAATGCGCCTAGCTACAAATCAGCGAACTTTTCCCGCACTTCTTTTGGAAGGGGGATTTCGGAGGCAACGGCTTCACCGGGTCGCCAGACTGCTGCGTCCTAGCCTGCGCATGCAATCGGCCGGCGCAGGATGCGGCATGCGGTCGTAATGGTCGCCAGCTGTCGTTGGGCTGACAGGTCGCGATCGCCAGCGTGGGCACGATTTGCCGTGCGTTATCGGAATACTTCCTCTCAAATTAGGCTACGGTCATGGGACTTCATGGCCCTGGGGAGGGCTGTTTCCTTTTTTACCGGCTCACCAAAGTTCTGCCGTTCGAAGTCGCCGTCGACGCCACCGACAACCCGAGCCTTTCTAGGGGGAAAGTATGCCATTGCGGCCAAGGGGCTCACGGCGAGCATTGACGGCTAGTAGGCCAGCCCCCTCAGCATCTCAGCCCCCGCGCCGGACTCGCCCGCCGAGACGAAGCGGCCATGCCTGTGCAACAAAGCCAGGCGAACCACGTTGCCCCTCAGGAGTGGAGGAATGAAGATGGCAGACGACAAGCGAAAGAGAGACTCTCGGATCGGAACCGCGTCTCGGTCGAAGAAGACTACGAGGTGCGATCTGATCGTAATCTTCGGAGCGCTTGCGGCACATACCGTCGAGATTACGTTCTACGGGTTCGTCTTCTGGGGCCTCCATAGCTATCGGGTGTTCGGCGAAATCGTCGGAGAAATCTCCAATGGATGGGTCGACTTCCTGTATTTCTCCGTCACCAATTACACGACGCTGGGAGTTGGCGATATCAGGGCCGAGGGTCCGATCCGACTGATTGCCTCATCGGAGGCGCTCACTGGCCTGGTGCTGTTGAGCTGGACGGCCTCGTTCACCTACCTCTCCATGGAGAATTTTTGGAAGAGGAGGTAGCGCCGCGAGATCCCAGGCCCGTCTCGATATGAGGTCTACTGAAATGACTAAGGAAGCTACGGCAGCGATCGCGGGCATGTTGCTTCGTGCCATTGGCGAGGAGCGGTTTAATGCCGTTTCTCATACTTACGGTCAGCGATGTTCTTTCCTTGCGCCTTCGCCGCCTTTGCGTGTCTGCCCGGTTGAGCGGGCGCGGGCCACTGCGGCCTCACAGGTCGACCTGATCTCTTCAACCTCGGTCGCGGTTAGAAGATCTATCCCGATGAAGCTGTTCTCGCCTGTACTCACCCGCACCAGCTCGTCAAGCTTAGCCTGTACCGCCGCCCCATCTCGGTTCTGCGTATTCTGGATGAGGAAAACCATCAGGAAGGTAATGATCGTCGTAGAGGTGTTGATGATTAGCTGCCAAGTTTCTGAAAAGGCGAGCACAGGTCCGTAGAAACCCCAGACCGCTATCAACGCAATGCAAAGGATGAATGTGATAGGCCGACCCACTCCTCGAGCAACGGCGTTGGCAATATTTCCGAACGACCTTTCCATTCAGCGTCACGGCCGAATCACAATGAAAGCCGCCGAGGCGGAAGACTTTGCGTCATTGCGCAGTCGCTTTTTTACTCGCCGCCGATTTGGGCTGACCAGATTGGCTTTTTGAAGCGGAATTCTTTGAGTGGGCTGCCATTGCGGGGGCGGCTCCGGTCTTCTTGACCGCGCTCGCCTTCGCACTTGATCGCTTCTTTGCAGTTGCGTTCTTAGGGTCGGCCTTCTTAGCAGGAGCCTTCTTAGCTGCCTTCTCGCTGGAGGAGAAAATGCCGGTGATGCTGTCGATGATGGACACTGCGCTACCCTCCGTTTAACTTGATCATCAATGCGCAGCGGCAGGAAACGGTTCCATTCAGGGATCGGCAATCGCTAATCGGACGAGGCCGGCGGTGAGCGTGAAATCCGCTCGCCCGCGCGACGTTATACCGAGTTCCCTCAAGATCGACCAGCGGCGGCGGGATGCGTTTGAAAGTTGTTCGAACAGCTCTCCGGCACAAAAAAAGCCCGACACCTTCGGCGGCGGGCGAGGTCTGCCAGTACGCTCGACCTTAACCACATCGGGCCAGGGATGTGCCGCCGCCGAGTACCTAGCTCGGTCGTGTACTAAGTACACTCGTCTGGCAGGCATTGGCTATGCGATAGGCATCTCTAATCGACCATTCGGCTCTGTTGGGGTCGCAACGCGCTGCTTGGTCGGGCACGCTTGCTCGATCAGCGGACAAGAGGTCCTCAAGGACCTCTTCCCAGATGCTCTTCGACAAGCGATGACACGCCTGCTGAAGGGCACGCGCATCTCATTTCTAGATGGTCAATCCAGTTCCCGTGTTGGACGCATGGAGCCGGACCGGAGAGCGATCAGTCGTCCTGCTGGATAACGACCGGCCGATTGTGGTGGTGACGGTGCACCGAGCGGGTGATGACGACGGTGTCACGGCGATGATGCCGATGGCGCCACGAGCGATGGCCGTTGTCATAGAACGCGTCCTGGCCGCGATGCCGGTGGTGAAGACGGTCACCTTCGTCGTTGTATATGATGGTGGTGCCATGGTGATGCCGGTGATGTGTTGAAACCACCACGTCAGCCTCGGCAGCAGAAGCGACCACCGGAGCCGCAAGCGAAAGAGCCAAAGCGCTTAAGATCAAAACCTTCATTTTGCTATTCCTGTATGCCTGAAATCCCTTCACGAAGGCAACGAGGCAGAGGTGTCTTTGTTCCTGCCTGACGCCCGGGTGCCGCATTGTTCCAATATTGGTGAGGGCCATTCCTCCCTAGCTGACAGGCGTTCATTCATACGCACCGTTTGGTCGGTTAGGTCACCCGCGCTGAGGCGCGAGAAAGATCACGCCACCGAAGCGGATGCTGGGACTGGAAGAGGTATGGAGGTAATCGCGGTTTGCAGCTTCAGCTTGCCGGGTCTGGCGGCGAGACGAGCGCTTCTTATCAGCCTGCGGCAGGCGAAGTGGGCGCGGGTGCGTTGCCGCCTTGGTTTTGCTCGGGGGCAACCTTAAGGGGTGTCGCTTGCCGCGAAGCGTTTGACAAGGGCGCAAATATAAAAAAGGCGAGAAGGCCTAGAAAAACGAGGGCGATCACGAAGACCGCCCAGCTCACGATCCGAGCTGTACCTCGCCGTTCCTGATTGCGTGAGAGATCGTTGGTCATTGGATATCCTTCCAGGATCCAATAGTCGGATCCGAATCGACTCCCGAACTTCAATTAGGCGCTGATGTTCCTTTCGTTTGGGAACACCAAAACTATTTTCAGGGCTGATGCCAAAGCATCACTTGCCAAGGGAGAGAGCAGCGCGCCGCGCCGGCACGAGGTCGACGCGGGCTCCCTGCGGCAGCGGCTGCATGGAACAATTCATCAGGTTCAGATTTCTCGGAGCCCGTTGGCCATAGCCTGGAGAATGCTCCAAGGCGCATTGGATGGCCAATGGTGACAGCGCTGCTGCCGCCGCGAGCCTCCGCCAGCCAACTCCGCCTCACCTTGGATCGTCAACACGCCTGAATTGCGCCAGGTTGCCCGGTGTTCTTTCGGCGATTTGGATCGGCGCGCCAGTCCACTGCCAAACGGTCGTAGCTGGTGTGCGAAAGAACTGGATGTGGCCACGGGTGCCCGCAACCTCTATGTGCGGCCATGACTCTGCGATGCTGTTCCGGTCAGTGCCGCAGGTCCGTATTGCCTGAGCAAGGACGAGGATCGTGTCATACCCTTCCAGAGCAACGAAGGAGGGCGCCTCGCCCAACGTCTCCCGCAGCGCCCTTTCGACGCGTGATCCTAGCGGGTTGAGGTGTCCGGGTCGGTAGCGCAGGAAGGGGATCGCAGCGCTATCTTTACCTAGCAATGTGGCCCATTCAGCGAATTCCGGTTGCCCAGCTGGAGCGCCGATCTTGATCGTGGACAGGCGGCCGTCATTGCGAACTGACTTCACGATTGAGATAGCTGGATCTGGCTGGCCTACCAGAAGAAGAAGGACTGTTGCGCCATGATCCATAAGTTGGTCGCACAACATTGAGGGGTCCAGCGAGCTCATACTGATGTCCGATAAGGTCGCGCCATTTGCTTGCAGGCGATCACGAAGAATGTGAACGCCAGATGCCCAATAGACACTCTGCTGCGATGCAACTGAGATCCGATCGTGGCCGGCGCGCGAGAGAAAGTCGGCATATATTTGCCAGCCGCGGGACTGCGGCGGGGCAAGACGTGCGACCCATTTCGTTGGTTTTTCCGTTAGCCTGTCGAGTACCGCCGACGAGCAGAGAAAGGGTAGGCCGAGCTCGTCGGCCCTGATAGCCGCCGCGCGAGCAACGACACTGTGATACTCTCCCGCTATCGCCACCACGCCCAAACGAGCCAGTTCATCCACTGCCGCGAAGGCCTTCTGTGGGTCGGCTGCGGTGTCTCGGACGAGCAGCTCAAGCGCTTTGCCGCCGACGCCACCAGCGCCATTGATTTCGCTAACAGCAAGCTGAAGGCCCGCAAGCAAATGTCTGCCTGCCTCAACCCAGCCGGGGCGAGTCAAAGGGACGAGTGCCCCGATTGTGGTCGTTTCTTCGCAGCCCGGACCAGTCGATCCCATTCAAAATCTCCTGGTTCCGCCGCTCGCCGGGTACCCAGCTACAGCGGATATGCGTCGACCGATAGAGGCAGTCGGACCTACCTCCAACAATCTGTACCATCGCGACCACCGACACAGTCCCATTCGATGTCCGATGCGGCAGGTCTTGAGCGGACTGGCTGCCGGCCCGGCCTTTCCATTCTGCGCTACTTCCGATGTGCCAAGCGGTAGCGGGCCGCCTTGGCGCGGTTACCGCAACTGTCCATCGAGCACCAGCGCCTCGGTTTGGAGCGGCTGTCGTCGATGAAAAACCCGCCGCAATTGTCAGCCTCACATCGCCGGATGTCCTTTCCTGCGGGGAACAGCACCAGCATAGCAGCGGCCGCTGCTGAGCGGCGCAGCGGCAGGTATAGCCTTTCGTTTGCCGACGAGGATTGGAGGTTCAAGATGCCGCCAAGGCCAGCCGAGCCGCCCGCTTGCGCTATCGCTTTATGAAAGCTGCGCAGGGCAACGCGTTTTGAGGCGGCGTCATGGCCGAGGTTTTTCGCACAGACATTGAGCCACGATTTGAGGGCGGCGCGTAGCGTTAGCACCTCGAGATGCACATCGCGGGCGACGCGTGGGTAAGTCACGGCACGACGCTCGAGGACCCGCCCTTCATTTTCCGACAACAACAGGGCCGGAATGCAAAAGACCAACAGATCCTGATAGCTCGGTATGCAGTCGATCTCTGCTCCGTCGCGCCAGTGCAACGTGTTGGCAAGGTCAAGGGCGGGCGCACCACCCAACATTCGCATAGGGCCGCGCGGCGAGAGGTAGGTCCGGACAAATTCTGTTGATTCCATCATCGTCAATATGTAACCTGATAAGCAGTTACTCAAGAGGGCAGGGCGGGTCAAATGAAGAAGCCACTGTTGACGTTCTTGTCCTGGTTTGCGTTTGCAGTCACTGCCCACGCAAATGACGATGTCCTTTATCGCTCAAGCGTGATCGTCACCGGAGATCGCGAGGAAACGCGCGTCCCTGCCATCCCTGAGGGTTTCGCACTGGCAGCGCAAAAGCTGACCGGAAATCCCGACATCGTGCACAATCCGGCCTTCGCTTCGCTGGCGACCGGGGCGCCTGCCATGGTTTGGTCCTACACCTATCATGACCGCATGTTCGGCAGGCCAATTCACGACGAGCAGGGCACACGCGATCGGCCTTTCGATCTCACGTTCCAGTTCGACCGCAAGCGAATGGACCATGCGATAGCGCTTCTGGGTGAGAGACCATGGTTGGGGCCGCGCCCAAAGCTGGCGCTGGTCATCGAGGTTACCGATATGGCGCGTAGCTATGTACTCGCCGCCGATGGCGTCCACGGGTCGGACCTGCGCGAAAGCTTTGAAGATGCTTCGGTGCGATTCGCGATACCGATCATATTTCCGAAGGAGGCCGATCTATCGGCGCTCGCGCTGGATAACGTCGATGCAATACCTGATGGGAGCCTGGCCAGACTGAAATCCAGATTGGGAGCTGACGCGATCTTGGTCGGGCACCTCGATTGGGAAACCAACGAGCCGGGCTGGCATGCGGTTTGGCGCCTCCCACTCGTTACAGAAGGTAAAAAGTGGGAGGTTTCCGGCGTAAATTTCGATGCTGCCTTCCGCAACGCAATTGGAGGTGCCGCCAAGCGCATGCGACCGCCCAATTAGGGCGGGGTGCCATGACATTGCGGGAGGTCGCATGGCCCACTCGCCCAACTCGCACCGCCAGCTGCTGCTGTGAAGCATCCTCGCCTGCGAATCCCGGCTGAGTGGCTATGCCATTTGTCAGGTTCACTCCCAATCCTGAGGAGCTTGCGCAAAGCGGCTCCTGTAGTCGCTTGGGGCAACCCCGAGCGATCTCATGAAAGCCCGCCGCAAAGTCTCAGGATCGCCGAATCCAACCTCATGTGCGATCTGCTGGACAGATTGGCGGCTGGTCTCCAGAAGGTCTCGTGCGGCCTCAACGCGTAGAGCCTCGACGGCTCGTCCTGGGGGCTGTCCATTTTCCTTAGAGTAGACGCGGGCAAAGTTCCGCGGGCTCATGGCCATGAAGGATGACAGTGCCGGGACGGACAGATCGGCGCCAGGATTTTGCCTGATCCAAGCATGCAGACGGTCGAAGCGGCCGACGCGGTCTCTGATTTGTTGACGAAGCGCAGTGCTGAATTGCGATTGTCCGCCGGGCCGTTTGAGGTACAGGACCAACTCCCGTGCGATTGCCAAGGCTGTCGTGTGGCCGAGATCTTCCTCAACCATCGCCAGCGCCATGTCGATGCCGGCGCTTACCCCTGCCGATGTCCAGACGGCCCCGCATCGTACGAAAATTGGATCTGGCCTGACGTCGATCGCGGGAAATCGCTCTGCAAGTTCGGCGCAACGCTCCCAATGGGTCGTGGCGCGTCGGCCATCCAACAGGCCGCACTCGGCCAGAATGAACGCTCCCAGACAAATGGAGCCAAGCCGACGCACGTCTTTTGCTTGTCTGATCAACCAACCCCGAAGAGGACGGGATTTTGCGGCTTCTAAGGCCGTCGCCCCACCTGAAATCAGGAGTGTGTCGATCGAGAGCTCACGGCAGTGATCGAAACTGACGGTGTGGAGAGCAACGCCCGCATCCGTCTCGATCGGCCCGCCTCGTTGCGAAACAAGGATGGTACGAAACGCGGGTTCTCCGCTTGCTCGCTTGGCGTCATTGAAAACTTGCAGCGGGCCGGTGACATCGAGAAGCTTCGTGCGATCGAATACCAGAAAGGCGATCAGTCGTTCGCGGTGCGCGTTGGCAGAATGCGAGGTCATAATGGCATTTATGCCACGAGAACCTTGTGCGATCCAGACGGCGAGGAAAGAGATATGGTCCATGCTCGAGATCAGGCCCAATTGCGAATGGTGCGACCGCGATCTGCCCCCGGGCAGTTCGGAGGCTCGAATCTGCAGCTACGAGTGCACCTATTGTGCAGAGTGCGTTTCGACGGTCCTGCACGACGTTTGCCCGACTTGCGGCGGAAATTTTTCAGCAAGGCCGATCCGGCCCAGGCGTGAATGGCGCGCGGGCTCTTGTCTCGGGCTTGAGCACGATCCAGCGAGCAGCCGACGAACACACTCGAAGTGGACAGCAGAGCAGGTTGCAGATCTCGCGAGGCGCCTGCACGACGTGGCGCCGGAGGGCCGATAAGAGAAAATCCAAACACAGAAGAGATATAGCAATGGCTAAATTCCACGACTACACCTGCCGCATAGGATGGACCGGCAATCGCGGCGCCGGCACCAGAACGTATCGGGGCTACGACCGGACATGGGATATAACCACGATCGGAAAGCCTGTGATAAAGTGCTCCAATGACCCGCTGCTTGGGGGCAATCCGGCGCTACCCAATCCCGAAGATCTCCTTCTCGCATCCGTTTCGGCCTGCCACATGCTTTGGTACCTGCATCTGGCGAGTGACGCGGGAATTGTCGTCCACTCTTATACTGATCAACCCGTGGGCCATGGCGAGAGCGAGCCAAACGGAGCCGGGCGTTTCGTGGGCGCCACATTGCGGCCCAGGATCGAGGTCGAAAGCGGCATCGATCTCGACGAGGCTGCAGCCATCCATCATCGAATTCATGAGATTTGCTACATCGCGCGTTCCGTCAATTTCCCAATTCGTGTTGAGGCCGATTACCGAAAATTGTGAACGAGAGAACGGCACCCGCAGCGTGCGGTCTCATCCTCCGACTGCAAATGCATTGATGTTCAGGCGGCTCGGCCGCCCAACGCCGCCCAGCGCCATGGTGCCGGTCCGACGGTGGCAAGGACCAAACGCCGCTAGCGAAGCGGGAGATCGGGTGCCACCGGAAGCGAACGCTTGTGAGTGGTGCTTAAATACGCATCAAGGATACGCTTCCGCGCCGCTTCGTCGATTTCCTTACCTTCGAGGAAATCGTCAATCTGATCATATGTTACTCCATACGCATCTTCGTCAGGACGAAGCGGCACGAGGTTCTCCAAATCTGCGGTCGGCACCTTGTTGACGAGTTGCGGCGGAGCGCCCAGATGCGCCGCCAGCGCGCGCACCCGGCGTTTGTTTAGCCCGGCAAGGGGAAGGATGTCGGCGGCGCCGTCGCCAAACTTGGTGAAGAAGCCCATCATTGCCTCGGCCGCATGATCGGTACCAATGACCAGCCCTCGTCTGGCAGCGGCGAGTGTGAATTGGGCGATCATGCGCTGACGGGCCTTTATGTTGCCCAGCAAGAAATCTTCCCGACGAGCATTGCCGAGCTCCACGCCAGCCGACCTGATCGAGTCGAGCATCGCGTCGGCCGCCGGTTTGATGTCGAGCCTGTGCGCTTCGTCAGCTCCGATGGTCTCGAGTGCTCGCTGAGCGTCCTTCTCATCGGCCTGCGTCCCATACGGCAGCCTAACAGCAAGGAATTTGGCGTCGTATCCTGCCCTCCGCAGTTCGCTTACGGCCTGTTGAGCCAGAAGTGCCGCCGCGAGCGAATCCACACCGCCGCTTATGCCTAGCACGTACGTGCAGAGGCCGGCTGCACGCAGGTACCCGCTTAGAAAGTCGATGCGTCGGCGTGCCTCCGCGGCGGCATCGAAACTCGCAGCGACGCGCAAGGCGCTGATGATCGCTTCTTGTTGTGTCATATCCCTTTCTGCTCCCGCTGTTCAAAAATGAAACGTCGTTGGTGCCGATTCCGGCGACCGGTCTGCGCCTGCGTGGGAAAACCGGAAAGCGTTTTGGCCATGCCGTCAGACCAGGGCGCGCTTGATCTTCCCAAGCGTTCCGCCGCGGATACCGACCCATATGGTGCGGTATCCGCGAGTCTCTCTCGGCGAATGACAGACACCGTAGTCGCAGTTCCTAAGCTGCCTCGGCAGCGACGTTCACGGCTGACTCGGCGAGCTGCGTAAGGGCTTCGTCGGTGTCCTTTTCCTCGCCAAGGGTAAGCTCGAGAAGCTTAACCGCTTCGGCCATGCCGAGCTCGCTAGCCCAGGTCCGCAACGTACCATAGCGGGAGATTTCATAGTGCTCTACTGCCTGAGCCGCCGCAAGGAGACCAGCATCGAGAGCCTGAGAGCCCTTGTAGTCGTCCATGATTTCGGCGCCCTCCTCGGTGATGCCCATAATGGCGGCACAGGTCTTGCCCTGGGGCTTCTTGCCTAGGGCTTCGAATATTTTCTCCAAGCGCGCGACGTGCTCCTGGGTCTGGCCGCGGTGCTTTTCGAAAGCTGTCTTGAGGTCAGGGCTTTGCGCTGCCTTTGCCATCTTGGGAAGGGTTGCCAGGATCTTCTTCTCGGCGAAATAGATGTCCAAATGCAGCGATGAGTTCTCGGACTGGATCCTATAAGAAGCCGGCCTTTCTGAAGCCGGAGAGGAAGAGTTCAAATGATGACGGGTCTGCGAAGGGAAGGTGGGCAAGGTAGCCAAGCGAGAGGTCCGGTTGCCGGCTCAGTGTGGCCTCGACTGCGACATGGGCGTTTTCCATCTCGCCCAGATGTGCGTAGGCCGCCGCAAGAAAGGCATGGATGAAGAACTGGTCGCCGGCCTTCCGATAAGCGTCGATGGCCTCGGCATATCGGCCGAGCAGGAAGAGCGCGCTGCCCTTCACCTCCCAGAACCAGACCGGGGGCAACGGGTCGAGCAGTATGGCCCTTTCGAGGACCGCCAAGGACTGCTGAGGCTGGCCGCCGTAGTTGAGCCAGCTCGCATAGTCTCCGGCAATGTTGACGTCGTGCGGATTGAGCGTACGGGCCTGCTGGAAATGCAGTCCGGCATCCCCATGCTGGCGCATATGTACAAGCACAAGACCCATGCTCTGGTTACAGATGCCGTCATTCCGGTCGAGCAGGAGCGCCGTGCGCGCAGACTGCAAGGCACTTTGCAGCGTACGAGGATCGTGGTCATACCAGAAGCGCGCAACCAGGCACTGCGCCAGATAGGCATGACCTTGAGCAAAAGCCGGATCGAGTTCGGCGCTCCGGGCGAACATGGATTCGCCCTTGTCCATTTCATACTGATGGTAGTGCGCGCGACCCTGCAAGTAGTAGTCGTAGGCGGCCCAATCGACCGGCGGCGTTCGCCGCGAGCGGTTAGTCGCATCTGCCTCGGCAGCGCCTTGGACGGTTGCAGCCACAAGGGCCGCTACCTCCTCCTGAACCGAAAAGATGTCCTCAAGCGCCCTGTCGTAGCGTTGAGCCCACAAATGGAAGCCGCTGGGCCCGTCGATCAGTTGCGCCGTGATCCGGATGCGGTCCCCCAGCCGTCGTACGCTGCCCTCGACGACGTAGCGCGCGCCGAGTTGCCGGTGGACTTCCGCAGAGTCCGGCGCTGGTCCACGAAACTGAAAAGATGAATTGCGCGCGATCACCACGAGCGACCGGTATCGCGCCAGTTCGGTGATGATATCTTCGGTAATGCCGTCGCTCAGATAGTGTTGGTCCTGATCGCCGCTCAAATTGGCGAAGGGCAGCACGGCAATGGTGGGTTTGCCGGACGGCGCGATCCGTCGCTGCACTGAACCTTCCACGCGCTCGACAGGCGCGGTGAAACGGTAGCCGACGCGAGGCACGGTGGCGATCCAGTCGCCACCTTGGTCGGTAGGGCCGAGCGCCTTCCTCAGCGTCGCAATCTGGACGGTGAGATTGCTTTCCTCGACCGCCAGACCCGGCCAGGCAGCTTCCATCAGCTCGGCCTTGGTCAGGATGTCGCCGGACCGCGCTGCAAGCGTGGCGAGCAGCGTGATGCCGCGATGCCCGATGGAGATCGGTAGCTCTTGCCGCAGGAGCGTCCCCTTCTCAGGGTCGAGCACGAACGGACCAAAGGCGAGGTGAACCCGTTGCATCACGCCATATTAGACGTTTCGGAATTTTTCGGAACAGTTTCGGCCGCGCTTTAGTACGCAGGTCCGCTCATCCGCCAAAGTAGCGTCATCGATTCTAGCAGCACCAAGAAAGGACGAGCCAAATGAGCACGCAGCTTTCTCTTACCTCAAGATTCTACCAGTCTCTCTGGAGCGAACAGCCGACGTGGACGACTGGACCGGCATCGGTCTGGGCGAGACTCATCGCCCTGCGCGGGCTGGTCGCGGTCTGGCGCGAGCGCATGTACTATCGCGAGGAGCTGAAGCGACTGGCGGAAGATGGGCCTCAGCGGATCGACGACGTCGGTCTCACCCTGGCAGCCGTCGAGGCGGAACTCCAAAAGCCGTTCTGGCAGGCGTGATTTGCATCCATAATTTCACTGCCATTTCGAGCATCGGATTATGGCACGCATTCTCTGCTATGATCGACAAGGCGACGGCCAACCTGCGCGCCATTCAGATCGTGCTCGGGCATACCAAGATCGAGAATACAGTGCGGTATTTGGGCGTCGATATCGAAGACGCTTTGCTCTTAGCAGAACGAACTGAAATCTGACGCCGTAGGGGTCATTCGTGTACGGCGGATGACCTCTTCGCGGGACGGTATTGTTGTGCTGCTAGTTCGGGCTGGGGGTGGGAAACGGGCTCCCAGGTTTCGGGCTGCGAGGCCGCGAAAGCCTCCTTTCACCGAGTCATCGACCTTCGACCGCAATGCGACCAATTCCGGTCATGAATACCAGCCGGTGTATTGCGCCATAACCGGACATTGGTCCAACGGGCTCGCGGTCGGCTCCTTAGCTGAGACCTGCAACGCGGAGCCCTGTGATGTATAGTGCTCGGTCTTGGGCCCGTACCATGGGGTAATATTTCTCGACCCATTCCACGCACAGCGACGGCTGCAGCCGTCTCGCTTCGGTGAGAGCTCGAGCGGCGGAAGCGTGATCGCCTGACATACCGGCCGCCGCGGCCAATGTTCGCCAAGCCGTTCCGAAGTGAGGACGAAGCTTTACCGCTCGGCTTTCAAGCAGCGCGGATTCGGCGAAGTTGCGAGCCACGAACTGGCACATGCCCTTGATCGAAAGGTTCGCTGCTTGGGTGAAGTCGCGCGGGCTCAGCCGCTCCGCCAGCGCTAGATGGTGCAGGCCGTCATCGGGCATGCCTCCGTAGCCGTAGGTCGATCCTAACATCATGTGGGCGATCGCGAGGCTTGGGTTGAGGGCGATCGCCTCCGTCAGCGCTTCCACTGCCTGGGTGAAGTGCCGCGCCACCATGCACGCAAAACCGGCAGCGAAGTGTGTCCACGGGTCTTCGGGCTCGCGCCGGATCGCCCGCTCCGCCATCTCGAGGGCGGCTGGCAGGTGCGTGGCCTGCGCGTCCAGACCGAGCAGCACCCGGGTGGTTAGCATCAGTGCCAGCAGACAGTTGGCGCGCGGATAGTCGGGGTCGAGATCCGTGGCCTGCTTCAGCAGTCCCTCGGCGGCATCGATCTCGGCCGCCGATCCCCACGTCCAGACATAGGGCATCGCCTTCATGACGAACCCCCAGGCATCCAGATTGCCCGGCGAGCGGCCCTGGAAGCGCTGGTGCTCAGCCGCATAAAGTCTCGGCTCGATGGCACCGATAACGCTGTCGACGATCTGGTCCTGGAGCTCGAAGAAATCGGCCAGTTGAACGTCGTAGCGCTCGGCCCAGACTTGGCGGCCGCTGGGGGTATCGCTGAGCTCGGCGCCTATCCTGAGCCTTTGGCCCGAGCGGCGCACGCTTCCATCGAGGACGTAGCGCACACCGAGCTCGCGCCCGACCTGCGTCACGTCAACGACCTTCCCCCGGTAGCTGAACGAAGAATTTCGCGCGGATACGAAGAGCCAGCGCAGCCGTGAGATGCGGGTGATTATGTCTTCCGCCAGCCCATCGGCGAAATATTGCTGCTCGATGTCGTCGCTAAGGTTGGCGAATGGTAGCACGGCTATCGAAGGACCGGGTTCCGACGGGCTGCGTGCTGCTGTCGCGTCGTCCAATTTTTCTATCTCGCCGGCAAAGCGGTAGCCGATCCGTGGAATGGTCGCGATCCACTCAATTCCGTCGGATCCCGGGCCTAGGAGTTTCCTGAGACACGCGATCTGGACGGATAAGTTGCTCTCCTCAACCGATATTCCAGGCCAGGCAATGTCCATCAGATCGGTCTTGGCCAGAACCTCACCGGCATGTCTAACCAGCTCTATCAGTAGCAGCAGTGCGCGGTAGCCGACCGGCACAGGCACTCCTTGCCGCAGAAGCATGCCTGCTTCCGGACTGAGCACGAATGGACCGAAAGCAAAGCGCTCCCGCATGGGCGCGAACCTACATCTTTTTGGAGCTTTTCGGAACATTTCGGCCGGGCTTGGGGACATCGAACGGCTGCGGGGCGCACTTTGCGGCAGTTGCAGCGACAGGAGTACTGACATGTCCGCCCTCATCGACCACGCAGTCTTCGACATGGAAGCACGGACCAGGCATCCAGCAGCAGGCGCACGGAAATCTCGGCGCGAAGCGGAATTCCAGATGGCTCTCGACAGCTACATGGCCGGCTACCGGAAACATGGCGCGATCGGGGTCTCCAAGGGGAGTGGCGGCCGGCGGATCGCTCGTTCCGCCTTAATCCGTAAAATAGCCGCTTGGATCTCGCGTCAGTTCCTAGGGTTCGACGCGGCATGCTCGCCTAAGGACACGCGCGCTGGCTTCACCAATACACCATTCTGGTGAGCGCGGTGCAAGACACGCAAATCCTGTAGAAGCGCGTAGCGACATGGCGAGGGAGGTACGATAGTGCAGGTCGCGATCATGGGTTCAGGTGGAATTGGCGGGTATATCGGCGCGCGGCTCGCCGAGGCCGGGGAAGACGTGGCTTTCATCGGACGCGGCGCCCATCTCGAAGCAATGCGCACGGAAGGTCTGCAATTGGAAAGTCCCCTCGGCAACATGACGCTGCGCCAGGTTACAGCGACCGAGGCACCTTCCGACATTGGCTTCGTCGATGTCGTGGTGTTCGCCGTCAAGCTTTACGACGTTGAAAACGCGGCCGCGGCGGTGGTTCCGCTGGTCGGGCCGCAGACGAGGCTCCTGGCATTTCAGAACGGCATAGACAGCATCGACATGCTTGCCCGATTTGTGCCGCGTTCGCAGATTGCAGGGGGCGCCGCCTACGTTTCCGTCCACCTCGCAGCTCCGGGCCGTATCGTGCATCGCGGCGGCGTCACCCGGTTCAAGGTCGGCGGACAAGGCGATACGACGATCGAAAGGCTTCGCGGCGTCTGCGACCGAGCTGTCGGCATAGACCTGCAGACGGTCCAAGACGTAGACCAGTTGCTGTGGACCAAGTTCGTCACGCTGTGCGCCTTTTCGGGCGCGACCAGCCTGATGCGCGCCGGCATAGGCCCGATCCTGGCCGACCCTGAAGCGCGCACTTTTATAGAACAGCTCCGGGATGAAGGAATGGCCGTGGCGACGGCAGCGGGCTACCCCATGCCCGACGGATATAACGAGGAGGTGATGTGGTTGTGGCGAACGTTCCCGCCAGACACTCGATCCTCGATGACCATCGATTTTGAGCGAGGCAAGCCGACCGAGCTCGCATGGCTGTCGGGGCGCTTGCGCGCGCTCGGCGACGAGCTTGGCGTGCCGACGCCGGCACATACCGCCGTTTATCGAGCGTTGCATCTGCATGCGGGAGGCTCCGAATTGCCACGACTGGTTTGGCCCGACGCTCTGGAGGAAACCAAATGACAACGGACCAAACTTCAACCGCAGGCGCCCCGTCGCTCCAAGCTGACTGTGCCCAGGCCTTGTTCAACAGGCAGTTGGCAGCCTATCGCAAGATCGTCGGCGAAAACCTAATGTTTCACCGCGAGGTCTATGGGTTGCTCGGGGAACTATTGTCCCGAGAGATGCCGAGGCCCTTCAAGTTTCTCGACATCGCATGCGGGGACGCCGTCGCGTCAGCGGCGGCGCTTAAGGGAACGTCCGTCGACCGCTATTACGGCATCGACCTCTCGGCACGATCGCTGCAACTCGCGAGCGAGGCGTTGAAGGTTTTGACATGCCCTGTTGAGCTCAGATGCTGCGATTTCGTCGAGGCGATGGCCGACTGGTCCGCGCCTGTCGACGTAGTGTGGATCGGAATGTCGCTTCACCATCTGCAGACCGACGGCAAGGCCCGGTTGATGAGAGACGTGCATGATGCACTCAGCCGCAGCGGGATATTCCTGATCTGGGAGCCTACGCTGCTCGAGGGCGAGACCAGAGATGACTGGCTCGATCGATTCTCAGTCTGTCGGGCGGCGTTTGCCGCGGTCACGGACGACGAATTCGCCGCGATGGAGAGCCACATGCGCCTGGCAGACTTCCCCGAGCCGGCCGACACTTGGAGGGCGATCGGCTATCAAGCCGGATTTGCCAATTCGGACGAGCTGTTCATGATGCCTAATCGTCTCGGGAGAGTTTTCAAATATTGGAACTGACATGTCGCGATGTTTGTCGCGATAATCTCAAACACGAAAACCGCAGCGCTCCCGTGCTGATCTGGTGACCGAGCTAGGTCAGCGGGTGATAACTTCGCCTCCACGCAAGACAGCTTTGCGCCTCATATCGGTCGTAGATTTCAATTTTGCGATTGCTCGAAAGCTGACATTCCCGTCGACGGTGCTAGAGATCGCGGATGCCAACGGCCGTCTCCTATCGGCATTCGTCTGAAGTACTGCTTGCGACCGGTAGTCGGACGTTCGCCCGTCGCAAGAGAGTAGTCGAGGAAGTAACGTTTCCGACTGCCGGACGTTCGCGATTTTGGAATTACTACTTTGGAACGAGCGTCTCGAGGCGACGTACGTCATCAGCGGCCTCGGCCAACAGCCAGTTCCGGAATGTCGTGATTTTGGGCAGCATCGACGTCGCCTTGGGACACACGATCCAATAGGTCTTGGACAATCGCAGAGCCATGGAGAACGGCCTGACGAGCCGCCCGTTGATGAGGTCCCACGCCGCAAGCGTCGTGCGGGCGAGTGCGACGCCCTGGCCGTCGACAGCGGCGTCTATGACCATGCTGGCGCGGTTCAAGATCGGTCCGTGGGAGAGTTTGGCATCAACGACGCCAGCGACCTCGAGCCATTCCGACCAGTCCTTTCGGTCATCAAGATGCAGCAACGGAAATCTCAGCACGTCGGAAGGCTCGCGCATTCGCTGCTTCAGTTTGGGACTGCAGATCGCGAACAGTTCCTCGGAGCATATGCGGACAACATCATGCCCGGGCCAGTTGCCATCGCCATGCCGCACCGCAAGATCGACATCCTCTCTGGCGAAGTCGACGTGATGCAAGGTTGCGGAAATCCTGAGATCGATGGCTGGATGCGTCTCGGCAAACCTGCCAAGGCGGTTGACCAACCATTTGGCCGCAAAGTCGGGCGACGTGCTGACCGTCAGCGCTCCGGCCCGTGATAGATGCTGGATGCGCTGAGTGCCGAGAGCAATACTGTCAAAGGCATCCCGCACCACCTCCAGATAGGTAAGCCCGGCCCGTGTAATGCTCAGCTTTTGACGTTCGCGATCGAACAGCCTGATGCCCAATTCGAGCTCGAGCGCCTTCACCTGATGGCTTACCGCGCCCTGCGTTACGGACAGCTCTTCCGCCGCCCTGGTGAAGCTCTGATGACGTGCCGCCGCCTCGAAGGCTTTGAGGGCATTGAGCGACGGCAGTCGGCGAGCCAATTTAGCACCAGATCATGAGAAAAATTCGGGCTAGCATGACAAACCATGCTTTGCGCGCGGCAGCAGATTGGCGCACTTCAGCGCCACAGGTCAACATGGATGCCGCGAAAGGATGAGAAATGTTCAATCACCCGCTGGCTGAGGCGCGGAGGCCATCGTCGTCGTTGCCGACACATGTCCGTCACATCGCCAACAATGTAACAGGAGCGATTGTAATGGTAGGGCGCTGGATCCAACTCCACTGCCAGCGTGGACAATTGGCCGAGCTCGAGGACCATCAGCTCGCAGACCTGGGTCTTAGTCGTACTCAGGTTCGGAACGAATGCGCAAAATGGCCTTGGCAGGCCTAATTCTAGACCGCCCATCAAGATAACCGCGTTACATAGCAAATGCCCGACGGGCAGCCATGGCTCCTCTCGCCGACGGCCTCGAGCATGCTGGCGGCGTATCGGCGTAGCCCACGGCAGGACCGTCGTCGGTCTGTGGCGTGGCTATGCGGATGCCTCGCGCACCCGTCCTTGGCGGCCGCTGGCCCAACGTGTGGTCCTCCACCGGGGTGTGGCGATGAATGGTCTCGCCGTGTCGATGGCCGAGAAAGGCCGCTCTTGGTATAGATGTTGAGAACGCGTTGTGCTTGGCGGAGCGAACCGAAATCTGACGCTGGGCGGTCATCCGTCGCAGCGCGGATGACCGGTTCAGCTCCCGAGACTACGTTGCTTGTCTTGAGGAGGAAAGCGGAGGTGCAGTTTTGGGCGATCACCCGGGGAAAGCCGCCGTCCATATGGCAACGAGATTGGCGGCAACGCGCCTCATATCGGTCTTAGAAGCCAGTATCCCAACTTCCTTGAACCAGCCAATCACAGCAACACGCGATTTCGGTCATCAGTCCTTAAGCGTGGTCGTTTAGACTAATTCGAAAACAGACCCGATAACGATGGAGCCTTGGGAGCCTGACGATTATTTCACCGTGAGCGCTCGCCTCTATCAGCAACGGGCGGTGGCACATGTTGCGGATTTGCGCTCAGACATCGCAGAGACGCGCCGCATAATCGATGAATCCCGCAAGCTGCTCGACCGGCTCGCCACCAAGTCAGGCGCTATCGTCCCGTAGACTGTGAACGAAACAGGACACGGGCCACAGCTATCCCGATATGACGTGGATTAGGTGGGCAACTCGCATACCAAGGGCAACGGTGAATTCGCCTTCGTTGGCGGCGAAGTCCCAACCGAAGAATGCTGCCCAGCAAAAAGGCAAAACCGAGAAGCGCATTTACAAACGTTAAATTAGAGAACTTGAATATACATTAACGTGGGCCGCGCTCTGCGACTCTGAGCGGAACTTACCGCCCGCTGGCTCCGGCCGGCGAGCTTTGTTATTTCCGCTTTGGAAATTCTATCACCTCAGTCTCCGGCTCCAGCGGTTCATGACCCGGGCCGCTCATGCCACAAGATTTGCCGCATATCGCGCTGGTCGACCCGCTGCCCACATTCAGGGCAGTTGTAGAAGTGAAGTTGCTCTTCAATTTCTTCCCGCCCATACAGTTTGCCGGGAATCGGAGGGCCAAGGTCGGATAGCTTCGTCATGCGGGCTGCAACATCCGGTCATGCTAAATGTTCCGGAACCATTTTAGCTAAAGCTTATTGAATCGACGGTTTGCGTGAGTGAGTTGATGCGTCTGAAGTTCATTAAGCCAATGGAGCCCGAACTGGTCGACACCCCGCCACAGGGCGCCGAATGGCTCCACGAGATCAAGTTCGATGGGTACCGGACCCAAGTCACAAAGGACGACGACGGGATTCGGCTGATCACCAAGAATGGCTACGATTGGACAGGTCGCTATATCCAGCTTGCCGGCGAAGCAGCGGCGATCGAAGCGAAGGATTTCATCATCGACGGTGAGGCGATCACCATCAATGAAGCTGGGCTGTCTGACTTCCATGCACTGCAATCAGCCATCACCAGCCGCAAGCCGTCTCGCGATCTGTATCTCGTGGCGTTCGATCTCCTGCACCTCAATGGCCGTGATTTGCGCGAAATGCCAGAGGAAGACCGCCGCGACATCCTTCAGGCGTTGATCCCGACCGGTGGCCGCATCCAGTTCAGCGAAGCAATGCCTGGGACCGGCGATGCCGTCTATCACCTTGTCAACCAAGCCGGCCTGGAGGGCATAGTTTCCCAGCGCAAGAACAGCAAATATCGCAGCGGGACGACGATGAACGGGCGCAAGATCAAGTGCTATGCTGAGAAGGAAATGGACATCATTGGCGTGCAGCGTGAGGCCGGGAAACCCGCGATGGTGCTCATGGCCGACCGGGGCCGCTATGCCGGCGGCGCCTTCGTCACGTTCAAGGCCGACAAGCGGCAAGTGCTGTGGGACCGCGTGCAAGGCAAGGTCGGCGGACCTGTTCCGAAGGGTCTTAAGAGCGACAAGGCGGAATGGCTGAAGCCCGGTCTGGTCGGCCGCGTGAGGTTCCTGAAGGGCGAGGAGAAGCTACGTCACGCCTCGCTCAAGGATTTTCGGGAAAAATAGGGACATCGTGCTTTGATGCGTAACAACTGGACGCTTGAGTCACTGATCGACAGGGAGCGTCGGCGTCATCTACACGCCCGACACCATGCCGACGGGGTATGGGATCCTAAATGCTGCCAAGCGCGGCGGACGCGTGCGCAAGCATTTCGCGGGACCTCTTTCTCAGCCGCGGTTCTGCTCGATGAGCTCCTGAGTTTCTTTGATGCGGATGAGGCTTTGCCGCTCGCTCTGATCGATCGAATAACCGAAACATCTGCCTTTCACCGCCCGCTGGCTCAGGCCGGTGGGCTTTTTCCGCTTAATATCGGCAAGGCCGGGCTTATTGCGCACGTTCACTTCAGTTTCGTCAACTGATAATGGCCTCAACGTCCTCTAGAGAGGATGGTGGGCTTTGGGGCGTGGGCTTCCCGAATCATCTTGGCCGCTTCTTCCGGGGTAATGCCGCACTTGCGGGCATAGTAAGCGGCTTCTGTTTGCACTCGTCATCGGAGTGCAATGATAGCCTGCTTTCCTCTGTGCTTCGCCTTCTTGCCCATGCAGCGAATCATACCACATGAGTACTTATTTACAGAGGACCCAGATACCTTCGTCATGCGGCCTTCAAACACTTGGCCTTGCTAAACTATTTTAGCTAATTGCTAAAGGAGGTGCGCCGTGGATGGCGTTGGCCGTTCTAATCCGCAACATCTTGCTCTGGTCGGCGATCTCTCTTCGTTGATACCAAGCCCGTTTGAATATCGGCCGCGCCGCGCAATCTTGTTAATCGAAGCGTTATTACTCGGGTGGCGGCTCTGAGGCCGTCTGAATCCAAGCTCTCGACACAAATAGTGGGTACCGGGAACGATTTAAGTTCTTCCTCGACAAGATTAATGTGGTGGATTTGATCAAGACTGCTCTGCAGATCGAGATCGAGGAACTTCTGAATGATCCCGAGAGTACGCCGGCGTTCCCTCAACCGCACCTCTAGAATTCGCCTTGGCGCCCGCAATCGGACAAGAAGGTCCGGTTTGGGCAGAAGCTCGAGAGCACGCGACACTCTTTCACGATCCGTGATGTCGCTGAACAAAGCCAGTGAGGATACGAATTGAACCATACCTTGGTCAAAAATTGAGATCTTTTGATTAGACGCCATTGCGGCGCGCCAAGCTTGCAAAAGAGCCTCAAGATGCCAGTTCAGACGAGCTGCCCACATCTCGTTCTTGGGTGGGAGAATCTCAAACATTTCTCCGAGAGAATGCTGTCCAATCCACTTTGAATGAACGCCAGAAACCAGTTTAAAGGCGGCTCTTCTAACCGGGTGTGCACGGTCAGCGATATGCAAAAGAACGGGCTGGCCCTGACCTCGCAGATCGCGTGCCAACTCGGACGCCAAGGTGGTCTTACCAGCGCCGGAGGGCCCAAATAGCTCCAAGATCATCTTTTAATCCAGACTGAGGGGAGCCGTCCGATAGTAATCTTAGCCGACGAACCAGGAAATGCGTCATCCGTACGAATGACCGTGTCGTGAGTAAGATCGGCGCGCCGCCGCCGAAAGGTCTCACGAAGGAAAAGGCCGAATGGCTAAGGCCGGGCCTCGTCGGCCGCGTGAAGTTCTGAAGGGCGAGGAGAAGCTACGTTACGCCAAGCTGCTCGATTTCCGGGATAAGCAATAGCCAACGCGTGCCAGCCGGGAACTTAGGGCACCCATCGCACTTATCGCCGAATGAGCACACGCGGCGTGGATTTCCTCTATCGCTGGATGAGCGAAAATATACCCGAACATGCTTCCGTCGATCCGGGCCTGATCGCTCATCTTGCCGATCAGGCCATGGCCGACGCGATCAAGGCTGGTATCCGGCCGCGTGAGATAGATGAGGAGGTCGACAGCGTCTTCGCCGTAATAGCGGAGGCTGTCAGCAATCATGAGGGTGGCGCGATCGAATAGCGGTCCCGAAGTAGACTATTGCTTTTCGGGTCCCTATCTCTGGTGCATGTGCGGACGAGTTTTCGTAAAGACCACAATCCCCGACATGGTTCGCCGGTTCGAATTCGCCCATCCTGGCGAGGTCGAACGGCTTGGCAACAGCTTTCCTCTCTGGAACGGTGCTCCGAGCCTGACCTACCCGATCATCATCCGTGAAGAGCTGTCGACCAGCATGGCCGGCTTTATGTCGGCGCGCTGGGGCCTGGCCCCGGGATGGGCTCGGGAAGGTGACGGCCGCCCGCCGCCGGTCAACGCCCGCTGCGAGACCATTGCCAGTAATGGCTTGTTCCGCAAGGCTTACAATACGCGCCGCTGCTTGGTGCCCGTCGACGGCTATTTCGAATGGCAGAAGCTCGACGCGTCGGGGAAGAAGAAGCAGCCCTATGCTATCGCTATGAAGTCTGATGACCCCTTCGCCATGGCCGGCATATGGGAAGAGTATGCCGACAAGCTTACGGGCGAACTTGTGCGGACCTTTGCCATCGCCACCTGCGAGCCCAACGATCTGATGGCGACCATCCACGACCGCATGCCGGTGATCCTGGCGCCGGCCGAGTACATGCGCTGGCTTGGGCCGGAGCAGGACCCTCGCGAGCTGATGAAGCCCTTTCCGTCCGATCTAATGAAGATGTGGCCGATCGACAGCAAGGTCGGATCTCCGCGCAACAACACGCCCGACATCATTGATGAGATCGGTCGCGGGCCTACTGATCTGTTTGACGTCTAGGTTCCGGGCTTTGGAGGCCGCTGCCACGACACATAGGGCATCTGATCGTAGACCCTTTGCAGCCGGTTCGGTGCACTCCCGTCGGGCAACACGTGCCGTTTGAGCTCAGCCACTTTGCGCATTGAAAAACCTTGCCGGCGCCGAGACATTGCCGACACCCGAACTTCCTAAATCCTGCCAAGTACCACCTGCCCACCTACCCTGAGACGGCAAGAACGTCAGGGGCATAAAATAGTTTCACCGGCTAATCCACGTCCGAGATTTTGCCGTTCGTGAGGTGCGTCTCGATTTTGCTGAGCGCCTTCCGAATGACGTCGACCGCCTGCAAGTTGACTGCGAAGTCGAAATTGCCTTCCACCGTCTCGAAAATCAGGACGCCGATCTTCGTTTCGTCGTCCCTCAGCATGCCGATGCCAATTCCTGTGGGCATATACGGTGGTCTATCTGCCATGGTTTCCTCCTTCAGAGATAGCGCTCCCCATCATCTCGGTGCTCGAAACAGAACCAATGCGGATCCTGGCGAGGCCGAGCAAAGCCGAACCCTCCGCGCTTCGCGCAACCTGTGCGCTCGCACATGTGCCTTAGCACTCTGGCGCGCTCGCGCGGCACGGGCGTTATGCCGTCGGGAAGCCTGGTCGGTTCGTCGCTCATCTGCGGAAAGATTCCATAAGACTGCTTGACGGGCAAGGACTTTGTTCCCTTTCTGTTCTCATGGCGCATGATCCGATCGACACGCTGGGGCAGGCGACCCGGCACAATATGCTTGTGAAGGTGGAATGCAGTTGCGGCAATGTCCGTTACTGCAGATCGGCCGATCTCATGATGGTCTATGGCGGCGGGGTTGATCCTTTGAAGCTGAAATTCGACTGCAACCGGTGCAAGCCATCGATCAAGATCACGCTCCTTGAAGTCCATCGGAGCACCTTCCGAAGCGTCTGATGATCCACAAGCCGATGAAGGTGGACGGCAAGATCACCTGGTACACCGAAAGGTTCAGGGGATGAGCGGTTCTTTCTCGGTGCGTTGCAAAGATGCCCGCCGGGTACCTCTGCAACCTACCTGGCGGGCCTAGGCCGTTACCTGTGGCAAGCCTTCGCAACCGTCGCGGCCCGTTAAGGTGGCTGCCTAAGACGTGGTTGCCCCCACGTAACTACACAGACACCACACAGCCCACAAAGCACTGTTGCGGCGCAATGCTTTGGTTCGCCGGCTCTACAAACTACCTCTGGTCGTTGTACGGTTCCTTGGTCTGCCCGACCTGCCGCGCCAACTCTGAGAAGGGCGGAACCCCGGTCTCGTCCTGCGAGAGATTGGCGAGCTGCAGCAGCCTCAACGGGAAGCGGATCGCATCCCTGTTGGCCGGCGACATGTCCTCGTATACCCGCTCTTCGCCTGTAACTGAAGCTTCAGCCTTGCGCAGTGCATCGTCAATGGCATCTATCGATAACACCCCATTGTGGACGAGCGCGTTGTTAACGGCCGCTATTGCCATCAGCAGCCCCTCGAGTTGCAGGTTGGCGACGTTCATCAGTTGCTCCGTTTGACTACGTCATTCAAACTCGATGCGTGCCAGGAGGTTCCTGCATGACGTGCTGCCAGCTATCAGCGTTCGGCCCGGAGTTGGCGCGCACACCCTCCAGGCGCTCCGGCAGAAGTGTCGGGAGCTGCCCCTTCAACGCAGCTCACCTCGGAGGTATCGCGTCGACATGCATTCCCTGGCGCGAAGGAGCATCTGCGCCGTTCAACGCGCAGATCTTGGAAGTATGCGCGACCCACCCGCACGTCACGGCGGTGACGCTGAAGTGAGCGCGTGGAGTCCGAGGCGGGAGTCGACATGAAGGTCGTCAAAAGAACCACGCCCGGCAAGCCCACCTCACATGCCTAATAAAATCCTATAGACCTGCATTCTGGAGCAGCCAAGTGCAGTGGCAATCGCTACCGGTCCGTTGCCTTCCTGTTTCAGCCTCAGAACAGTGTCGCGATCCAATCGGCGTTTCCCTCCACGATATACGCCCGCTCGCTTAGCTTGCTCGATGCCGTCGCGCTGTCGCTCTTTGATGAAGCGCCGTTCCATTTGCGCGACCATGCCAAGCACGGTCAGCACGACGTGCCCCATCTCGCCACGGGTCGAGACGTGCGGATCGAGCACGGTAACGAATGCGCCTTTCAGCTCGCATTCATGAATGAGGTTAAGCACGTCGCGGGTATCGCGGCCAAGCCGGTCAAGGCGCGTAACCACCAGCTCATCCCCAGGACGAAGAAAATCCAACACCGTTGCCAGTTCGGCGCGACCGTCACGACTGCCGCCCGAAACCTTCTCCGAGCGAATGACCTCGCATCCTTCGGCTTTCAGCTTAATAAGTTGCGTATCGAGGTCTTGATCGATTGTGCTGACGCGTGCGTAACCAATGCGAGCCATTTGGTGTCACCTCAAGGTGCTAAGGCTTGATGCTACCTTGCCGCAAATAGTCGATGTCAAGCTGATCGCGCACCACATGTGAGAGCACTATACGAATGACAGTTTTGCGCCTCATGTCGGCCATTGGAGCCAGCTTGCCCCCGCCCGTAAGCAGACATCGCTGCTCAAAAAGTTAGGCATGGGAGCCGCGGGAGGCGAGAAAAAGCGGCAGCCGGCGTTCTGTACGGGCCACGTCTCGCCAATGACGCTCTTGACATTGGCTCCTCCAATATCAGAACCACGCCGCCGATACTTGACATCGATTTCCCATCGAAGCGCGCGGGCCGCAGATCAGTCGCAGGACCGATAGGCTGCTCGTCACAAGCTTTGACCCAACCACTCGGCAGCATGCTTGCTCTCCTCGTCGTGCAGTCTGGCCTTGCGCCTCCCTGGCTAACCAAATACGACCCCTGGCTCACTTTGACCCACTTCGATGATATAGCCGTCTGGATCGCGAATGTAGCAGCGCGTCTCGCCGTACTTCTCCATCGGCTCGGTAATGAATTCAGCACCTCGGGCTTGCCATAGTTCATGGCAGCCGTGGATATCGGCAACGCGAATGTTCAGAAAGCTGCTGGCTAAATTGGGATCGCCGGGAACATCAAGCATGACGGACGGTTTGTCGGGGGTAGGCCCACCCCCGACGTTTACGATCAGCCAAGTATTCGCGATCTGAATGTAGCCGGGCGCACCACTGCTATCTCCCAGGCTCAGAATGCGGCCTCCGAAGACCTTCTCGTAAAACCGCGCCGAACGACCGATGTCGGCCACTGTCAAAAAATGCGCGACGGTAAAGCCCTTTTGCGGGGGCATTGCATAGATTTGATCCGCTACGATTGCTTGGGTCATCCGGGACTCCCATTGAGACAAAGTTCAAATCTTCGCGACCTTCCTTGGCTGCCGATCCTGCGCGGGCGTCTCCTTTGCAAATCGGCAGTTGTGAGCAGCCCGTGGCAAGGGAACGTCGCAGTGCCGACCGAAGCACCTACCAAGTCGCGGCCCTTCAGACCCACGAAGCACGGCTATACGTGGCCGCTATTGCAGGGCGGAATTTGCACAGGGGATCATTTCTCCTCCTGGGCGACAGGCAGTAGAGAACCGGAGATAGCCGAAATGATCGTTCTGACGGTTAGCCACAGGATAAGCAGGTTGACGCCAACAAAAACCGGCAGAGCAAGGACCGTCGCAACATTCGTGTCGCCTCGAACAGCCAGCTTTTCAATTGACGTTGCCAATGCTGTGGCCCCGAAGCTGACACTCCAAAGTCCGGCGGAGAAGCGTCGTAGGATCCGTGAGAGAATGGCGCCAACGACAATTGCTTGCAGAAGCGCGTAACCCACGAGGGAGTGGACGAACACGTCTCCAGCGGTACCCGACAAATCAGCGTAGGCCAGTGAGCACACCGCCGGCGGCGCCAGTTGGACACCCATCGTCGATCGGATCTGGCTGGCTAGCGGCTCACCAAAATAGAGCCGGCCAAACAATAGCGATTCGGTCGCCAGCCATGAGAAGAGTCCCGCCCCTAACGCCAGCTCGGCCCAGTCAAACCAGCCAAATGTCGACAAGCCAATACTCAGGACAAAAGAGGCCGCGGCAACCGGCAAGTATAGGGCAGGGGTCGCGTCGGACATCGAAATCGTCCCCCGCCAGATCATTTGGGTCCGCCAGATGCCGTAGCTTGCTGCGAGCACACCTCCCGTAGAAAGCAGCACGACTGCCCCAATCTTGCTGTAGGGCAACATGCTCACTGCAGTGAGCATCATGCCGACGCCCGCCAGACCAGGGAAGCAATTCTGAACGGGATTGGCGAGCTCTGCTCGCAGCGCCATTGGAGCCAGCGACAACTTCAGAATGTAGAGCGTCAGAAGGACTGCCCACAGACACGCCGCAAGCAACACCAATGCCACAACAATCCCCTCCGGAGCCGCCCAGAGCTGATGCGCTAACTGCCACGAACCAGCGAAGGAACTTGTCCCCAGGCCGATCGCAAAGAACGAAGCGGGAAACCGCGCTATCAGAGATTTTTCCATGGGCGGAGGGATCATCCCCTCGTGCGCGGATGCCACCGCTTCGTCCAACGCCAACCCACTCAGTGGTGTGATGCCTTCAGATATGGACGGCTTTTCCATTGTTGCTCCTCACGGTTTCCGGCTCGTGGTGATAGGGGATTGTCACAGCACACCGGTGCCCGGCCGCAGTCGCGATTGGACCGCTCGCAGTGCTTCGTCAGCTTGTTGCGGGCAATCGCAATGTCACGGTTGTGCCCATCCCGAGTACGCTCTCGATATGGACGCTTCCTCCGGACTCTTCGGCGAAACGTTTCACCATCGGCAGGCCGACACCGCCAAAGCCACCGCCCTTTGTCGTGAAGAAGGGATCAAATGCCCGGACCACTGTCTCGCCGGTCATTCCAATTCCGCTGTCCCGAATGCGAATGGCGACCTGACGAAGGCTTTCCGGGGCAAAGGCGTCGATTGAGATCAAACCGCCGTCAGGCATTGCGTCACGAGCGTTGAACACAAGGTTCAGGACCGCGTTCTGCAAGCCTGCCCGATCGCACCTTACCAAAGGGAGGTTGGAATCTACCCGAAACTCAAAACGAACATTTTCATATCGAGCACTTCGGACAAAAGATTCGATCTCGACCAGGCACACGCTTATGTTCGCATGCTCGACATCGCCCTGAATCTCCCGGGCCGTCTTGATCGTCTGCCTGACAAGGCCGCCCGCTCGATCCAACGCGGTTCTGGCACCGGCAATTACAATATCAATTCCCGGAACCGCTGAGATGCTGGGCTCGCGAGCCAGATGGTTCAACGCAGAGGAAGCCACCTGGATGAGATTGCCGAGGTCATGGACCACCCCCGCCGTGGATAACTGCGAACGCACGCGACCCCCAGGAACGACGCCTGGGCTGAGAGACACGTCATCATCCATCTCTGGTCCTGACATTCCATTCCTCCGTTTGCCCGGTCGACAGTTCTTGCGTCAGTCCCAGCCACACAGCGCCACTTGTGCTGCAATCCAGCAATGAATCTGACGCCAGAAACGGCTCTTGCTTGGCCCCGCTTCAAAGAACTCCTGCGTACAGACCCGCCCCGATCGCGACGCAGAGCGCGCCGCTCGCGCGACTGAGGGGAACTGACGCAGAGCGCTGCAAGGCGAGCGCCAATCCGATTCCGATTGCTTGCAAGACCGCGGTGGCAGACGCAAATCCCGCAACGAATTCAACCCCATTCACGGTCTCAGGCAACTCAGTTCCATGGGCGTGACCATGCAGCAGCGCAAAAAGAGCAATGATGGCAGCTCCGATCCATACCGGCGGATTTACCGCCGACGCCACCATGAGCCCCAGGATGATCACCGAAGCCAGGATGCCGGGCTCCACCAACGGCACAGTGATGTGCGCCAGGCCAAGAGCGCCGCCAATCAGCATCACCACAAGGAAGGTCAACGGCCACACCCAGAGCGCACGGTTTCCCTTGGCGGCGGCCCACATCCCGACGGCCACCATGGCCGTGATGTGATCGAGGCTCGTGAGGGGATGACCCAACCCTGCGTTAAAGGAAACGACGGAATCAACGCCGGGGTGGGCAAAGGTTGGCGTTGCCAAGGCGAGGGTTACAGTTATCAAAATCAGGATCAATCGCATGTCTGTCTCCTCAGTGAAGCACACGAGCGGCGTTCGGCCGGGTAGTGGACCGAACAACACCCAGGGAACATCTCCAACCCTCAAAGGTGCGGGTTGTGCGGCGACCCCAGGTACGGGAACTCGGCAAGCAGGTCGCGGTGCGGCCCCACTCCATCCCCCGGAACCCCGCCGTTCGTGAAAATGGCCATAAAGAAATCCGCGGCATCGTCAGTCAGGCTTCTGCCGTTTTCCGGGAATGACGCAGGTCGTGACGGGTCGTAAACGAGAATGTCGGGAAGCAGTGTTCTTGCCACGCGCTCTGCTTCAGCAGGCCGGTATCCTCCCGAGTGCTCAAGGGTGTGCGCGAACGTCTTGATGAACTGGTTGTCGTCTGCCGGCTCGGCAGAGAGATAGTCCTCTCTCTGCTCGCCGGGGAGGAACACTGCCTGCTGGGGTCGAGCACCACGTTCAACCTGTATCCAACGGTCGCCCTGTCTGTCCAAGATGCGAGCCCATAGACCGATGGGCTTTGAGCCCAACGCGGAATTGGCTACTTCCAGCACGATGCTGCAGATATCCTTGTCGGCAAAGAAATCAGCACCCGTGAATTGCAAATCCGCGACGGCGCCGAGAGTATCGAAGAAAAACGGCTCGCTTCGCCAACCCGCGAAGAAACGGTAATCGCCTGCTTCCGTTACCTGGGCGTCGCTTCCTCTCGAGACTGGTGCGGCCGTGACGACGACCTCCCCGCCGTCGTCGGCCCCAGCTGCTAAGGCGCCTTCCACACGACTCACAGAGGCGATCTGCCTTCCTTCCGACAAGGACACAAAATTCACTCGATACGCGACATCGGCGACTGCATCGCCGTTTGTGTCGATCTTCAGCTCGTACACCGCGTCGGGGGCGAATGGCTCTACGGTTGTGGAATGTGGATCAATCACCGTCGAGGATGGATGCACATTCATGATGAGGATCGACTTGCTCGCGTCTCCCGGTTTGGGGAAGGCATAAATGTCAGTGAGGTCCAAACGTGCGTCTCCACGAGGAAAGCCAAAGTCAGGGCCTGAATAGTGATGAGACATTATCATGTTCTCCGAATTTTGAACCAAAGCGGAAGCCGAAAGATACATTTATCCCTGACACGAGATTACCATCTGCAAAATCGTGACCACGACAACACCCATCCGTCACTTCAGCAGAACAAACTGTGGCAGCGCCACGAGCCAGAATATATTGGACGATGGTATCTCCAATACTTTGGTCTCGGTCGCATCGGCGGGCCCGCGATGGTACTTTTGGTGGTAACCCTGAAGGCATCCTCGGTGAAATGTTGGCGAGCGGTGCAGCCCGCGACGCTGACGAAGAAGAGGGAACATGGCTCGCTTGCTATCGGTCAATGTGGGATTGCCGCGCGGCATTCCATGGCAAGGCAAGATCGTCGACACCGCCGTTTGGAAAGCGCCAGTCGAGGGCCCCTGCCAGGTGCGTCGGCTCAACATCGATGGCGACGGGCAAGGAGATATCGCGGGGCACGGTGGCGAACAACGCGCCGTGCTGGTTTATCAAATCGACTCTTATCGGTTCTGGCAAAGCGAGCTAGGTCGAAACGACTTCGTTTACGGGCAATTTGGCGAGAATTTCACGGTCGATGGCTTGCCGGATCGTGAGGTTTGCATTGGCGATCGCTACCGCATCGGCAGCGCGCTGTTGGAAGTGACGCAGCCGCGCGTCACCTGTTACCGTGTTGGCATCCGGATGAATGAGCCGCGTATGGCCGCGCTGCTGGTCGCGCACGGCAGGCCTGGCTTTTACCTGCGCGTACTGGAAGAAGGCCAGGTTCAGGCGGGAGATGAAATCACTCGGGTGGAAATCGGCCCAGAGGCGATGACGGTTCTCCGAGGTGGACGCGCTGCTTTACACGCCCAGCCATCCGCGGAGCCAGCTTGAGCGCGCACTGCGCATTCCCGCGCTGAGTCCTGGTTGGCAAGGATCCTTCCGAGCACTTCTCGCACAAGGGGAGAAGGGAACCACGACGGGAAATGCCGGTCTGGACCCTGTCTCCGGACGGCCACCAGCATGGCCGGGGTTCCGGCCGCTGAAGGTGGCTCGCAAGGTCCATGAAAGCGGGACTGTGGTTTCATTGATCCTCGAGCCTACGGATGACTCTCATCTGTACGCCGCCATCCCCGGCCAATTCGTCGTGCTGCGCCTCGCGGTTTCGGCCGACGGGCCGGCTGTTATGCGCAGTTACTCTTTGTCGAGTGCGCCCGGGGATCGGTGCTATCGGGTAAGCGTAAAGCGGGAACCGCATGGCGAGGCGAGCACGTTTATAGACGAGAGCGTCCAGGTTGGAGATTTCCTGGACGTGAGCGCGCCACGGGGCAATTTCATTCTCGGGGACGAGGATCGCCCGATAGTGCTGCTGAGCGCCGGAGTGGGCGTTACGCCCATGATGTCGATGCTTCACGCATTGGCAGCCCGAGCGTCGACGCAAGAAGTTTGGTGGTTCCATGGGGCCCATTGCGGTCGCGAGCATCCTTTCGCCGAAGAGGCCCGAAACCTGCTTGAGGCCTTGACGCGCAGCCATTCCCACATACGCTACAGTTCGCCCGATCGCGAGGACAGGTTAGGTGTCGATTTCGACGCTATCGGACGCTTGGATGTGCGCGCACTCCAAGATCTGGGTGTGCCGCCAGATGCCGACTTCTACATCTGCGGACCATCGGTGTTCATGAGTGGCATGACTGCCGGTCTTGCCACATGCGCCGTCGCCCCTGCAAGAATCCATACCGAAGTGTTTGGCCCAGGTCCTTCGACGACGCCCGGGATAGCCAGCGATCCATCGCGATCGCCGCATCCGCTGGTTGAAGCTCCCAACGCGGGCCCCCGTGTTTCTTTTGCCCGGAGTGGCTTGAGCGTCCGCTGGGGATCACGGTTTCAGAGCTTACTTGAACTTGCCGAAGCCTGCGACGTGCCCACGCGATGGTCATGCCGAACTGGCGTCTGCCATACTTGCGAGACGGGACTCGTCACTGGGACCGTCACCTATAGCCCCGAGCCAATCGACCCGCCGGCGACGGCCAATGCGCTGATTTGCTGCTCGCAGCCCGATGGGGACGTCGTTCTCGACCTTTGATCTGCCCCGGGGAATTTCGACACCGGAGCTATCGCTCGCAGGATTGGAAATCTCCGCGCGTGGCCACTATGTCGGCAGCGGGCCACCGGTTTGTTCCGCCACCATGAACTGCGCGTAGCAGTCGGGCCAGTTGTCGTCACGCTGGCCGCCAGTCCGCCTTTCATGCTCGACATGTGCCGAAGCCGCCCGCCGCAACGCAGCGGCAAGCTCCGAAAACTCGAGAATGTCGTGTCCTGCGCGTCCTCGCGACCAGGCAATCGGTGCGTGATCTCCTGCAACAGCCACCATTGCCATCGGGATCAGCGAATGTGGCAAAAGACGAATAGCTGCGCGCCTCTGGATCTCGGCCGCCGATAGGTGGCTGGCCTGGGCCGGCCCGATGATACACCTCGCTAGCGTCGACCCCACGCGCCACGAGTTCAGCGCGTGCCGCTTCGATGTCGGGGACGACAAGGTAAATTACCTTCGCGGACCCAGGCTCGGCCGAAGTCAGGCCCTTGCCGAAGTGCACGCAGCACGCTGAGCCCGGAGGGGTGAATTGAACAACGCGGAACGCATTGCCGACGACAAAGTCCGCATCGAGCCTCCAGTCCAGACGACTGTAGAAACTCTTGGAGCGATCGACGTCGGAGACACCGATGACGATGGCTTCCAGCTTCATCTCGATGGTGGCCCTTTTCGCAATTTCAATCGCAGTTGCAACGCTCATTGCATCATTACTCACGTCAATCTCCTCGGGTTGGGCCTTCGGACACTTTGGACGTGCGAAAACGAAGACCGGTCAACTGCATCAATCGAGCCATGGCGTCGCCGAACGCCATCCTCCGGCCGTCATACCCGCCTAGCCTGGCGGACTGAGCCAACGCCGGTTCGATACGCTGGTCGCGCTCCCATGCTTGCGCCGTGCCTGGAAGCGCACCGACGATTCCGACACGTGCAGTCGCGGCAACCAGCTGGCGCTCCGAGGGAGTCAGCAATCTCGTTCCTGCCACCTCGGGCTCTATCGTTAGGCTCGCTTGAGACACCATCCGACCCCAATGGAGATAAATCCATTGCACGTTGGTATAGGCAACCGCCGGCGACGCCGATTACAGTCGAATCTCGGCAACTCCTAGCGAAGAGGCGCCTTGGACATTAGGGACTCCAAAAGGCCGGTACCCGCACCAATCTGGGCATTTGTCCGGCAGCCCATTCCAAAGTATCGGCGATACCATCGAACAATGGTGAACTCGCAGAAACGTTGATACTTCACACCATCTGGACTTGCTCCAGTGAATCCATGGTTGGTTAAACATTGTGGTTACCGATATGCTGGTAACGCATATCAACAAAGGGAAGGAGTTTATCATGAATATCAGAGGTGTGTGCTTGGGAGCGGCGTTTTCTCTTTCGGCGTCCAGCGGGATTGCTGCTGCGGGGGCTCTTGACGTCATTGACCCAATCAACCAGCTGCAGCCCCTTCATACCGGTTCGATCAGGGAAACGGGACACACAAGTCCCATCATGAGATCGCGGTTCAGGGCGGCGCTGGCCACTCTCCCGAACACGAAGCGCGAGGCGATGATGAGGGAATGCCAGGACGCTGGAATGACGAAGCCCTATGCGGAGTTCTGCGCCGACTTGAATGCGCTTGCCGGCTCGTGATCTTCCAAGCCAGGGCGCGATCCCTGTTCGAGCCGAACGATGGCGGGCCGAGTGCCCGCCATTTGTTTGCGTAGAGAGTTCCATCCAGTGACATTAGGGATGGGACTGTTTACCTCTGCGTCAGCTGGGTAAACGGGGGCAACTGATCCACGTGGCGTTTGAACACTTCCCCATGCGGTAATCGTCCCATGTGAAGCGTGATCTGGCGCAGACAGTTTGGCTATTGAGCACCGCTGAGCCGCGCAGCCATGTTCACCAGGTCCGCGAGCGAGCGAGCTCTCATCTTACGCATGGCCTGACCGCGGTGTGCTTTCACGGTTATTTCGCTGATGCCCAACTCAAACCCGACCTGCTTGTTCAACAGACCGGAGACGACCAGTGCCATGACCTCCTGTTCGCGACGGCTGAGCGACGCGTGCCGATCCCTGAGCTCGTGCAATTCCGAACCAAGAGCGAGTGAGGTCTTGCTCCATTCCAGCGCTGACTCAACCGCCGCCAGGAGCTCTTCGTCACTAAATGGTTTTGTTAGAAATTCCACCGCACCGGCCTTCATTGCCTTAACGCTCATTGGCACGTCGGCATAGCCTGTGACAAAGATGATCGGCATGTCGGTGCGACCGACAGACAAAAGCTTTTGCAGGTCAAGCCCGCTGAGATTGGGGAGATTGATGTCAAGAATCAAACAGTTTGGAACCAGCGCCGGGGGGCAGTTGAGAAATTGCTCCGCCGAGGCGAACGTCTCCGGCCGCCAGCCTGCGGAGCCGATCAGCGACTCAAGAGATTCACGTACCGAGATGTCGTCGTCAACGACGAACACGACAGGCGTTCCTTGTGACATGGATGCCGACTTTGCCCCAACGCCCAGTTCAGTCGCCAAATTCGGATGCATCGCAGAGTATCCTTCTCGCACATCGTTAACAACCACCGCGTTCAAGGTGCACGTAGTGCCGAGCTAAGCGCCGCCTGAAGGGCTCGGTCACTGAAAGGCTTGAACAGACACTCAACCGCACCCTGCTCCATCAGACGCGGCCGGACCGTGCTATCCTTCCACGCTGTTATGTACACAATCGGAATTAGCTGTCCGCGACGCGCCAGCTCAAGTTGCAGTTCAGGCCCCGTCATTTCGGGCATCGCTACGTCAAGAATCAGGCACCTGGTCTCATCAACGCTATCCGATATGAGAAACTCATTTGCTGAAGAGAACGTCTTCACGCTGAAACCGAATTCCTTGAGCAAATCTGGCAAAGATTCGCGCACGGACCGGTCATCGTCGACCACAGAAATTAGTACATGCGCAGTCTTCATCTAACCCCCACTGATTTTTTATCATTATGGGCCACATCCATATCTTGCATCAGCAGGGCCGCGGAAAACTCGGGCACGGAAAAAGAAAACGTAACCCCTGGCCCATCATTTGCGGCTGCCCACAGGCGCCCACAGTGACTGTCGATAATGGATCGACTGATGGACAATCCTATTCCCATGCCGTCACTCTTGGTGGTGTAGAAAGCTTCGAAGAGACGGTGGGAGCCGTCTGGACCGAATCCAGTGCCCGTGTCCTGTACCGACAGCCGCACATGACCGTTCGCCTCCGGCTCGGTCCTGATCATGACCTGCCTGGGACGATCTTCGATCTCGCTCATTGCGTCGGCCGCGTTGCGCAACAAGTTCATGATCACCTGCTGGAGTTGGACTCGATCCCCCGCGACATGCGGTAGCCCTTCGGCCAGTTGGGATTGCAGAACCACGCGACTGTCACGAATGTCTCCTGACGACAGTGCCAGCACCTCGCGCACGGCCTCATTCAGATCCACAGCCTCTATTATCGGAGCCCTCTTGCTAAAAAGCGCGCGCAGCCGAGCGATTACATCCGCCGCCAGGTTGCCGTCGCGTATCGTACGACGCGCCGTCTCGAGCGCGCCGTCGATATTCGGCGGATTGGCGGCCAGCATGCGCAGGCACGTGCTAGCGTTGGTGACAATGCCGGATAGCGGCTGATTGACTTCGTGCGCGATTGACGCCGTCAAGGTTCCAAGGCTTGAAACCTTCGATACGTGTGCAAGTTCAGTCCGGGCCTTCCCAAGCGCCTCCTCTGCGCGTCTGTACTCTGTCACGTCTTGAACCGCGGCGAGGCACTCCAGCCGATCGTCTTGGCGACGCACGACGCGGCCGAAGGTGCGCAGGAATTTAACACTATGGTCCGGCATTCGTATTCGGATCTCATAGCCCAGATTACCCTCACCGGCGCGAACCCGTGCCATGTGCGTTGATAGGGATGGAATGTCGTCCGGATGGATTCGGTCGAGAATTTGGTTCATCGTCACTGGATGCGCAGGGTCAAACTCGAAAATGCGATAGAGCTCCTCGGAAAACGCGATTTCATCCGTATCCACACGCCATGAAAACGCTCCGGTCGAACTCAGACGCTGAGCTTCGGAAAGCAATGTTTCGGTCCGCCTGAGTGCGGCCTCGGTCAGCGAGCGCTCGATGGCGATGCTGGCTATCTGCGTGGCATGCGCAATAAGATCTTGCTGGTGTGGTGATGGCGACGAGGGCTTTCGCTGAATGATGCAGAAGGTGGCCAGCACTCGCCCTTCCTTGGAACAAACCGGGGTGCTCCAGACCGACCTATATCCGTGTCGCAGCACATGGGACCTAACTGGCGAGTTATACCAGCGAGGATCCCGCTCAATGTCCTCGGTGACGACCTGTACTTTCTCAACGGCCGCTATGCCGCATGGCAGCAAATCACCGCTCAGAGGCGTACCCGCGATCGGATCGCTGTAGGCTGAAGGCAGGGAAGGAGCCACGGCGTAGGCAATTGTCAGGCTATCCTGATCGAACATGTGAACATCACAGAAGCAGTCAGGGGCAGCCTCTTCGACGAATGTGCACAAGGCGCTTAGAACATCACGCAGTGAACTGCCCGACGCGATCATCTCGAGCAGTCGCTTTTCACCCGCCAGAAAGGCTTCTGCCTGTTTGCGACCATCAATATCGTGGCTCACACCATACCAGCGCATCACTTTGCCGGCGTCGTCCCGGATCGGTATGCGACGCGCCATGTGCCAGCGATACGTACCGTCGGCCGCCTGCACTCGGTACTCTAGCTCGAACGGTTCTCCGGTCGCGATACATTCGAGCCATTTGTTCTCTTCAGCTTCGACGTCCTCTGGATGGATTCTATTTCTCCAACCACCATTTGCGATGTCTTCGGAAGAAAGCCCGGTGAAAACGCGTCCTCGCTTGTTGCTGGAAATTTGTGAGCCATCGGCGCGGAAAGCTCCAACCAGCGCCGGGATACCGTCGATCATCCTTTGAAGCTCGCGCTCAGCATCGATGACCTTCTCCTCGGCGCGCTTGCGTTCGTCGATGTCGGTATTGGCACCGTACCACTTGATAATCTTGCCGTATTCGTCTCTCGACGGGTTGGCGCGGATCAGAAACCAGCGAAAGGTTCCGTCAGATCGACGCACTCGTGCTTCGGCTTCGCCTGGTACACCCGCGATCATCAACGCCTGCCATTTGGCGGTCAGTTCATCCAGGTCATCGGGATGCATTATGGCGGTCCATCCCCAGCCCTGTGACTGCTCGGCAGACAGACCGGCGTAGTCAAGGTAATGCTGGCTGAAAAACTCGACATAGCCATCGGGGCGGGTCAACCAAGCGAAGGCCGGAATGGTGTCGACAATCAGCTGGAGATCGTGCCGGCTCGTCGCAAGAGCTTCCTTGCTTTCTCGCAGGGCTTCTTCTGTCCGCCGGCGTTCTTCAATTTCCAGCATCAGAGTTCTATTCGCGGCGACGAGTTCGCTGGTTCGCTCTGTAACCCGCTGGTCGAGCTCTTTGGCGAGGCGGTTCTGATCTCTTGCCTGCCGTGCCCCCTGGAGCGCAATGCTCGCCTGGTTGGCAGCAACACTCAAAAGCAGTTGATCGGACTGGCTGGGAAAATCGGCCCTGGCTGAACCCACAACCAGGACTCCAGCTTCCCCCTCAAGCCCCAGTCGCGCCACCGCCAGAAAAACACCACCCGCTCCGACATCCATTCTGGCGCTGGACGACCAATTCGATTCCGTCTCTCCAAGCAGATGATCGAGGGCTTTGCCTATCTCGCTCATCTCCAATGCACAGGCCTGGCCGACCCGAACGATTTCATTCGGGCATGCGCCATCTCTGTCGAACAGCCGTGCATAAACGAAATCAACGGGCAACATGGCGCTTAGCACGTCAAGCAATGTGCTTGCGATGTGAACAGGATCCTCGCCTACCCAGATCGCAGGGAGAGCTAGCAGGCTTACCAAGTCGTTCATCGAGCGCTTAAGCCGTTGATTTTCCTCCCAGGAGGTCTCCACCGGCGGCTCCATGCTAAAGGTCCATTTCTGGCTGAAGCAGCTGTCCGGCTCTGCGTTGGCGCAGTTCCTGAAGGAAATTTTCCGGCGGTACAAAGAATGGATTGTGCTGCAGTATGCCGCCTATGACGATCATGGGATGCGTCCGCATGATATCGACGACCGTGTTGCCGCCGAACTTCGCAAGATCGTACACACAGATGAACCGCGTCCTCGTGACGCGACCATCCTCGTTCACCCGCGCTTCGAACTCTACCAGATCGTCAATGTGCGATCTGACCTCACAAGCCCAGTCCATATGGCAGACAATGCGACTAAGTGGAAAATCGCCTCTGACGTTGCCGCTCGCCAGCTGTTCGAAGATCTCCAACATTCGATCCTGATCGAAACGACCGTCCCGAATGTAGGCTTCGGTATTGGTGCGAAATTCAAGCTGGCCGCTTTGTTCCGCCGCCGTTGTATCGACGCCCGCCGCTGCCAGGCGATGCAAATGCTTGCAGCGCTCGCCCGGATTGACGACGTGGATGACTTTGTCACCGCGCTCGAAGCCATCCCTCATGAAGGGAAGCAACACCCGAGACGCCTCGTCGTCGCCGTTAAAGAATGCGCAGGCGTGCCGCATTTCGCCAAGTTCGGACCCCGCGAAGGGAATGGCTGGCGTCTTCTTATGCATGTTTGCCTCACGGGACGCAGCTCCGCCCCATCCCACCATGCACGCGGCCAATACCAAGGTCCATTATGCGTTGGTGTCGGTTTGATGAGGGACATCCGGTTGCGACGGTGTCTCCAGCCGTAGCGGTCGGAACCCGCACCGGGGTACTGATTGTTCCATGGTGTCGCCGATACCTTGGAATAATGGATTTTGATTGTTCTTCCGCTCTTGTTGGCCCTGGGTCTCACGTTAGCGAAGGTTCTCGAAATGCGCTCAGACATTGTTCCAGGGTCCAATTTCCCGGATTACGAGTTACCGGATCACACGGCCGTACGGCGAAAGCTTTCCGATCTGCAGGGAGAAGACCCAATGGTGGTGGTTCTCGGCAGAGGCGGGTTTTGTCCTCGGGACCGTCGGCAGACCGAAGGGCTCGTACGGCTCTATGGTGAAATGGAAGTCGGATATTGCAGGCTCGTGACCATCACGGCGGACAATCTTCTGGAAACGAACGAGTATCGATTGGGGGCTGGCGCCCATTGGCCTTTTCTTTCCGACCCGCGGCGCATCATCCAAAAGGACCTTGATATCGCGGAGTACACGGACCCCCTGCACAATCCTATGATTCCTCACGTGGTCGTCTTGGAGCCTGGCCTGGTCGTCTACAAGATCTACAATGGCTACTGGTTCTTCGGTCGACCCACATTGGAAGAGCTCCGCCAGGACATGCGCGCGGTGACTATGAAATCTCGGATGGATTGGGATATTTCGAAACCCGAACTCAGGTCGGCGTGGCAAATGGGCCAAAGGGAGCTTTTCTATCCCTACCAGAAGCCAAGTTCAAACATTGCGGCAGAGCATTGAATTGCGTTGAAGGCGAGGCAGCGCGCTTTGGCATGGGCTCGGTCGGCCGACGGTCCTCCGGCCTTCGCCGGGCAGCGGCTGGTACATGCGGGACGAAGCCGCCACCCTATGGAGGTCGCGCCCACCCGCCGCGGTAGGAGATCGGAAATCGAACTACCGCTATGATGCGGTAGCTGATTGGCGGGCCCGGATCACGTTGCGCTCACGTCGGTGATGGCCCCGAGCAAAGGCCTCCGGCGCTTCCTGAGGCAGGTTGTGACCGATGCCGCCACTGATCAGCCGGTGCTCATATTTGCCCCGAGAACATCCGCGCGTAGGCGCTGGCTTCCGGGTGCGGCGCACCGTTGGCGTAGCCTTCGAGCGTGATTGTCGACGCGGCGATCACAGGCGCCTGCGCGAGCCGCTGCTCCAGCGCGTCGCATCGTGTTTCGCCGTTCGAAATGACCTGTTCCAATTGGGTGCAGGCCCGATTGCCGCTCTCTGCGATCTCAGGGCTACGTCGGGGTCGGCATTTGCCGAATGCGAAGGTCTGACCATAGCTGACTTCCGCCCGGACCAGAGCAGGAACTTTTGCGCCGCTCTCCAGTCGCCAATCTTGATGCTCACATTCGGGAAAGTGGCCGTTTAGCTGTGTCGGTGGACGATTACGTTCAGAATATTGTGGCTGTTGGCCGCAGACGGCTCGCCATAAACGCATGTCTTAATTTCCAAACGTCATTTTTGGCAAAGCCGATGTAGGCATACGGCCCATTCCAGCGCGAAGTGTCGCGTCCAATTAGCAGGCAACGGTCACGCCCGCTGGTTTCGAGTGCCATTGCGCAGAGCTGTGCGCTCGCCACGGCGGGGTCAGTTCAGGCGGGTAGACATGGAACAGAATGACCGTTCCGCGGTTGGCCGGCAGCGTTACGGTGATGGTCGCCGTCCGGTCGCTCTCGTACGTCGGCGAATAGTCGCATTACGGTGCTGGTCAAGCGCTCTGACGATTTCAGCCTGTTTCTCGGGATCGAACACCCGTAGCACATCAACCATTCAGTCTCACTGGACGGCCCAAGGGAATGGCCGCAGCGCGTTGAAATCCCGGAAACTTCGGCAAACCGATACCAAGGTATAATGCGCGCCAAAGATCGAGTGGCGCATTCTGGGATCGAGGAGATTTTCGATGCTGACAGCAGACGGGCCGATTGCGCCGACCGACCCGCGCATTGCCGAGGAGATCGAACGACGCGTCGCAGAGCGGACGGCCGAGCTCTCCGCCATCAGTGAGGATTTGCGGCGCCAGCTTTCCGAGCGGCACCGTGACCACGAAAATCCGCACCTCCGGGAAATCTTGCTGAAATCCTTCATCGACGGCATTGGGGCACCGGTCACGCTATGCGCGCCAACCGGCGAAATGGTGGCGGTCAACCGGTTCGGCCAGGAATACCACCGCAAATCCGTCGAAGAGATCATGGACTGGACCTCGGGCGAAATGATATTCGCCGCTGATTTGCCGCGTGTGAAAGCGGCATGGCAGCGATCGATCGAGACCGGCGAGCCCTATGATGTCGAGGTCCGTGCCCGCCGGGCCCACGGACCCTATCGCTGGATGCGTCTCCATGGATTTCCGGTTCGCGATTCCGATGGCAGCATCCTGCGGTGGTGCGTGCTGCATCTGGATATTCATGACAGCAAGTCGGCCGAAGAAGCTCTCGCGGCCAGCGAGCGCAATCTCAAACTGACCATCAACACGATGCCGGCGATGGCCTGGACCGCCGATACGAGCGGGAATGTCGAGTTCTTCAACGACAATTTCCTGGATTATGTCGGCCTGCCGCTCGACCGCATGCTCGACGACAGCTGGAAGCAGGCCGTACACCCCGACGATGTCGATGATCTGCTTGAGACTTGGAAAGTTGTCATGGCCGCCGGCCGGACCGGCGAGACCGAGGCGCGACTGCGGCGCTTCGACGGCACCTATCGCTGGTTCCTGATGCGGGTCAGCCCCCTGCGCGATGAATCCGGAAAGGTCGTGCGGTGGTACGGCATCAACACCGACGTCGATGCTTGGCGGCAGACTGAACGGCAGCGGCAGCAGGCGGAGGATTCCCTGCGCGCCAGCGAATTGATGCTGGGATCGATGCTGGACAGCATCGCTGCGCCGATCGGCTTCTTCAATTCCGACGGCGAGCTGGAGGCGGTCAATCATCTGGTCGGCGATTATTTCGGCAAGAGCTTCGAGGAGGTCTCCCAGTGGGAGAACATCGTGCATCCGGATGATCTGGTCGCCTCGCAGGCCGCCTGGCAGCGGGCGATTGAGACCGGCGCGGCCTATGAGCACGAGGCCCGCATCCGCCGCGCGGACGGCGAGTATCGTTGGAATGATCATCGCGGCTATCCGATGCGGGACGCCGAAGGCCGCATCGTGCGCTGGTGCGTACTGCAGATCGACATTCACGACCGGAAGCAGGCCGAGGCCCGTCTGGCCGCAAGCGAACGGAATCTCGATCAGATCATCAGCGGGATTCCCGGTTTGGCATGGACCGCTCTTCCCGATGGCCATGCAGACTTCTTGAATCAGCATTATCTCGACTATGTCGGACTTTCACTTGAACAGGCGCGGGGCGTCGGCTGGATGGTGGCCCTTCACCCGGACGATCTGGAGCATTTGATCGCCGATTGGCGCGCCATGATGTCGGAGCGTCGTGGCGGAGAGTCCGAGGCGCGAATCCGCCGATATGATGGGGAATATCGGTGCTTCCTGTTTCGCGCCAGCCCGGTGCTGGATGATGCAGGCAACGTCGTACGCTGGTTCGGTGTTAATACAGACATCGAAGACCTGAAGCGCGCCGAAGCGGCCATGCGGGCGAGCGAGCTCAATCTGCGACAATTGACAGAAACCATTCCCCAGATGCTCTGGAGTGCTACGGCGGATGGCTCGATAGACTACTGCAACAAGCGGCTGCTGGAGTTCACCGGCTTCACCCCCGAAGAAGCGATGGGTACCGGCTGGGCGAAGATGCTGCACCCGGACGACGTCGAGCCAACGGTGAGGGCTTGGCTGCACTGCATCGCAACCGGTGATCCCTATCGGGTCGAGGTGCGGACGCTGCGGGCGTCGGATCAGACCTATCGATGGCTGTTGACCAGTGCGCTGCCGCTGCGCGACACAGACGGCCGCATCCTCAAATGGCATGGTGCCTGCGCGGACATGCACGACTGGAAACAGGCCCAAGACGAGCTTCGTGATGCCCAGGCCGAGCTCGCGCATATGACGCGGGTAATGACCATGGGCCATCTCACCGCTTCGATCGCCCATGAACTCAATCAGCCGTTGGCCGGCATCATCACCAATGCCAGCACGTGCTTGCGCATGCTGGCAGCCGATCCACCCAACGTGACAGGTGCGCGAGAGACCGCACGACGAACCATACGAGACGGCAACCGGGCTGCGGATGTGATCGCCAGGCTGCGGTCGCTCTTCAGCAAGAAGGACCCGGTCATCGAAGCGGTGGATGTGAACACGGCCACGCAAGAGGTTATAGCGCTGACGTTGACTGAGTTGAAGAAGGCCAACGTGAGCTTGCGCGTGCAACTGGCCGAGGCGCTCCCATCTGTGGAGGGAGACCGTGTCCAGCTTCAGCAGGTGATCATGAACCTGATCTTGAATGCCATGCAGGCCATGGACGGTATCGCCGACCGGTCCAAGGAGCTGGTCGTGGCGACGGAGCGCGACGGTTGCGACGCCGTGCGCGTCGTCATCCAGGATGCAGGCGTGGGTTTCGAGGCCGCAATCGCCGAGAAGCTCTTCCATCCGTTCTATACGACCAAGAGGCACGGCATGGGGATCGGTCTCTCAGTCAGCCGGTCGATTGTCGAGAACCACCAGGGCCGGCTCTGGGCCGAGCGGAATGACGGTCCCGGCGCTACGTTTATTGTCTCAATCCCGTCCGGGGATGCTGGCGACGGTGCGGAGGTGAACGCATGACGCAACGCCGGAGGTTCATCGCTGTGATCGATGACGACGAATCGGTACGCGAGTCGGTTCCGGACCTGCTGCGCGAGTTCGGCTACGAGGCGGGCGGATTTTCGTCGGCTGAAGAGTTTCTAGCATCGGATAAGCTCAGGCAGGCTGAGTGTCTGGTGCTCGATATCGCGATGCCGGGAATGTCCGGGCTTGATCTCCAGCGCGAACTGAGCCGGCGGCAGCTGCAGATTCCGATCGTTTTCATCACAGCGCATGGCGATGGGGCGGTACGGCTCCGACTTCATGAGCGCGGCGCTGTCGATTGTCTGCTGAAACCGTTCAGCGATACGGCCCTGATGGAGGCGCTGCAGGGCGTGCTTCGATCGAAGTGATTCGCCTGTCTTGTGTCTGCAAGGAAAGGGAGGCTTAAAATGCATGGGCGCGTGGAGGTCAACGTGCCGGGTGCAACGGCGGTGGACAGCCATGCCGGATGCTACTCCGACAGTCAATATGGTGGATGATGACATCTCCGTCCGCGAAGCACTGGAGGGGCTAAGAGGGTTGGCGGCCGACCGCCTTCAACCCTGATGTCGGCGGTTTCACCGCTTGGCTGATAAATTTTTAGGTTATCGGGCCCGTCTGAATATCTGCCTGGCCGGGTCGGCTGAGAATCGCGAATTCATCGGTCCACAGATCAAGGTCATAGCGCTCGACGGCCGGATCGCTGCCGAGGTGGGGGCGGCGCATCGCCCCAACGACAGGAGCTTCTTGCGCAGCGTCTCTTCATGAGTTGCGCGGTTGCCCAGAAAGCGAGGCGGGGAGCTCAGGCAGCGCCGAGGCCCGTGTCGTGGGCATGCTGCACGATCCGCGATTGCGGTCGGGATGAGCCATCGCCATGCGGAAGCCCACCGGACCGCCGTAATCCCGCATGAACAGGCTGTAACGGGGAGAGTGCCAGAACCTCGGTGAAGCGGGTAATGACCTCAGCTAGGTGGTCGAAAGTGTGGCCAAACGCGTTGGGGACAGGCGCAGCGCTATGGCCAAACCCGGGATAGTCCGGCTCGACCAGATGATAGCGGTCCGAGAGTCGCGCAAGCAGCGGCTGATACATGCGCGACGGCAATCCGTGGAGGAGCAGGATCACCGGCGCATCGCGGTCTCCTGCTTCGCAGTCGAAGATCGGAAGACCATCGACCGAAAATCGTGCGGTAAATGATCGGATGCGCCATCGGATCACATCCCGCTTACGTCGATGATGGCCTGCGTGAAGGCTTGCGGCGCTTCCTGGGGAAGGTTGTGGCCGATGCCGCCCGCGATCAACCGATGCTCGTACTTGCCGGAGAACATCTTCGCATAGGCGCTGGCCTCCGGATGCGGCGCACCATTGGCGTCGCCTTCGAGCGTGATTGTCGGCACGGAGATAACGGGCGCCTCAGCGAGCCGCTGTTCCAGCGCGTCGTATCGCGCCTCGCCTTCCGCCAGCTCGAGCCGCCAACGGTAATTGTGCATCACGATATCGACATGATCCGGATTGTCGAAGGACGCCGCACTGCGCTCGAAGGTGGCGTCGTCAAAGTTCCATTGCGGCGAGGCAAGCTGCCAGATCAGCCTTGCGAAATCGCGCGTGTATTTCTCGTAGCCCGCCCGGCCACGGTCGGTGGCGAAGTAGTACTGGTACCACCATTGAAGCTCAGCCTTGGGCGGCAGCGGCGACTTGCCGGCCTGCTGGTTGCCGATCAGGTAGCCGCTGACCGAGACCATCGACTTGCAGCGCTCCGGCCACAGCGCGGCAATGATGTTTGCCGTGCGGGCACCCCAGTCGCAGCCGCCTATCGTGGCCTTCCCGATGCCGAGCGCATCCATCAGGGCGATGACGTCGGATGCGATTGCCGCCTGCTGGCCATTGCGCGGCGTTTCGCCTGACTGGAACCGCGTCGTGCCATAGCCACGCAGGTGAGGTACGATCACGCGATATCCCTTGGACGCCAGCAACGGAGCGACCTCGACGTAAGTATGGATATCGTAGGGCCAACCGTGCAGCAGGATGACAGGCGCGCCGTCGGCTGGTCCCAGTTCGACATAGCCGACATTCAGGACGCCGGCGTCAATCTGCTTCGGTGCGCCAACCGAGTTGTGTGTTGTCTGCATCGCTGACGCGGTCGTCTTGTCGGCTCCGCCGGGTGCGGCCTTCGCGGCCGTGCTCACACCGAGTTCGGCGATCGCGAGGGTCATTGCCGCCGCGCCGATTATGTGGCGACGGCGCTCATCGATCCTGTCGGAAACACTGTCCATGGTGATGCCTCTCCTGTGGCAGGACTAATCTCGATTTCCTTGGCATGCCTGATCAAGATCCGAGCCGCTGGTCGCCATCAATGTCGCATGTCGCGCCAGTCGACGCCCCATCACGACGGCTTTCATCGTGATGTCTCCTTAGCGGCCTTCTCGATCAGCCGCGCCACGGCTTCAGGGTGCGACACCATCACCAAATGCGAGGCGCCCTTGATGACCACGGTATCCCGTGAGCGGGCCCGAGCAGCCATGAATGCTGAGGCTTCCGCCGGTATGTTCTTGTCACCGGCCCCGTAGATGAACCAGGTTGGAAACTCTTTCCACGCCGCTTCAGTTTGGATTTCGTTCAGCGCCGCTTCTTCAATGGGCCTCTGCGCCGCGGCCATCAACCTGGTTTCGGCCTCGAGGACGTCGGCGGCGAACTGCCCGTGGAACCTGTCCTGCCGGATGTAGAGATCCTTGCCTCCGCTTGACAGGCTGACTGGCGGCGAGAGGGCCGGACCGAGCGTGCTGCCGGGATACTGGGCGGCAAGTTGCGCGGCTGTCTCGCCCGCATCCGGCGCGAAGGCGGCGACATAGACCAGCGCCTTGACGTTGGCGTGGCCTTCGGCCGCCTCACTGATGACCGAGCCGCCGTAGGAATGCCCAACGAGAACGACAGGCGATTTGATGGAGCCAAGGATGTCGGCGACGTAGCCGGCGTCGTTTTTGACCCCACGTAGCGGATTGGCGACAGCTACGACGGGATAGCCATCCTTCTCGAGGATTTTGACGACGCCGTTCCAACTCGACGAATCCGCGAACGCACCGTGAACCAGAACGATGGTGGGTTTGTCGGCCTGCGCATATGCATTGCCGAACGAGGCGCCGGCGATCGCCAAGGCTGCGAGCAGTGTTTTCATCTGAATGTCCCTTCATGCTTGAGGTATCGCGCGAACCGCGCGGAGACGTAGGCGTGCCTCCTCGGTGTGGACGAGCCTGGGCGTCCAACCCATGCCCCCAGGGCTTTGCCTATTGCGGCAGGGGCTTTCCGGTCTGCTCCGCCGCCATGTAGGCGGCGTACCAGTCCGGCCAATTCTCATCACGCTCGCCGCCGCTCCGCTGCTCGTGCTCGCCGTGGGCGACCGACGCGCGCCGCATCGCGGCAGCCAGATCCGCTTCAGAGGCGAAGCTTGTCGAATTGCCGTCGATCCGGCCAGGAAGCCGAGCAATGATTTCCTGCAGCACCCAGCCGTTGCCGTCAGGATCGCTGAACGTAGCATACGAGACGTAGCTGCGCCCTTCAGGATCGCGACCGCTGATCGCGGGCTGGCCCGGTCCGGCGCGATGGAACACCTCGCTGACCTCAGCGCCGTGAGCAATGAGGTCGGCACGCGCCGCCTCGATGTCAGAGACGACGAGAAAGAGGCCCTGCGCCGAGCCCGGACCGGCCGAAGTGATGCCCTTGCCGAAGTGGATCGAGCCTGATGAGCCGGGCGGAGTGAACTGAACGACCCGGAATACGTCGCCGACCACGAAGTCGGCATCAAGCCTCCAGCCTAAGCCGCCGTAGAAGTTCTTGGCGCGATCGACATCGGAGACAGGGACAGCGATCACTTCGAGCTTCATATCGAGGGATCGCGCGCTCGCTGTGCGGACTGCTGTTTCCAGCATTGTCTCGACCTGCCGCGCTTCAACCGTGGATGACATCGTCGTTCTCCTTCTCTTGGTTTTGTCACAAGGAGTATGTTGCCGCCCTACGCCGCCTCGGCGGACCGACCTGCCGGTCCGGCCCGCCGTTTTGAAATGTGGACGACCTGATGGCTGCCCTTCGGCTTCAGATGGACTGGCGCAGCGGGCGGAAAGCGTCTCTGAGCTCTGCGCTAAACACCGTCGGCTGTTCCCAGGCCGCGAAGTGCCCGCCCTTGGCGAGCCGGTTGTAGTGGATCAGCTTCGGATAGGCTTTTTCAGCCCAGCTTCGCGGCGCCTGATAAATCTCGTCCGGGAAGGCGCTCACGGCAACTGGAATCTTGATGCCGCGCGGATCGAAGAAACCCCCCGTCGGGAAATGTGCATTGTCCCAGTAGAGGCGCCCCGAGGAGATCGCCGTGTTGGTCAACCAGTACAGCGTGATATTGTCGACGATGTCATCCTTCGTCAGCCCTTCGGCGCTCCCATCAAAGACGCGCGTGATGAGCCTGTAACTGCGAATGTCGTGGTCAAGCATCCAGGCGGCCAGCCCGACAGGCGAATCCACGATGCCGTACAGCGTCTGCGGACGGTTGTTCATCTCGATCGCATATCCCAGCCCGTTTTTGTTGAAGTCGTCGAGCTGGCCGTAAGCACGCTTCTCGTCCGGCGAAAGGTCGGAGGGCGCAGCAGCCCCTGCCGCCAGTGCCTTGGAGATATCGGCGGGGACGGTTGCGGGCATGTTGGTATGGATGCCCAGCAATCCTGGCGGCTCCTGCAGAGCCATCTGCTCAGAGACGGCGTTCCCCCAATCGCCCCCCTGCGCCACGTATTTCATGTAACCGAGGCGCTGCATCAGCGTTGCCCATGCCTTGGCGATGCGGACGGGGGTCCATCCCGGCGCGATCGGCTTGCCCGAAAAGCCGTAACCTGGAAGCGAGGGGATCACGACGTGAAACGCATCGCCTTCGGTTCCGCCATGCGCGGTCGGATTGGTAAGCGGCTCGATGATCTTCAGCTGTTCTATGACCGAGCCAGGCCAGCCATGCGTCACGACAATCGGCAGCGCGTTCTCGTGCCTGGAACGCACGTGAATGAAGTGGATGTCCAGCCCGTCGATCTCCGTGATGAACTGCGGAAGCGCGTTGAGCCGGGCCTCCACCTTGCGCCAGTCGTAATCCTTCGCCCAGTGCCGCGCTAGTTTCTGAATCGTCGCCAGTTGCACGCCCTGCGTATCGTCAGCAACGGTCTCCTTGTCCGGCCAGCGGGTCGCCATCACCCGCCGGCGCAGATCGTCGAGGTCGCTGTCTCGGAAGTTGACAGTGAAGGGACGGATCAACCCTTCCGCCGCTTGGGATGTTCCGGGAAGCATGTTGGCAGCCCCGGCGGCGGCTGCGGCGGCAAGTAGTTCGCGTCGTGTCATGACGTCCTCCTGTCTAAATTGGATTTTTCGAATGCTGCTAACAGATCAACTGTCCGCGAAGGCGAATCCATCACACGATGGTATCGCCGATACTTTTGTATTGCTGGGCTACGAGGCGTCTGCTGTCCTTCATAAGGAGCAGCGAGGCCACGATGCGAGTTCGCTGGTCAACTGACCCGTACGGCATATGACCCGGGTCGGGTCTTACCAGGATCGCTATGCGGGCGTGGCTGGCGGGTAGGCAGCGAACCTCTTCCACGCGATGTCTTGCGGTCGGATGGCCAAGAGCAACTCCTCGCCAGGCTGATGTGAACAATGGCTCGCCGGGCATCGTGGAAATGGCAATCCTCGCTCTGTTGGTCAGAGCTCTGAGTCACGACGCGCGCCGAGCATCTCTGACCCCACGCATCAGGTTAAATCCGCGTTCAGTTGCGACGGCAAATCCTTGGATCGCTGGATCGAGAAATGCAGGCCGGCGAACGATCCGGACTCAGTGAAGCACCAGTCGACCGATCCGCCGAGTTCCTCAGCGAGGGTTCGGACCCGCCGCCGCTCAGGACGCTCCTGGGAGTCCGCCGCCGTCGAGCGGCTGCCTTTGACCAGGCAGCGCACATTGCCGCCCCATCCGCTCAAAATAATCTCGACAGCCTCTCGCCGGCCCTTCAGATTGTGGTGCGCTGCGCTGCGGACCAGCTCGGATAGGATCAGTCCCACCCGCCGGCAACAAGCGGCGTCTAGCCGTATCTCGTCCGTCTTGACGCTGAGCCGAACTCGCAGCTGCTCCGACAGAGCCGCACATATGCTTCCCACGTGGCCACCAAGGTCCATGGTCCCGTCATCAGTCGGAATCACCGGAGCCTGGCGGGCCGCGGCTTTTGCGCGCATCCGCTGCGCCGCCATGCTCAGTGCAAGCATTGCGACCGCGTGGCCGCGCAAGGCTGCCGATCGCACCTGGCGGGGTGTAGTGCGCGTACTGGTCGTGACAAGTTGCATGACGGATCCTTCGCAAAGTCCGCGCCATCGACGGAATTGTCGCGTGGTGCTGGATCCAGTCAGAGCAGAGGCGATCCTGCTGATCCATTGCCCCAAGGTATCGCCGATACCTAAGGCGAATACGCCCGGGCCGGATATGTCGGCCATCTTCACTTCGGGCTTGGCTAGATAACTCCCCACCGGACGATATCGTCGAGACGATAGTATCGCCGATACGTAGGTCCAATCGAAGTGCACGAACTTGAGCGGTAATTGACAAGCGTCTCGCAATTGTTTGCCAAAGGAGGTTTCAGTGGACGCCAAGACAACCGCTTCACAAATTTGCTTGGTCCGATACACGCCCGCTTGCTGGCGCGTCACCTTCAACAACCCGCCACTCAATGTCATGGGACCGGAGATGGTGCGGCAGTTCCAGGCCACGATCGACGCCATCGAGGCTGACGGTGACGTCAGGGTCGTGGTCTTCGACAGCGCGGCCGAAGACTTCTTCCTGAACCATTCAGACTTCATGGCTCCTCTGGAAGAGATGACCTCGATGTCACCCGGACCGACGGGCTTGCCGCCCTGGCCCGATTTCCTCGTGCGCCTTACGCGTGCCCCTGTGGTTTCGATCGCGCTGATCCGTGGCCGCGCGACTGGCAACGGCAGCGAGCTGCTGCTTTCCTGCGACATGAGCTTCGCCAGCAAGGAGAAGACGATCATCTCGCAGTGGGAAGTCGGCGTGGGCATGGTGGCCGGCGGCGGGCCGATGGCTCGGCTGCCTAACCTTATCGGGCGAAATCGCGCCATGGAGGTGCTGCTGAGCTCGGAGGACATTTCCGCCGACAAGGCGGAAGCCTACGGCTACATCAACCGGGCGCTTCCCGACGCTGAACTCGACGCCTACGTTGAAGCGCTCGCCACCCGCATCTCCGGCTTCGACAAGTGGGCCATCGGCCAGACCAAGCGGCTGGTGAATACCAGCTTGCCGCCGGATGTCGAACTCGGCGCCGGATGGGAGGCCTGTATCGCCTCGCTCGGGCGGCCCGCCGCGCAGAATGGCATCAAAACCCTGACTGCCAAAGGCTTCCAAACGCCCGGCGATGTTGAAAATCGGCTGGGGTTCCACCTCGGCGAGCTGGCTCGCTAGGCAATCACCAAACGTTCAGAAAGGATGACTCTCATGGATTTGCTCATGACAGCCAAGAAGCTGGCCGAGCGCGTAGAGGCTGAAGCAATCAAAGCCAAGATTCCGGTAGCCGTCTGCATTGTCGACGTCCATGGCAATCTCGTGCTCCAGCATCGCATGAACGGCGCCCCGCTGTTCTCACTCGAGATATCGGAGCGGAAGGCCTACACCTCGGCCCTGGTGCGGATGCGCACGATTGATCTGCTGACATTGGTGCAGCCTGGTCAATCGCTCTACGTGCTCCCTTCGGTTGGTGGCGGCCGCTTCTGCCCCATGGGTGGCGGCGTCCCGTTGACCGAGAAGGGCGAGGTGTACGCTGGTATCGGCGTCAGCGGCGGAACGGCCGAGGAAGACGTGGCTATCGTTGAAGCTGCTCTGCAGGAGCGCGCCCAGGTGGCTGCTTGATCGAAGAAGGATGAGTCTTGCTCGCCGGCCGCCCGGCGGGCAGACGCGACCCTGTGTGGCTTTTTGGCGGCGAGGCCGTGAAGTCAATAATCATTTGCCGTTCTACGCCCTGCACGTCTGGATTTTGATGGAGACAGGCTTCGTGAAACTCCACTGGCCACGCACGATCTGGCAACATCACCGATCGTCTTGGTGTCAGGGGCGCGAACATCTCCATCGACGGCGAGTGCGTCGATTTGAGGCCGAGGCAGCCATGAGCCGAGTTCGCAGGATCGCAATCGTCATCGTTGTCCTTTTCGTGACATCGCTGGCGGCTTCGTGGGGCTGGCAGTGGTTCACAATAGGCCGCTTCGAGGAAACGACTGACAACGCATATCTGCGTGGAGAGATCACCAGTATCGCTCCGAAGCTCGCCGGTTATGTGGTGGAGGTCGACGTGGACGACAACGCCAGTGTTTTGAAGGGCGCTGTCCTGTTTCGAGTCGACGACAATGATTATAGGGCCAAGGTGGAGCAGGCGAAGGCCAACGCCGCCGCCAGGAAGGCGGAAGTTGACAACATCGTGGCCACCTCTGCATTGCAGAAGGCCTTGATCGTGCAGGGCGAGGCGCAGAGGCAATCAGCTGCAGCCGATCTGCAGTTTGCGCACTCCAACCTCGACCGCTACGTCACCCTGCAGAGGAACGGGACCGCGAGCGATCAGAAGCTGCAAGATGCGCAGGCCGCTTATGACAAAGCAAAAGCATCGGTGGATGGCGCAGACGCCAATGTTTTGGCTCAAAGGCTGAAGTTAGACGTCCTGGGTGCACAGTTGGCCAGCGCGGAAGCAGCCCAATCACAGGCGCAGGCTGCGCTCGACCTAGCTATGCTCGACCTGTCCAGCACGGTGGTGAAGGCCCCGATCGACGGAATTGTTGGCAATCGTCAGATACGTGTCGGGCGATATGTCACTGCGGGTACTGCGGCGTTGGATATTGTTCCTGTAAAAGACGTTTGGATTGTCGCGAATTTCAAGGAAACGCAGCTAGAGCAGGTAAACATAGGGCAGCGGGTACGTGTGACTGTCGACGAGTATCCAGACCTCGAAATTGACGGCGTCGTCGACAGCTTCTCTCCCGGCAGTGGTGCGGCATTTAGCCTGCTGCCGCCAGACAACGCCACGGGAAATTTCATCCGCGTCGTTCAGCGCGTGCCGGTCAAGATCAGGATAATGCGCAACCCCTTGCCCGGCCGCCTGGTTCCTGGCCTTTCGGCTCGTGTTGCTATCGCCGTCAGCGCCGGAGACGCTTGGGCGGCGGCGCTGAAACCACAGACCGGTGGAATCGCGAACGGACAACCAATACAGTGACCCACCTTGTCGAAAAGCGGTCGGCGCAGCACCTTCTCGACGCGCGGCTGCGCGCTTTATCCGTAACAGGCGCTGTTGTACTGGCCGCGCTCATGGATGCGGTCGCATCCACTGCTCTGTCCATCGGCCGGATCGGCCTGCTTGGCGACACCCACGCAACGCCGGACGGACTGGCGATGATCGATATTGTTTTCATCGCCGCTAAGCTAACTTCCTTCTTTGTCGCTCCACTCCTTGTCAGAGCGGTCAGGCCTACTGCCTGCTTGCGCGCGGGGGCTGTCATCCTTCTTCTGGCCTCGGCTGCAATGACATTGTCGGCCGATCTCGTCTGGATTTGCGTCTGCCGCGTTGCCCAGGGGCTGGCCGGTGGCACAATCCTGGTCGCCGGCCAGACCTTATTGTTTTTCCGGTTTCCGCATCGACACCAGCCGGTCGTTCAGGCTGTTTTTGCTACAGGTGCCGTGATGGCTCCGACGACAGTCACGCCAGCTCTCCAGGGTTGGCTCGTCGACCATCTCACCTGGGACTGGATATTTCTGGCCAACATTCCGCTGGGCCTCGCCTCCCTTATCCTGCTGGCGGCGGAGGGTGACGCGACATTTTGGCGAGATGCCAAGCTTCCTATCCGCAGGGTAATTTTACTTGGCATCGGTACCACGCTTTTGACCTACGTCCTGCTGCAGGGCAGCAGGTTCAATTGGTTCGATGACACCGACATTGCTGTCCTTGCCGCGCTCGGTGTCATGTCTGTCGGCCTTCTGGCTATCGGCGAAATCGGGTTCCGTCCACGAGGCTCTTTGTTGCCGATCTCGCCACTTGGCGATCCGGACTTCCGCTTCGGACTTCTCGCCAGCCTGCTTGCTGGCTTTGCCCTTTCTGGCAGCGCCTATCTCATTCCCACTTTTGCCCTGACCATCCTCGATTTCACCGCCACGGGCGCGGGAGTGCTTCTGCTGCCTAGCGGAGCCGCGCTTGCGCTGGCACTTCTGCTGTCGGGCCTTCTCATCGAAAAGGCGGGGATACGTGCGATCATGCTTGCTCCATTCGGAATTTTGCTCTTCGCCGGAGCCATGTGGCTGCTGTCTGGTTCGACGAGCGGCAGCGGTTCGGCGGACCTGGCCGTTCCGTTGCTCCTGCGCGGATTCGGTCTTGGTCTTCTGTTCATGGCGTTGACGCTGGTCACTCTCCAGGGGCTTGCGGCCGGCGCGCTTCCGTTCGGCATTGGCCTGTTCAATTTTGGCAAGCAGGTTGGTGGTTTGGCCGGCACGGCCCTTCTGCAAACATATATTGATCACCAGAATGCCTATAACCGGACGATACTGGTTGCCCACGTTGTCAGTGGCGATCCCGCGGCTGACCAGCGCTTGAGGGCTGCTGCGAGCGCTTTGGCGTCAAACGGTATCGACAGCACTGCAGCGACAAAGGCCGCGGTCTTATTGTTGCAGCACGCGCTCGACAAGCAGGCCGCCGTTATCTCTTTCGATGAAGCTTTCCTCGCTTTCGTCCTGCTGTTCGCGGTCGTCGCGCCGTTTCTCATTCTGGCCAAGCGATTGCTCGGCCTCGGAGCCGTCAGGCGCAACCGGACAGCCGCGCATAAGCAAGCCATGCTTCGGTGATGCCATATCTACTGCGAAATTCCGGTTTCACACATTCATGGCATCCCGAGCGAAACTCAGAGTTTTGCGATCCTTTCCGCCCCACCTCCGGCGAGACACGGCGTCTTCTAAATTAGCTTTAAAAAAACTCTATCGAGCGCCTCTACCGAGAGCGGCTTCGCTAATCGGCTTGAATAGACATGCAACCGCGTCCCGACCACCCAGTAACGGGCGGATCGACTCGTCGCGATGTGCCGTAATGAACACCACCGAAATGTCGTGGCCGTGACGCCTGAGCTCGGTTCTCAGTTCGGGCCCCGTCATATCGGGCATTGCGATGTCGAGGATTAGGCATCGCGTCTTTCGAGATCTTTCGAGCGGAGAAATGCGTGTGCGGAGGGAAAGGCCTGAACGGGGTAACCGAGCACTTTCAGCAGATCAGGCAAAGACTCGCGCACAGGCTCGTCATCGTCGATGATTGTCACGAGGGGGCGCTTAGGCATTGGGGCTTCCTTCGTGGGATGCCTTCGCACCTTGTGGCGTGTGCCCCGCGGGCTCGGTTGGAACAACCTGCACCGCAGGCTGCGGGATCGCGAACGAGAAGCTCGCCCCCGTGTCGGCGTTTCGGCTTGCCCAGATGCGGCCGCGGTGATGCTCGATGATTGACCGGCTGACAGATAGACCGATGCCCATGCCGGTCGGCTTGGTCGTATAGAACGCGTCAAAGAGTCTATTGATACTCTCCGGGTCGATACCTACGCCGTTGTCCTTTACCGTCAGTTTCACTTGACCGTCTTCGTCCATTCCGGTGCTGAGTGTGACGCGCCTCGGTAGATCCTCGATCTCGCTCACAGCATCAGCCGCGTTAAGAAGAAGGTTCAACACGACCTGCTGAAGCTGCACACGGTCGCCAACGATCTTCGGCAGGTCAGGCGCGAGATCAACCTCGAGGTCCACCCGTCCTCGCCGCAACTCTATGGTCGTCAGGGCGAGCAAATCTCGCACAGCCTCGTTGAGGTCGACTGACTCGGTGGTCTCACTTTTTTTGCTGAACAAGGCGCGCAGCTTGCTGACGACTTCGGCGGCGCGATTGCCATCGCGAATTGTGCGCCGCGCGGTTTCGCGCGCGCCCTCGATGTCTGGCGGATTGGACGCGAGCATGCGCAGTCCGGTGCTGGCGTTAGTAATGATACCCGAAAGCGGCTGGTTAACTTCATGAGCGATCGACGCCGTCATCGCCCCAAGGGTGCTGACCCTCGAGACGTACGCCAATTCTGTGCGCAGCTCGTTGACAGCCTCCTCGGCCAATCTCCGCTCTGTAATGTCTTGCATGGTGCCAACGAAGATCTTCTGCCCGTCAACTTGAGTGTCCGGGCGCGATTCTGTGCGCAGGTATTTGACGCGGCCGTCGGGCATGCGGAGTCGAATGTCGTAATCGTGATCCACAATACCGGCCTGCGCCTCTGCAAGCTTAGTCGTCAGCAGCGGGATGTCGTCGGGATGGACCCGGGTGGCGATCTGCTCAACCGTAATCGGCACGCTCGAATCGAGCTCGAAAATCCGGTAGAGTTCTTCCGAAAAGAACGTGATCTCCCTTGTCGCTAAGATCCACACGAAACTTCCGGTGGAGCTCACGCGCTGCGCATGCGCGAGCGAGGCTTCGCTTTTCACCAACTCGTCTTCGGCGCGTTTGCGATCCTCGATGTCAGTATTGATGCCGTACCACCTGACGACCGCTCCGGTTTCGTCGCGTAGTGGGCTCGCTCGGAAGATGAACCACCTGTATTTGGCGTCGGCACCGCATAGCCGCGCCTCGCACTCGGCGCTCGAGCCGGTCTCCCGGGCTTTCTCCCATGAGGCACCCAATCGCTGCAAATCCTCTGGATGCACTGCCGACGTCCAGCCCCAGTCCGCTAAGTCGTCGAGCGATCGCCCGACATAGTCGAGATAGTGCTGATTGAAGAAGTCGGCCGCGCCGTCTGGATGTGCTGACCAGGCCAATGCCGGGATGGCATCGACGGTGACTTGCAGGTTGCGCTCGCTGGCCGCGAGGGCTTGCTCAGCATGCTTACGATCGTCGATGTCAATCATCAGACAGTACCAGCGGATGATGCGTCCATCGGCATCTTTGGCTGGGAGACCACGGACCTGGAACCAGCGATACGCCCCGTCGAAGCGCCGCAGTCGCGTTTCCGTGTCGATCGGACGTCCTGAATGGAAAGATCCCCTCAGGACTTCAACGTGGTGTTCGACATCGGCGGGATGGACCGTGCCGTTCGTCGGCCAGTTCGAAAATTCCTCGATCGTCTGGCCGAGATATTCAAGGAACTGGGCGTTGACGTCTTCGGCGGCACCGCTCGGCGCGAAGGTGGCGATCAGGCCGGGGGTGGTATTCACCGCTAGCCGGAGTTGACCCTCGCTTTCGCGCAGCGCTAGCTCCGCCTTTTTCTGATCATCGATGTCGGTCAGCACCCCATACCAGCGGAGGATGCGGCCATCGGCGTCTCGCAACGGATTGTTGCGGACCTGGAACCATCGATAGACGCCATCGAATCGTCGTATCCGAGTTTCGAACCGGCTTTCTCGATCCAGGGTCATGAACGTTCGGAAGTACTTCAACGTCCCACCGAAGTCGTCGGGATGGACCATATCGGTCGTCGTCCATTGCTTCAGTATCTCAAGCGTGTACCCGAGATATCCCAGAAGCCGTTTGTTTGCGTCCGTGATTCCTGTCTCTGGAGAGACTACGATAATGCCCGCTGGAAGGGTGTCGAGCGTCAGGCGCAGCTCACTTTCACTGGCCCGAAGCGCGTCCTCCGCAAACCGTCGCTCGGCCACTTCGCGATGGAGTGCTTCGTTAGCGCGAGCGAGCTCCGCCGTAAGTTGAGGTATGTCCATTTCCATTTGGCCGCCTGTCTCCCGTCGAAGCCTTCGGCCGCGTAGGATTCCAGGCTGCTCCTGGGCGGCAGTCGCCACAAATGCCGACCCCGGCATGACCGGCCAATTCGGTACACCCGCCAGCAGCGCTAGGCAACTTCAGGAAGCTCCCCCCTTGAGCACCAAATCAAATTATCATAGGTGGCACTCGTCGCACGACCGTTGGTCGCTGGGCCCGAGGTGCTCGAACACGGTATGGCCGAACTGGCACGACAGAGTTAGCAGAGCGCAAGACTATTGCTTCCTCCGCGGGCCCGGCTCACCAACGACCGCTCTCACGCGGCGCTTGGACGGATCGGACGGCGGGGATGCGGCGCAAGTCAATTCCACACTAGCCGCGACCTACGGCACCATTTACTCCACACTCGGTCCACGGCGGGATGGGCCCTCTCCACCACCGCTGGCGAATATATTCATTTCCGCTCTGACAACTGCTCGCTTTCCACCGTCACTTCCGTCAAACCACCGGTGTCGACATCAAAAATAAAGCCGCGCACGGGAACGTCTTTAGCAATCCATGGGTGCGATCTAATTTTCGTTATTTGTTCTTTCGTGTGGTTTTCAGGATCTTTATATGAGAAGAATCGCATAGGCGCCGGCGTTGCGTCGCCAGTCTGCGCGCTGAACTTTGTGTTCAAATCCTCGTCTGTAAAGCTCGTGAATCCACAGCCCGTGTGGTTGAGCAGCATAATCTCTGCTGAGCCCAGTACCCGGGTGGACACAATAAGTTCCCCCATCACATCATCTGTTACAGCCGGACCGCCAGTGCGAATTACGTCCATGTCGGCATTGTTCAAACCTAAGATTCCCTCTAGGTCAGAGAGCCGCGGATCCATGCAGGTTACGACCGCAATCTTGGGCCGAGGGTGCGCCCCCAGCTTTGAGTCATACCCCTGGGCATACCGCTCATTGGCCTCTAGAGCCTTATCGATGAGACTCATGATCTTCTCCTTGTTTAGCAATCCGCTTCAATTGCGGCAGTCATAGTCCGCTGGAGAGCTGCCGCTGTCGATGAGACCAAGGTGTCGGGTGGACCGACAAATTGCCGACTGAATGTCGGCCATTTCCGACCAACGGGCAGAAGCCAGGAAGCGGACATCGCCGGCCGACAACGACACAGGCCGAGTCGGCAGCAACTCCTCTTTCCTGCTTTGGGCCGCTGAAGCGTACCGGCGGGGTTTCGGTGTCTTTTCACGCCTCGTACTTCGGCGCCACGTGAAGAACGTTCGAACTCACACGTGGGAATTCGAACTCACACGTAGAACTTGAACGGTTGGCGTTCCTCTCCCTTCGCCGAGCCCATCGTGAGGACGTCTCCAACCATCCGTGCGAATCGCACGGTGACGGGCAGGCCATCATCGAAGTTGCACGAGTTGTAGTTGATCTTGGTGAGACCCATAATGTCTCCCAAGACCGCGCGGATGTCGGGCTTCTCGTTCTTGTTGCGTATCACTGTGATGTGCAGCGGATTGGGTGTTTCCGGCCCGATATAGGTGTCGAGCTGCGGTACGTAGCCCGTCGTCCAGAGATAAGCCGTCTGATCATCGAGCAGGAGGGCGGTCCCACGCAGCACAGGATAGTCGCCATCCCGAAAGAGCTCCGCAACTTCCGCCCGCCGTGCCCTTGCTGCGGCGGACGCATGATCGAGGTTGCGCACGGCTCAGCCATCGGGCGAGGTCTCTCCCGGTTTGAACAGCCCAAGCTTGTCAAGCGGGCTCGTGACCGTGCGCACCGTCCGGGTCGCGACCTTAGCGTAGAGGGCGGTGTTGTTAAGCTTGGCGTGCCCGAGCAGGACCTGAATGATACGGATGTCGGTGCCGTCCTCCAGCAGGTGGGTGGCGAAGCTGTGGCGCAGCGTGTGCGGCCCGACCCGCTTGGCGATGTCGGCGGCATGTGCCGCCTCGACGACGATGCGATAGAGCTGACGCGTGCTGATCGGCTTCATCGCGTGCTGCCCGGGAAACAACCAGCCGTCGCGATGCATCACGCCCTGCTGCCGCCCGACCTTCCACCACTCACGCAGAAGCGTGAGCAGATCGTCTGAGAGCATGGCGTTGCGATACCGCCCGCCCTTGCCGCGCTCGACGCGCAGCAGCATGCGTTCGCTGTCGACATCGGCGACCTTGAGCATCGACACCTCCGCGACACGCAGGCCGGCGCCATAGGCGACCGAGAGCGCGGCCTGGTGCTTGAGGCAGGTGGTGGCGTTGAGCCAGCCGGGCGACCTCGTCGCGACTGAGCACCACGGGCAGGTTGCGCGGATGCGCCAGCCGGACGAGCCTGCGCGCCAGGTCTGGGCGGTCGAGCGTCTGGGTGAAGAAGAAGCGCAGCGCCGACACAATGCTGTTCATCGTCGGCACGGGAACGCCATCCTCCTGCTGCTCGATCTGGAACCGGCGCAGGTCGTCGACGGTCGCCGTGCCCGGTGAACGCCCGAGGAATGTCGCCAGGCGTCCGATGTTGCGCTGCGTCTCCCGCGAGAAACGCCGCATGTTCATGTCGTCGATCAGCCGCTGGCGCAGTGGGCTGATCGGTGCATCGAGAGCGGGGTGGGTCATGGTCAGGCTCCTTGTTGAAGAAGCCCGTCATGCTCTGCCGCTGCCGGACGACGCTCAATGCGAGCGCGACGCCCGGCCCGTAACCGCTACCTCAAGCGTAGGCGCCCTCCCGCGCAGCGGGTTCGTTCTCCGGCCCCAGAGCGGTGACCCGCACCGTTTCTCCTTCGGCCAATCAAGGCCGAGGAGAACTCAAATGGGCCATTCTCAGTTCGATGATGCTAGCCGCGAGCGCGCAGCTTGGAATACTGGAAAGAAGGTGGGAACCAAGCGTCCGCTCACGCAGAAACAGATCTGGGCCGTCCGCTTCTTCCTCGATCGCGAGCGCCGCATTCGTGACCGTGCGCTGTTCGATCTTGCGATCGACAGCAAGCTTCGCGGCTGCGACCTGGTCAAGATCAGGATTCGTGATCTGGTCGCGGGGCCGGAAATTAGGACCCGCGCGATCGTAGTTCAGCAAAAGACGGGCCGTCCAGTCCAGTTCGAGATTACCGGCGACGTGCGAGCCAGCCTTCTGGCTTGGCTTGAAAGGCGTGGCGGCAAGATCGACGACTATGCATTCCCGAGCCGGATCAATCACGCCCGCCACATGAGCACGAGGCAGTATGCCCGCTTGGTTGACGAGTGGGTGACGGCGATCGGTCTGCGTCCAGAGGAGTATGGCACCCACTCACTGCGTCGCACGAAGGCATCTATGATCTACAAGGCGACAGGAAATCTTCGAGCCATCCAAATCCTGCTTGGGCATTCCAAGATCGAGAACACCGTTCGGTACCTTGGCGTAGATGTGGAAGACGCACTGCTCTTAGCAGAGCGAACTGAAATCTGACATTTGGGCGGTCACCCGATGCACCACGGATGACCGCTTCAGCCTCCCGGATACGTTCTTGTTCTGGCTGTCCCGGGTGGGAAGCTGAAAGGCAGCTTTCGAGGAGCAACTTGCAAAATCAGACGCGTAGCCTGATGGGCTTATTTGGCCTGAATCGACCCTTCGATTTGCACCGCCAGTCTCTTTGCTAAATCATGGGGTAGGACGGTGCAGAACTGTTGTGGTAATGCACGGGACGGCAATCTAATCAGCGGTCGGTAAATGAGATTAATAACGACATATGAGAGCAAGCACCTTTCCGGCGTGGATAAGCTCTGGAAAGAAGCATTTCCCAATGATGGACCTTGGAACGCTGCTGTTACCGCAATCGCCGAAAAACTCAGGTTTCAGCCTGACTTAATGCTCGTCGCCCTTGACGGAGATAAAGTTGTTGGCTCCGTGATGGCTGGTTATGAAGGGCATCGGGGATGGATTTCGCGTATTGCAGTGTTGAGGTCGCACCGCAATGCTGGAGTTGGGCGAGACCTTCTCGTGGAGGCCGAACGTCGCCTTGCGGCTCTCGGCTGCATCAAGGTGAATTTGCAGGTGGTCGAATCAAACGCGGCCACGGTCGAGTTCTACGAAAGGTCAGGATATCGGATCGAGCCACGGATTAGCATGAGCAAACATCTTCCTCCCTCGACATCATCGCCCACGAGCTAAAATCAAACGTCGGCTTTCGGGGAACCCGCAGAAAGATACGTCCGAGATCCGGGCGCTTTCGCTCGAGTGCCTCTGAACGATAGAAGCCTCCGAGCGACCGCGGTGTAGCAAGTCTAACCTTGGGCATGTCCAAGGTCATCGAGGGTCATAACGCGCAAGCTACGACTGCTTATGGGGGTGCGGCAACGCTCTTTGACCGACCGCAATGGGGTCGTCAGTCGAATGACCGCTTTACCGGATTCCTCGGCCAAAACCGGACTGTCGGCAAGCGGCCCCTTTCCCGCCGTTCCGAAACGCCCATCCAAAAGGCTGCTTCGATGCGCATTTCAGACATTCAGTCTGATTTAAAGTTGTTCTCAGGCAATCTAACGTCAGTCGACGCTTGGACGGCCGCTTTGTGCCTCGATATCGCCCGTTGCGGTAAGCTCCGGCGTTTCCTAAAAACGATCATGCGGATGGCTTTGGGGAGGCCAACCGTGATCGGTTCGCCTCGTTAGGCTCCGCAGCTGAAGCGATTGATCCTGAAATCGTCGAGTGGCGTTTCGCAACGGCCAGTCATCATGAATTCGGCCATGGCGTCGCCCACGCCCGGACCAAGCTGGAAGCCATGTCCGCTGAAGCCGAACGCGTGGAACAGGCCGGGCGTCGTCGCCGAGCGTCCCATGACCGGCAGCATGTCCCGGACATAGCCCTCGCAGCCGGACCAGGTGCGGATGATCGCGACCTTCGCGATGGCCGGCAGCAGCCGCGCGATGGCGCGGAGTTGCGACGGGAGGCGAATGGGATCGGCGGCCGCGTGGCCCGGATCGAGGTCTACCCGCACCCTTTCTGCCGCGCCGCCGAAGACGATGTTGCCGCGCTCGACCTGGCGTAGATAGGCGCCATGGTCCTTGTCGCGCGTCCAGATGCCGACCACCGGCAGGATCCGATGCGGCAGCGGCTCGGTTACGCCCATCTGGGGGCCGCGGGCGTCGAGCGGGACTTCTTCGCCGAACCCAGCGGCAATGCGCGCGCCCCAGGCTCCGGCGGTGTTGAGCAGACACTCGGAGGCGAATGTGCCCTTCGAACTGGTGACAAGGAAACCGGAGCCCGTATGGGTGATTTTCTCGACCTTGGCGCCCTCGATGATTTGCGCCCCCAGTTTGCGAGCCGCCGCGGCAAAGGCCGGCGCGATCAGCCGCGGATTGCCGCTGCCGTCATGCGGAGAAAATGACGCGGCGATCGCGTTGGCGCCGAGGCCGGGAAAGCGGGCGCTAATCTCGCGTGGGCCGAGTTCTTCCAGCTCGAGGCCCCAGGGCTGTGCGGCTCGGGCATAGGCCCGCATGTCGGCAAGGCTTCCTTCATCGAAGATCAGCCGGACATGACCGGTGGCGCGGAACTCGACGTCGCGGCCAAGCATCTTTTCGGCTTCGCCCCACAGTCGGAGCGAGCGGTGGGCGAGTTGAAGCTGGGACAGATGGCGTCCCGTGCGCCGGATGTTGCCGAAAGACGCGACCGTCGCTCCGGTGCCGACCCGATTGCGCTCGATCAGCGTCACGCGCGCGCCGCGCCGGGCGAGGAAATAGGCCGAAGCCGTTCCCATCAGTCCGCCGCCCAGCACGATCACATCCATGGTTATTCCCTAGAGCATGATCCCGAAAAGTGGGAACTGGTTTTCTCGGACAAACGGTTTCCGTTTGTCCAGGAGATCATGCTCCAACAAAGAGCTAGATGATGGCTATTCGACCAAATGTCATCTTCATCTGGCGCGGAGCGAACAATCCCTGAAGGCGCCGATCTTGTCGGAACCGCTTCATTGCGTCAAAGATGGGTTTGGACAACAACCATAAGCTAAGCCTATGGAGTGGCAATGCGTGCCCGTCAGCTCGAAGTGTTCATCGCCGTCATGCGCGCGGGCACCGTGACCGCCGCGGCTCGGATGCTGAACATCTCCCAGCCTGCGCTCAGCCAGATCCTGCTCCATACCGAGGATGAACTCGGCTTCACGCTGTTCGAGCGGGTGAAGGGCCGTCTGCGGCCGACCCCGGAGGCGCTCGAGATCTTCGCCGATGCCGAGAGGCTGTCGGCGGGACTGGAAGGCCTGCGCCGCAAGACCACCGACCTGCGTTTGGGCCGGACGGGGTTGGTGCGAGTGGCGGCCTCGCCGCCGCCGGCCATGGCCATCTTGCCGCGCGCATTCACCAGCTTCCGGGCGCAGCATCCCGATATTCTGCTGCGTTCCCATAGCGCGCCGATCGCCGCGATCGTCGACATGCTGCGCGCCGGCGATGCTAGCCTCGGCGTGGCGTTGGACGACCGGCTGCCTCCCGATATCGATGCAGAGGTGATCGGCAGCGTCGGCTTCGCCTGCCTGCTGCCCGCCGGGCATGCATTGGCCGGGAAAACCGAGTTGAGCCTCGGCGATCTCGCCGGAGAAGAGTTGATATCCTATCGCGGAAACACCCGCCCCGCCGACGAGTTGGCCCACGCGGCCCGCGCGCAAGGTGTGGCGCTTTCGCCCTCGCTCGAAATCGATGTCTCCATCTCCGCGGTCGGCTTCGTCCAGGCCGGCCTGGGCATCGCCCTGGTCGACGCGCTGCTGCCCTGGCATCAGTTTACCGGGCTTGCCGTCAGGCCGCTCGCGAATGGGCCGGAATTTCCGATCGCGCTGCTCACGTCGCGCACACGCGCTCTCTCTCGGGCCGATGAGATAATGCGCGACCAGATCCGCACCGCCTGTTCCGTCGTGTTGGGCGGCGCCAGGCCATAAGCAAGACTTATATCGTTCCTCTTCATACGTCTTGGACCCAGGCCATCCTGTCGTGTCAGCTTTGGTTGGCAGACAGGAAGGGACGCATCATGGATGGTGTCATCGCGGCCAACGAGGCGCGGAACGAAACCGACTGGAAGGTCGGCGTCGATATCGGCGGCACATTCATCGACTTCTGCGCGCTCGAAGCGCGCTCCGGTCGCGTCGCCTCGCTGAAAGTGCTGACGACGCCGGAGGATCCGGGCGCCGAGCTTATGACGGGCCTCACGCTTCTGGCCGACCGCGAAGGCTTTGATCCTGCCCGCATGACGCGCTTCGTGCACGGTACGACAGTGGGCATCAACACGATCATCCAGCGCAAGGGCGCATCGCTCGCGTTGTTCACCAATGCCGGCTTCGAGGACGTCATCGAAATGGCGCGGCTGCGCATGCCGGACATGTATTCGCTGTTCTGCGCACGGCCGGAGCCGCTGATCTCGCGCGACATGGTTTTCGGCATTCCGGCCCGCATGCGTGCCGATGGGAGCGAATCCCGGGCGCCGGACATGGAGGCGGTGGAAAAAGCGGTGGCAGTGGCAAAAGCGAATGGGGCGCAAGGCATCATCGTGTCCTTCCTCCATTCCTGGCGCAATGCCGCTCAGGAAGCTTCAGTGAAGGCGACGATCGCGCGTCTTGCACCCGACCTCTTCGTCTTCTCCTCGGCCGAGGTCTGGCCGGTCATCCGCGAATACGAGCGCAGCTCGACCGCCATCCTCAACGGCTATGTGCATCCGCGCGTCTGCGGCTATCTGACGGCGCTGGAACAGCGGTTGAAAAGCCGTGGCGTGCCGGCGCGTCCGATGCTGACGAAGTCGAATGGAGGACTGATGAACGCCGCCGAAGGCAAGCGCGCCTGCGTGAATATGCTTTTATCGGGAACGGCCTCCGGTGTGACCGGCGCCTCGTGGCTGGCGCGTCAGGCAGGCGAAGACAAAGTCCTTACTCTCGACATCGGCGGCACCTCGGCCGACTTCGCGCTCATCATCGGCGGCGAGGCGCAGTTCGGCACCGGCGAGCTGATCGGCGAATTTCCACTTCATATCCCCTCCGTGTCGGTCAGTTCGATCGGCGTCGGCGGCGGCTCGATCGCCAGTGTGGATGCGCAAGGTGTGCTGCGGGTCGGACCGGAATCGGCAGGTTCGACGCCGGGACCGGCCTGCTACGGCCGTGGCGGCGAGAGGCCAACGGTGACGGACGCCATGGTGGTTTGCGGATGGCTCGGTCACAGCGAGATGGCCTATGGCCAGCTCAGAATCGATACCGGCCTGGCGCATCGTGCGGTCGGCGAGCTTGCCACCCGGCTCGGCCGCCCCATCGAGCAGACCGCGCAGGCGATCCTCGATATCGCGGTGTCGGAGATGTTCGTCGAGGTCGAGAAGCTCGCCTCGCGCGCCGGCGTCGACTTGCGCGACTTCACGCTAATGCCTTTCGGCGGTGGCGGGCCGATGCTCGGCGCTTTTCTTGCCCGCGAACTCGGCATGAAGCGCGTGATGGCGCCGCGCCGCCCCGGCGTGGTGTCAGCGCTCGGCGGACTGGTGGCGGATTTGCGCGGGGATTTCATTCGCACCATCTTCACCCCGCTCTCGGGCGTGTCGCTCGCCGGAATTCACGAGGCCTTTGAGGCGCTGGCGCAAGAGGGGCGCGACTGGCTTGCGGCGCAGGGGCACGACGCGGCCGCGGATCTCACTTTCTCCTGCGACATGCGCTATGTCGGGCAGAGCTATGAGATCGAGGTTGTCCTGTCGCCGCAATGGTTGCCAGATGGTGATGCGGCCGCCATCGCGCAGGCCTTCCATCTCACCCATCAACAGCTCTACGACTTCCACGACGTTGATGGCGAGATCGAGCTCGTGAACGTGCGGCTGTCCGCAGTGGGCGCGGGGCCGAAGCTCTCCCTCCCGGAGACCGACGAGATCAACGCTCAGGCCGTCCCGGCGCGCAGTCTTGCCGTCTACACGGGCGCGAGCGTCGAGACCGTCGACCTCCACAACCGGCAGACCCTCGTGCCGGGCAGCACGTTCCACGGGCCTGCCGTGGTCGTTCAGGAAGACACCACGTTCGCCATTCCCGCCGGAGCGCAGGCGAGGGTCGACCGCCATCTCAACCTTCTGCTGACCTTCGCGGAGTGACGCCATGTTTGACCGGACAAACCTTCAGGTTCTGGCGAACCATGCCCGCGCGGCAGCCGAGAACATGGCGCACACGCTGCACCGCACCGCGCACTCCGCTTTCGTCAAGGAGACGCAGGATTTCACGGTGATGCTGATGGACCGTTCAGGCGCGACCTTCGCCGTGCCGATGGAACTCGGTGCCACCTGGTACCCGGGGCTTTCGTATCGCCGCGCGATCGCGATGGTCGACGACTATCGGCCGGGAGATGTCGCCTTCACCAACGATCCCTATTCCGGCCACGTCGCCACGCACGCGCCAGACACGCATCTGTGGAAGCCGGTCTTCGTTGACAACGACATCGTCGCCTGGACCGGTGGCCATATCCACAACACCGACATGGGTGGCGCGGTGCCGGCTTCGCTCAGCCGGGCGCTGACCGAAATCCATCAGGAAGGCATCCGCTTTCCGCCCATGAAGCTGGTGAATGAGGGCATCATTGACGAGTCGATCCTGCGGATCATGAGCACCAATGTGCGCAAGCCCGACCTTAACATCGGCGACATCAAAGCGCTGATCGGTGCGCTCAACACCGGCGAGCGCAAGATCCAGGCAATGGTACGAAAGTTCGGCAAGGCCGGCTTCATCGAAGGCGTTGCCGCTCTTCTCGATCAGGCGGAAGCGCAGGCGCGCGACGTGCTGCGTTCCATGCCCGACGGCACATGGGAGTTCGCCGATTATGCCGACGAGGATTCCGTCGAGGCCAATCCGTGCCGGCTGAAGCTGACGCTGACCATCAAGGGCGATGCGGCGGTGCTCGACTTCACCGGCTCCGATCCGCAGCTCGGCTCCTCGCTCAATGTGCCTTCCGGCGGCGACCCGCGACACACCATGCTGCTGGTGGGGGTCTACTACGTGCTGTATACCCTCAACCCCAAGATCCTGCTCAACACCGGCCTGACCCGGCCGTTTACCTGCATCACGCCCCGGGGTTCCGTGCTGAACCCGGTACACCCCGCCGCCGTTGGCATGCGCTCGCTCACCTGCGCCCGACTGCGGTCGGTCATCTTCGGCGCCTTCTCGCAGGTGATGCCTGAACGCCTGCCCGCGGCGCCGGCCGGCAACAACTGCATCGTTAACGTCATGACCACGGACGAGCGCACCAGCCGGACCGTCATCACGGCGGTGAATCCCGTGGTGGGTGGCGGCGGCGCGATGCCGCATCGCGATGGCACCAATGGCTCGGGCGCCGATGCCGCCTATCTTAAGAACACGCCGATCGAGATCACCGAGACCGAGACCCCGGTCGAATTCGTGAAATACGGGCTCGCCAAGGACAGCGGTGGTGCCGGGCGTTGGCGCGGCGGCTTGGCGACCGAGATGGCCTTCCGCGTCTTTGCCCCTGATTCCAGGATCACTGCCCGCAACCGCGACCGCAGCTTCTTCCGTCCTTGGGGCGTGCTGGGCGGCAAGGCTGCCGGCCTGTCGGACATGATCGTCAATCCGGGGACCGAGCACGAACGGCGGCTGGGCAACATTGACACCACTGTGCTGCAACCCGGCGATGTGCTCGAGATCCGCTCCGCCGGAGGCGGCGGGCGCGGCGATCCACGTCAACGCGAACCCTGGCGGGTCGCACAGGATGTGCGGCGCGGCTACGTTTCGACGGCAGCTGCCGAACGCAACTACGGCGTCGTCATCCGCGGCGGCGAGATCGACGAGCAGGCAACAGAGCAACTGCGCGCGCGGCACGAGCCGGTCGCAGGCCATTTCCATTTCGGTCCGGAGCGCGACGGCTACGAAGCGCAGTGGACGCCCGACGCCTATGACCGGCTCACTGCCATACTGGGGGATTTGCCGATCCATTGGCGGTTCTTCACCAAGACGGAGGTCTTCCGCCGCATGAAGGGGCGCTGGGGACCGGAAGGCGTCCAGGCGGCCTTCGATGCTGCCTGCGAGCGCTTCCCCGAACTGCCTCGTCCTGGCACGGTGCGAGAGGCGGCGGAATGATCACCGCCGGCCGCATCGTCAGACTGGCCGAGTTCGACCGGGCAGAGGTGCATTTCTATCTCGACGGGCAGAGGTGCGGTGCGTTGGCGGGCGACACCGTGCTGACCGCCATGCTGGCTTCAGGCCATGTGCTGCGAAACTCCGAGTTCGGACCCGAGTGGCGCGCCGGGTTCTGCCTGATGGGAGCCTGCCAGGATTGCTGGGTCTGGCAAGACGAGGGGCCGCGCCTGCGGGCGTGCTCGGCCCTGATCACGCAAGGTTTGCGATTGCGCACGACGCCGCCGGAGAACTGGCCATGAGCGAGACGGCGCCGCCTCGGATCGTGATCGTCGGCGCCGGCCCCGCCGGCATAAGGGCCGCGGCAACGCTGGTCGAGGCCGGACTCCACCCGGTGGTGATCGACGAAGCGCAGCGTGCAGGCGGCCAGATCTATCGGCGCCCGCCAGACGGGTTCATCCGCACGCCGGAGCAGCTCTACGGGTCGGAGGCGGCGAAGGCCAGCGCACTGCATGCGCTCTTCGATCGGCTGTCCGCAGAGGGGCGGCTTACCCATTGCGCGGGAAGCTCGGTCATCGCCGTGCAAGAGGGGCGGCTGCACGTGATGGGTGAGGGGGGCGTGCCGGTGATCTTCCATGACCGCCTGATCCTTGCGACCGGTGCATCCGACCGTGTCGCTCCGGTCCCAGGCTGGCAGAGCGCCGGAGTTTATAGCCTCGGCGCGGCCCAGATCGCGCTCAAGGCACAGGGCGTGGCGCTGGGGCAGCGGATCGTCCTGATCGGATCGGGGCCTTTGCTGACGTTGGTCGGCGCCCAGCTTGTCAAGGCTGGAGCCGATGTGGCGGCGGTGTTGGATACCTCTTCCTGGCGTCAGCAAATGCGCGGATTCTCTGGACTTGCCGCCCGGCCGTTGGTCGCGCTGCGTGGCCTGGCTCTGCGAGCGAAGCTGGGCCGCCGCTATCATGCGGGCGTGACGCTGGAGTGCATCGAGGCCGACGGGCAAGGTGTAGTGGCCTTGCGCTGGCGTGATGCCGGCGGTCGGCAGCAGCATACGCCTTGCGACATGATCGGCATGGGCTGGCACCTGCGGGCGGAGACGCATCTGGCCGACCTGGCGGGATGCGCCTTCACCTATGACGAGCGGTGGCGGCAATGGTCGCCGAAGACCGACCAGATGGGACGGGCTGGCAACGGCGTTTATGTGGCGGGCGATGGGGCTCGTCTTCTGGGAGCGGACGGGGCGGAGATCGCCGGGCGTCTGGCGGCAGCGGCGTGCCTTGCCGATCTTGGATTTCCAGCGCCCTCCAGCGCGGCCGATCTGCGGGAGCTTGCACGGCTCGAGCGCTTTGCCTGCGGCTTGGCTTCCGCCTTTCCCTGGCCAGCGGTGATGGCGCGGGCGCTCCCCGACGATGCGGTCGTCTGCCGCTGCGAGAATGTGACCGCCCGAGATGTGCGCGAAAATGTTGATTTTGGCGGCGAAGCAAACAGGGTGAAATCGCTGTCGCGCGTCGGCATGGGCCGATGCCAGGGACGCTATTGCCAGTTGGCCGCCGTCGAACTCGTCGCGGCACGAGCCGGCTGCGCGCCAGATGCAGTCGGCCGGTTTCGCGGGCAGGCCCCTGTCCGACCAGTGCCTGTCGGCGCGTTTCTCCGGGAGCACTGATGCAATTGCCAATGCCGCGCCCCGGATGTCGGCATGGATCACCTCCTAGAAGTCGGCGACTTCGCCCCAGACCGAACCATCGAAGCGGCGCGGATCGTAGGATGTCGCATCGACGATCGGCGCCAACCCGGTTACCAGATCCGCGACCAGATGCCCGGCGCCGGGGCCGATGCCGAAGCCGTGTCCCGAAAATCCGGCAGCCAGGAAGAAACCCGGCACAGTATCGATCTCGCCGATGGCAGGCACGCCGTCCGGCGTGCTGTCGATGTAGCCGGCCCAGGCCGCGCTGATCCTGGTTTGGCGAAGTGCAGGCAGCAGCTCGAGTGCCCGGGCAAGGGTCAAGCGGATTGTCGCCGGATCCGGAGCCGGATCGAGGATGCGCATCCGCTCCATCGGCGTCTGTCGGTCAAGCTGCCAATATTGCAACGTTTCGTGCCCCGAACGCATGCCTTGCAGCCCGCCAGGCCCGAGGCTTCGCCAGCGCTTCAGGAACATGGGAAGGAATTGCGACGAGAAACGCAGCTGCTGCGGCGTTACGTCCACGCGGCCGCGCCCGCTTATGGCGAGCGTATAGCCACCATCGCCGCGGCGCGTGGCCGAAACCTTTGCGGTATGCAGCGCGTTCGGCAGTCCCTGCGCACCGGGCGAGACGGACAGTATGGAGGAGCGGATCGACGCTTGCGGAAAGCGGAAGCCGAACTGATGGCAAAATGAAGAGGCCCAGGCGCCGCCGGCCAGCACGGCCACCTTGGTCCGGATCGTTCCACGTTCCGTGACCACGCCGCTCAGGCGCCCGCCTTCGACCTCGATACCGCGCGCGGCACAATTCTGGTGGACGGCGCCTCCAAGCTTGAGGATGGCGCGGGCCACTGCCGGTGCCGCCCGCGACGGATCGGCCGTGCCGTCGGTCGGCGAGAAGACGCCGCCCCTCCAGCTCCGGCCGGTGGCGAGGCCCCGCTCTGTGGCCTCGGCACTGTCGAGCATGTGCGTGGTAACCCCGGCGGTTTTGGCGAAATCACGCCAACGCGCCCAACCGGCGAGTTCCGCCTCGTCATTGCTGAGATAGAGCAGGCCGCAGCGGCGGAAGCCGGTGTCTTCACCGGTCTCCACCGCAAAGCTGTCCCACAGATCCAAGCTTCTTGTTGCCATCGGCAACTCGCGGGCGTCGCGGTTCTGCTGGCGGCACCATCCCCAGTTCCTCGAGGACTGCTCGGCGCCAATGCGGCCCTTTTCTACAAGCGCCACCTTCAGGCCACGCCGTGCCAGATAATAGGCCGCGAAGACGCCGACGATGCCGCCGCCGATCACCACCGCGTCCGCGGTCCGCGGCAGTTCGCCAGATGTCTCGATTTGCTGCAGTGGTGCGCGCATGGTCTCTCTACCTTGACGCGCCAATCTACCGTGTTGTGCAGGCAGCCGCTGCTGCACTTGTGGCCGGAGCAGAATTTTATTCCGGCAGTCGCGTTGGAATCGGGAGTCCCTGCGTTTTAAGCGGCGTCCACTCGGATGGACAGCCCAGCGGGCTGTGATAGTGTCGATGGTCATCAGCAGGGCAGCATTTTGTGCTGCGGCACGGTTCCTCGGAGGCCACCCGTGAAACTCGATCGGATCGATATCAAGATTCTTCACGAACTGCAGAAGAACGGCCGCATCACGAACGTGGAATTGGCCGAACTGGTGCATCTGTCGCCGAGCCCATGCCTGATGCGGGTCAAAAGACTGCAATCGGAGGGCTACATCGGAGGCTATTCCGCGCAGGTCAATATCGGCAAGCTCGGCCAGACACTGACAGTCTTCACCGAGATCACGTTGAAGAACCACCGCCAAGTGGACTTCGCACGTTTTCTCGCCGTCGTGGACAAGATCGAGCAGGTCATCGAATGTCATCTTGTGTCGGGTGGCTACGACTATTTGATGAAGTTCGTGACCTCCGGCATCGCTGAATACCAGACGATCATGGAGCGGCTGACCGACATGGATATCGGCATCGACAAGTATTTCAGCTTCGTGGTGCTGAAGTCTCCCATCGTCAAGGCGCACATGCCGCTGCCTAGCCTGTTTCCGAGGTAGTCAACGACGAGCGCGCTGCGCTTGTCGCCCGCTACAAGGTGTCCGGCCGCAATATCGGGTGCAGCGCTTTCAATTCGACTTGCATCTCAGCGATCATCCACGCGCAGATGTCGGAGACGACAGGCGGTACCGGCCTTGAGCGCGGTGCAATCAGCTGATGGATCCGGCCGGTCTTGATCTGTCTGTCCGAGGCCGGGACAAGGGTTCCATGAAGCAACGCCCTTGAAACGTTGCTGAGCCAGCCGAGCGCTACGCCTTCCCCGTTCATGGCGGCTTGAAGCACGACCGCGTAGTCCGAGAATTCGAGCCACTTTGCCCTGCTGGTCTTGCGATCCGCCACACTGCCCCATGCGTCCAGCCACTGCTCCTTGGCGTCGGTCAGGTGAAGCAGCGCATGACCTTCCCCGGTTCCGGCATGGATCAACCGACCGTGGGCCGACAAATAGGATGGGCTGCATACCGGAACTATGATTTCCGGTGAGAATGCCCAGTGGTGATAGTGGGTATCGTCATCGGCCAGGATTCTCGTGGCAAGGTCGACATTCTCGGCTGGTCCTCGCAGAACGCCCGCGATCAGTTTGAACCTCAGGTCGACGTCAGGAAATCTCGTGTTGAATGCCCCTAACCTGGGAACGAACCAATAGGTTGCCAGAGAACTCGAAAGTGAAAGGGTCACCACCGGCTTTGCAGCGCTGTTCTGCTTCATCCTCCGGATCACCTCAGCGATGCCGTCAAATCCCTCCCGCACAGCCGAATGGAGGGCACGTCCTTCTGCAGTCGGGGCCAATCCCGTTGGACCCCGCGTGAAAAGAGGCACACCGAAATCGGCCTCGAGCTGCGCAATGCTGCGGCTGATCGACGGTTGCGTGACGTTGAACTCGCGAGCGGCGGCCGTGAAGCTGCCCAACCGGACAGCAGCCTCGAAAACGAGAAGTCCGCGCGCGGAAGGAATGAGTTTTGCAAATCCAGCCATACGCCCAGCGTATAGCCGACCCAACAATTTTCAAGCTTTCCGCAAACCTGGAAATGGCGAACTATGACCCTTATGAATGGGGCGGAGCAGAACGTGAAGGTAGCGGGATCTCAAGCGGGTAGCACATCCAGCGATCCTCTGCTTCAGCCGTTTCGGCTCAAGGGTCTGACGCTCCGCAACCGCGTCGTCAGCACCAGTCATGCCTCGATGCTGGACGATGGCGGCCTGCCGCTGGAGCGCTACCAGCGCTACCATGAGGAGAAAGCGCGCGGTGGCCTAGCGATGACCATGGCGGGCGGCTCGGCCATGACCTCGCCCGACTCCAGTTGGGGCGGCGGTCAGCTGGACCTTTCGAGCGATCGCGTCGTGCCTCATCTCCAGTCGCTGTCCCAGCGCATCCACCGCCACGGCGCCGTCGTCATGTGCCAGGTTTCGCATCTTGGCCGGCGCGCCACCGCCTATGCCGGGAACTGGCTGCCGCCCGTAGCGCCGTCACGCGTTCGCGAGACGCGAAACCGGAATTTTCCGAAGGAGATGGACGCAGCCGACATCGACAGGATCGTCAGGGACTACGCCAGTGCCGCCAGGCGCTGCCTGGACGGCGGTCTGGACGGCGTCGAAACCGTCACCGCCGGCCATCTGATCGGGCAATTCCTCTCGCGCAGAACCAACAGACGCACGGACGGTTTCGGCGGCTCGCTGGAAAACCGCGCGCGCTTCGGCTTGATGGTTCATGAGGCGATCCGCCAGGCGGTTGGCGACGACTTCGTTGTCGGCATTCGGCTGGTCATCGACGAAGCGGCCGATGACGGATCGGACTTCGAGGAATGCCTCGCTTTCGCCCGACTGTTCGAGCGGGCTGGCCATATCGATTTCTTCAACTGCATATTCGGCCGCATGGACACCGATTTGTCCCTGGCCGAGCAGAACATGCCCGGCATGTTCACCAAGAGCGCGCCGTTTCTGCCGCTGGTCGGGCAGTTCAAACGAGAAACCAGGCTGCCCGTCATCCACGCTGCGGCCATCAGGGATGTGGCCACGGCCCGCCACGCGATCCGCGAAAACCTTGTCGATCTGGTCGGCATGACCCGGGCGCATATTGCCGACGCCCATATCGTCAACAAGGTGATGCGCGGCGAAGAAGAACGCATTCGCCCGTGTGTCGGCGCATCCTACTGCCTGTACAAGAAGGTGCAGTGCATCCATAACCCGGCCAGCGGCCATGAAACGATCGTCAGCCATACCATCCTGCGTGCTGAAACGCTGAAACGTGTGGTCGTGGTCGGCGGTGGTCCGGGAGGGATGGAAGCGGCAAGGGTCGCCGCCGAGCGCGGACACAGAGTGAGCCTGCTCGAAGCCGGAGCGCGACTTGGTGGGCAGGTGCTCGTCGCGGCCGCTGCCGTCGACCGCAAAGATCTGATCGGCATAGTCGACTGGCGTACCGGTGAACTCGATCGTCTGGGCGTCGAAGTCCGCCTCAACACCTATGCGGACGCAGCGATCGTCCTCGCCGAGAGACCGGACACGGTCATCATCGCCACCGGCGGCATTCCGGACATGGAATGGCTGGAGGGCGCCCAACATTGCGACAGCGTCTGGGACGTCTTGACCGGGGTCGTGCCGGCGAAGGACGACGTGCTCATCTACGATGAGACCGGACGCCAGGCGGCAGTTTCCTGCGCCCTGCATCTTGCCCGTCCGGGGCGCGTGGTCGTCCTGGCCATGGCGGACGACACGCTGGCGATCGAGACGCCCTATCCGGACAGGGTGAGTTTTCGCAAACGCGCCTCGGAACGAGGCATCCGGATCGTCAGCGATGTGCGCCTGGTCAAAGCAGCGCGCCAGGGCAACGGCATCGCCGCCACGTTCCGGCATGAGCTCACCGGTGCGAAAATGGAAATGACCGCCGCCCAACTCATTGTCGAGCGCGGTACGGTGCCAATGGAGGATACCTACCAGGAGTTGCGCGCGCGCTCCGTCAACAACGGAGTCACCGACATAGCGCTGATGATGGGAACGGAAACGGACGGTGACAATGGTTCCCAAGCTGCCGGATCGTTCTTCCTGCACCGAATAGGAGACGCGGTCGCCAGCAGGGACATCTACTCGTCGATCTATGAGGCCTACCGGCTCTGCTCGCAATTGTAGACAAGGCCCATGAAACTCGATCGGATCGACATCAAGATTTTGTACGAGCTCCAGAAGAACGGCCGCATCACCAATGTGGAGTTGGCGGAACTGGTCAGTCTTTCCCCCAGCCCATGCCTGGTGCGGGTAAAGAAGCTGCAGGCTGAAGGCTATATCGTGCGCTATTCGGCGCAGATCGATATCGCAAAGCTGGGACGGACGCTCACCGTCTTCACGGAAGTCACGCTAAAGAATCATCGTCAGATCGACCGCGCGCGTTTCCTTGCCGCCGTCGACAAGGTTGACGCGGCCGTCGAATGCCATCGCGTTTCCGCCCGTTACGACTATCTCTTGAGATTCGTCACGGGTGGGATTGCGGAATATCAGGCGACCGTGGAGCGGCTCATCGACATGGATATCGGCATCGACAAGTGTTTTAGCTTCGTGGTGCTGAAGTCTCCCATTGTCAAAGCACACATGCCGCTGCCCAGCCTGTTTCCCTTGTAATCAGCGGTGACCGTACTGGCTGACCAGCTCGGGGTCGCGGACGAGGCCATCGAGCCACGCGGGATCGAGCTTCGGCACGGAGGAGAAAAGAAGCTTCGAATAGGGGTGGGTTGGCGCCTTCAGTCTGTCGGCCGTGATCTGCTCCACCCGCTCGCCATTGTACATGACCATGATTTCGTCGCAGATCGCTTCGACGACGGAGAGGTCGTGGCTGATAAAAATGTAGGAAAGGCCCAACTCGCGCTGCAGCTCCTTGAGCAGTTCGATCACGGCGGCCGCCACCACCGTGTCGAGCGCCGAGGTGATTTCGTCGCAGATGATGAGCTTGGGCCCGGCAGCCAGAGCGCGCGCGAAGTTCACGCGCTGCTTCTGGCCTCCCGAGAGCTCCGACGGGCGACGGTAGCGCAGCGTCCTGGGCAGGCGAACCATATCGAGCAGTTCGTCGACGCGCTTCGAGCGCGCCTGCCGGTCGAGCCCATGATAGAAGGCCAGCGGTCGGCAGATGATGTCCTCCACAGGCTTGGCCGGATTGAGCGCGGTATCGGCATACTGGAATACGATCTGCATCTCGCGCAGTTGGTCCTGGCTGCGTTTGCCCGCGGCGCGCTCCAGTTGCCTGCCATCGAAGGCGATGTCGCCGGCCGCCGCCGGATGGATGCCGGCGATGACGCGCGCCAGCGTCGATTTTCCGCAGCCGGATTCGCCGATGACGCCAAGATTGCGCCCCTTCTCGACGACCAGGCTGACGGAATTGACAGCGCGAATAAGCGGCAGTCCGTCGGCCCGCACCGCGCCGTAGCCGGCGGTCACATTGTCGATACGCAGCAACGGCTTCGCGCCGGCATCCGCGTCCGCATGTGCTTGCCGCGGTTTCGGCTCGAAGGCAGCCAGCAGTTCGCGCGTGTAGGGGTGCTGGGCACCCGAGAGAATCTGGGCCGTGGTGCCGGCCTCCTGCACTTCGCCGCCCTTGAGCACAACGATGCGATCGGCGATCTGGGCGACGACCGCGAGGTCGTGGGAGACGTAGACACCTGCTATCCCACCGGCCCGCATGACCGACTTGAATGCCTTCAGCACGTCGATCTGCGTCGTCACGTCGAGTGCCGTCGTCGGCTCGTCGAAGATCATCAGCTTGGGATCGCCGATCAGCGCCATCGCCGCCGACAGCCGCTGCAGCTGCCCGCCTGAAACCTGGTGCGGATAACGGGCACCGATTCCTTCCGGGTCCGGCAGCGACAACGCCCGGAACAGCTCGACCGCGCGCTTTCGTGCCTGCTCGGGCGGCATCAGCCGGTGGATGCGCGTAACCTCGATCACCTGCTCCATGATGGTGGACGAAGGGTTGAAGGAGGCGGCGGCACTTTGCGGAACATAGGCGATGTCGGTGCCGCGCAACCTGGCGCGCTGCTTTTCGGTAAGCGCGGCCATGTTCTTGCCGTTTACATTGATCTCGCCGCCGGTGATCCGGCAGCCAGGCCGCGCATGGCCCATCAGCGAGAGCGCAATCGTCGTCTTGCCGGAGCCGCTTTCGCCGATCAGGGCGACGATCTCGCCGTCGGCGATATCGAGGCTGACGCCCTTGATGATTTCGACAACACGACCGGCGTCAGTGGTCGCCTCGATCCTTAGGTTCCTGACCTCGACGAGATTGGTCATGCGTCCCTGTCCCTGATCTTCTGCGGCAGGTTGTCGATCAGCAGGTTGACGCTGATGGTGAGGCTGGCGATCGCCAGCGAGGGAACGATGACGGCGGGAGCGGCGAAGGGCAGGCCGCCTATGTTCTCGCGCACCAACGCGCCCCAGTCGGCGAGCGGCGGCTGCAGGCCGAGCCCGAGGAAGGACAGGCCGGACAGCAAGAGCACGATGAAGACGAAGCGCAGGCCGAAGTCGGCCAGCACCGGGCGCATGATATTGGGCAGGATCTCTGACCCGATGAGATAGGCGATGCTTTCGCCGCGGACGCGAGCGACGGTCATAAAGTCCATGGTGTTGATGTTGACGGCGAGCGCCCGCGCGAAGCGATAGGCGCCCGGTATGTAGATGACGGCGAGCGTCAGGATCAGCGCCGGGATCGACGAGCCGACCGCGGCGACGACGACAAGGCCGAACAGCTTGCTGGGGATGGAGTTCATGGCGTCGAGGAAGCGGCTGAGGCAGGCGTCGAGCCAGCCGCCGGTGACGGCCGCGATCATCCCCAGCACCACGCCCGAGAAGCAGGCGATGGCGACGGCGGCGAGCGATATGCCGACGGTGTAGCGCGCCCCCATCAGCACCCGCGAGAGCATGTCACGGCCCAGATAGTCCGAGCCGAGCCATAGGCCCTGACGCATCGGGCCGAAATAATCGTCATCGACAATGTCGCCGATCGAATGGGGAACGATATAGGGCGCGAAGATGGCGATCAGCGTCCACGCCAGGATGACCAGCGCGGCCACGACGCCGACAAGATTGTAGCTGTGGCCTAGGAAGGACCGCCGGGAAGCTGCCACGCGCGCCATCGTCACCTGAGCCTCGGGTTGGACATGATGGCGATGATGTCGGCGATCGTGATGAGCAAGAGATAGCCGAGGCAGAAGATCATTGCGCAGCTCTGGATCAGCGGCAGGTCGCGGGTCGCGACCGCATCGACCATCAGCTTGGCGATGCCGGGATAGTTGAAGATCGTCTCCACGATGATGACGCCGCCGACCAGATAGGACAGCGACAACGCAACCGCGTTGACGATCGGCCCGAGAGCGTTCGGAAGCGCGTGCTTGAGCACCATGCGGCCGCGTGAGGCGCCTTTGAGAAGCGCCATCTCGACATAGGGCGTGGAGAGCGTTTCAATCACCGCGGCGCGGGTCATGCGGATCATCTGGGCTGATATGACGAAGGTCAGCGTGATCACCGGCATTGCATAGATGCGCACGAGGTCGGTCAGCGTATGCGCTTCGTTGACCGAGGACAGTGCCGGCAGCCATTTGAGATAGACAGCGAAAAGCAGGACCGCCAGCGTCGCGACCATGAATTCCGGCACCGAGATGACGCCGATCGCAACAATGGTGACGGTGCGGTCGTAGAGCGAACCGCGCAGCATGGCGGCGGTGATGCCGAGCGTCAGCGCCAGGGGCACCGAGAGTAGCGTGGTGATGCCGGCGAGCTCCATGGTGTTGACGAAGCGCCCGCCGATCAGTGCTGCGACCGGCATCTCGTTGGCATAGGAAGTGCCCAGATCGCCGTGGAGCAGGCCGAGAAGCCAGCGCAGGAAGCGCAGGATAGCGGGATCGTTCAGATGCATAGCCTCGCGCAGGCCGGCGACGGCTTCGGGTGTAGCCGCCTGGCCGAGCAGGATCGACGCGGTGTCGCCAGGCAGCACGCTGGTGGCGAAAAAAACGGCGAACAGGACGATCAGCAGCGTGACGACCGCGATCGCCAGCCGCTTCAGCACGAGGTTTAGAACCCCAGACGTCATTGAAGCGCTCCTGCGGTTGCGTTCGGCCAAGCCATGTTGCGCAATAAAGGTGCCGGGGACCGGTCGTCCGGTCCCCGGCAGACGCGTCTCAGGCTTCGAGCCAGAGATATTCCGCCATTGCGTAGCCCATCATGCCACCGAGCGGGTTCGCCTCCAAACCCTTCACCTTGCTGGAGAGGGCGTCGACGTTGGAAATGTAGGCCGGGATGATGGTGCCGGCCTCCTCGGATATCATGGTCTGCATTTGGCCGTAGATCTCCTTGCGCTTGGCCTGGTCGAGCGAGCCACGCGCCTCGATCATCAGCTTGTCGAACTTCTCCGACTTGTACTGGCTTTCGTTCCAGGGCGCGTTGGAGGCGTAGAGCAGCGAGAACAGGATGTCCGGTGTCGGGCGCGGATTGATGTTGCCGAAATGGATCGGCGCCTTGAGCCAGTAATTGTCCCAGTAGCCGTCGGACGGGACGCGCTGGACGTCGAGCTTCATGCCGATATCGGCGCCGGCTGCCTGGATGATCACAGCCATGTCGATCGACGAGGTCGCGGCATCGGAAGCGACCACGGGGATGGACTGACCGAGCAAGCCCGACTTCTGGAAGTGGAACTTGGCCTTGTCCGGGTCGAAGGCCTTCGGCTTGAGGTCGGCATTGTGGAAGATGTTCGCCGGCGAGACGGGCTGGTCGTTGCCGATTTCGCCGAGGCCACGCAGCGCCGATTTGACGATCTGCTCGCGGTTGACGAGATACTTCATGCCGGCGACGAAATCGGCCTTGTTGCCCGGATCCATGTCGAGCCGGATGTTGAGGTCGGTGTAGTTGCCCGAGGTCGTCTTCGACAATTCGAAGCCCTGCTGGCCGCCGATGAGCTTCATCGCGCGCGGATTGATCGAGGCGGCGAAATTGATGTCGCCGGACAGGAGCGCGTTGACGCGGGCGCTGTCGTCGCTGATGGCGATGAACTCGAAAGAGTCCAGGTAGGGCTTGCCGGATTTCCAGTAGTTCTTGTTCTTGGTGACGACCGACCGCACGCCCGGTTCGAACGTTTGCAGCACGAAGGCGCCGGTGCCATTGCCCTTTGAGAAGTCGGTGGTGCCATCCGCCACGATCATAAAGTGATGCAGCGCCAGGATGGTCGGAAGGTCGGCATTCGGATCGGCGAGCGTGATTTCGACGGTCGACTTGTCAACCGCCTTGAAGCCGGTCATCTGCGCGGCGATCTTGGCCACCTTGGAGCCGACCGCCGGATCGAGATGGCGCTTCATCGAGAAGACGACGTCGTCGGCCGTGAGGTCCTTGCCGTCGTGGAAGGTGACGCCCTTGCGCAGCTTCACGGTCCAGGTCTTGGCATCCTTGCTGTCGAAGCTTTCGGCCAGCTCCATCTGCGTGACGCCTTCTTTGTCGAGGAAAGTCAGGCGGTTGTAGAGCGAGCAGCAGCGGACATAGTCGGTCGACAGCGACGCCTTTGCCGGATCGAGCGTGTCGGCGGTCGAGGAGGACCAGCCGGCGGCCTTGAAACTGCCGCCGGAAACTGGCGTGGCGGCGACGGCATTGGTGGCACGGCCAAGCACCACGCTGCCCGCGGCAACCGCGGCGCCCCCGGCCAGCAGCATCTTGAGGAGTTCGCGGCGGCTCGCGCCCCGCCGAATGGCATTTTCGACCATGGCATCGTCTGCGCTGGTCCAGTTCGTGATCTTGTCGGTCATAATCATTCCCCTTTCTGTTTGTTTTTCCGGGTTGCTCGTCTTGACGCGGCTTTCCGGGCTTGGGCTCAGGTTCGTTGCTTCAGGCTTTCCCGCACGGCGGCGGCAAGGGCCGCCATTGACGTGAAGTGGTAGTCAGGCGCGGTGAAACGCTCGGGCTCGATCGTGCCGCCGTAGCCCTTCCGGGCATGCCGGCGCTCGATCCAGCAATTGGTCATGCCAAGCGCCCGGGATATGCCGATGTCGTGGTACTGGCTTTGCGCCACGTGGAGGATGTCATCCTTGCTGTCGCCCCGGGAGGCCACGAAATCGAAAACCTTCTGGAAGAAGGCCGGGTCCGGTTTCTCCGTGCCTGTATCGTCGGCCGTAAAAGTGGCGAAGAAGGGCGAACCGAGCTGCTTTTGGAAATGATCGAGCGCCCAGCGCCGGGCATTGGTCATGGCGATCAATCTGTGCGACTTCGCGAGGTCCGCCAATGCCGCCGCGCTGTCGGCAAAGCCTTGCCAGACGCTGGCGGAGTCCCGCAGGCGCACCCCGTATTTCTGCCCGGGAGGGAGGCCGAGACGCGGCGCGATGACCGTGTAGACACGCACGAGATCGTCGGGAAACAGGCTCGCATCGGGCATGTAGCGGGCCTGCCGGTAAAGGGCCAGTGCCTCCTCGCCATCGATCGAAACGCCGGCCTCGGCGGCAATTTCCGCCAGGCAGGTCGTGATCCCGCGTTCGAAGTCGATCAGCGTGCCGACCACATCGAAAGTCATGTATTTGAATCCGCTAAAGCCCCTGGCCAAGACTGGGTCTCCTCTGCATGCGGCCGAATTGCACGTGTTGAACAGAACAAAATTCCGTGCTGTCCGGGGCGTCGGTCTTTTTTGAAGGCCCGGAAATCCAGGCTTTCTGGCCTTGTCTTCTCAGCAGTCTGGCACTTCCCCCGCACTGGATTCGCCGAAAAGGCGTGAGGGGGCGGCACAAAATTGCGAAATCGTCTGCCCCGGCGATATTTCGAAACACAGGGTATTCGTCTGCCGTCATGCCAAGGCCTGGCGGACGTCTGGATCGTCCAGTGTCTGATCGAGCGTCTGGCGCGTGCGCTCGATGATCGCATCGATGTCGGCGTCGGTGCAGCAGAGCGGCGGTGCATAGCCGATAACCCCATGCGCAAAGGCACGGATGATGAGGCCGTTGTCCCACGCCCTGTCGAAGACGCGCCGCGCCGGCGTGGCCGACGCCGGAAGCGGTGTCTTTTTCTGTTTGTCGACCACCAGCTCGATCGCGGCAAGCATTCCGCGGCCGCGCACGTCGCCGACGAGGGGATGGCCGCTCAGGCTTGCCAGTCCTGCCATCAGGCGGGCGCCGGCGTTGATGCCATTCTCCAGAAGGCCGTCTTCGTAGAGCTTCAGCACCTCGAGCGCGACGGCGGCGCTGACGGGATGGGCGGAATAGGTGTAGCCGTGACCGACGGCCGAGGCGCCCGCGCCATCGGCGATGATGTCGTAGACATGATCGGCCATAATGACGGCACCCATGGGAACATAGCCCGAGGTCAGACCCTTCGCCGTCGTCATGAAATCGGGAACGATGTCCTCATCGGTGCAGGCGAACAAGGGCCCCGTGCGGCCGAAACCGGTGATCACCTCGTCGGCGATGAACAGGATGCCGTACTCCCGGCAGAGCTCGCGCATCGACTTGATCCAGCCTTTCGGCGGAACAATAACGCCACCCGAACCCTGGATCGGCTCGGCGTAGAAGGCGGCGACCCGCTCCGGCCCGATCTCCTCGATCTTGGCCTTCAGCGCGGCGAGCGATGCGGCGATGATCGCGTTGCCATCCTCGCCGACCGGATTGCGGTAAGGGTAGGGGGAGGGGATCTTGTGCTGCCATTCAAAAGGAATGCCGAACCCGGCGTGAAAGGCGGGCAGGGCGGTCAGGCCCGCGCCGACCACCGACGACCCGTGATAGCCCTGCTCGATGGAAATGAACTGGTCGCGTTGCGGCTCGCCCCTGGCATTCCAGTAGTAGCGGACGAGACGGATCGTGCTGTCGACCGCGTCCGATCCGCCTAGCGTGAAAAAGACGTGGTTCAGATCCCCGGGCGCGCGCTCGGCCAATTCCGAGGCGAGCCGGATGGCCGGCTCCGAGCCGAGGTCGAAATAGGCAGTGGCATAGGGAAGCTCACGCATCTGCCGCGCCGCGGCCTCGACGATGCTGTCGTGGCCGTAGCCGGCGTTGACGCACCATAGCCCCGCAAAACCGTCGACGAGTTGCCGGCCGGACGCATCGGTCACAGTCGCGCCCTTTGCCGATTTCAACACGCGCACGCCGTGCGCCTCATGACCACGGTATGAAGAGACCGGGTGGATGAGATGGGCGCGATCGAGTTCGATCAGGGAATTGGCGATCATTGTTGTTCTCCGACTATCCTAGCGCCTGGTTGGCGAGGGCGTAGACTTTTGGCCTGGCCTGTTCCGCGATCGGCTTGGGCGGACGGTCCATGGCTACGCCGCCGCCGACATGGGTGAGGCCGATTTCCTCGAGCCAGCCGGCGATGCCGGTCCCGCTGCCGGTATCCACGCGCAGGAAGGCGCCGGCGCGCGGGGCGGCGAAGAAGCCGATCAGGGCCTTTGCCTCGTCGATACTTCCCGCGATGACCGGACCGATCACCTCGCCGCGTCCGAACGGCCGGATCGCGGCATAGGCCCCGATGGCGCCGTCGCGGCGGATGACGGCGAATTGGCCGCGCTCGGCCAGCGCATCTATTAGAGCTCCACGGTCGGCGCCGTAGGCGTCGCGGTCCAGCGCCTTGATTTCCCGGAGATCGGCGGCGCCCGCGGCTTCCACGCCGCCCGGCGCACCAAGCTTGGCAACGCTGCCTTGATGTTGCCGGATCGTACCGGACGGCACAAAGCCGAGCTTTTCATAAAGAGGCATGCCGTCCGCTGTGGCGACGAGCCGCAGCGGACGGTCACCGGCAAGGGCGAAGGCCCGATCCATGAGCCGGCGCCCAAGCCCCTTGCCGCGCACAGTCCTGTCGACGATCACCATGTTGATCATGGCGCAATCTGCGCCGTAGGGCGTTACCAGGATAGTTCCGGTGACGCGGCCCTGATCGTCGAGCGCAACCGCGCCGTTCGAGAGCTGCAGCGCCATCTGCCAGTCCTGCGGGCGATGTGGCCAATTCTCCTGGCGAGAAAGCACTACGGCTCCCTCGATATGGTCGGGCCCGAAGGCCCGGAGTTCGATGTCGCCCTGCGGCATGAGGCATCCTTCCGTCTGACGACAAGTTTCGACCATCGGCGCGCCGCAGATCATCTGAAGGCTTTGGCTTCGACAGTATCTTTCGCCGTAGCGTAAGCGGTGTGCCGCATCTTGTGCTGGCGTCATCCACGGCGGGGCGCCTCACGCCGTGCGCGGCGCCGCAATCGGCACGCCAGATGCCACAGCGTGCCAAACCGGATGGCGGATACGGAACTTTCTGCTTTCAGAAGGCCTATTTCGGTCAGGTGGGTCGCCGCCTGCCGCTCTATGATGAAATACTTCCCAGCGCGGATGTGCTTCCACCGGAGATCGACGGACATGGCTTCCTTCAGGCCCAAATACATCACCTTCGACTGCTACGGCACGTTGACCTATTTCCAGATGGCGGAAGCGGCGCGTGATCTCTACGGCAGCCGGCTCGACGAGCCGAGCATGCAGGAGTTCATCAAGAATTTCGCGGCGTACCGGCTGGACGAGATTCTGGGCGACTGGAAACCTTATGCCGATGTCGTCCACAATGCGCTCGAGCGCGCTTGCAAGCGCAACGGCGTCGCCTTCAGCCAGGACGACGCCAGGATGGTCTATGAGCGCGTGCCGACATGGGGACCTCACGCCGATGTCCCTGCGGGCTTGGCGAAGGTCGCCAAGGAAATTCCGCTCGTCATCCTCTCCAACGCGATGAACGCGCAGATCATGTCCAATGTCGAAAAGCTCGGCGCGCCCTTCCATGCTGTCTGTACGGCCGAGCAGGCGCAGGCCTACAAGCCCCGCTTCAAAGCCTTCGAGTACATGCTCGACATGTTGGGCTGCGGCCCGGACGATATCCTTCACTGCTCGTCCTCTTTCCGCTACGACCTGATGTCGGCGCACGATCTCGGCATCAAGAACAAGGTCTGGGTCAACCGCGGCCACGAACCAGCCAACCCCTATTATGGCTATGTCGAGATACCAGATATTTCGGGCCTTCCAGGCGTGATCGGTCTCTAAAAACGGGCGGATTGCCGATGAAGCTGGTCTCCTACTGGCACGACACTGCCCCCGTCTTTGCCGGCGCGGCGCAAGGCCCGGTCGAGGGTCACTACGACGCCGCCATCGTCGGCGGCGGCTTCACCGGTCTCGCCGCCGCCCGCCAATTGGCGAAGGCCGGCGTCAAGGTGGTGGTGCTGGAAGCGGAGTGCGTGGGCTGGGGTGCATCCGGGCGCAATGGCGGACATCTAAACAACGGACTTGCCCACAGCTACCTCTCGGCTAAGGCGGAACTCGGAAAGGAACGCGCGATCGCGATCTACCGGGCGCTGGATGATTCCGTCGACACCATCGAGGCGCTGGTCGCCGAGGAAGGCATCGATTGCAACTTCCGCCGCGCCGGCAAGCTGAAGCTAGCCTCTAAGCCGCAGCATTTTGATTCGATCGCCCGCAACTTCGAAGCCATCCATGCCGAGGTGGATCCGGATACGGCGCTGCTGTCAGCGGCCGATCTCAAATCGGAGATCGGCTCGCCTTTCCATGGCGCGATGCTGTCGAAGAAGAGCGCCATGATGCATATGGGCCGCTATGTGGCGGGTCTCGCTACTTCAGCCGCCCGCCACGGCGCCGTGATCCACGAGAACGCTGCGGTGACTGATCACAAGCAAGCCGGCAAGCGGCATGAGTTGACCACGTCCCGGGGTCGCATCAGCGCCGACGCCGTGCTGGTGGCGACCGGTGCCTATACGACGCCGAATTTCGGCTATTTCCGCCGCAGGATCATTTCGGTCGGCAGCTTCATCATCGCCACGCGGCCCTTGAGCGACGCCGAGATCACCGCGACCATGCCGGGTAACCGGACCTGCGTGAACTCGATGAACATCGGCAACTACTTCCGGCTCTCACCCGACAACCGGTTGATCTTCGGCGGCCGCGCGCGCTTCTCGGCGACATCGGACCAGCGCTCCGACGCCAGGAGCGGACAGATATTGCGGGCAAGCCTGGCGGCCATCTTCCGCCAGCTCGCCAAAGTCGAGATCGACTATTGCTGGGGCGGGTTGGTCGACATGACCAAGGACCGTTTCCCGCGCGCCGGCTACCATGACGGGGTGTGGTACGCGATGGGCTATTCAGGTCATGGCGCGCAGCTTTCCACCCAGCTCGGCATGATCCTGGCCGATGCCATGCTCGGCCGCGAGGACCGCAATCCGCTGAAGGGGCTCGAGTGGCCTGCCATTCCAGGCTATTCAGGCAAGCCGTGGTTCCTACCGATGGTCGGCCTCTACTACAAGGCGCTCGACCGGATCAGTGACCACTGATCCGGCGGATGGGGTTTAGCCCAGCCCGCCCATATGGAAGCTTTTCATCTCGAGATATTCCTCGATGCCTGCCTGCGCGCCTTCGCGGCCGAGGCCGGACTGCTTGACGCCGCCGAAGGGTGCCACCTCCATTGAGACCGAGCCGGTGTTCAAGCCCACCATGCCGAACTCCAACGCCTCGCCGACGCGCCAGGCGCGTTTCAAATTCTCGGTATAGAAGTAGGAGGCAAGTCCATAGGGTGTGCCGTTGGCCAGCGCGATCGCTTCCTCTTCCGTCTCGAAACGGAAAAGCGGCGCGACCGGGCCGAACGTTTCCTCGCCGGCAAGCTGCATGTCTTTTGTGGCGCCCGTCAGCACCAGCGGCGCGACATACTGAGATCCTTCCGGCAGGGCCTGCTTCTCGGTGACGATCGCAGCACCCTTGGCGAGCGCGTCCGCGACGTGGCGGTTGATCTTCTCGACCGCCGCCATGTTGATCATCGGCCCGATGACGACGCCGGGCTGGGTGCCCGGCCCCACCGTCATGGCGTTGACGCGCGCGGAGAGCTTCGCGGTGAAGGTCTCGTAGACCCCGGCCTGGACGAGGATGCGGTTGGCGCAGACGCACGTCTGGCCGCCGTTGCGGAACTTCGAGACCAGCGTGCCCTCGATGGCGAGGTCGAGATCGGCGTCGTCGAAGACGATGAAGGGGGCGTTGCCGCCGAGTTCGAGGCTGAGCCGCTTCACGCTGTCGGCGGCCCCGCGCATCAGCAGCGAGCCGACCCGCGTCGAGCCGGTGAAGGAGATCTTGCGCACCGTCTCATTGGCCATGATTTCGTTGCCGATTTCGGCTGGCATGCCGGTGACGATGTTGATGACGCCGGCGGGAATGCCGGCCCGTGCGGCAAGCACGCCGAGGGCCAGCGCCGAATAGGGCGTGAACTCGGATGGCTTGATCACCACCGTGCAGCCGGCCGCCAGCGCCGGCGCGACCTTGCGGGTGATCATCGCGTTGGGAAAGTTCCAAGGCGTGATGATGCCGCACACACCGACCGGCTCTTTCAGGATGATGATGCGGCGATCGGATGTGGGCGAGGGGATGGTGTGGCCATTGATGCGGCGCGCTTCCTCCGCGAACCATTTGACGAAGGAGGCACCGTAGCGGATCTCGCCCTTGGCCTCGTCCAGCGGCTTGCCCTGTTCGGTCGTCAGGATCAACGCCAGATCGTCCAGATGCGCCAGCATCAGCCCATGCCAGGCCTCGAGCAGGCCGGCGCGCTCGGCGTTGGTCTTCTTCCGCCAATCCACATAGGCGGATGCGGCGGCCTCTATCGCTGCACGGGTCTCCGGACCGGCCATGTCGGGCACCGTGCCGATCGTCAATTGGGTCGCCGGGTCGAGTACATCGACCGTCTTGCCGGAGCCGGCAGCAACCCACTTGCCGCCGATCAGGCCGGCTTCGCGAAACAGACTTTTATCGTTCAGGCTTTTCATCGGAAACGACCTTGCAATCAGGTGAGAGCGGCGTTGACGGCGGCCGTGATGGCCTCCGTTCGATCCTTGCCGGGAGTGGTGCCAATGCCGCGCGCGGTTGTCGCTTCGATCGCTTTCGTAATGCGGTCGGCGGCGGCTGTTTCGCCGAGATGTTCGAGCATCATCGCGCCGGACCAGATGGTAGCGATCGGGTTGGCGATACCGAGATGCGCGATGTCGGGCGCCGAGCCGTGCACCGGCTCGAACATCGACGGCGCCGAACGGTCAGGATTGATGTTGGCGGAGGCGGCGTAGCCGAGCCCGCCCTGGATCGCCGCGCCGATGTCGGTCAGTATGTCGCCGAACAGGTTGGAGGCGACGACCACGTCGAGGGTCTCGGGCGCCATGATCATACGCGCGGCGAGTGCGTCGACGTGATAGCTGGTGACAGTGACATCAGGATAGTCCGCTGCCAGCTTCCGCGTGATCTCGTCCCAGAACACCATGGAATATTTTTGCGCGTTGGACTTGGTGACGGAGGCCAGTCTGCTGCGCCGCGCCCGTGCCTGCTCGAAGCCGAAGCGCAGGATGCGCTCGACGCCGGCGCGGGTGAAGATCGAGGTCTCTACCGCCACCTCGTGCAGCGTGCCTTGATGCACGCGCCCGCCGGCGCCCGAATATTCGCCTTCGGTGTTCTCGCGGATGCACAATATGTCGAAGCTTTCGGCCCGCAGCGGTCCCGTGACCCCCGGCAGCAGGCGATGCGGCCGGATGTTGGCGTACTGCACGAATGCCTTGCGGATCGGCAGCAGCAGGCCGTGCAGCGAGACCGAATCCGGCACTTCCGCCGGCCAGCCGACGGCGCCGAGAAGAATGGCGTCGAAGCTGCGCACTGTTTCGATGCCGTCTTCCGGCATCATGCGGCCGGTATCCCGGTAGAATTTGCAGGACCAGGGAAATTCGGTTCCGGCCAGTGCAAAGCCGGCATGTCTGGCCGCCGTCTGCAGCACGGACCAGGCGGCGGCGGTTACATCGGGGCCGATGCCGTCACCGGGGATCAGGGCGATCGAATAGGACTTCATCGGCATCTCTCTAGAGGCTGATCAGGACGCTCTTGGTCCTGCGATTGGCGATGTAGGCTTCTCGGCCGAGGTCCTTGCCGATGCCGGAGCGCTTGTAGCCCCCGGTTGGCAGGATATGGTCGCGCGAGCGGCTGTAGCGGTTGACCCAGACGGTGCCGGCTTCGAGCTTACGTGCGAAGCGTATGGTGCGGGACAGGTCTGACGTGAACAGGCCGGAAGCCAGCCCGTATATCGGATGGCTGGCCAGCGCCAGCGCTTCTTCCTCGGTTTCGAAGGTCTGGACGGTGAGGACCGGGCCGAAGATTTCCTCGACGATCGCGGGATTGGCCTTGTCCACGTCAGCGATCAGCGTCGGCTGGTAGAAATAGCCGGGGCTGTCCATGACGCCGCCACCGGTCAGGCATTCGCCGCCGGCCTCGACCGCAGCCTGCACGATGCCGTCGACACGTGTCCGCTGCCGTTCCGAGATGATTGGCGAATACTGCGTCGCGTCGTCCCAGGTAGGGCCTGGCCGCACCATCTTCATCCGTTGCAGGATCGCGGCCGTCAGCCTGTCGGCGACGCTCTTCTCGGCGATCAGGCGCGTGCCGGCGACGCAAGCTTGGCCGGCGTTGAAGGTGACGCTGCCGGCGATCGCTGCCGCCGCCTTGTCGAGATCGGCATCGGCAAAGACAAGCTGGGGGCTCTTGCCGCCGAGTTCCAGCGTCATTGGTTTGACGCCGGTGCGGGCCACATTCTCCATGATCGCCGAGCCGGCGCGGGTCGAGCCGGTGAAGGATACCTTGGCGATGTCGGGATGGCCGGTCAGCGCCGCGCCTGTGGTTGGCCCATCGCCCAGCACCACGTTGATCAGTCCCGCCGGCAGGCCGGCTCTCACGGCGAGTTGCGCCAGATAGACGGCCGAGAAGGGCGTCATTTCCGACGGCTTCAACACAACCGCATTGCCTGCGGCCAACCCCGGGCCGAGCTTCCAGCCGGCCATCGAGACGGGAAAATTCCAGGGCGTGATCGCGCCGACGACGCCATAGGGCTCGCTCATGATCATGCCGAGGCTGGCGTCGTCCGTCGGCGCGAGCTCGCTGCCTTCCTTGTCGGCGAATTCGGCGAAGAAGCGTATCTGTTCGGCGGTGATGGCGATGTCACCGGCGACGAGCTGCCCGACCGGCCGCGTCGAACTCAGCGCCTCGATCCTGGCCAGCGTCGCGGCTTCCGCCTCGATCAAGTCGGCCCAGGCCTGGAGGACCCTGGTGCGCTCGCGTGGCCGGATGCCGCCCCAGTTGCTGGCCGTCAGCGCAGCCTTTGCACTGTTCACCGCTCGGTCGATTAAGTCAGGGCCGGCTACGGGGCAGTCCGTATAGGATTTGCCGTCCGACGGACGACGCATCTCGATCCCACCCCCGGCCGGGATCAGTTCCCCACCAATGAAATGGCCGACGGGGAGGGGAATTGTATCGGGATCGAAGCTCAGGCTCATCGACAACCACTCTGCGGCACCGCTGGAGCCTAGCGCGTGGCGCCACGCAGCATGCGCTGTTCGGCGTTCCGCCACCGACGAATGTTGCGTGCCAGGGATGAGGGACGGCAAAATCTTTCGCGCGAGGACGTGCCTCGCTATCCGACGGTCACGTAGATCTTGCGCACCGTTTCGATGGTCTTCCAGACACCGGTGAAGCCGGGCTTCATGACGAAGCTGTCGCCGGCGCGGTAGGTCACCCTCTCCCCGGCGTCCGGTATGATCTCGATCACGCCGGAGAGAATGTGGCAGAACTCGAAAGCCTCCCCCTTGATCGAGCGCGTCTCACCCGGCGTCGCCTCCCAGACGCCGGTATGGACGAGATCGTCCTTGGCGACATCCTGCGCCCAGGTCTTGAAGGCAGGGTCGCCGGCGATCAGCCGCTCTGGCAGCGCCCTGGATTCGCGCGGCGAAGAGGTTGGGTTGGTATCGACGGTCTTGAGCAGGGACAAGGGACGGCCTTTCTGGTTGGACTTCAATAGCCGCGCGACCGGTCGATGAGCCCGATCGGCTCAAGGCCGGCACGGTGGCGCCGGATGTTGTCGATGACGGCGCGTGCCGCGGTCGCCGGCTGGGTGACGCTCGCGACATGCGGGGTGAGGATGATCTTCGGATGCGACCAGAACGGATGGTTCGCGGGCAGCGGTTCGGGATCGGTCACGTCGATCATCGCCGCTGAAAGGTGGCCGCTCTCGAGCGCGGCGACAAGCGCCTTATGGTCGAGCTGCGGCCCCCGGCCTGTGTGAACGAGAGCCGCGCCCTGCGGTAGTTTGGCGAACAGATCGGCATTGAGAAATCCGCGCGTGTCTTCGGTCATCGGCAGCAGGCAGATCAATATGTCGCTGGCCGCCAGCATCGTCTCCAGCCCAACCTCGCCATGGTGGCAGGTCACGCCGTCGATCTGACGCGGCGAACGGCTCCAGCCGGCGAGCGGGAAGTCGAAGGGTTTCAGCCGGTCGAGGACCGCCTGGCCGAGCTGCCCGAGACCGAGCATGCCGATCCGGCGCGAGGCGGCCTGGATCTGCGGGATATCCAGCCATTGACCGGCCCGCTGCCGTGCCAGATAGGCGGGCAGGTTGCGGTGCAGCGCAAGTACGGCCAGCGATACGTACTCCTGCATCATGCGCACGATGCCTTCCTCGACCATGCGCACGATCTTCACCGTCGCAGGCACCGCATCGAAGCGAAACTGGTCGACGCCGGCACCAAGGGAGAACAGGAGCTCCAGGTTCCGGTAGCGGGCGAGATTATCCGGCACCGTCCAGGTGATGAGATAACGCACCGCGTCGGCATCGGCCGTCGCGGCATTCATGGCGAAGGGGAGGTCGGGCAGTTCCTTGGCGAAGGCTTCGGCAAAGACCGCGCCGCGCCGCGCATCGGAATTGAACAGGAATGTCATCCGGTTCCCCTTCAGGCCGCACAATGCACAGCCAGCGCTTCGATCATAAGCTGGCAGGCGGTGAGTTCGCTGGCGAGAATATATTCGTCCGGCTTGTGGGCGCGGCCAATATCGCCAGGACCGCAGATGATCGCATCCAGGCCGGCAGCCTGGTAGAGCCCAGCCTCGGTGCCATAGCTGACCGCAGTGAGCGGTGCTTCGCCGGTCAGGGCGCTCAGCAGCGCCGCCAAGCCTGAATCTTGGGACAAAGACAGTGCGGGATAGGCGCTCATAGGCGTCCACTCGACAAGATACCCCTTCGCGGCAAGGGCCTGGGCCCGCGCCTTGACCGGCGCGAGCAGGCGCGCCGGATCGACGCCAGGTATGGCGCGCGCCTCCAGGTCCAGCGTGCAGGTGTCGGGAATGATGTTGACCTGATGTCCACCCGCCACCACACCCGCTTGCAGCGAGGAGTAGGGCGGCTCGAAGGCAGGGTCGAACGGACCGTGCGTCAGCTGTTCGGCCTCGTTCACGGCCGCGCTCAGCGCCTCGGACATCGCATGGATGGCATTGAGTCCGAGATCGGGCCGCGAGGAATGGCCGGAGCGTCCCTTGATGGTGACGCGGGCGGCCGCCTTGCCCTTGTGACCGCGCACGGCGCGCATGCCGCTTGGTTCGCCGACGATGACGCCGAGCGGCATGGCGCAAAGTTCGGGAAGCCGGGCGATGAGATGAGGCACGCCGCGGCAGCCCATCTCCTCATCGTAGGAGAAGGCGAGATGGATCGGTCTCGCAAGGCGCAGCCGCGACAGGGCAGGCACCGCCGCCAGCGCAGCGGCAAGAAAGCCCTTCATATCGGCGGTGCCGCGTCCATAGAACCGCTCGCCCTCTTGGCGCAACGCGAAGGGAGACGAACTCCACTGTGGCTCGCCGGCAGGGACGACGTCCATATGCCCCGACAGGATATAGCCGGGGACATTGGTGGGACCGATCGTCGCAAAGAGATTGGAGCGGTCGCCTTCCGGCCCCGTGAGCAAGGCGACCTTCGCTCCCTGTTCCGCCAAATAGGCCTCGATCCAGCCGGCAATGTCCCCGTTCGGCTTGCCGGCCACGGATGGAAAGGCGACGAGACGGCCGAGGATGTCGAAGACGTCCATTCCAGACCTCAAGGTATTTTGGGGTTTGGGCATTTGGCATTCCGGTTCGTCGGGCCGATACGGTCGAGAATGTCAGCGTTCCTTCGCGATTGCGTGCCGAAAGCGGAAGTGTTTCAGTTGAATCTTGCGTTGGCGCGGGGCTTTCGAACAGATCATATTGGTCCGATTGGTTAGCGTCGGCAGGGGTAAGGGTAGGCCGTTGTGGGACCTCTCCATATCGGCAATATTTCAGAGGCATGGAATTGAAGCCGTCCGAAAGCTTGAAAATCGATGCCTTCTCGATGCGTGTCAGCGGCATCGAAGATGTCGAGCTGGATCGGTTGCACGCGCTCTCGCTGTCGGTGAATTGGCCGCATCGGGCCGAAGACTGGCAATTCCTGCGCGACGTGGGTGAGGGTTTCGTGGTGCTCGACGAGATCGGGCGCGTTCTCGGCTCGGCCATGTGGTTCAGGCATGGCGCTGATTTCGCGACCGTCGGCATGGTCATTACCTCGCCGCGCCTGCAGACGCTGGGCGCGGCGCAATGGCTGATGAAACGGCTGTTCGACAAGGTCACCGGGCATGATCTGCGGCTTAATGCAACCCGGGCGGCAAAGCGGCTCTATCTCTCGCTCGACTTCCAGCCGGAAAAGACCGTCTATCAATGTCAGGGCATAGCCCGCGCGCCAACGGTGGCCGGATCCGGGACGCGGGGCGACATCCGGGCTCTGGACGCGAAAGATATCCAGGCGGTCATCGCGCTCGACGCCGCGGGATTTGGTGTGAGGCGTGAGGCGCTCATCGAAAAGCTTTTCGCGCACTCGGTCGGCTATGGTCTTTTCAAGGGTGATACGCTCAGTGCCTTCGCGCTCTGCCGGCCGTTCGGGCGAGGCCATGTCGTGGGGCCTGTCGTGGCGGAGAGCGACGCCGACGCCGTGGCGATCGTTCAGCCGCACGTGGCCGGCCATTCCGGGTCTTTCCTCAGAGTCGATACCCATATGAAAGATGGCGAATTCGCCGCCTTTCTAGCGCACAGCGGAATGCCGATCTTCGACACGGTGCTGACCATGTCGATGGGCAAACGCCTCACCGATTTTGTAGTCGGCGGCTCGGCTACGCTGAAGACCTATGCTCTGGCGAGCCAAACTCTGGGGTAGGTCGATGCTCTGGTCGACAAAAAAGAGCCGGCCAACATTCAACCATAGCACGGTTGTTCCCTATGCATCTTCGACCGACCAGTTCCAGCCCAAGCCTTAAGATCTGAGCGTCCGGACATGGACATCTCAGGTCAGAAAGCCGCCTGTCCGCATTCGGCCCAAAGCGGGCCGACCAGTTCCACAATTGAGGATCGAATGGAAGTATCGTCGCGCGAGATCATGAGGGCATAAACTTGACCTTCCGTCTCGCGCGATGGAGCGGTCGCGATTGCCAAGCCGTTCCTTATATTGCTGGCAATCGCGGGAACTTTTGGCAGGGCGAGACCTTCTCCATGTTCGAAACCACAGGAGGAACGAGTGGCCAATCTAGGAAGACTTGCGATCGCTATGCTGGGGGTTTTGGCTTATCAAAACCGCGACAAGATCGCGGAGGCGATCCGCGGAGCGGGAGAGCGCGATCCCAATAATCCGCAAGGCGGGATACTGGACCAGGTGTCGAAGGGCCTATCCGGCACCGCGCTGGGCGATATTCTTGACCGCTTTAGAAATGCAGGTGCCGGGTCGAAGGTGGACTCCTGGGTTGGCACTGGGCCGAACCAGCCGATCGAGGCGCACGAGGTGGAAACGGCGATTGACGCTCAGACACTGGAAGCACTTTCCCGCCAGACCGGCCTCTCGCGCGAGGAGCTGATTGCAAGGATTACCAGGGATTTGCCCGATGCGGTTAACCAGATGACCCCCGACGGCACCCTCCCAGCAGACCACCGAACAAAAGTCCCAGACCAGCCCAACCTGCTCGACGACGTGCCTTCCCGGCCGATACAAAGCTAATTCCACATGACGGAAGCGGACTGGAGAGGTGCGAAACCGAGGAGATTGGATCGAGCGAGCAATGGCAGCCGGAAAGTAGGGACAAGCGAAACGCCTATTGTGGATCGCCAGACTGCGAGGGCAATCGCCGAGCTCGACCTCTTGGCAGTGCTGCTTGATTCGCGCTGGCGAATCCCGGGAACGCCAATTCTGTTCGGACTGGATGCTCTGGTAGGCCTGGTGCCTGTGCTGGGAGATACAGCAACCGGGTTGATCTCGGCTTACATTGTGCTGCGAGCCCGCAAGTGCGGCGCTGGGAAGCTGTTGGTTGCTCGGATGTTGGCCAATGTGCTGTTTGACACTGTCTTGGGAAGCGTGCCCATTCTCGGATCGATCTTCGATGTTTACTACAAATCAAACAACCGCAACATCCGCCTGCTTCGTGCCCATCTAAGCTGTCAGGTTGCTGAACGGTAGTTCGCAGGGCATCACCCATGCGGCGTTGGCGACCGGGAAGCGTCCGGCTTTGGCCGGACACGATGCCGTTGCCGCCAACTGGGAATTCATCCAGCCGCACTCTCGGAACTGGGGCGGAGTCTGCGCCACCTTTGTCGATGTGGGTCAATGAGTTCGGCAAAATCGGTGAAGACCGATCTTTGTTGCGCCGCTGGCAAATCTGCGCAGCGATCAGGTGATCGGTAAGGTCTATTCCGACAAAGACAGCCAGCGCTTTGCTGAGATGATCGGAGCTATGCCGCTTTTGCGCCCGATGCCTAGGAACCATGAACCGAGCTGCTGGTTGGGGACAGCACGCCGTGTGGTCGGCGTGGCAGTCAAAGGAGAAAACCCAATGACACGAGCAGTCATAACTACAGTATTGGCAGCCGCGTTCGCTATGCTCGCCCCGTCAGCCTTTGCGCAATCGGCGGATGTTCCCCAGCCTGCATCACCAGGCCAGGATCGGACGGCGGATGAAGCCGGACAGAACCAGCAAGCAATGCGTCAAATGATGCGCAAGATGATGGACGAGATGCTGCAGGAAAAAACAGCAAGGGACCGAGACCCCGAGGCGGATTGGCGACACAGGGGCCCAAGGCTTCAGGACGACGAGATGAGCGATCGTGATGCGGGACGTATGAAGCACGGCCGCAGGGCGGGGGCCGATATGATGCAGGGGGCCAAAATGAGGATCATGTTCGCTATCATGGACACCGACGGTGATGGTACACTGTCGCGGGCGGAGGTTCAGGATTTCATCGGGCGAATTTTCAACGCTGTCGACGAGGACGGCGATGAAAGCGTCGACATGCAGGAACTCCAATCCTTTTTCCGTCCCGGAGGAGACCAGGACCGACGTTAGCACCGACAGGTTGTCCTCGGCCTGCTCGACGTCTGAAGCTAGGGCCCACAGGAGATGGCTCGGAGCACGGTATTTGGCTCCCCACCGTCTCATGCTCCGCCGATACTCGGTAGGATCAACGGGGTAAAGACCTGCGCAGAGCTCGCACGAGGCTGGACGGCTGTGCCCGTCGACGACCATAGGCCAAGCATTCCAAAGAAGTGGCTCTAGGCAAGCATTGCGAGGTTTAGGGGCAAACATGCATCTGGTCCAGATTCTGCTACCTCGCGCCGACAACGCAGGAAAGCCCTTCGCCAAGCAAGAGTTTGACCGTGTGAAGGAGGAGCTCGCGCTCCGCTTCGACGGTGTCACCGCGTATTTGCGCGCGCCTGCGGAAGGTGTGTGGAGGCAGGGAGCAGACGAGATCGTCATCTTCGAGGTTATGACTCACGAAGTCGATCTGCCCGATTGGCAAAGGCGGCGTTCGGAATTGGAGCGGCGGTTCCGCCAGGAGCAGGTTGTGATTCGATATCTGCCGATGGCTTTGGTCTAGCGCCTGCGGCAATGGTGTGGCCCAGACGATGACCGAGTGCATGCCGCTTCACGTCTGAGGTATACTGCAAGGCAGCTTCGGACTCAGTGCGCCAAACCGCTGATTCAGACTCAGTCAACGGTGGCTCGGCTGTCCTCAAAGGACGATGGCTAGCTGACGGTCTGCACTTCCTGACGGCCACTTTGACAAGATAAACGCCTAGCTCATGCGAGCGGTGCGCATATCGTCAACGACGTCTGGGGTCTGCAGCGCGAGCCCGACATTGCGCGGGTGGCGGCCGATACCGGCGCCGGGCTCGTCATCATGCATACCGGACGGGATCGCGACAAGCTGCCCGATGTGATCGCCGACCAGCTGGCGTTCTTGGGAAAATCGCTTGAGATCGGGCGCGGGCAAGGTGTTGCCGACGGCCATATCGTGCTCGACCCCGGCTTCGGCTTCGCCAAGGAGACGGCGGAGGAAAACCTCGATCTGATGGCACGGTTTGCCGAGCTTGGCGCGCTCGGCTTCCCGCTGATGGCCGGTACGTCGCGAAAGCGTTTCATCGGCACCGTCACCGGCCGCGACGCCGCCGACCGGGCGGCCGGCACGGCGGCGACCAGCGTCATTCTCCGGCTCAAGGGCGCGCATCTGTTTCGCGTCCATGATGTCGCAATCAACGTGGACGCGCTGGCGGTGGCGGATGCTATGCTGGCGCGGGAAACCGGATCGGAACGCTGAGCCATGTATGTCATCCGCATGAAGAATTGCGCCTTCTTTGCCCGGCATGGCGTGCTGGACGAGGAAGAAGCGCTGGGGCAGCGCTTCTATGTCGATGCCTCGCTCACCGTCGAGCCGGGACGCGCGCTCGTCGATGACGCCATCGGGGAAACGGTGAATTACGGCGTCGCCTTCACCGTCATCGAGGAGATCATCACCGGACACCGGCGCTTCCTGATCGAGGCGCTGGCCCTGGAAGTCGCGAAGGCTCTCACCGGGCGCTTTCCCCAGATCCGGAAAGCCGAGGTCACCGTTCGCAAGCCCAATGCGCCGGTGCCTGGCGTGCTCGATTACGTCGAGGTGACCGTTGTCTGGCCCGAATAACACCGTCTATCTGAGCCTCGGCGGCAATCTGGGCGATCCGGCGGCGTCGCCCTCAAGCTCATTTCCTGTAAATTTGCATGTTGGAAGATCCCTCTGGACAGGGTTCGAACTGCCTCAACCCTGGCTTCGTCAACGCACCGCACCTTCTGCCGCCCAGCGTCACCGGTCAGCCGCCGGCGAGACGGACGACGTGTCAGGGCTCGTTGTTGCCCAGACGCACTGCTACTTGGTGGGGTATCACAAAGATCCGCTTGCCTTAACACACGTTAGTTTCTTCCGCTTGCTTCCAACTTATAAAGTCGAGCGATGAGTGATCCCCGGCAAGCACGCAAGATCTATTTGGAAGCAGCTCACCTCGGTAGCCGTCGGGCGCGGGCGAGCGCTGAAGACTTGCTTCGTACCATTGAGGAGACACGGCGCCTTATCCAAGCGTCCCGCGACTTGCTGTCGCGGCTCAAAGCGGCTGAGCTTCGAACCTGATCACCACCCTCAGAAGCCGCTCTGATCTGCTGACAGATTGTGTGGGAACATCCCCATGCGGCAGGGCGTCCCTGGCCATCTCGGCCAGTGCTGTGATTGGCTCTCGCTGGGCGGCTTCCAACCGGGGAAGCACTGTGCCCTCGGTACCCAAAGACTTCGCCGGTATCGCCGAGGTCGAACAAGCGGGCCTTTCGGGCGTGCGAATGAAGCCGATAGTCGGAGGTTGGTTGCGTGGAAAAGGTCACGCTCATCGGTTCGCTGGCAGCGCTGTGCTCAATGACCAGTTTTGCCCCGCAAGCCTGGAAGATCATCAAGACCCGGGACACGGCTGGCATATCCGCGTGGATGTATGCCATCACTGTGCTGGGCTTCGTGCTGTGGCTGACTTTCGGCATCATTAAAGGCGAATGGCCCATCATAGTCACCAACGCTGTCTGCCTCGTGCTCGCCACTTTTATCCTGCTGATGAGGGTCCTTCCCAGTTCCAAGAGGGAGATGGTGGCGGACGCAATCGATCCTTCGCCTGGCTCCGAGAGGCCTCGCCCGCCCGCGTCCTGAGGCCTGTCTCGTTAGCTTGACCCGGCCCTACAGAGTTCGCCCGCGTCGGTGGCGTCTCGCGGCATGGCGGGGATGTCACGTGCCACAGAAGGTCTGCAGAACGCGCTCGTGCGGCTTGGGTGGTTTCGCATAATAGGACAGTGTGGGCTGTTCCTCGAACGGCCGTGACACGACTGCCAACAATTGCTCGAAGATTCGGAAGTCATCGTCCTCCACCGCAGCCTTGATCATTGTCTCTACGCGATGGTTGCGAGGAATGAACTTGGGATTGCTGCCGTGCATCGCGGCTTTGCGCGTCGAGGTGGCGCCGCCGTCCCGCGCCAAGCGATTTCGCCAGCGCACCGACCAGGCATCGAAGGGGCCGGGATCCTCAAACAGCCTCCTGGCGGTAGCTTGGGTGCCAGGGATGTCGAGGTCATCTCCCAGCAAGCGGAACGTGAGTGTGAAATCCGCTCGCCCACGCGCCATCACATCCAACAGATCGTTGGCAAGGTCCAAGTCACCGTCAGCTTCATTCAGCAGCCCAAGCTTTGCCCTGAACCCGCGATGTAAAATAGCTTCGTAGCGAGCGTGAAATTCCCCTAGTGCCTGCTCGGCCTGCGAGATTGACTCACCCTCGCGCTCGCTCAGGAGCGGCAGCAGGGTCTCGGCGAAGCGTGCCAGATTCCAGACCGCCACCCGAGGTTGGTTGCCGTAGGCGTAGCGGCCATGTTGATCGATGGAGCTGAACACCGCTTGTGGATCGTATGAATCCATGAACGCGCACGGTCCATAGTCAATCGTCTCTCCGGATATCAACATGTTGTCGGTGTTCATGACGCCGTGGATGAAGCCGAGCAACATCCACCGCGCCACCAGTTCCGCTTGCGCCGCGATCACAGCCTCAAGCAGAGCCAGGTAAGGTCTCGGTTTCCTGGCCGCCTCGGGAAAATGACGCAGGATGGCATAATCGGCAAGGAGCTTCAGCGCTTCTATGTCGTTTCGGGCGGCAAAGTATTGGAAAGTGCCGATACGGATATGACTCGCCGCCACCCTGGTCAGCACAGCCCCTGGCACCCGACGCTCCCGGTAGACTGGGTCCCCGGTAAGCACCGCCGCAAGGCTTCGAGTGGTCGGTATGCCGAGCGCAGCCATTGCTTCGCTGACCACGTATTCACGAAGCACCGGACCAAGCGCAGCACGGCCATCGCCGTTGCGCGAAAATCGGGTCGGTCCTGAACCCTTCAGCTGGACATCCCGAGGCACCCCGTGCACATCGACGACCTCGCCCAGCAGTGCTGCGCGTCCGTCGCCCAGTTGCGGGACGAAGTTGCCGAATTGGTGGCCAGCGTAGGCTAAGGCTATAGGGTGCAGTCCATCTGGAAAATTGTTCCCGGCAAGCACGGCGATCCCAGCAGGGCTCCCGAGCTGATCGGGATCAAGTCCTAACTCCAGAGCTAGCGGCTCGTTCAGCCGGATTAGCCTTGGGTTTGAAACCGGGTGGAGAGGGGCACGCGCGAAGAAATGATCCGGTAACTGGGCATAGCTCTGCTGAAAGGGCCAGATCGGGCTCTGCACGGCTGATCCGGTTGTGGATGAAGGCATGAGGTTCTCCTTCGCTGTGGCAGAGGTCGGAACCATGTCGATCACTGCGTCCATGCCGATGTCAACCCGCGGCCGCCGGCTCGCTCCCGGTTCATCCCGCGGCTTTCTTGGCTTTCCCGAACTTCTGCTCCGGCACTGCCGCCAGCGGCCCGCGCTCCAGCGCCTGCAGCGCACATGGCTGGCAAAGGCGTCGTTCCTGCCCTGTGCTACCGCAAGCGCACCTGTGAAAATAGGCAGCATTTGGCCTGCTTGGGTTTCAGAGGGGCGGCCTGCATTTCCCTAGCCGCCTTCTCGGGTGACACTGTTCCAGTGCTCCTGCTTCACGTTGTACTTTGATCGGGCCACCTGTGGAGAACCGAATGCCGCCCGCTTCAATGCATTTCGAATCGCCGAAAGTTTCCGAGGGCCAGGCACTCGCCGACCGCTTTCGAAATCTCGTATCGCACCTTCGCTGAGGCCTGACTTCACGGCGAGCCGCACCTGCGGCCAATTCAGCAGACCTCGCGCTATCCGCGATTGCTCCGGCGTCAGATCAGTCACCGAACTCTCTTCTCGCCATCGAGCCCGAGCCCATTTGATGCATCGGACGGCCCAGGCTGCTCCCCAGGATGCGTCTCAGCGCGGCCAACCGCGACGACGGCGACATCACGGCCGCCCATATATCTGCGCGAGCCAGGTCTGCCGGTTCCTAACCAGTTCTAAGCCTCCCCGAGGAGGAGGTGTCTGCCGCTGCGAGACGTCGAGCGAGAGGGCTGGGGTTCTACGTCTCGTGCGCATCGGGGCCCGGAGATGAAAATTGGACGCATTGGCGAATTGAAGGTGGAGGTCATGAGATCCCTCGATCAGGTTCTCCGAATCGAAATCAACCCAATTTGTTCCGGCTCGATGCCCGTGACGGCCGCAGTATAAAGAAAAGCGTGAGCGGAAACTGCTCAGCATTCCTCGCTACGCACTTCGACGCCGTCGGCTTCCCGAGGGGAGAGAAACGAACCTGGAATGTACGTCAAATGTCTACAGTCAGGACGCCCCCAGGATTCCCTCCTATGACGCTCGAGCCTGTGCGCGGCATTGTCCAAAAGCTCGTGAAAGGGACCGGAGTGACGGCGGCACAAGCACTGGAGTTCATTTCGCTGCTCGGGACGAATTGCGCATCCTCGTCCGAGAGGCGAAAGCTCTGGCCAAGGGTCCAGGCGCCCCGGAACTGCAGCCGTTGAGTTGGCAAACGCCTCGGGCCCTTTAACAGGTCCTTCCCAGACCGGGTGCAAGGAACATTAGCGCCCAGCCCAAGTTCGGCACGTAACGCAATCCGGTCACGAAAATTGACACAGGCCACTTCCCCGAACGTTTTGATCCGTAAGCTTCAGACAATCTGTGATCTGACGCAGTCAGATATCGGCATTTTAGAGGGGATCGAATTCCAGAAGCGGGACTTTCAGGCCGATCAGGACATTGTGCGCGAAGGAGATCGCCCCACCCATTCATTTGTGATCCTGGAGGGTCTGGTGGGGTCCACAAAATTGACTGGGGAGGGTAAACGGCAGATCACATCGTTCTTTGTTCCGGGCGACATTCCTGATCTCCACGGAATGCACCTGTCTGTTTTGGATTGTACCTTCTCACCACTCACGCGCGTCAGCGTTGGCTTCATGCGGCATGATGCGTTGCGGGCCATTTGCGACCAACATCCTTCGATTGCGACGGTGTTTTGGCGCTCGACGCTGATCGACGCGGCTATATATCGAGAGTGGGTCACCAACGTTGGAAGGCGCGACGCGTATGCCCGCATGGCGCATATTCTGTGCGAACTCATCGTCCGCCTTCGCGCTATGGGGCTCATCAAGGACCATGTGGCGGAGCTTCCGATTACGCAGGCGGAACTTGCCGACGCCTTGGGCTTGTCGACCGTGCACGTGAACCGAACGCTGCAGGATCTTCGAGGCGACGGACTGATTGTTACCGAGGGCTCCCGATTTCACGCTGTTGACTGGCCTGGCCTCGTTCGAGCCGGAGACTTTGAGACCGCCTACCTGCACCAAAGGAACGCGACGAGCTTGTGAGGTGGAGGTGGGTTCTATGGCGAGATATTTCTTTGACACCTACGAAAGCGATGCGGTCATCAAAGATGAGACAGGCATCGAATGTGGGGGGATCGAAGCCGCACGAAACGAGGCGCTAGCAGGTCTGATCGACTTGACTCGAGACTCCCTGAAGGACGTCGACGGGCATCAATTGGCGATTGAAATCCGGGACGAGAATGACAAGAAGCTGGTCAGGCTGAGCCTCTCTCTTCAAATGCTGCTATCGAGCCGTCCTAGTGCTCCGACGGCCGAGCCGTGATTTGCTGAACGTCAGGACAAGGCTTAGCCCATTGTTTCATTGCTGCTGGAAATTGCGGAGAGATGACCCAGCCGGTACGCGACACAGCGGGGGTCGAGACGTCGCTACAGAGACCAGGTTTCGAGGAAGGCGACCGGTGCTGGCGCCAGTCGCGGCCCATTCAAAAGATGCCAAAACATCTGCTGCAAGCGCACAAGGCTCAAAAGCAGCGAGAAAGTCCAAGTGAAGACGCTTCAAAGCAAGCCGGCAGCATTTCGATTGTCGGATTGGTACCAACTCCCCTTCACTTATCATTTGAGCTTGCTCGGCCCGATACCCGGCTTAGTCTGTAAACGGCTCCATCAGTCCGGCCTGCGGACGCTTCAAAGTTGACTCTGGTGTTTTACGCGTTTGCGCCATCCGTCGATGGTCAGCGCGACTCCGGTGACGAACCGCCCCCCAGAACAGGGATGGATGTCATGCTTCAAGACCAAACCGATAGCCGAAAAATTCTCCAGGTTGCGGCAGATGAACTTTCCGACGCAACAGATCCACGCCTGATTGCCGCGCTCAGATTGGTCGCCCGCTCCTATCGAGCGCAATCCGTCGAGGCTGCAGATGATCTGGTGGAGCTCACGCTCCGCACCGCCATTCAGGAGGCGGAGGGGCGACCTGAGGAAATCAGTCTGTTCAACTGGCTCAGCGCTATTATGGCGCGATATCGAAAGTGAGAGCGCCGGGGGCCGCCGTCCCGCTCCCAACCTGCAGGCACGTCAAATTGCCCTTCCGATGCACCCAGCCAGGCGCGGCGTCTTGCTCGTCCGGGCAGGTCGGGATGCTCGTCGGGAGCGCTGCTTCCAAGAGTGCCGCTGTCTGAGATCCCACGCCGGACGTGACCTCCTTGCTATCGCCACCCAATGCTGAAATTGCCCGGCATCATGGAAAACCAAATTTAAGTACTTTCTACTAGGGTCGGCCGAGGGTTAGTCCCGGGAAAGGTATTTGGGTCAATTGGCCAGCACCGCATCCAGTCTCAGCCGGTTGAGACACTCGTTTTTTTCTTCGGCAAACGTGCCGGCGGCGATCGCTTTTGTGGTGCTTGTAGTCTGCGCTGTTTTGGCGGACCGGGAAAACAGGATCGTTTCAGACCAATTGGCGCGCGCCGACGTCTTGGCCAAAGTGAACATCATAAGGACCAAGCTGGAAGGCAACATCAACGGCAATCTCCAGCTTACGCGCGGCCTCGTTTCGGCAATCGTGACCGAGCCCTATATGGGGCAACAGAGGTTTGCGGCGCTGGCAAGCAACCTGCTTGAGCAGGAATCTCAACTGCGCAACATCGCTGGCGCGCCGGACCTCATTATCTCGCTCATGTATCCAATGGTTGGCAACGAAAAGGCCATCGGCCTGGATTACCGCAAGAACGATGCCCAACGCACCGCCGCCCTCAGGGCGCGCGACCTGCGGGCGCCCGTGCTGGCCGGTCCGGTCGACCTGGCGCAGGGCGGCCATGGCTTCATTGGCCGCTTTCCGGTCTTCGTGAAGACGGCGGGCGGTGGTGAGCGCTTCTGGGGCATCGTCTCGGCCGTCGTTGATGTCGAGCGCCTCTATAAAGCAAGCGGCCTTTTGGACGCCGATCTCGATATCGAGATCGCCCTGACCGGCAAGGACGGTCTTGGCGGGACTGGTGATCGCTTTTTCGGTGGCGAGAGTATAACGCGCGCCAAGCCAGTGACCGAGACGGTGCACCTGCCCTCCGGTTCCTGGCAGATCGCCGCAATCCCAAAAGGTGGCTGGGCCTCATCGGCGAAGAATGCCTGGATCTTGCGGGCCATCATGCTATTGGCCGGTGCGCTTGTCGTGCTGCCCATTCTCGTTGCGGGGCGGCTGTTCGGCGAAAGGCAGAAAAACTTCGCCGAGCTCAGGCGATTGTCCGGTCGCCTGGAACTCGCGCTGGATGCGTCGGGGATCGGTGTCTGGGAGCACAACATCGCCACCAACGAGCTGGTGTGGGACGACCGAGTCAACGAAATCTACGGCAAGCCGGCTGACCGGAAGCCGCGCGGCTATGATGACTGGGCGTCAGTGATTCATCCGCAGGACATCGAACGGGCGCAGCAGGATTTCGATGCCGCGGCGGCGGTGAAGGGCCCCTATTCCTCGCAATACCGGATTGTCCATCCGAATGGCGAGATCCGGCATGTGCGCACGCGCGCGACCTATTTCCAGGAGCGCAACGAGACGCCCAGGATGATCGGCGCCGAATGGGACGTGACAAGCGACGTCGAGCTCAATGAAAACCTTGTGCGAGAAAGGCATCTGTCGGAACTCAGGAACGCCGAGCTTGAAGTGGCCAAGGGGCGCATCGAACATGTGGCGCTCCACGATTCGCTCACCGGGCTGCCGAACCGCCGCTATCTCGACGACATGCTGGCGACGAGCACGCGTCGGGGAGAACGAACTGCGCTCCTGCATCTGGATCTCGACCGATTCAAGCAGATCAACGACACGCTCGGACACGCGGCCGGTGACGCCATGTTGATGCATGCCTCGAAGGTCATCACGGCTAATGCGGGACCAGCCGACTTCGTGGCACGCATTGGCGGCGACGAGTTCGTGGTGATTTGCGCCGGGCGCGACGACGCCGAGCTCGCCGCGCTGGCCGACCGCATCATCGATGAGATGCGGCAACCCGTCGATTTTCGTGGCCACCAATGCCGGTTCGGCGTCAGCATCGGTATTGCGGCGAACACGGGCGAGGGGTTCGACGCACGGCAGCTCCTGGTCAATGCCGATCTCGCCCTCTACCGGGCGAAGAGCCGGGGCCGAAACCGCTACGAGTTCTTCAACGACGAGCTGCAAAGTGAAATCGTGCAGACCAAGCGGACCGCCGACGAGATCCTGGGTGGCCTCGAGCGCAACGAATTCATCGTTTTCTACCAGCCGCAGTTTGACGCCGACACGTTGGACATTGTCGGCGTGGAAGCCTTAGCACGCTGGCAGCACCCGACGCGCGGGATCCTGGGTCCCGACGTCTTTCTGAGGGTAGCGGAGGAACTGAACGTCGTCGCGCTGATCGACCGAACGGTCCTCAAAAGGGCGTTGGCCGACTTTGAGCGCTGGCAGCTTCAACACCTCGACATTCCACACGTTTCGGTCAACGTTTCGGCACGCCGGCTTGAGGACAAGGACCTGATCGATGGCCTACGCAAGCTCAACATCCGCGAAGGTACGGTCTCCTTCGAACTTGTCGAGTCCATCTTCCTCGATGAGAATGACGACCTCGTGGCCTGGAACATCGAGCACATTAAGGACCTCGGTATCGACATTGAGATCGACGATTTCGGCACCGGCTACGCCTCGATCGTCAGTCTGCTCAAGCTTCAGCCGCGGCGACTGAAGATCGATCGCCAGCTGATCACACCCATCACCAGCTCGCTGCCGCAACGCCGTTTGGTGTCATCCATCATCGAGATCGGGAAATCGCTCGGAATCGAAGTGGTGGCCGAGGGCGTCGAGACGATGGAGCATGCGCGCATCTTGAAAGAGCTCGGCTGCGACCTGCTGCAGGGCTACGCGCTCGGCCGACCGATGGACGCCAAGGCTTTAGAATGCTTCGCGCAATCTCGCAGATGGCCGGCCACGGGATAGACGTCTGGCTCTCACTGAGTTAACGGGCGTTGGCATTTTTTCGTGACTACAGGGTAGGTGAGGGGATCAGAACGCGCGCCGCTGTTCGATAAAATGGGCCGCCGACCAGCAAAGGATTGCCCAAGCTGATCCCTCGCACCATCCTGCAAGTACATCCGTGGGGTAGTGGACGCCGAGATAGATCCGGCTCAATCCGACCATGATGGTCAGGAACACCGCCAGGCCAACGAAATACCCTTTCACCCGGCGATCAGGACTTGCCCTGGCCAGCAAAGCTCCAAGCGTAAGGAAAGTGACAGCGGACAACATCGCGTGGCCGCTCGGAAAGCTGGCGGTAAATACTCTGGTGGTGTGGAAAATGTCGGGCCTCTGGCGATCAAACGCGACCTTGAGAACTGTGCTCAGGGCCTCACCACCAGCCACGGCGGCGGCGACCAGCCAGACGTATCTGCGCTTTTGCGTTATCAGCAGGTAACCTATGGCCGCCAGCGAGACAAAACCCAGGAACGCAACGCTGCCGAGGGCCGTGACGTCGCGGCCCATTTCTTCCAGCCACGGCGGGCCAATCAGATTCGTTGGATCATCGGCGCTCCGAAACGCCATAAGAACGGCGCGGTCGAATGTGCTCGTGTCACCCTCGATAACCTCCTCGGCCAGGAGGCTGAATCCGAGGACAAGGCCGCCAGCCACAAGCAATGAGGCGATCAGCCAAATAGCGTCGCTGCGAAAGCCTCGCAGAAAGTCGTTTGACGAAGAGGGCGGGTTGATTTCCATCCGTTCAAGCTAGCGAACCGATAAGTCTCGTCAATCCTTGTACCCCGCTCGCTGCCGAGGCGCCATCAAGTCAAGTCCGAACAGGTTGGGCCGCTGCTGGGTCACGCTTCGTCCAGCGCCCATCCATCTTGACCCAGACCGAACGAATACTTCGCCGAAGTGGAGAACTGTCCCGCCTGCGGCTGCCAAGCACGACATTCAAGGCGTATCCGTGGACGTTCGACGCGGATTACGTTGAACGAGTTGGCTGCGTCGCGACGGCGCGTTGAGACGGCGGTCCCTGCCTGTATGAGCAACGCTGCATATCGCGCTTTCGCATAACGAACGGTACTGAGATTGGCTTGTTGGAGGTGATGATGGCCCGACAAGATTATGTCGACGCGGCTTTTCGAGAACGCCTCCATGGCCATTTTGGCTCGTCCGACGACTCCGGTTCCGTGGCCGATTGTTCGCCCTTCGAACGGGTGATGGGTGACGACTACCCTGGTGGTCTCGTCAGCCAGGCCTCCAAACCGGGCAGTCATGGCAGCAAGCTGGCCGGCATTGATCCTGCCGTCCTTGATTGTAAAGGACCGTGCAGTGTTGATACCGACCACTGCGAGTTCGTCATCAATATAAAAAGGATCCGTATCTGCCTCGATATAGTGCTTGTATCGAGCAAGAGGCGTGAGCGTTCGCGCGAAGACGTTGAAGAGCGGTACGTCGTGATTGCCAGGCACCACAATTTGTGGGGTGGGAAGCGCATTGAGGAATTCTCGTGCTTGACGGAATTCCGCCCGGCGAGCTCGTTGGGTCAGATCACCGGATATAACTACCAAATCTGGTTCGCATGCCCAGACCTCGGCGCCAATCGCATCTACTATGCGGGTGTCCGTGGTGCCAAAATGTAGGTCGGACAGGTGCACAAGTGTTTGCAAACACAATCTCCCACCTTGGGGTTACTTCGTATCCGGGTCGCGGAATGAGAGGACCTTTAGTGCCGCTGCTCGAGTTTGAAAGTGAAGCGGCATCTTCATCCTTGTTGCCTCGCCGTCCACCGAAACGAGGGTCTCTCTTCTGTTCGAGGTGATCTCGATTCGGGACGGCCGAAGCAGTTCCAAGTCGCGATGCGTATCGATCAGGCCGAGAGCGATCTTGAACGGGAGCAATGCCAGTCCCAGCCACGTTCGCTGCGTGACGACATAAACGCACAGTTCTCGCGAAGACAGGCTTTTGCGGCGCCCAAAATCGCCGGCATCGTAGAAATTGTTGCCGACGAAAACGCACGGTGTCAGCACCTGGTCCGCACCGCTGTCGGCGCTGATACGCACGAGCTGCCAAGATACCGCCCTGAACGTCCTGACAAGAGCGGGACCGATTGCCGCTAGTTTCCCCGCTCCACGTCGCTTCTGTTCTGCAGAGCGTTCCGCGACAAAGAATGGATAGAGGCCGATCGACGAGTTGTTCAGGAAAACGCGACCGTTCACCTCCGCGACGTCGACGAGCACCGGGCGTCTCGCCGCGATTACATCCATCGCCGCTTCAAGTTCCAGTGGCACGCCGAGGTCCTTTGCAAAGTGATTGAGGGTGCCAAGCGGGAGAACACCCAAGGCCACCTCAGTCTCGGCGAGGACGGCCGCGGCAGAGCTGAGTGTGCCATCCCCGCCGCCGGCGACCAGAATGTTTTCACCTGACCTCGTCTGTTGGCTTACGAATTGCGAGGCGGCTTCGCTGATCTGGCCGCCCGCGACCAGTCTTACCTCTGCTTCGATTCCGCGCTTCAGCAAGCCGACATGTACGGTCGTGGCAATGTCGTCGAGTGCGGCGACCGCTCCAGCTCCATCGTTGATAAGCACTAGAACTGCCACCTCTGGCATCTCCAAAACGCCGCTCCAGTGGTCCGCCTACCACCAGCATGATTGACCCGGCTCCTTCCTTGAGGCATGGAGCCGGGGGTCGGCAGGCAGTTAGTCGTTGTCGCCGCCGTCCTGCTGAATGACCACGGGACGGTTTTGGTTATGACGGTGGACGGAATTCGTCACGGTGACGGTGTCGCGGCGGTCGTGGCGGTGGCGCCATTCATGATCACCGCTGTCATAGAACGCAATTTGGCGGAGAGGTCGGTAATGAAGACGAACTCCCTCATCATTGTATCTGATGCCGTTATGGTGATGCCGGTGATGGGCGGAGATCACCACGTCAGCCTCGGCGGCCGAAGAGATGGTTGGAGCCGCAAGGCAAAGCGCCAAGGTTCCCAGGATCAAATTTTTCGTGTCCATATCCCTGCCTCCTGAAACCTCATCCCTTCCAGCAAGGAATGATGAACGCTCGCCTTTGTTCCGAAGCGGCGGAACCAGTCAGTTCCGGTCCAAGGGTGGCCAGAGGGCAGGTCTCCACGCCCGGACATCGTCGAGACGATTTCCTTCAGTGCTGCATAGGGCGATCGCGAAGGGCTAGCTTCAAGAGCGGTGCCGCTTGCGGGTTAACGGGAGGCGCACGGGTTGCGTACTGCCAGTCTCGCCATCCTTGTGCGACAACAGCCTCTCGGAACTGAGATGGGCGGACATGGCCGCCTGATGTGCGCTCCGACTGCACTGGGCCAAGTCACTTCTGGTTGGGGATTTGCCCGCCACGTGAATTGCTTGGTGCGGCTTTGCTCGTCACCTCTTTTGCACCAACGACTTCCATGCGAGGTCGCTACGCCACAAGCGAACGTCCGGTGAGGCCTCTAGGGCTCTTAGCCATCGGTGGTCGTCGTCTCCTTGGTTCCATTCGAGGTGAAGATATGGCGCTGTGTCAACTGTGGTGGGCTCACGGATGTGGTGGACCCACCGAGCCTCGCGCGATGATCGCGGTCCGCAGGACCAGCCTTTCCGGCGGTTGGATATCGCCTTTCAGGCGGCGAATGAGCAGTTCCGCGACGCTATGGCCAAGTGCATAGACCGGCTGGTCAACGACGGTGATCGGCGGAGTTGTGACACCGGTCCAGTCCGCATCGTGAAAGGTGATCAGCGAAATGTCGTCGGGGATCTTCATGCCGCGTTGGCGGATAGTCCGCAGGATTTCCAGCGCAATGACACTGTCTGAGGCAAGGATCGCGGTGGGCCGGTCCGGCTGGGAGAGCAGTTCGCCAGTGATCCTGAGTGTCGCTTCGGAGCTCGTCGCGCCGAGCCGGACGTGGCGCTCAGGTCGATCGACGCCGGCCCCTCTGCACATAGTGAGGAAGCCATCAATGCGCTCGCGGACCGACGACGTGTAGATTTGCCGAAGGTCAATATATTCGTTGCCCTTGGCATCGACCGCAGTGACATAGGCGATATTGCGATGACCGGCGTCTATGAGCACTCGCGTCGCCTGCATGGCGGCGTTGCGGTCGTCAACCGTGACCGTGTCGACATCCAGGTCGGGCAGGGCTCGGTCAAGCAGGGCAAGCGGCCGACCGGAACGATGGATGTCGCGCAGATGGGTGATGTCGCGTGACTCCGAGGGTGTCACGATCAGCCCGTCGACGCGCTTGCCGATCAATAGCCGTACAGCCGCCTTTTCCGCTTCGATCTTCTCGCCGGAGTTCGCCAAAATGACGTTGAAACCGGCGCCTTTGGCCGCATCGCTGATGCCTCGCACGGCCAGACTGAAGAACGGATTTTCGATGTCGCCGACGACCACCCCGATGATGCCCGATCTTCCGGTCGTCATGCTGCGGGCGAGTTCGTTCGGCCGATAATCCAGGGCCTTGGCGGCCGCCGTGACGCTCTCACGGACCGTGTCGCTGACCACCCCATACCCGCCCAGCACGCGCGCGGCCGTCGCTTTTGAGACATTTGCCGCTCGCGCTACATCGGCGACCGTTTTGGGTCTGGCTCTAAATGGGACCTTCGTCATCGTACGAACGACTACAAGAAATCTTGACGGGAGGTCAATCGGGCGATAGCTTTACGATTGAGACCGGTCTCATAACATAGAAACCGGTCTCTTTTGCGGTACGTCCGCAGGGACCTCGCAGCCGCGGATGACGAGTCGGCCGAGAGGCGGCCCAAGTCAATACCAAGAACAACTGACCTTCAGAGTGGAGAGAAGACGTGAGCAGGTTTGGAATTATGAAATGGCTAATAGCGCCGGTCCGGGCTGGCGGAGTGGCTCTTGCAATTGCGTGCGTCGCTGCCGCTTTCGTTTCGCAGGCCAGTGCGGCGCAAGACAATCCCTACGGGCTTATCGACGCCAAGGTCATCAGCGTCGGCACAATGGGTGATGCGAAGCCTTACGCCTTTACCCAGGCCGATGGCACTTTCACAGGTTTCGACATTGAACTGTTCCGGAATGTCGCGAGCCGGCTAGGTTTCAAGTCCGATCAGGTGATCTTCACCGGTCAGGAATTCTCGGCCCTGATGCCGTCGGTCGCCAATGGGCGCTTCGACGTCGCGGTGGCCGCAATCGGCACCACGGAAGCGCGTAAGAAGACGGTCGATTTTTCGGACGGCTATCTCGCCGGGTACCTGTCGGTGCTGACTGCGGACAAGACGATCACATCGGCTGACGGGCTCAAGGGCAAGCGTCTTGGCGTCGTGCAGGGCACGCTGCAGGAAATATACGCAGCAAAAAATTTTGCTGGAACTGATCTGGTCAAATTTCCGGACAACAACTCGGCCGTCTCAGCGCTCAACAACGGCACCGTCGACGCTCATTTTCTCGATTATGAGGCGGCCAAGGACTATGGCAAGCGCTACCCGGAGCTGAAGATTGCGGTCAATGTTCCGTCGTTCGATGCGCCTGCGGGCTTCGTCATTCGCAAGGGCAACGACAAGCTGCGTACTGCACTGAACACTGCCCTGCATGCAGCCATGCAGGACGGCACCTGGAAGACTCTCTATGAAAAGTGGTTCCCCGGTTCGCCGATGCCCGATCAATATCTCCCCAAGATGTGAACACCCCAGCCGGCGGCCAAGGGCCGCGGCTGGAAACCTCGCTGGCCGCACTTCGATGAGCTCGCACCCGCGCAATGAGAAGGGGACCGAATGAACTGGCTTGAAAATCTGCGTCGCAGTTTTCTCGACTGGCAAGCCATGGCCGACGTGCTGCCCAGCATGATCACCATCGGACTGAAAAACACATTGGTGCTTGCGGCCGCTTCGACGGTGCTCGGCGTCGCAATAGGCATGGTCCTGGCGATCATGGGCATTTCCCAATCGCGTTGGCTGCGCATTCCCGCCCGGATCTATACGGATGTCTTCCGCGGGCTTCCGGCGATCGTCACAATCCTGCTGATCGGCCAGGGCTTCGCCCGCATAGGCCGTGAAATCTTCGGGCCTTCGCCTTATCCGCTTGGCATTCTTGCACTCAGCCTGATCGCCGGCGCCTATATCGGCGAGATCTTCCGGTCGGGCATACAGAGCGTCGAACGCGGCCAGATGGAAGCCTGCAGGGCGCTCAGCATGAGCTACGGCCAAGGCATGCGCCTGATCGTGGTCCCGCAAGGCATCCGCCGCGTCCTGCCGGCCCTGGTCAACCAGTTCATAGGCAATGTCAAAGATTCGAGCCTGGTTTATTTCCTCGGCCTGCTCACATCGGAGCGCGAAATTTTCCGTGTCGGCCAGGACCAGGCGGTAGTGACCGGAAATCTGTCGCCTTTGCTGCTGGCGGGCGTATTTTATCTCGTCATCACCGTGCCCTTGACCCATGTGGTCAATCACATCGACAACCGGCTAAGAACTGGAAAGCAAAAAGCTGGCGTGGTCACAAGCGGCCTGGCCGAGGTGAGCGAACTGGAGAGCGCCACCTGCAACCCATCGCCGGAGGTAGGTTCCGACTCTCATTCGGCGCATCCTCGGTTCAAGGGCGGCAGTCTCGCCGTCAGCAAGCTGGATATGGCCTATGGCGAGCTCGACGTCCTCAGGAGCGTTAGCCTGATGGTCAAGGCGGGTACGGTCACCTGCATCATCGGACCCTCGGGTTCGGGCAAGTCGACCCTGTTGCGTTGCCTCAATCGTCTGGTCGAACCCAAGGGCGGCGACGTGTTGCTCGACGGAGCGAGCATTTTGGCGATGAAACCCGAGAAGCTGCGGCGGCGCGTCGGCATGGTGTTTCAGCAGTTCAATCTCTTTCCGGATCATACCGCCCTTGAAAACGTCATGCTGTCTTTGACCAAGGTCAAGGGCATCCCGATGCAGGAAGCCTCGCGCATCGCCGAGGCGCGTCTTGCCGATGTCGGCCTTGCCGCACGCAAACACCATCGCCCTGGCAGTCTTTCGGGTGGTCAGCAGCAGCGTGTGGCAATCGCCCGCGCCCTTGCGATGGATCCGGAGGTTATTCTGTTTGACGAAGTGACCAGCGCCCTCGATCCAGAGCTGGTCAAAGGCGTCCTCGATCTGATGGCGGACCTCGGCCAGCGCGGCATGACGATGGTCGTAGTCACTCATGAAATGGGCTTTGCCCGCAAAGTTGCGGACCAGGTCGTTTTCATGGACGAAGGCCGCGTCATTGAGTCCGGCACACCCGCAGCGATTTTCGACACCCCCAAGAGCACGCGTCTAAAGCGCTTCCTGGCCGAAGTGCTTTGATCCGAAGCCGAAGAGACCAGGACGACCCGATTCCGCTCACACGATTCATTATCTACAGCGAAAGAACATTCCATGGCTACACACGCGGTCTCAAAAGTTGTTGTTGTCGGGGGCGGCATTTTTGGTGTCTCGTCCGCCGTTCATCTGTCGCGGCTCGGCCTCGAAACTATCCTCATCAACGACGGACCGCTGGCCAGTGGGGCGTCCGGACGCTCGCTTTCCTGGCTCAACTCCGCACGCAAGCGCTCGGCTGAATATCATCAGCTGCGCATGATCGGCATCGACCGGTACAGAACCTTGTCGGCAAAGTACCCGGATGCTGCCTGGCTGCGCTTCGACGGTGGTTTGACCTGGGATGCGGACGACGCCTCGAACGAGATCATGGAAGCTTTGGCACATGAAAAGAGCCTTGGATATGACGCACGCCATTTGCTCGCAGGCGACATTCCTTCGGCTACACCGGGCATCGCGGCAAGCGCGGTCACGCGCCAGGGTGCGATCTTCAATCCGGGCGAAGGCTGGGTCGATCTTCCGTCGTTGATCAAATTGCTGGTTGGGGAATTCGTGGAGCGGGGCGGTCAGCTCGTTACCGACGCGGGGCGCGCAACCGTGACGCTCGCCGCCGGGCGCGCCAATGGCGTCGCGACGGAGATGGGCGCCACTTTTGCTGCCGATGCGGTTCTCTTGGCAACGGGGAGTGACGTGCCGCGCTCGGTGGCGCAAACCGGGCAGCATATCGCGGACGCAACGCCGATCGCTTTACTGGTCAGGACCAAGCCTGTCGCCCTTCCACTTCGGGCGGTGCTCAACACGCCGCGGGTCGCTGTTCGCCCGACGCCGGACGGAGCTCTCGTTCTTGATTCCGCATGGTCCGAAGAAGAGGTACTCGTAAATTCCGACGGCACGTATGGCGTCAAGGCTTCGACCCTCCAGGGGCTTCTCGACGAAGCCTCGAAGGTGCTCGAGGGCAATCCGAAGCTGGAGTTGGAGAGCTACGGGGTCGGTCCCAAGCCGATCCCGGGCGATGGGGAGCCGGTATTTGGTCGGCTGAAGGACTCTGAGGGATATTACGTTGCCTTCAGTCACAGCGGCGCGACGCTCGGGCTGATCGCGGGCGAACTGCTTGCAGGCGAGATTGCCACGGGAAACGAACATCCCTTGTTGGCCAAATTCCGCCCAACCCGGTTCGGGTGAGGAAGCGTCGAATATGCTATCGACTGTCAACTCTTGGGCTGACGGCGCACAAATGTTACTTCGCAACGATCTGCGAAAGCATAATCAGACCTGATGAGGCTAATGCCCGAGCCTGCAGCTCCATCATGGTAAGACCCGGATGCCCGCCGGGGGCTCTAAGGTCGTAACCCGGGAACAAGCTGGACCCTCCTGCGTTGGACAGCCAATGGAACAGCTTGGATCAGATTTGGCGGCGCTGGCGCAACCTGGCTACTGGGTGGCTATGGTGTTTTTGTTCGTCCCTTACGCAATCGGCGTGTTGTTGCTGATCAGGTCGTGCCACTGCCTTTGACTTGATCCGCCAGCGTTGCGCTGCAGAGCGCCACGGCAATAGGCAACTGCGCGACTGACCGAGTTTGCGAACGGCCACGTAGTGTGACGAGCAGTCCAGGGTCGTCGTGAAGAGCTATCCGTGCCGGGCCCCAGTTACAGCCTGTTGAGTCCCTGCCGTGGTGGTCGAGCTACCTGCGTCTATCGGCACTATGCCGCCTGTGCAGGCTCATTGAGGTCGAACTCGACAACCTGTCCTCGGTCGATCGCAGCTCTGGCGATAAGCGTTGCCAATTCACGATCAGAAACGAGGTTTTCGCGGAAAACTGTCCTTATCGCCACCACGGCCGCCGATACTGACAGCGGCCAAGGTTTGCCTCTCCTGCAGTCAATATAGTGCTGAACAAGGTAGTCCAGATCGCGGCGCTTTTGGCTCATCTCGGCCTCCATCCTTGGTGAATGTACAGGAATGAGGCTCGCCCGCACTTAGATTTGTTAAAGGCCGCCAATTTGTTTTGGTCAAGGACAATTCAGCCCAGGTGCTGGCCAAGAAAAAGGCCGATCGTCTGACGGAAGCCTCACGTCCCGGCTGCTTCCGTTGTCCCCTTCGGTAGGTGGTTGTCGGGGAACGGCCGCCCTGGTCTCTCAAGTGGTCATCAAACGCGACGGCACTCACGGCAAGTTTCGGACCGCGTCGCTGGAACACAGCGTGGCTCTCTTGGTTTGGTCGCCAACGATTGCCAGTGACGCGTGAGAGAACCTCAATGCCCTTTGCGATGGCCGCAACTGTTTGGAGCGCCTCATCCAGCACCGGCACCTGTCCATGAGCGATGGTCTCGCATCACTGGCAAAAGCTATCGGCCGCGGTAGTGCGATCCTATTCGTCGGGGCGGGTGTCTCGATCAGCGTTGGGCTTCCGTCTTGGGAGAAACTGATCGAGCAGATGGCAAAAGAACTTGGGATCGACGACGAGTTTTCGATGCGACGCGAACGTTTTCAAACTCTAGCCGAGTACTATCGGATACGGCATGGCAGCATCGGACCGCTGCGCAGTTGGATGGACAGAAACTGGTCGGTCGCCAAGGACCGGATCGAAAAATCGGAGTTGCATCGCCTCATCGTGATGCTCAATTTTCCCATCATCTATACCACGAATTACGACCGGAACCTGGAACTAGCGTTCGAAATATACGGTCGGCGATACGTCAAGGTGGCCAATGCACGCGATGTAGCGCAAGCCCGCCAGGGGGTTACCCACATCGTCAAGTTCCATGGCGACTTCGATGAGGATTCTTCTCTTGTCCTGACCGAAACGGATTATCTCGACCGGCTTTCCTTCAATTCCCCACTCGATGTGCGGTTTCGTTCCGATGCACTTGGCAGCACGATCCTCTTCATAGGCTATAGCCTCTCCGACCCGAACATCCGGTTGCTGTTGCATCGCCTGTGGCAAACCTGGCATCGATCCGGGTATGAAAAAGATCGCCCTCCTTCTTTCATCTTCATGACCAGCCGAAACCCTGTGGAGGAGGCGGTGCTTGGGCGTTGGGGTATTTCAGTGGTCGTCGGCGAACTCGATGATCCGCAAGCTGCTCTGGTGAATTTCCTCAGTCAATTGGCCGAAGCGGTTGGGCATGAGCCGGAGTTTGGACTGGCGAATTCTGGTGGAACAATGCCGACCGGGCGCACGGATGGAACGTCGGGCTCGGAAGGAAGTTAGGCGGGCCTTCTCGAAGGAGCCGCTAGATGGCAGAGAATTCCGTCCGAAATTTCAACATCAATTTCGGTCCCCAGCATCCTGCGGCGCACGGCGTGCTACGGCTGGTTCTCGAGCTCGACGGCGAGGTCGTCGATCGTGTCGACCCTCATATCGGCCTGCTTCATCGCGGCACCGAGAAACTGATCGAAACCAAGACTTATCTCCAGGCGCTGCCATATTTCGATCGTCTGGATTACGTGGCACCGATGAGCCAGGAACATGCCTGGTGCCTTGCAATCGAGAAACTAATGGGTCTAGCCGTGCCGCGGCGTGGCCAGCTGATCAGGGTTCTGTTCAGCGAGATCTCGCGGATCCTTTCTCATCTGCTCAACGTCACCACCCAAGCCATGGACGTGGGAGCACTGACCCCGCCCTTGTGGGGGTTTGTCGAACGCGAGAAACTGATGGTCTTCTACGAGCGGGCCAGCGGCTCTCGTATGCATGCCGCGTATTTTCGTCCCGGCGGCGTGCATCAGGATCTGCCGCCAGACTTGATCACGGACATCGGCAATTGGATCGACCCGTTCCGCAAAACCGTGGACGACCTGGACAGGCTGCTAACGGACAACCCCATCTTCAAACTTCGTAACGTGGACATCGGTCAGATCTCGCAAAGTGACGCCTGGGCGTGGGGTTTTTCAGGGGTGATGGTGCGGGGATCAGGTGCCGCCTGGGACTTGCGAAAGTCCCAGCCATACGAGTGCTATGCCGAGATGGACTTCGATATACCCGTCGGCAGGAACGGCGATTGTTTCGACCGGTATCTGGTGCGTATGGAGGAGATGCGCCAGTCGGCCAAGATCATGCGGCAGTGTGTCGACCTGCTGGTAAGCGAGGGACCTGGGCCGGTTTCGAATACCGACGGCAAGGTCGTCCCGCCCAGACGTGCGGCCATGAAGCGTTCGATGGAGGCTTTGATTCATCATTTCAAGCTCTATACTGAGGGCTTTCGTGTGCCTGCCGGCGAGGTCTACGCGGCGGTGGAAGCGCCGAAGGGGGAGTTTGGCGTCTACCTCGTGGCCGACGGCACGAACAAGCCGTACCGATGCAAGCTGCGTCCTCCGAGCTTCGCTCATCTGCAGGCAATGGACCTGCTCTGCCGTGGCCATATGTTAGCCGACGTCACCGCCATACTAGGTTCATTGGACATTGTTTTGGGCGACGTGGATCGATAGCCCTGCGAAGCCGCCCAGCCCAGCCGATAGCTAGCCGCCGTTCTCTTTATTGGCTCTTCCGCCGGCCGGCAACAGTTCATCTCCATGCTCGGTCGTCGGCGTATGGAACTCGGATGCGGCCTGATCGTCGAGCAAGGCGAGCCGGACAGCTTCTTCGGGAATCCCCAGCATACGCGGATCAAGCTCGCGGTGTTCTTCATCCTGGGCGTTTCCGAGCCAGCTTTTGAAAGCACTGACACAAACTTTGCCCAAGCCGCAGCCGGCGAGTTGGTGTGTCCGAGACACTCACTTTCTTATACTTTCCCTGGACATTCGGGGGGTGGCACAGCATTCATTTGCTGTCGCATGTGAGGGTGAATTGGATATCTTTGGGGGCCTCGAGGTTTTGATAGACGTGCCCAATGCGGCAGAGGTGGAGCACGTGCGAGCTGCTAGCACAGCTAAGCAAATCGCAAACCGCCTGCTTGCAGCCAGCTAGGACCCGTTCGGAACCTTAGCCGAAGTCAAAGATCGAGTGTAACAGGGCCTTTCGCGCGGCTGCAGCAGGCCAGAACCAAGCCCGCTGAGATTTCTTCGGAGGTGAGTCCGCCGAGATCCTGCATGGTGACTTCGCCAGAGAGCTTGGCTATTCGGCACGTGCCGCAAATTCCCTGTTGGCAGCCGCTGGGAACATAGACGCCACAGTTGCGCGCCGCCTCCAGCAGGGTCTCCCCGGGAGCGCAACGATGGTCCAATCTCGAACGTGCGAAGTGGACCGAGGACGAGACAGCAGATGCTACGTCCGCAGTAACACCGCCCAGGCTGCGCCCGAAGCTCTCCTCATGATACCCCCGTGGATCAACACCCGCCTGGCCAAGACCGTCTCGCAACGCGTTCATATACTGTTCGGGGCCGCACGCGTAGACCGTGCGCTCGCCAAGATCGGGGACCAGGCGCCGGAGCATGGGGCCGTCTATGCGGCCCGTCGGTCCTGCCCATGAGGGGTCTGCCCGGGAACAGACGCATGTCACCCGTAGGTTACGAAACCGGGCAGCGAGTGCATCGAGTTCCAACCTGAAGATGAGATCTCGCGGCGAGCGCGCGCTGTAGATGAGGCGCAGGTCGAGATCGGACGCTCTGTCCGTCAAGGTGCGCAGCATCGACATAAGAGGCGTGATCCCGCTGCCTCCCGCAAGAAAGAGAGGCTTGTCGCTGTTCAAGCCGTCGAGTTTGAACGACCCCAGTGGGCCTTCGACGTTGACTTCGTCGCCCGCTCGCAGGTTCTCGTGGAGCCAATTGGAAACGAGCCCGCCTGGTGTCCGCTTGACCGTGATGTGCAAATCGAGCGGTCGAGTAGGTGGCGACGAAACGGAATAGGAACGGGTCACCGCAACGCCCCCGATTGTGAGGTGAAGGACAATGTATTGCCCCGCGTTGAAGCAGAACATGTGGTCTGATGCAGACGTGAAGACAAATGTCTTCACGTCGTGCGTCTCGTCGATGACCCTGCGGCAGAGGATCGCCTGTGACGAATCGTCGGCCCATTGCCGCTGCCGCATCGTTGCGAAGTCGGAAGCCGAAAAGGAAGTGTGTGCGTTCATGGTCGGGCTCTTCAGTGAGCCCCCAACATGGCAGCGGGACCGTTTCGGGAACAGTGGGTTGAACCCCTGTCTTCAATCGGGAATTTCGATTTAGCTCTCGAGCGACATCACCGCGAGCTGGAGCGCACGAAGCCCCTTTCGAATAATCGGTTCGTGTTTGCGCCGCGCGAGCATAGCCGTGTGGACAGGCTGATAAAGCGTCGGTGCGTCCTCGACCAGGAAGGAAGGGCACTCGGCCGTAAACCTGCGGGCATCGTCGTTGCGCATGTAACAACTCCCCCCAGTTCGCCGCAGCATCGCTTCTGCCAGGCTTTCGGATCCCATGGAGAGACGCGAGATTGCGAGGGAGGGGATAAGCTCGGAATGCGTTTTCTCGAGTACGACGGTGTAGCCCGGCCGAATGTAGCTGTCGGGATTGACCTGCGACATTGTCCTGGCGAAGGTCGACACCATCACATATTCCTCGACCATCAGATGCTCGTAAGCAATCTCGGGAAGATAGCGGGGTGCGTAGAGCACGGCTATATCCAGATTCCCCATGCTCAGATCTGTCACCATCTGGTTGGAATAGTCGGATTCCACATGGATCGAGGCTGTGGGAAGGGCCCGACAGAGCGCCTCCACCCACCCAGGCAGCACTGAGCGTGTCATGCCAACCTGCGCTGCCACGCGCAGGGTTCCTTCGAACCGGTTGAAGGCCCGCACGTCATGGCGCGCTTGCGACCAAGTCGACAGCATCGCCCGCGCGTAGGCTTCGAAACGTCGCCCCGCCGCTGTCGGTTCAGCACCGGCGCGACCACGATGGAAAAGCTCCGACCCTACAGCGCTTTCGAGACTCTTGATCCGGCTGCTGACGGTCGACTGCGTAATGTTCAGCCGGTCGGCAGTCCGGTTGAAGTTCCGCGATTCGATGATGTCGAGGAACGTCTCAATGTGGTCCAGCTGCACGCACTAACCCTCAATCGAAAAACCCGATCATTACCCAGAGATCATTGGCTTGATCCGGCATTTGTCAAGGCGGAAGCTAAAGAGACTAACGGCCAGCAGAACGCGGTCTGCAAAGAGGGAGCGAAGCTAAAGTGTTCATCGTTGACTGCGATTGCCACAACTACTGGTCCAGCGCCACGGTGCTCGAGCCCTACCTCTCGGGCGTTTGGAAGGACATGTTCATAGAGGGCGAAAAGACCGGCCCTAGAGGATCCTTCCCGCATGGCCATCGGCCCTGGTTCCATCCGCAAGATTTCTCGCGAAAGGACGTGCGGCCCGAGACCGAAGCCGACAACTACCGGATCATGAAAGAAAAGCATCTCGACAAATACAATGTCGGCGTGGCGATTCTCACCGGTGACGAGCCGATTGAAGCCTCGACGCTGGCCAACCCCTATTATGCCAGTGCGCTGGTCAGTGCTTACAATGACTATCAGGTCGCGGAGTGGTTGCCGAAGGACAACCGCTTCATGGGTTCGATTATCATCGCGCCTCAGGATCCGAAGCAGGCGGCGGCCGAGATCCGTCGGCTCGGCAGCCACCCGCGCATGGTCCAGGTTCTGGCCTCCCAAGGCTCTGTGCGGCCGTACGGCGATCCCTTCTACCACCCGATCTACGAAGCCTGCGCGGAAATGGGATTGCCCTTCGCCATCCACCTCGGCGGCCATGGGGGAATCAACTGGAACGCCATCGCGCCTGCCCCCACGACATTCTTCTGGGAGACACACGCCATCCTGCACATGTCGGCGATCAGCCATGTCGCCAGCATGATTGCGCATGGAGTCTTCGAAAAATGGCCGGAACTCTATTTCGTTGTGGTCGAATGCGGCGTGGCCTGGGTGCCGACGGTGCTGTGGCGCCTCGACGCCGATTACAAGGCGCTTCGCAAGGAGACGCCTTGGCTGAAGATGCTGCCGTCCGAGTACTGCCGCCGAAATATTCGGTTTTCCACACAGCCCCTGGAGCAGCCGGCGAATGTGCAGCATCTCTGGTCCATTCTGGAAGCAATGGACGGTGAAAACACGCTTATGTTTGCGTCAGACTATCCGCATTGGGACTACGACGACGCCAACACGCTGCACATTCCTCCCGCTTGGAGGACGAAGGTGATGGGTCAAAATGCACTCGACGTTTACAAGCGCATTTCCCCCATCCTGACCGCGAATGCTGCCTGACGGAGCAGAACATGGCCGAGAAAATCTTCATCTGTCGCGTCGACGAGATCGAAACGGGCACACCCGTAATCGCAAAGGTCCGCAGCCTTTCGGTGGGCGTGTTTCGCATCGGAGAGACTTTCCACGCGCTACTCAATATCTGTCCGCATCGCGGGGCGCCGCTGTGTGAGGGCCCGCAATGCGGAACCACTGCGCCGGTCGACGAAGCGCGCTTCGTCTATCACCGGGAAAACGAGATCGTACGCTGCGCCTGGCATGGCTGGGAGTTTGACATCAAAACGGGTTCGGCGCTGGTCGATTCCACCGTGCGTGCACGAACGTTCCCCGTCATGGTCGAGGACGGCAACATCTATGTGACTGCCTGATCGGGCAAGAGCGGAAGGCACAGGAAGGAACACAAAAGACGAAGACAGGGCACTTACGCATTGCGTGCTCGACGACGGTTGGAAAAAGAACGCGGAAAATCCGCAAATGGGAGAACGGCAATGTCGGAATCAGAGTACAAACTGCGCATCGCGAAAGGTCTTGTCGGGAGCGGCAAGGTTTCGCGGCGTGAGTTCATCCATCTAGGATTGGCGGCAGGTCTGGCCATCGCAGCCGCAGATCAGCTCTTTGTCACTGCGGCACGAGCAGAAACGCAAAAAGGAGGCTTCGCAAAGCTCGGCATGGCCCACGGGGCGACTACTGATTCCGTAGATCCGGCCGGCTATCCCGATACCTTCTCCCAAACTGCTTTTTCGGGTGCGATGTCCAACGGCCTCACGGAGGTCGACGCTAAGGGTGGCGTACAGCCGGATCTTGCAGAAAGCTTCGAAGCATCCAACGGCGCCAAGACCTGGGTCTTTAAGCTGCGCAAGGGCACGACCTTCCACAATGGCAAAAGCGTGACGGCAGACGATGTCGTGGCCTCCATGCGGTATCACATGGGTGCCGACACCAAATCGGCCGCGAAGTCTCTGCTTGCCTCCGTCAAGGACGTCAGGGCCGACGGCCCACAAACGGTTGTCTTCACGCTCGACAGCGGCAACGCCGATTTCCCCTACATCATGAGCGATTATCATCTCGTGATCATGCCGAGCGTTGACGGGAAAGCGGATTGGGCTTCGGGCGCACGCACGGGCGCATTCGTGCTCGAGAACTTCCAACCGGGCGTTTCGGCCAAGCTCAAGCGCAATCCAAACTACTTCAAGAACGGAAGGCCCTACCTGGACGAGGTGGAGTTCATCGCAATCACCGACTTGGCCGCACGCATGGCTGCGCTCTCGACCGGGGAGGTGGACTATATCGGCCGCGCCGATCTGAAGACACTCGGCATGTTGAAGCGAAATCCCAAAATCGACATCATCGAGATCACCGGCTACGGGCATTATACGCTGCCGATGAACGTCACCATGGCGCCTTTCGATAATCCGGATGTGCGCACGGCGTTGAAATGGGCGATCAACCGTCAAGAGATCGCCGACAAGATTTTCCTTGGGCATGCCACCGTTGCCAATGACAGTCCCATCGCGCCGGCGATCAAGTTCTACAAGAACCCGGAGCCGCAACACAGTTTCGATCCCGAGAAATCGCGCCATTATCTGAAGAAGGCGGGGATGGAGAAGCTGAAAATCGATCTTTCGGTCGCAGATGCCGCTTTCGCAGGTGCGGTAGACGCGGCCGCACTCATTCGCGAGACGGCCGCACAGTGCGGCATCGACGTCAACGTGGTGCGCGAGGCCGAAGACGCCTATTGGGACAACATCTGGCTGAAGAAGCCTTGGTGCGCATCCTACTGGAGTGGTCGCGCGACGGCCGACTGGATGTTCACGCAGGCCTTCGCAGCGGAATCCAGTTGGAACGAGTCGTTCTGGAAAAACCCGCGCTTCAATGAGTTGCTCGTAAAGGCACGAGCTGAAACCGACGAAGCCAAGCGTGCCGCCATGTACGCCGAAATGCAGCAGCTGACCCATGACGATGGTGGCAGCATAGTGCTGGTGTTCAACAACTTCGTCAGCGCCAAATCGAAGAAACTAGCCCATGGCGACGTGGCGCCGAATTGGGAGAATGACGGACTGAAGATGGCCGAGCGCTGGTGGATGGCACAGGCATAAGATGTTCGCCAAGCACGCCGTCCGCAATGGACGGCGGGCTTTTGGGAAAGCGCGCAGCATGCGTATGAATCCGGTTTTAAAAACGGTTCTGCAACGGTTGGGTCTCGGCCTGATTACGCTGTTCATCGTCTCGATTATTATCTTTTCGGCGATCACGATGCTGCCCGGCGACTTTGCGAAGGCGATGCTTGGTCAATCAGCTACACCCGAAACCGTAGCGGCTTTTCAGCACGAGGTGGGCCTCGATCGCCCGCCGGTCGAACGCTACTTCAGCTGGATGGGCAAGATGGCACGAGGGGATCTCGGGTCGTCCTTCGCCAGTCGAACCGGCTACCGACGCACGGTCGTGGAGATTATCGCACCGCGTTTATACAACACCATGTTTCTGGCCGTCATGACGGCGCTCATCGCGGTGCCGCTGGCATTGGGATTGGGTATTCTTGCGGCCCTCTACCGCAACAGCTGGTTCGATCGGCTTGTAAACACGGTGACACTCACGACAATTTCGTTCCCTGAGTTCTTCGTCGCCTACATGCTCGCTTTCCTGATCATCTCCCGCGATACGTTCGCGGGCACGCAGTTCGCGCAGTCGCTGCCCTTATGGCTTGCGGCTTCGATCAACTGGACCTTGAACGTCGTACCGAAGTTCCCGACCTTGGCGAATATAAACGATCAGACGCCGTTTTGGGAGCACGTCTGGCGCGCAGCCCTGCCGTCGATCACGCTTACACTCGTCATCGTCGCTCACATGATGCGCATGACGCGCGCGGCGATCATCAACATGCTTTCAAGCCCCTATATCGACATGGCTCGGTTGAAGGGAATGACGCCAATGGTGGTCGTGCTTCGGCACGCTTTGCCAAACGCCTGGGCTCCGATCGTGACCGTTGTCGCCTTCAATCTTGCCTATCTCATCGTCGGCGTCGTGGTTGTCGAGGTTGTATTCGTCTACCCTGGCGTCGGCCAACTGATGGTCGATGCCGTGAAATCAAGAGACGTACCCGTCGTGCAGGCCTGCGCCCTCGTCTTCGCCGCAACCTACATCTTGCTCAACCTGATCGCCGACATCATTTCGATCGCTACCAACCCGAGGCTGTTGCACCCGCGATGACAAGCGCGGAGCCCGTCATCCAGCCCCCCAGGGCGCCCAGGATAAGGCGCACACGCCGATCTCGCATGACGACATCGCTGAAGAAGGCCCCGCTCAGTGCCTGGTTCGGTATGGGGGTAACCCTCTGCTACGTTCTCGTCGCCCTTTTTGCGCCACTGATCGCACCGTACCGGGAAACGCAGGTCTTTAGCGAGGCGTTCGCGCCCTGGAGTCACGAGTTCATGTTCGGCACCGACCAACTCGGTCGCGACATGCTCACTCGACTGATCTACGGAGCCCGCAACACGATCGGCATCGCCTTCGCGACAACCGTCATATCCTTTGCAGCCGGTGTGACACTCGGGCTTCTGGCGGCAATGTACCGAGGGTGGCTAGATCAGATCTTGTCGCGCGCTGTGGATGTGTTGATGTCGATCCCCAGCCTGATTTTCGCGCTGATGCTCCTCTCCATATTCGGTTCGTCGATACCCAGCCTTATATTGATCATAGCGCTGCTCGATTCCACCCGCGTGTTCCGTTTGGCGCGAGCCGTCGGGCTCAACGTGGCGGTGATGGAGTATGTTGAGGTCGCGCGATTGCGCGGCGAAGGTGCAGCATGGCTCCTGCGCAAGGAAATCCTGCCCAACATTCTGCCGCCGCTCATCGCGGAATTTGGTCTGCGATTCTGCTTTGTGTTTCTGACGATTGCAGCCTTGTCGTTCCTGGGGGTGGGCATACAGCCGCCGTCGGCTGATTGGGGGTCGATGGTGCGGGAAAACGCCACGCTGATCACTTATGGTGATGTCACTCCGCTACTGCCGGCCGGCGCCATTGCGCTCCTCACAGTAGCGGTGAACTTTGTCGTGGACTGGTTTTTGCATTCGACGAGCGGACTGCGTGATGAAAACTAGCCGTGCCGCCCTGCGCGAAAAGGGAACAGATCTGCTCGAGGTCCGGGATCTTCACGTTGAAGGCTTCTCCGACGAGCGCTGGCACCCGATCGTGCGCGGCGTGGATCTCTCGCTTAAACGCGGAGAAGTGCTCGGGCTGATTGGCGAATCCGGCGCCGGAAAATCGACCATAGGCCTTGCCGCAATGGGGTATGCAAAGCCGGGCTGCCGTATTAGCCGAGGCGCGGTGCTTTTCGACGGTGCCGATCTTTTGTCAATGAGCGAAGCCCGTCGTCGGCGGCTTCGGGGCTCCCGCATTGCTTATGTTGCGCAAAGCGCCGCCGCCTGGTTCAACCCTGCTCACCGGCTCCTCGACCAGACGGTTGAAACGGCAGTTGCGCACGGGATCGCCAGCCGAGAGAAAGCTAATCGCGATGCCGTGGAGCTTTATCGGCGCCTCCAACTCCCACAGCCTGAGACCATTGGTTTTCGGTATCCGCATCAGGTATCAGGCGGCCAGCTACAGCGAGCCATGACGGCAATGGCCATGGCCTGCCGCCCCGACCTGATCGTGTTCGATGAACCGACAACTGCGCTGGATGTGACCACCCAAGTCGAGGTCCTTGCGTCGATCCGCAGGATTGTTGAGGAATTTAACACAGCAGCGATATATGTGACTCACGATCTGGCCGTGGTGGCGCAGATGGCGGACCGGATTATGGTCTTGCGGCACGGACAAACGGTTGAGGAAGCCGATACGCGGCAGATACTTACGGCTCCCACCCAGGAATACACTCGGACGCTTTGGGCAGTGCGCAAGCTTGCGAAGCCCGAGATTCGGACCGAGGACCATTTACTGACCATCGACAATGTTACCGCCGCTTATGCCGGAAGGGTCAAGGTGCTGGTGGATGTGTCGATCAAGGTTCCGCGCGGCCGAACGGTCGCAGTGGTCGGCGAATCAGGGTCGGGGAAATCGACCCTCGCCCGCGTCGTCACGGGTCTCTTGCCTGCCTTGTCTGGATCGATGTCCTTTGATGGCAAGCCGCTCACCCTCTCGTTGAAACGCCGCTCGAAAGACCTGCTGCGCCGTATCCAGATGATCTATCAGTCGCCGGATAGCGCGCTTAACCCCCGCCAGACGGTCGAGGAGATAATCGCACGCCCGCTTGAGTTCTATTTGGGCGTTAAGGGGCAGCAGCGCGACCGGCGGGTCGGCGAGCTCATGCACATGATCGAGATGGACGAAAGCTTCCTCGACCGGCTGCCCGGTGAATTGTCGGGTGGCCAGAAGCAGCGGATCTGCATCGCCCGCGCGCTCGCCGCGAACCCAGAACTTATTATTTGTGACGAGGTGACCTCGGCACTCGATCAGATTGTGCAGGAAGAGATCTTGAAGCTCCTGATGCGCTTGCAGCACGAACTCGGCATTAGCTACATCTTCATTACGCACGATATCGCAACGGTAAGAGCAATTGCCGACGAGGTCGTGGTTATGCACCAGGGGCAGGTGGTGGAGCAGGGTTGGAAAACCGAGGTACTCGCGCCACCCCACGCAGCCTACACCGAACTGCTTCTCTCCTCGGTGCCGCAGATGGATCCAGACTGGCTCACGGGCCTGCTTGCTCGACGGAAACCAATTTGCAGCTAATCCCGCCGCCACCGGCACCCCGATGTTTCGGCAAAGATGCTCGTAGGCCGCTGGCTCACGCCTGCGAACTTTTTTCTTGCCGCGCTGGATCGGCGCGGACAGCTCAGCTTCGCACACCTGTCGCGACGGCCCATGCCGTTTCCGTGTTCGGTTTTCGAAGCTCCGTCTCGTTGAACCCCACTCCTTGCAAAGCAGCGATGATCTCGTCAGGCTCACGTGGGGTGAAGATATCTGCTGGCATGTTCATCCGATCCATACGTGCCTTGGGAAGGAAGCCCAACACGATTCGCCCGCCAGGCGTGAGTACTCGTGCCAATTCCGAAGATCCGGCCTTGAGGCTTTCCCAGAAGTATACGGTGTGAACGCTGAGGGCTTTGTCGAATGTCGCATCCCGCAACGGCAGTTTTTCAACCGCCCCGACGTGAAACTCGGCTCGTCCGGCGCGCACCGCATCGGCAAATTTGCGAGCGGCTGCGCTCGTCACATCCTGAGAGCGGTCAACACCGCAGACGAATGATGCGCCAAGAACGAGTCGCGGCAGTGCTGCGCCGCCGCCGAATCCGACTTCCAGCACTCGGTCTTCAGGAACCAACTGCAATTGGTCGAGAGCGTAGCTGTTCAGGCGGGCGTTGCCCCGGTTCATACCGGCTCGGACGAGCCATCCGCCGAACCCAGCCGGCCAAGAAAGCTGTTTTGCTATGAACCTCGGCGCCATCACATTCCCAACCCCGTGCCGATGATAGGGCGCTTCACGGGTTGCCGGCAACCGATTAGTAGTTGATCCGCCGGCTACACGCCGCAGTCGGGCTTTGCCGTCGGCGGCAATTTTGCGGCAAAACTCGAAGTGCCATTGTGATCCAGAGTTGACGGAGCCGTCGCATCCGAATTGCTTCCAATTGCGCCTTTGGGGGCAGATGGCGCACATCTGAGGCTCAGCTGGGAAAGATGATAAGCGATGCGGTTGCCGGTTAAGCTCGGTCTTCCTGCCGATGCGCGATCAATCCACCGAACCGCTTATCCTGACGAACTAGCCTCCGTGCCCGCGTGGGCAAACCTCAGGTGAATCGCCGACCTTGATCCTCGCCAGGTGCTCTCTTGCTTCATTGACGCGGCGCTGGGCGCCTCTTATCGTGTCGCAGAGGGCGAGATCGATGCCCACGCCTAGCGCTTGTCCGCTCGACACGTTTCAGTTCCGACTCTGCTTGGCTCACACTCAGTCTGGCCTTGGCTAGTTCCAGTTCGAAATGTCCATCCATTGTGTCGGGTCCGTTGTAGCCCTTCCCTTGGGAAAGACTTATTTTCCGGTTTGGTTCCAGTCCAGCCTGCGAGTTCAAAGAATGCCCCAGAGACACACGCCAGTAGGCTCAGCCGGAACAATAGTGTAGGCGGCCCTCCAAAGGTGACGTGTCGGACGAAGTAGTGAAATCTATCGGGAGACGATCCCAGGAGCTTCGCGCACGCGCGCCTGGTTGCGCCGAGACCGGTGCGGCCGCTACCAACTGGGATGGCCAGGCAGTGATTCGACTGCCGAGAGTGCCCAGCCTCACATTGACTCCTGGCAAGACTCCCGATCCGCCGCCAATTGTGTCGTTCTAATACGCACATTTTTGGCACCAGTCTTGCACGGCCACTCCATCTTGGGAGAAGATGAGATGGCTCTATCCAATCAGCTGCTTGACAAAAACCTGACCTTCCAGTGTCCGAGCTGCAAAAACCCACTGGTCAGGAAAGGCTCCTGGGTCAAGTCCGTAACGACGTTCACCTGCAAGCGATGCGGCGAAAGGGTAAGGCTCTCTTACAGCGAGAAGCTTGAAATTTTCAGGGTGGGTGCCGCTACGCGCGACACTGGAACCTAACGCCGCGTTGTCTTCTTTGCTCGTGTGTTTGAACGACGCCGGCCAATGGCCACGATGCTAATTTCACATAAGCTGGCAACCGTTGCCAGTTAGGCTCGGCGGTTTGCCCTGCGAGATCAAGCCACCGAGCCGCCCTGGTCAAATGGGCCTTTCCACGCGGGCTGCAACATCTGGCTCCGCCGAAGTTCCGGAACCATTTTAGCTCGAACTAATTATATCGCGGTGGGGTAACAATCGCGGGGGCGTGAGTGGCCGAGTATCGAGTTGAGATCATGGCCGGCGGGTCGGTTGTGTCTTCGCAGGTCATGGCCCAGGTGCCATTCAAAGCGGCAGAAGCACACCTCAGCCGGCCGGTCACATTGAGGCACAAGGTAAAAAACTGGCTGCGTGTCACCGAAATAACGAAGCTTCGCTTACGTTCGTCGCCTGAGGGCTGCATGAGCACTCCCGGCGTCAATTTTGTGGACAAGTGAGTGAGCAGCAATTTGTCAGGCTTGGCCAGTCCAGACGTGATCTCGGTGGCCGCCGCAATCCACAATCTTTTCTCCGCGGCCAAGGCGATCGGGGTCAGCAGTACCGAGATCGAAGCGACCGGCAGCTATGTGAAAGGGTGCTCGGAACGCCCATCCCGGCCGACCAAACTGTATTTGCTGACCGCAGCCTGCTCTTCACCGACCACCCCGAACCAATGATCCTGTAGTTCCTTCGGGTGAGTCCCTTTGATCCGCCGTCACCTTGGCGGCCTTCATGATCGTTCTCCACGACAATTAACTGCAAGTTTTCGCTTTGGGGACGCTCTGCAGACTTGCTATCGCGGTTCGACGCTTCCATTTTTCTGGAAGCAAGGAAATCGGATGCCCGTTCATTTGCCTGCCAAGAGGAATGGATTTTTGCGTTTCGGTCAGGGTGACATTGGTCCAGCCGCTGTGCCTCTCTATTTGGTGCCGCCTCCGCCCGATGAAGAAATCGGCGCTAAGGGCAGTGAAGACGCACGCGCTTGGCTTGCTTCCATCGTCGAGAGCTCTACCGACGCGATCCTGAGTAAGACGATTGAAGGCATCATCACCAGTTGGAATACCGGCGCCGAACGTATCTTCGGTTTTTCGGCCGAAGAAGCCGTCGGGCAATCGATACTCATCCTGATTCCCGAAGATCGACGGCAAGAGGAAGATGCCATTCTGGAGAGGATACGTCGGGGCGAGCGCGTCGAACATTTTGACACCATTCGGAAGCGCAAAGACGGCAGCCTGGTCGAGGTTTCGGTGACTGTCTCGCCTGTTCTGGGGAATGGTGGCACAATTCTGGGCGCATCCAAGATCGCGAGGGATATTTCCGAGAGGAGGCGAAACGAGAAACGGCGAAAGCTGCTGCTGAGGGAAATGAATCACCGAGTGAAGAATCTTTTTTCTGTCGCGTCGGCTTTGGTGTCGGTGAGTGAGCGGTCAGCGAGCAGTGCGGCCGAGTTGGCAGGCGACATGCGAGACCGGCTGGCCTCACTGGCCCGTGCCCATGATCTTATTTTGGCAGACCTCCGGGACGACGCCGAAATTCAACGCGAGACGACCCTCTTGGCACTGCTCAACGCGGTTCTTGCGCCGTACAAAAATGCGCCCCAGATCGGGACAAGCATCAAGGGGGTAGATGTCCCCCTCGGAAGCAGTGCCATGACATCGCTGGCGCTGATTATCAGCGAGTTCGCGACCAATGCGGCCAAACACGGTTGTTTTGCAAGCGCTGGAGGGAAATTGGATGTTCTGAGTATGATTGATGCCAAAAGCCTTCTTCTGATCTGGAGCGAAACCGGAGGTCCGGAGATTTATGGACCTGCTCGCAGCTCGGGCTTCGGTACCCAGCTTGAGCAAGCAACCATTGCTGGGCTCGACGGCACAATTTCGCGCGACTGGGCGGCCGGTGGGTTGGCAATCTCAAACGTGTGCCTCTGTCACGGCTCAAAAAATAAACCACTGTGCGCCAGTTTTCGGCCAGCATTGCATACGAGGAACATCGAACTTCGGCGCTGCATGAGGTCGCAAGGAGCAGAGACGCCGCCTGCGAGACTTCAACGTCGCAGCTCACATTAATCCGATCAGCCCGCCAGCAATGCTGGCGCAAGCCACCTAGCAAGTGCTGTCGACGAGAACCCGCACTCTGAGCGTCAATCCCGAAAGGTCCAAGCGGGCCTGAACACCGCCGCAAGAATGGCAGCTGGAGCGCCCCCCTAGCCAGCAACTCGTCGCGGTCGGGTCCCATGACGGCGATCTGTACGTGGGCGATTCCGCTGCCACAAGTTCGCCTGCGACTTTGTCGCTGCTTCGGCACGGGAGTCAAAGAGTCGGCTGAATGTCGGCGTGGTCGGCTACGTTCTCCGGCGAAAGATCGTCGACGAAGGAGGCCGCGATAAGATCGTCGCCATCGATACGGCCTAGTCCGTTTTCCATGATCGCGACGACTTTCTGGAAGGCCATTAATTCGTCTTCAGTGATCTCGGCCGCCTGCATTCGGGCTCGAAGGCTGGCGACGCGCATCCCCAAGGCACGGGGGATGTGACAGCTCCACTTAGCATCGTTCCATATCCTTTGGCTGGCGGCGGGGGGAGGGCGGAGTTGTAATCTCGAATGCCGTGACTTGAACAGGCATCACTACGATGCAATCTGGCGGTTAGCGCTGTGAGCCTCAAGCACTGCCTCCTGCTCATGCTTGGCGAAGAGGGTGAGTTTGTCGGGATAAGTGATTCGAAACTGGCTTTGACATCCCTCGCAGCGGCGCGAGGAAACGACCTGAAACCAACTGCCTGCCCGTTTCAGAGCGAAACCGCAATGAGGACATTCGAACGTCATGTTGCACATCAGCAGTCGTCGAGAGAGTGCCATCTTCCACCAGCCTCACACCGGACAAATTTTGAGCTCCGACCCAACTTCACGCAGAATCGAAGGTTCCCGATGCTGGTCTTCGGTCGGAAGCAACCGGGACCAAAGTCCGGGTTAGAAAGCGCACGGGTAATGCTCAAGGCTGCTCCAACAAACCCGACGGTCTAATCGGATAGGCTGTCGAATCTCGGGCCATCTGACGCGCTCGGCTTGTTCTTTCCACAATGTTGATGGCGGTGGCGAGCAGTTCCGACGAAGCTGGACATTTTCTCCATGTCCTTTGTCCATGAGCACCGCGATGGCGCAGAGAATGCTGCCTTCAGATGGATTGCCTGTGCCGGTCCGGCGGCTCTCGCGGGGAGGTCTGCCGCGTTCTCGGAAACCATGGCCATCGGCGATTGAACTGCCCAAAGAGCAGGGCGACCGACGCCGGTTGGGGAGCGGGGGAAACGTCGGTCGCCATCAAGGACAGGGACCATGGATTCAGCAAACTGCGTTGCGACTGGTCCTTGGAAGAGGAGAGCAGATTCGGATAGGAATAGCAACTTGCCCGTAGTGTTTCGGGGACCCTCGTCTCAGCCGGGCGGCTGGCCAGCCAAGATGATCATTCCCATCCTCCGCTCATGTCACTTGCGCTCATTGTGCCGTGGCGGCCACCGTTTTACACAATTGCCGCCTGTCGATGGACTTCGCACGTCGAACACGTCGCTTGGCGGTGATCGGCGCGACCAAAGTAACGAGGGCCAGTTAACCGAGAGAAATCAGTGAAGCCGAGGCGGGCCGTCAGTAAGGGCAAATTTGCACGCGTTCCAACACCCAGTTGGTAATGGTCCCGGTGCAACAGCTTGACCCGGCAATGGCGGTGGTGATGCCTAGAGTAGCGGTGCGGATACCGAGCCATATAACCAGGATAGTCACTGTGGTAGCGCGGGCCGCAATAGCGGCCGCCATAGTCGAACGGAGCCCCGTAGAACGCACCGCCCGAAAATGGCCAAAGCGCAAAAATAGTTGCCCGGACGTTGTCGGGACCGGTGGGCGGCCGGGCCCGGCTCTGCTGGAGTTGATCATCACCATAGACGTGCGTCGATGCTGGCGGCTGAGTGCCTGAAGCTGAAGGCTGAACCATTCCATGTCGACCCATGAGTGCTCTCCCTGGTCGGCTCCGATGCCTCGGAGGAACGCGGGGCTGTGTGTTTCGCCGCACTGGAGGTGGACTTGTCTTTCACCTCGTCAACCAAGGCATGGTCGCCAAGCGTCGCACCAGCCCCTATCGCACTGGGCCAAAGATGAACTGCCGGATAATCAAAACGCGACCGATGGAGTGCAGCGCGAGTCCGGCAGGCCTGCCATGGTGCTCATGGCGACGGACTGCTGCGCCCGGCGCGCCTTCGGCGCTTTCAAGGCTGGCAAACAAAAGCGCTTGCGAAAACCATGCAAGGAAAGCTCGGCGGACCAGTCCGAATGACAACGCTAACGGCTAAACCTTGTCAGGCGTGGAAAGGTCCGAGCGCGAGAAAAGCTGCGTCATGCAACGCTTGGACGACCTACAGGTGACACCACGGTTCGGCCAAAAAGCCTGGGCGGCCTACGCTGGCGCAAGCAGCGTCCTTGTGATTAGCGTTAAGCTCGCCTCATAGACACAGCACCCGGACTTGTCGCGGACCCATACCGCAAAATCGTTGAGGTCTGCCGGCAGCGGGTGGTCTGCCACGATTGCAGGCAGAAGCCGCTTCGCTTCCTCGCGCATGTCGCATGGACTCATCTCGACACCCAGATCATCGCGGGTGATCTGTCCATTCTCAATCGTGTCGAAGAAGTATAGCGGCATAACGTTGGTGAACCTGCCGGATTGGGCTTGGTTCCATGATGGTATGGTTAGGCACTTACCGCTTCGTATCATCGGTTGCTAAGATTGTCGGGTTTCTGGCGGTCCGGTATTCCGATTCCCAAGGCAGCCCCTCGAATTCGGGCTGGTATCCAGACGCTCTGTAAACGTCCTGCGATAGGTAACTGCACCTGGTTCCCTCTCTCACGCAGACAAATGCTGGGATACCTGGGCACCGGTAAACGCCAACTATGTGCGAAACGAGACTGTTCATAGTTGTAGGCTTTTCACAGCCTACGATTGTCGTCTCCATCTATTTTGATGAAACCGTGGTTCGCATCCGTTGAACCGCATCGAAGAACCGAACGACCTCAGTGCGCGCCTGGTCTGTGTCATCTCCGCGTTCAATCGCGACTGACAACAGATGCGTAGCCGTTTCCAACCAAAGCTCGGCCGCTTCGTCATTCGGAAGCCGAGCTATTGCGTCGGCGACGATCATAACCGATGCACGCTCTCGGCTGACAGGAAAGGCAGAAACTGACATGGGCTAAACCGTTCGAGCATGGCCGCCTTGGTATTATCCGGCGAGGCAGACTAAAACAACAGTCCGTGCCGGAACACCTCTGCTCGGCAACTATCCACTGCTTTCATAAACCCTTACAGACTCCGTGGCCCCGTTGTGGTCAGGAACCCGCCGGGCCGGCGGCGAAGGCATGCAGCGGCCGCCAACCCAATCCGTCAAGACGTGATCGTCGGCACGGCGAAGCCCTTGCGGCGAAGAGAATGTAACGGTCGCTTCGCTGCCACATTCAGAGAAGATCACTTGAATGACCTCACCACGGCTCTGCTGTGGGACTGCGACCGTGGCCTATCTGGCGCAAAGCGCCTAACGCGGCAATGGCAGCCTGGCTGCTAGGATCGAAACCGCGTTTGTTCGCAGGAAGTGGCATGTAGCTGCCGCGAAAAGACGAGTTGGAAAGAAAACGCGGTGCTCGGGGTGACATGTACGACGTCCACGGCGCCCGGGCGATTACCGCGCGCGCTTGTGAGTTCCTGGATCGCGGGCGGTCAATCAGGAGCGTTGGAGTTCCTAACCGCGCGCATTGTGCCCCTCCGGGGAGAGGGTGCTCGGCCTCACCGGGGCGATGAGAGAGACTTACGATTTCACGCAACCAAGTCAGTTTGCCGGCATTGATATCTTGAAGCGCCGGAGGAGGCTCATGCTACATTATAGCGTGCCCCGGGAATTTGAGATCGGTGACGAGGTCGCCTTGAAGGGCACCGTCGCCTCAATACTGCCCAGCGGACGTGCCCAAGTAAACATTCCGTCTTATGGTCAACCCTATTCGGTTGACCCGCCACCCAAAACCCGCGCTGGAGATGAGGTCGTTCTCGTCGGGGATATCATCCGTATCGATCGCAAAGCCGACAAGCTGACAGTGCGGATTGACTGTGGGGGTGTAATTACTGTCGGACGCTCTGCAATTACCAGGTTGAGGAGGCACCGTTGGCCCTCGTCGCGCTGACACTCGTGCAAAGCCTGCCCAATGCCCGCCCGATGAGTTGCCGGGCAATCTCGCGGAGCGCCATGCCGCTAAGGTTTCTCGTCCAGCATGAGGCCCGACGTCGCGTGGTCCCTCAGAAGCGCTGCGCGGTTCGCAGGTGGCCGCAGTCTGCAAGCGGCTAACCTTGTTCGTTGCGCTCACCAGTCTGCGCGGCACCCGCCTCCGAAAAGGAGCGGCGCCGCGGTTGGCCCGTTGGTGAAAGACGGCCCTGCTCACGGCCAATTTGTTTGCCGAAATTGTACGCCAGACAGAGAGCGCCGAATTGAACGAGTAAGCGTATCATGGAGGTCTCCTTTCTTGCCATCAAACCAGCCCTGTGCGTTTAGGTTCCAGTTCGGCTTTTCCGGAGGCTGAGCGTTGAGGCGTAGGGCAACATGTTCGATGGGGTCATAGGAGAGTAAGTGACGAAGGCCCGCTGTGCCATGCGTCGTCTCGAACCCGTGTCAGTATCGCGGGGGGACCGCTGGCGACGGGTCCGAAAACGACGGGTGGTTCCTGGGTCGCCCATGGCGAAGTCGATGGTTCGTAGCCCTGGCGATCCGTCTTCGCTCCAGGAACAACAATCCCGCACTTTTGCCAATCGCGTCTTCGCCCCGTATCCGGCCGCTCTGCGGCCGTGGCTCAACCCGATGAAGCCTCACCCAAGGGTCGCCGGCTTCCATGTTCAAAAGAGTAGGCGTGAGTGAATTCGGCACCAAGAAGAAAAATTAGCGAGGAGTAGTAGATCCAGAGCAGCACAATGATCAACGCGCTGGCGGCTCCGAATGACGATCCCATCGCGCTGCTACCCAAGTACAAGCCGATCAGGCTCTTGCCAGCCGTGAACAGCGCGGCCGTCACAAACGCTCCGAACCACACGTCGCGCCACTCCAGATGGCGGTCCGGCAGGACCTTGTAGATGGCGGCGAAGAGCACTGCTATCAGCAGGTAGGAAATCAAGACATTCAGCCCTTCGATCAAGAGTGATCCGAACGGCAAAAGCCGATTTATCGTGTCGCCTAGCGCGGTAATGGCGGCGCTCACAGCAAGCGAAACGATCAGCAAGAAGCCAAGGGCGATCACCAGTCCCAAGCTGGCCGTCCGTGCACGGATTAAGCGAGAGACGGAGCCCCCCTGGGGCTTTGCTTTCCAGATCTCATTCAAGGCGGTCTGCATCTCACCGAACACGCCCGACGCTGTCAGCAACAATGTCACCAGGCCTACAATCGTGGCGATGGCACCAGACGACCGGTTGGAGGCACTTTGCAGTACGCTTTGTATGACATCCGCGCTTTGACCGCCCATCAGGCCCGTCAATTGTCCCGCGACGGCATCGCGCGCGGCGCTTTGGCCAAATACCAGGCCTGCTACGGCCACGACCAACAACAGAATGGGTCCCAGAGAGGTCACGGCGAAGAACGCCATTGCGGCGCCATGACTGAAAGCGCTGTCGCCGATGAAGCCGGCCACACTCGATTTCGTAATTCGCCAGGTCTTGTCCAGCATCTCTTTTTCCCGCTACCGATTACGAAACCTGAACGATCAGAAGTTTCGCCCCGCGCGGTGACCGTCTCCAGGCTCGGCCACCTGTGGATTTTGTTCCGCCGCAGCGCAAAGGGCAGATGGTCAACCGCGATCGCCGTCAAACAAGAAGATCGGTTGATTGTTCCTGTCGAGTTAGCCCAGTGCGGTGCAATGGCGTCGGAGAACCCCATGGAGGGCGATCACGCCGGCGCGTCCGCCGGAGTGATACGGCGAGGCGTAGCTGCCGGGTGTCGACATTTTGCCAGTTTCGGTGCTGACAAGATCAGGTCTGCGAGCCACCAGTTTGGGAACGCAACTCGACGAGCGAGCGAACGCTGCCCAGGGCCATGAGGTCTGAGAACTCACAAAATGTCGGTGGTGATGACCAAGACGATTCCGATTGCTGCTAGGGCCATGATCAAGATCATTGCGGCCTCGAAACTTCCTCCGACCCGGCGTATGCGGTCCATCATTTTGAGGCTCCGCTACGGCGGCCTATTTTCCGTTTGCGAACAAACACGGAAAGCTGCTCCAGCGGAATCACCAATGTTAGCGCCTCCGAAAAATCGGGCCGCACACGACCTGGCACTCGCCCGCCGCGTTTCCACCGATCTCTTCGGACAGGGATCGCCCTTAAGGCGGCTGCTTCCGCGACACTGAGCAGGTCATCTGGAGCCGTTGCACTCCTGGTGGACGCCGTTTTGATGCAACTCGAACACCTTGCTGGCGTCAAGACACTGCCGGCATTAGGACTTCTGAACCCCGCCATTTGCCAACCGATCGGAGAGGCAAGGACGCTAGCAGGAGAAATTCGCGTTTCAGCTAATCCACGTCTCTAACACCTCCGGTTAGAGCGTTGAAAGCGGATCTGTATATAGGCGGTGGCCCTTCGCATGCTGCAAGGGAAACCCGACTGGGGACATGGTCAGTCGATGCGCCATGTACAGGCGCGGAGAGGCCGGCTTACGCTTGGCTCGAGCTGACTTAAATGAGGTTGCACGGTGGGCACATCACCGGCAGCGCCGGTCGCGGCCGCGCATGCGCGAACGCGGTCGTCTACCGGTCCACAGCATTCCCCGGGAATGTCCGCGCTGTCTTAATTACCAGCCCGATGGCGGCGACCGAGTAGCGGAGCCGGGGCGCGCCGACGGAACAGGTGGCGACTTCGTGTGTTCTTACTGACGGCAGACAAGGAGCGATGTCATGGCGGCACCCCGCGCGGTTTGGAAAGGCTTCCTGAAGATCGGGTCGGTTTCGTGCGGCGTGAAGATGGTCGGTGCAACCACGAGGCCTCGAAGATCCATTTCAAGATACTGAACCGGAAAGATGGGCTGCCCGTCAAAAGCGCTTATGTCGACGAAGAGACTGGCGATGTCGTCGAGGGCGAGGATCAGGTCAAGGGTTACGAGGTAGACAAGGACCATTTCATCAAGATCGAGCCCGATGAGATCAAGAAGCTCAAGCTGACATCGGCCCACACACTTGAGGTGGATTCATTTGTCGCAATTGAGGATGTCGACACTCGATATCTGGAAAAGCCCTATTATCTGATCCCGGCGGACGGCGCCTCGCTCGAAGCCTTTTCGGTTCTTCGTGACGCGATGGCGAACAAGCGCGTGGCCGCGCGCTCTTGCGTGGTGCTCTACCAGCGCGGGCGCGAGGTGCTGATCCAGCCCTTCCAGAAGGGGATGCTGCTGACCGAGCTGCGCACTCACGACGAGATGACGTCGGAAAAGACCGTGTTCAATGGCTTGGAAAGCCCTAAATACGATGAAGACCTTCTTGAAATAGCCGGGCTGTTGATCGACAAGAAATTCACCAAGTTCGATCCGTCGAAGTTCGAAGACACGTACGAGGATGCGTTGATTGCCATGATCGACGCGAAGCGCAAGGGCAAAGCACCGCCCAAGCCGGCGCCGGCGCCAAAAGAAAACGTCATCGACCTGGCCTCGGTGCTTCGCAAGAGCCTTGCCAAGGAAGGCATCAAGGGCGGCACCAAATCCAAGGGCCGAAAATCGGGTAGGGATGCTGCGTAACGCGCGAAGCCGATCTGCTCTGTTGCCGTAGAACCTCGCAGGCCACCTACGGAACCGGGTCTGCCGCGGCACGATATTCGTCCGGCTCCAGTCATACGCGCCCCCAGCGATATTTTGATGGGACCGGATCCTGCCGTGCCAACTCCGCCCGGGAGGCGCGGCGCAAAAGTGACTGGGCTTATTCCATGTCTGGCATCGGCGATGACGAAGAGGGTTGTGGGCCGTAGTCGCCCAATGCAGCGTCCGCATCTCGGCTTCAGGCAATCACGCCGACATGCTTCGAGGCGAGCGCCTTGGCGATCCTAATCACCCGCTCCTCGCTTTGCCGATCAGTCGGGCCGTAACCCGTGAACAGTTCTCTATCTAGGCCGCGGTCGAATGCCACGACGACGATGAGTTCGGCTCTTTCTGAGAAGGCGGATCGCAGTCCCACATCAATCCAACAACTCGATCGCCGCCTTGTTGGCATCCATCCATATCCTCGTCCTGCACGGGAGCTTGATCGTCGTGACAGCCTGCATCGCCCCAAGTTTCAACCGCGGACATCCCATCTACTGCCTGCTCGGACGAGATGCGCGCCGCCGCAAACACAGCCTTAGTAGCCTCGATGGCGCGCTGCTCCTCTGTTGAGGAACCTCCTTCGATCTCCAGCTGAAGTCTCATCGTTCGCCTTCCTGTCATGGGCCAGCAGTGAACAAAATAAGAACAAAAGGTCAAGAATTGGCCTTGACGAGACAGGAATATATTCCTTATTCCTGAAAGCAGATGAGCAGGAGAGGCTTGTGCCGGGCGCCAAAAAACGGCGGCGGCGAGGCTAGTTCGAAGGACGTGGTCGTTCGGACCGGAACTCCACCCTCCGGAACCCAAGAGGATGTTCAACATGCACGACCTGATCGCCTTCTTCCAAACGAATGCCGCATTGGTCATCGGCAACCCCATAGCGTTTGCCACCTTTTCAGTTCTGTTCGGGAGCGGAGGATTCGTCGCCGGCCGCTACTTTCTAACCGAGCGCATCGCGAACTTGGAAAGCCGCATCACGAGGCGCGATGAAGAAATCGCAGCGCTGAAAACTGGAGGTAGGAAAAAGGCTGAAGAGCCGTCGCTCATCCCAATATTCGGCACGTCGGTGATTGAGAGCAATGCAACGCCGCTGCTGGGAAAATGGCCGGACCGGCGCCAATCAGGGAAACTGTCAGCACCGCCACGGGAACGTCGTGCCTAACAATCTGGCTGATTAGGGCCCGTTTTAGATCAACGTTCAACCAGCGAGAAACCATGTCTCACTTCGTGAGACAGCCCGCCGCCGTTCCGCCGCAATGCCGCAGCACTTGGCGCGATCGGCCCTCGCGGCCTCAAGGAGGTTCCTCAGATGAGACTCAACAAAGCGGTTTTGGCTGTCCTGATGACGGCAGCTCTGGCAGGCTGCGAAACGCAGACGGAAGGCCAGCAGCGGGCAACTACGGGCGCTCTGCTGGGCGGCGCCGGCGGCGCCCTGGTCGGCCAGGCTATTGGCGGCAACACGAAGAGCACCGTGATCGGCGCGGCCGGCGGCGCGTTGCTAGGAGCAGTGGTCGGCTCCGCCACCACCCCGCAGCGTCGTGAGGATCAGCTCTGCCGGTACCAGGACCGCTACGGCCGAATTTACACCGCGCCGTGCGATGACCGGTACTACAACGGCAATTATTGAGAAGGCGCGGTAGGCTCGCTCGATGGTATGTTAATGCGCCACGCATCTGTGGCGGATGAACAGAGACACCGCTATGCCTGCACAGGGGGGCACATGCGAGGCGGTTGACTGGGTATCTGGTCGGGATTTGCTTGGCCATTGTGAGCCAATCAGGTCCTGGGCCAATGCGATGTTACGATTTGCGCAAGGGCCAGATCGAACTGAATCGGGACAACTCCGACGTCGGACGCCGACCCGAGACCGTTCAGCGCCCGTCCCCGCCAAGTGAGGTCAGCAGCCAGGTGTTCGGCAAGTCATGGCGAAGGATTTCGAGGTGATGCCGGCTCCCGCTTCCTGGCAGGCCGACGGGTTTATGACAAAGTCCGTACCTGCTCGATGGCCTGGCGCAGACGTCGGATTCCCGCTTCGCTGTCGGCCTTGTTGCAGGCGGCATAGCCAAGCACGAGGCCATTCCCGGAGGATGACCAGTAATATTTCGAAAGCGGCGATGCGTTGACACCGAGTTTGTCGGCGCATTGCACGACCGCCCGATCGTCGCAACTTCCGTGAAGCGAAGCAACGACCTGGATTCCGGCTTCCGCCGCCGAAAGGGTCATGTGATCGGCCAGTTCGGTCTGGCACAATTCGTAGAAAAGCTTGCGGCGCTCGGCGTAGATGCGCCGCATGCGCTTCAGATGGCGGGTCATGTGGCCTTCATCGATGAAATCGGCCAGTGCTGCCTGCAGCAGGAGGGGCGCGAACTGCCCAGTCGTGCTCAGCGCATGCGGAATGCCCTCGCACAAGGCGGCGGGCAGGACCATGAACCCCAGCCTGAGCGCCGGAAACAGCAACTTGGCAAAGGTGCCGACATAGATGACCCGGTCCGCGCAATCCATGCTCTGTATGGCGGGCACCGGCCTTCCTTGAAATCTGTACTCACCGTCGAAATCATCTTCAATGATCCAGGAATTGTTGCGCTCGGCGATTTCGAACAGCCGCAGCCGCTGGTCCATGCGCATCGTGATTCCCAAGGGGTGCTGGCAGGCGGGCGTCACATAGATCAGGCGCGGTGAAATCTCGGGCTGGCTCATTTGCCATCCATCGCGGTCGACAACAAGCGGCACAATGTTGGCGCCAGCGACGGTGAAGGTTGCCTTGGCCGCGTAGTAGCCCGGTTCCTCCAGCCAGACTGTGTCGCCCGGATCGAGCAGCAGACGCGCCAGCAGATCGAACGCCGCCTGCGCCCCCGTCGTTACGACGATCTGTTCGGGAGAACATCGCACCCCTCTGGCCGAGGTCAGGTAGCCGGCAATCGCCTCCTTGAGCGCCGGCAGGCCGGTCACATGATAGGTGCCGAACAACATGTCGGCGCCAAACGTTGCCCGGCGTGCGAGCAGCCTGCCCCAGACGCCAAACGGGAAGTTTTGTGGGTCCGGCATGCCCGGATGAAAGGCGAAGCGCCCTGGCGCTCCATGATGGAAGGGTTGCTGCATCAGGCTCTCGCCGCGCCTCGAAAGCGGGCGGCGGATCGCCACGGCCGTGGGTTTGCCACCTTGATCGGTCGAGTTCACGGGCAGGTCGATGACCACCGGTCGCGCGCCCTGCCGGTTCGTAAGATAACCTTCCGTCGCCAGTTGGTCATACGCAGCCACGATAGTGTTGCGGGCGAGGCCCAGATCCTCAGCCAGCGCGCGCGTCGACGGCAATTCCGATCCCGGTGCCAGACGACGCTCACGGATCATCGCGGCAATCTGCCGGTAGAGCTGGCGATGAATCGGTTCATCCACAGTCCGATTGATCATCAGCGCGTCCATCGGAAAGCCTTGGCGCTTACGCCTCGATAGCTGCATTGGAAAAGCCTCGCGGGATGAGAGCGGATCGAGCTTAGACGAGCGCCGCGCGAAGTGAAACTGGCACCTTCACTTCTCACCGAACTGGCTCTCGCGATGGAGACAGATCGGCGCTTAAATGAAAGGAAGAGGGAACAACGGGCCCAGACACCACGAGCCGACGCCTTCATCGACCTGATTGGTTTTGATGAGGCACCGCCAGCAAATGGCCCGGCCTGTCCGATGAGGAACGATGATGGCTGTCTGCATAGGCATAAATCCGATTACCTGGAGCAATGACGACGTGCCCGAGCTGGGCGGGGATACCCCACTCGAGGTCTGCCTTTCCGAAACGGCCGAAGCCGGCTACGCGGGAACGGAACTCGGCGGCAAGTTCCCGCGTGCCAGCAAGGACCTCGCCGTGGCTCTCGCGACCCATGGTCTTAGACTGGTCTCCGGCTGGTACGATGGCCGGATCTGCGAAAAGGAGGTCGAGGAGGAATTCGACGCCATCCTGCCGCATCTGACGCTGCTGCGCGACCTCGGCGCCAAGCACGTCGTCTACGCCGATACGTCGCGTGGCCGCCATGGCGCCATTCACGATCCGATCTCGCAGCGTCCCAAGCTCGCCGACGACGAGTGGAGATCCTACGGCAAGAAGATAACGCGACTGGCTGAACGGTTCGCCGATTTTGGCGTTGGCATGGCCTTTCACCACCACATGGGGACAATCGTCGAGACGGATCACGAGATCGGCAGGCTGATGGCCGGTTCAGGGCAAGCCGTTGGCCTCCTCTATGACACCGGCCATTGCCTGTTTTCCGGCGGCGATGCCGAGACGTTGCTGCGGCATCACATCGGTCGCGTCGTTCACGTGCATTGCAAGGATGTGCGGCCCGATGTGCTGAAGCGCGCTCGCGCCCTGGATATGAGTTTCATGGGCGCGGTGATGGAAGGCATCTTCACCGTGCCCGGCGATGGGTCCATCGACTATCCGACGCTTTTAGGGGTGCTGGCTGACAATGGCTATGCCGGCTGGCTGGTGGTCGAGGCCGAACAGGATCCGAGTAAGGCCCATCCCCTTACCTATGCGACGATGGGCTATCGCAACCTGCACGACCTGGCCCTCAGAGCCGGTTTCGAGGTCGAGGAACGGGAGAACTGATACGCTTAGGGCGCGCTGGGTAGCGGCAATGAGTTCTGTCCTGTACCAAAGTGTGGTCAAGAACTACGGCGCGCTGAACGTCTTGCGCTCGCTTGACCTCGCAGTCCCCGACCACATGTTCCTGGCCCTGCTCGGTCCTTCGGGTTGCGGCAAGACGACGGCGTTGCGCATCCTTGCCGGTCTCGACATGCCGAGCGCCGGCAAGCTCTTCATCGGTGAGCGTGACGTAACCCGGCTGCAGCCGCGCGACCGCGACATCGCCATGGTCTTCCAGAGCTATGCGCTCTATCCGCAGATGACCGTCGCTGAGAACATCGGCTATCCTCTATGGATTCGCGGCATGCCGGATGCCTCGCGCCGCGCCAAGATTGACGAGGTCGCCGCGGTCCTTGAGATCGGCCACCTGCTCGATCGCCGGCCGCGCCAGCTTTCGGGCGGGCAGAGGCAGCGCGTGGCGCTTGCGCGGGCCATCGTTCGCGATCCGGCCGCATTCCTGATGGACGAGCCGCTGTCGAACCTTGACGCACGCCTGCGCCTGACCATGCGCGGCGAGATCAAGCGGCTTTGCCAGCGGCTTGGCGCAACAACCCTCTACGTCACGCACGATCAGGTCGAGGCCTTGACCATGGCCGACTTCGTCGCGGTCATGCACGCCGGTGAACTGCAGCAGATGGCGCCGCCGGCCGATATCTACGACCGCCCGGCCAACCGTTTCGTTGCCACCTTCGTCGGCAACCCGCCGATGAACATTCTGCCGGTCGCGCTTGCTGAACAATGCATCGCAGTCGGCGGAGTAATGGTTCCGATACAGGCGCCCCGGCTGGCGACATGCCGCGCTTCCCGGGCGGTCGAGATCGGGCTGCGGCCCGAAGACATGAGTGTTGCAGCACCCGGCACGCGGGCCGCTCTACCCGGCGAGATCTATGTCGTCGAACCGATGGGCAACGAGACCTTGGTCAATGTCCGCATCGGCAGCGGCAATGTCTCGGTTCGTGCCGGCCGCGACTTCCGGGGGGCGGTGGGCGCCAACATCGGGCTCACTTTCGATGTGTCGAATGCATGCTTCTTCAATTCCGCCGGCCTGACGGCCGTCCACAGGGTCAACAGTGATGGAGAGTGAAATGACGCAGTCCAGCATTAGCAGACTTACTCGCCGTTCCGTGCTCAAGGGGGGAATTGGCCTTGCACTTGCCACGACGGCCCTTACCGCCCTCGGCCTGCCTGTCCCGGCGAGCGCCGCTGGCAAGAAGGTGATCATTGGCGCCTTCGCCGATGGCGGCCTGACGCCGTTCAAACAGAAGATCATCCCACTGGCCAAGGATGCTGGCTTCGACATCGAATTCCTCGAGGATGAATACGGCGTAACGCTCGAGAAGTGGTTCGCCGACGCCAAGAACAGCGCCGGCCAGTACGACCTCTATCTTCTCGACGATCCATGGGTGCCGCAGTTCGGCGCCGCCAATGTGCTCGAGGATCTTGGAGGGGCCGGCATCGATGGCGGCGACAAGGACTGGATCGGCTCGATGATCGACATGGGCTACTGGCCGCCTCAGAAAGGCCCGCGCGTGAAGGGTTTTGAAACCGCCGCGCCGGCGCTCATCTGCGTGCCGTTCGTCGGCGATCTGCAGACGCTGACTTACCGCAACGATGTCTACACAGGCGGTGCGCCGAAAACCTGGGACGAGGTCATCGCCAAAGGCAAGGCAGGCGTGGCGGCGGGCAAGATCAAATATCCGGTCGTCTTCCGCGGCGTATCAGGCAATCCGATCGTGACCAGCTGGTACCCGGTCTTTCTGTCGTTTGGCGGTTCCTTCTTCGACGACAAGTGGAACCCGGTCTTCAATTCCGCCCAAGGCAAAGCCTCGGCCGAATTCTTCGTCGGCACCATGAAGCAAAACGCGCCAAGCGGTGTCGTCGAGTTCGACTCGGACCAGGAAGGCGCGGCGATCCTCGGCGGCGAAGCAGGTGCAATCATCCAATACTCCGGCAATGCGCTGAAGGCCGACGATCCAACGCAGACAAAGGTGGCTGGCAAGCTCGATTTCGGCGTAGTGCCGAAACAGACGGCGGCGATCGCTCAGATGGGCATCTTCATTGCCGGCATTCCGAAATCGGCGCCCAACAAAGCCAACTCGATCGAGTTCCTGAAATGGTATGTCAGCGCCGACGTCCAGGCCAAGCTGTCCGAAGCAGGTTCCATCCCGGTCAAGCGGAGCGCCTTCGGCGTCGCCAAGCCCGGCAACCGGCTGATCCCCGTCGCCTTGCAGCAGCTCGACGCTGGCGCGCTGCCGAGGCCGCGCACGCCAGATTGGGCCAAGGTTGAGGAACTGCTCGGCATCGAGCTCAACAAGGCGCTGCAGGCTGGCTCGGGAGGCGGGGCCGCATTGGACACCGCCGCCAAGCAGGTCAAGGATTACCTGTCGTCAGTCGGCTATTACTGATGCCAAATCGCGGGGCGCAGAACCGCAAGTACCGTCTGCAGGGGGCGGGGTTCGACCTTGCCCTCCCTTATCTCATGCTCGCGCCAGGCGTGCTGATCGTGCTCGGCGTGCTCGTCTATCCCTTGTGGGACGGCCTGCGCGCCAGCACCAAGGCCTATCGTTATGGCTCGGTGGTCGCCGATGCCGGCATGGGGAACTATATAAAACTGTGGAGCGATCCCCAGTTTTTGAATTCGCTTTTGGTGACGGTCAAATTCGTCGCCCTGGCGGTCACCTTCGAGGCAATTCTGGGCTTTGCCCTGGCGCTGTTTTGCCTGCGCGAATTTCGCGGCATTCGCCTGCTGAGAACCATCCTGATTATCCCGATGGTGATAACGCCGGTCGTGGTCGCCATCGTCTTCCGGCTGATCTATGCCAGCGACGCGGGCATGCTGACGGCAGTCTCCGAGTGGATGGGCGGCGGCCAGGTGCAAATTCTCGGAGATCCCGTCAAGGCGTTCATCGGCCTTGTCGTGCTCGACGTCTGGGAATGGACGCCGCTGATGTTCCTGATTCTTTTGGCCGGCCTGCAGTCGCTGCCGCATGAACCCTTCGAGGCCGCTCGCGTCGACGGCGCTGGCGCGTGGCGGGTGTTTGCCGATCTTACCTTTCCTATGATGCGGCCCGTGCTGGCGATCGCCATCGTGCTGCGAACGATTGACGCCTTCGGCACGTTCGACCAGGTGTTCGTGCTCACCCGGGGCGGGCCGGGCGAGGCGACGCGGCTGGTTTCGATCTATGGCTACGACACCGCCTTCAAATTCCAGCAGACGGGCTATGCGGCCGCGCTGTTCGTCACTATCGGGCTCGTCGTGCTTGCGCTGGCCCTGAGCGCCGTGCGGCTTCTGCGCAGGGTCGATGCGTCATGAACAATCGTCTGGCGCGGATCGGGTTGATGAGTGCCGTATTGGCCATCGTGCTCTTGCCCGTCTACTGGCTTGTCTCGACATCGCTTAAGTCCAATCGCGAGATCACCCAGGAAGGCACACTCTATCCACACGGTCCGACGCTGGACAATTATATCAGGTTGTTCACCGATAAGCAGTTCGGCGCCTATCTGACCAACTCGCTGGTGGTGACGTTCTTCTCCGTGACGATCGCCTTGCTCGGCGGCACCCTTGGCGCCTATGCGATCGCCCGCTTCCGCCTGCCTTTCATGATGGAGCGCAAGGTCGGGCTGTTCCTGCTGACGCTGCGCATCGTGCCCCCGGTCGTGATCCTGATCCCGGTCTATCTGCTGATGCTCAAGCTCGGCCTGCTCGACAGCTGGTTGGGTTTGATCGCCACCTACACCGCCTTCAACATCACTTTCTGCGTCTGGATGATGGAGTGCTTCTTTCGGGAGATCCCCGTGGATCTCGAGGAAGCCGCCATGGTCGATGGCGATTCCCGCTTCGGAGCGTTCCGGCGCATCACGCTGCCGCTGGCAGCTCCCGGCCTCGCGGCGACCGCCATCTTTGCCGTGCTTGTCACTTTCAACGAATTCCTGTTCGCTCTGGCGCTGACGGCCACGCCCCGCGCGATGACGATGCCGCGCGGCACCGCCACGCTGATCGGCCGCATCGACACCGACTGGGCCTCGATGTCGGCCGCCGGCGTTATCGGCGCGTTGCCGATCGTCGTCTTCGCGCTGCTGATGCAGCGCCACCTGGTTCGCGGACTCACCATGGGAGCCGTGAAATGACGACCCGGCTGGGCAGCCGCTCACGTCAATCAGTCGCTGTCCCGGCCAGGCTGACGGCCGCCCCGGCACCATGCTGCCTTTTAGGAAAATCAAAGAGATGATCGATGTCTGTCTGTTCGGAGCGGGCCTTATCGGCCAGGTACATGCGGCCAACCTCGCGCGCCACCCCCGCGTGCGCCTGCGCTACATCGTCGATCCGAACCCCGAGGCTGCATCGAAGGTTTCGGCCCTGACAGGGGCCGAGATCGCCGACACCCAGACTGTGATGAACGACCCATCAATCGGCATGGTGTTCATTGCTTCGGCGACGAGAACGCATGCCGACCTGGCCATGGCCGCGGCCGCCAGCGGCAAGGCGATCTTCTGTGAAAAGCCGATCGATCTCGATCTCCAGCGCACCGATCAATGTCTGGCGGCTGTCGAGAAGTCAGCTGTGCCCTTTCAGATCGGATTCAACCGTCGGTTCGACCCGAGCTTTCGGGCGCTGAAGGCGCGACTTGCGCAAGGCGAGATCGGTGCCGTCGAACAGGTCATCATCACCAGCCGGGATCCGGAGCCGGAAACCGAGGAAGCGCTGGCGGGAGGAGGGGGGGTCTTCCGGGAGATGACCATTCACGACTTCGACATGGCACGAAACCTGTTGGGCGAGGAGCCGGTCGAGCTCTTCGCGACCGGGTCGTCGCTTGTCGCGCCGCAATATGCCAAGCTGGGGGACTACGATACCGCGATGTTCGTGCTGCGCACGGCGTCGGGCCGGCAATGTCACATCAATAACAGCGTCAGGGCCGCCTACGGCTACGACCAGCGCGTCGAGGTGCATGGCGCGGACGGGATGCTGAGGGCCGGCAACAGGGTGCCGACATCGGTCGAAATGTCAGGCGCAAAGGCGATATCGCGCGACAAGCCCTACTACTTCTTCGTCGAGCGCTATGCCGAGTCCTACGCGGCCGAGATCGATCATTTCATTACCTGCGTTGAAACGGGGCGACGGCCTGACGTCACGGCAAGCGACGGCCGCAAAGCGATGATCCTATGCGAGGCAGCGCTTGCCTCCGCCAAGTCGGGCCGGTTCGAGACCGTCAGGTTTTAGATCAACCGAAATGAGGAGCTTCCGATGAAGATCGGCATGATTACGGACAGCCTCGGCGACCTCTCATTCGACGAGATGTTAGCCGCCTCCGCCGAGCTTGGGCTTCAGACATTGGAGTTCGCGTGCGGAAACTGGTCGTCGGCGCCCCATATCGACCTGCAAGCCATGCTCGCGAGCGCTGCCGCGCGCAAGGAGTTCGTCGCCAAGATCCGGGATCACGGGCTGACGATTGCAGCGCTCAATTGCTCGGGCAACCCACTGCACCCGGGCCCCCAGGGGAAACTCCATCATGGTGTGACACAGGACACCATTCGCTTGGCCGGCCTGATGGAGATCGACCGTGTCGTCATGATGTCAGGCTTGCCGGGCGGACCGGGCGACGCCAACCCGAACTGGATCATCACCGATTGGCCGCCGGAATGCCTCAAGATCCAGCGCTATCAGTGGGAGGAGCGGATCATTCCCTACTGGCGCGACCTCGTGGCGTTTTCAAAGAACCTTGGCATTCACAAGCTATGCCTGGAACTGCATGGCCATCAGGCCGTGTACAATGTCCAGACATTGTTCAAGCTGCGTGACGCTGTCGGAGAGACGGTCGGGGCCAACTATGATCCCAGTCACCCGCTGTGGATGGGGGCGGATCCGATTGCCGGCATTCGCACGCTCGGCTCGGCCATCTACTATGTCCACGCCAAGGATACCCGGGTCGAGCCCATCGTCGCAGCCATCGACGGCACGCTGGACCCGCGCCCACCACACCTCTATGCCGAACGAGCGTGGAATTACATCACACTAGGATACGGTCACGGTGAGACCTGGTGGCGGCAGTTCTGTACCGCGCTCAAGCAGGTTGGCTACGACGACGTCTTGTCAATTGAGCACGAGGACATGATGCTGACCCCGATGGAAGGTATGCGAAAATCCGTTGCGCTGCTGCGCAACGTCGCAATCAACCTGTCTTAATCGGCGACTTGGCGAAGTTGGCTGCAAGCGCATCGGGCGCGCCCCCGTCATTGGAGCTGACCGCGATGGCAGCCCGGGTTGGATGGCTTGCCGAACGCAATGCCGCGACTGAATACGTCATCCTGGGCCACGGGGTCACTGCCGGTGTGGACAACGAACGGCACGCCGCGAGCTACGAGCGTCTTTGCCAAGGCGGAGCATTCTCCGTCCTTCAACGAGACATCCAGCACGGCGGCGTCTGGTCGGGCTGCCGCCAAAAAGGTTTCACCTTCCGCACATGACGCCAGCACAACCGCGTTGAAGCCACCGTCATTCAGCGCGGCCTCGATATCGAAAGCGATAAGGGCCTCATCTTCCAGGATGAGGACGACGGGTTTTTCCGAAGGCATCCGTATCAGGCAGGCAGGGGTTGGCTAATCGAGTTCTGCACAGTCTTTGGTTGCCATTTTTCCCGTATGCCCCCCATAACAAATGGTGGTATCCAGTCGCAGACAAGGAAGATGATGGTCGTTTCCAGCCGAGCGCGGCTGCGGAAGCCATCGGGCCAATGCACGTCGGGAGTAATCGCCGACCGCTCCGGCAGGGGATCGCTTGCACCAGCCTTGCAGGCGCGCGGATCGGGCCAATGACAATTGCCGCGTTGAGGCCGCTCCGGCAGTGCTCGGCTCCCGGCGACCTCATGCGTGACCGAAGCGGCACGATCCCTTACCGCCGGAATCGAGGCGGCAAGGGCAGCAAAATTGGACAGCACTGCCAAAGCACGCCGCACTGGCTTCACCTCAGGCTGCTTTCCTGATGACTGCCTTGAACGGGTGATCCATGGTGAAGGCGTCTGGACGCACCCCCCGTTCAACCTGGCCCCATGTCACAGGGTGTGCGATGGGAAATCCGAGGCGTGCTCGTGGAGAGAACGCGCCCACGGCCGTGTTGCCTCTCCCGTTGCGAAGGTAATCGATGAAAATACGTCCCGTTCTTGCCGCCGGGGCAGCAGACAGGAGGTAGCGGTGGGGATGAGCATCAGCGAGGCACCGGGCAAGCGATTTGGCGAGTTGCCGGGCGTTGTCGTGGGTCATCTTTGTCTCAAGAGGGGCCATCAAATGGATGCCCTTGCCACCGGTGACCTTGGCCCAACTCTTCAGACCTGAAGCCTCTAGGATGTCACGTAGCGCCAGCGCCGCTTCGATCACCTGCTCCCACTCGACGCCCTCGCCAGGGTCGAGGTCCAGCACGACGCGGTCGGCCCGCTCGATGTCGTCGATGGTGGCGTTCCACGGATGAAGTTCGATAGCATCCATCTCGACCAGCCCGAGTAAACCGGCGAGATCATCCACCCACACCCGCACGCCCTCCCCACCCTCGCGCTTCTGGACGCGCAGCTGATGCACGGCGCCCGGCACATCGGGCAAGGGACCCTTGTGATAGAACGTGGTCCCGCGCGCGTGGCGGACCAGCTTCAGTGGTCGGTGGCCGAGATGGACCAGCGCTTGCTCGGCAACCTGTCCCCAGTAGTGCATAAGGGCTTCTTTGGAAGGCGAGATCGCGTCCGGCAGCAGCTGAAGAACGTTCTCACGGGGAACTGCGTCTCCCTCGGCCCTGTTCCGCCGCTTCGACGGGGCGAGCGGCTTTGCGGGCATCGTGACGAGATCTTCGCGAAGGCCTTTGAATACTGCTTCGCGCAAGATGCCGCGGTCGGTGACGCCGCTGAACTGCACCTCGGCCAGAACGTCCGGCCTAACCCAGGTGGCCTTGGGCTTGTCGATCGGCTCCGACAATGGCGGCTTGTCGACAATCAGCGAGTCCAGTCGCTCCCGGAGCTGTCGCGCGATGCTCAAGCTGTAGCCGCTCTGGGCTTTGCCGGCATAAAGCAGCCGGTCGCCTTCACGCCTGCCGATGTAGAGCGAGGCGATCCGGCGCGGTTGAGCGCCAAGCTTCTCGACGAAAGCCACGACAGGAAAGGTGTCGCTCTTGATGCATTTGACCTTGACCCAGCTTGTCTGAACGCCGGAGCGATAGGGGGAATCGGCAAGCTTTGACACTATGCCTTCCAAGCCCATACGGCAGGCGTGGGCGAACATATCCATGCCGCTCACCTCGAGATGTTCTGCATAGGTTAGCGTCGGCGCTGAACCCATGAGCAGCTTCTCCAAGGCCGCCTTGCGCTTCAAAAGCGGCTGCTGCCGAAGATCGCTGCCGTTGAGATGAAGCAGGTCGAACGCATAGAAGATGAGCCTCGGCGAGGCCGGATTGCCTAGCTCCCGTTCCAAGGCCTGGTAGTCAGGGAGCCCGGTCTCGCCAAGAACGACAGCCTCGCCATCAATGATCGCGGACTTTGCCGGTAGGCTCGCGGCGGTCTCAACGATTCGCTTATACCGATGTGACCAATCGTAACCCCGGCGCGTGAAGGCTCGCGCTGTTGCACCCTCCACAATGAGTTGGGTCCGGTAGCCGTCATACTTGATCTCGTGAAACCAGCTGCCGCCGTCAGGAGCTTTCTCGACCAGCGTTGGCGATTGGAACTCGATGAATGACAGGCGGTATTCGGTCTTGCTCATGCGCACGCGAACTCCTGGAATCGGAGTCAAAACGTGGGACCGCGATGAGTTCCGATAATTTTAGCGAAATTGCATATATCCGGGATGGCGATGTGCCTGCTGACAGACACGTCGCGCGTCTATCCCTATCCTCACAGTTTAACCCAAGGCGCTTTGTACCGTGCGATAGGTCCTGGTAGACCATCCCAGAAGCGGATCAGTTGATCTGAAAAGCTGTTGACGTTGTGGTCTCAGATGCCGTGGCTGCCGCCGCCTCGTCCAGCTCTCGCCGGTTTTCATCCTATTCGTCGCCGGACTGGCGCGTCGGCTCCGCGGCGATGTAGCGACCCCGAACAAGCCTGCCGGGCAGGGCACGCGCGGCCCCTTGTCGCGCAGGGCCTTTTAACGGTCCAGAAGTGTTCATCGCTTATAGCGATCTCATGAAACTGCTGCGACATTTTGCCGAACCGACCGGTCGTCTCTTCCTGATGCGAACGGCTTTGCCCGTCATTGGGCTGACACTGCTCATTGCAGCAGCCGCGACAGGTCTATTGCTTTGGTCCACGATCCAGACTGACCACGTTGCCGCGGCGCGGCAGAAAAGTCTGGTTGGACTGATCACGTCCAAGCTGGAGAGCGCAGTAGCGCACGACCAGGAGAGCGTCACGGTTTGGGACGACGCGGTCAACGCACTGCGCAGCGGCGATGCGAAATGGCTCGATACCAATCTCGGCAGCTGGATGCACACCTATTTCGGTCACGACCAGGCTTATATTCTCGATGCCAATGATGCGCCGGTCTACGCGTTCACCGATGGGTCGACAGCTGACCCGGGCAGCTACCGCGCCATACGCGCGACCACCACGCCCCTGGTCCAGACTTTGAGGGCAAGGTTGAAACGAGGCGATACCGAAGGTGTGACGGAACAGGTGCTCACCATAGGCGCCTCCGATCTGGCCGTTGTCGCCGGCCATCCCGCGGTCGTCAGCATCAAGCCCGTGGTTTCCGACAGTGGCCGCATCGCGCAGGTGCCAGGCCAGGAATTCCTGCATGTGGCCGTTCGCTATCTCGACGGCAGTTTTCTCACCGCCTTGCGCCAAGACTATCTGCTCGATGGCGCGCGGTTCTCCTGGGCCGATAAGCTTGCGTCCGGAGAGGCTTCCTATCCCGTTGTCGACCGATCTGGAACTATCGGCTTCTTCGTTTGGCGGCCGTACCGGCCCGGAGCATTTGTCCTCTTTCAACTCGTGCCCGTTCTCGTCCCCTTGTTCGGCCTGGTGCTGGCGGGCGTCATCATGGCCCTCGTCGGCTTTCGCAGGCGGACACTAAAGCTGATCGAAACCGAGGATCGGATCTACCACCTCGCTCATAACGATCTGCTTACCGCGCTGCCCAATCGCGGTCAGTTCAACGAGCGTCTGGCAGATGCATTGGCGCGCCTGCCGTCGACGGGCGAGCAGCTCGCGGTTCTTTACCTCGACCTCGACCGCTTCAAGCAGGTCAACGACAGCTTTGGCCATCCAGCGGGTGACGAATTGCTCAGGGAATTCGCCGACCGGCTAAGGCGGCTGACGACTGAAGGAGACACGGTGGCGCGTCTGAGCGGCGATGAATTCGTCATCATTCAGCGTTCGGTCGGCGGCGAGGATGAGGTCAAGGCGCTGTGCGAGCACTTGATCGAGTCCGCCCGTCGGCCGTTTCAGGTCGCCGGGATCCAAGTCTTTGTCGGCGTGAGTGTCGGCGTGGCGGTTGCACCCAAGGACGGGTTGGACACGGTCGAGTTGGTGCGGAAAGCCGACGTGGCGCTCTACCATGCCAAAGCGGGGGGCCGCAGCAGCTACGCCTTCTTTGGGCATGAGATGGATCGGACGCTGGCGATGCGCAAAGGCATGGAACAAGACCTGCGCAACGCGCTGGATGCAACCGGTCGGATCCAGGTCCACTATCAGCCCCTATACGACGCTGACACAAACCGGATGACGGGTGTCGAAGCGCTGGCCCGCTGGTCTGATCCGGAGCGGGGCTGGGTTGCACCGGATTTGTTCATACCGCTATCGGAGGAAACCGGTCTGATTGAAAAGCTTGGCGAACTGGTTCTCAGGCAGGCGTGCCTTGACGCGGCGGACTGGCCCATCGAGACCTTGGCGGTGAATGTGTCGGCCCTGCAGCTGAATAATCCCAGTTTCGCCATGCGGGTGACCAGTATCTTGTTGGAGACGCACATGGACCCGCGGCGGCTCGAAATCGAAGTTACCGAAAGCGCTCTGTCGGAGCGCCGGAGCGAATGCCGAAACAACATCGAGGCTCTGCGCAGCATCGGGGTGCGCTTTGCACTCGACGATTTCGGCACCGGCTTCTCCTCCTTGGGAAGACTGCAGACGCTGGAAGTCGACAGGATCAAGATCGACCGAAGCTTCGTGCAGGGCTTTGGTCGTTCCAACGGTGACGAGGCCATCGTTCAGGCGATTATCAACCTGGCCCGTGCGACGGGACTTAGTACAACTGCCGAAGGGGTCGAGACCGAAAGCCAATGCGATTACCTGCGCGAGCTCGGCTGTGACCAGCTCCAAGGCTTTCTACTGTCGAGGCCACTGCCCAAGGGGGAGCTTCAAGAGCTTCTCGGGGTCGTGTCAGCGCGCGCCTCTGCATAGGAAGCCCAGCCGGGCCGAGCCATAGAAGGCTGACCAACGCGCAGCGCAGCGTTCCGGCAATCGATACGGCACTCCTGGCCGGGGGTAGTCTGTCCCGCGTCCCGCCTGCGGCGGCGCCATGCTGACGCTCCTTAGGCTACCCTTTTAACCGGTCTCGTCGTTGCAGTCGGTCCCGCGTCGCGCCTGCGGCGCCGCAAGGGCTGACGCTCCTACGGCTGCCCCTTGCATCAGTTGGCCGCTGGCGAGCCCGAGGTGACCGACCTCGCTGGACGCCGCTGGCAGCGCGTAGCCGATCCGTTGAACTTGAGGAGCGGCCGAGGAGTCGGTGCTGCGCATTGGCGACGGGACAACGAGGTTGCTGACGTTCTGCATGGTTCGACACAGAGCGAGCCGCCTGTCTCTAAAAACGCAATTCGGCTGGCCGCCATGTAACCGACCCTCAGCAGCCCTGGACCTTCAGTGATTTGACCATGCGAATGATAAGCGGATCATAAGGGACCTTCTCGGTGCGAGCATAGTTGACGGTAAACAATGCAGCTCTGTTCCGGCAAATCTTGATAGCCCGGACATAAAGGATCTGGCCCTCCTTCACTCCTGAATAGCTGGCCCATTGCGGCGTCACTCGCTTATAGGTCACCTTCCAGCCGTCGTTCTCGTTCACGGCAATGCGATGCTCGATCTCGGTGCGAAAGCTTGCCTTGCCGAGTTGCGCCCCCCAGACGGCAAGAAATGCTTTGTGTCGGCCTTCGAAGGCTGCCCCTTGATCGGTGCGTTGGGCAAGTACAAACCCCGGGGGAACGTCGAATACGAACCCGAGATGCTTGATGCCAAAGCCCTCCCATTGCGCCGCACCCAGCAGTGTTGTGGGGATCATCATGGCGCCCAAACTGAGCAGAAAAAGGGGGAGACGTTTCATGGGTGTAATCCTGTCGTCGTGTGGCCTGCGCCTGACAGCGCAGGCCGGCCTGGCGGAGGGCCGCCACCCGCGGCTCCAAAGCCAGCGGACCTTTTCAAATCTGACTTGGCGCTCTTTGTTCCATTAGGAATCAAGAATATGCCGGGCACCCGCGTCGGGGCCTAATGGCGCGCGCCAGTTACAGGTAGCGCTGCCGGCCGGCACCGGCAGCGGCCGGGTTGCCGCGCTGCGCCAAGGTGACCGCTCCAGGAGCCACGGATCGCGCCTCGACGAAAACGGACATATCCACACTGTGTGCGTTGCTGACGAGAAGTGCTGCCGAAATCATTGGTCATCGCTGCCGCTTGCGTGCTGCGCCCGGCAAGGGAAGCGGCGCCGCGGTCTCGTCTGCCTCGCAAACCCGGCACAAATGCGCATCACGCCCGCGCCCTTGCCTGCCTTGCTCTTCGCGGCCTCCGGTCCCTGTCCAGAGAATATTGGGCGGACTCGAAACAGGGAGCGCGACAAGGTGCGCGAGCGAAGATGGAAAAAGTAAAGCTTGAAGAGCTGAAGGACAAGGTGCCCTGCGCCGCCGTGCTTGAGCACGCGGGCTTCGCCCTCGATCTCAAGGAAAGCACGCGCAAGGCGATGAAATATCGCCGCGACGCATCAATAATCATTGTTATCCACGAGGGCAAGGGCTGGTTCGACCCGCTCTCGGATGCCAAGGGAGATGTCTTCGGGCTGCTTGAGCATCTCGAGGGCATTCCCTTCGTCACGGCGATCAACGAAGTCGCGGACCTCGTTGGTATCGCGGTTACCGCGCCGGTGTGGCAGCGCAGCTTCCGTCAGCGGCAGCCCGAACTGTCGATAGCGGCTCGCTGGCAGGCCCGGCGCAAGCCATGGCTCGGATCGGCGACTTGGCGCTACCTGCGAGACGGTCGCCATCTCCCCGAGCCGATTCTGCGCGCCGCGGTTATGGCCGGTCTCCTGCGCGAGGGGCCGCATGGCAGCATGTGGGCGGCGCACACTGATGCAGATGGCTCCGTCACCGGCTGGGAAGAACGTGGACTGCACTGGCGCGGCTTTGCCACCGCCGGTGCCAAGGTACTGTTCCGCTTCGGCCGCCCGGAGGCGTCCCGCCTCTGCGTCACCGAGGCGGCCATCGACGCCCTAAGTCTCGCTGCGCTGGAACAGCTTCGTCCCGACACTCTGTACCTCAGCACGGCCGGTGGCTGGTCGCCGGGTACGCACGCAGCGATCCACGCGCTTGCTGTCAGGGCAGGTGTCCAACTCGTCGCCGCCACCGACAACAATGCCCAGGGCGAGATCTATGCCGGCAGGGTTCTAGCGCTCGCCGAGGCGATCGGATGCAGCGCCGAGCGGCTGCGCCCAGAATTAGACGACTGGAATGCCGACCTGACATGAAGGCGCAAAAGGATGGGGAGGAGCGGTCTTGACCCCTCCGGTCGCGGTGGCAGCCGCAGGAAGCTGTCCGGAAGGGCTGAAGAAGATGGTGAGCCATAGGGGATGTGCCTGCATGAAGCCGGCCATGAGCCGCGGAGTGGTCGCGATCCGGGTCCGCCGCACTTGCTCGCCAGGCCCAGCTCTGCGCTCCACCGCCATCGAGCGCCCCGAGATCGGTGCGGGTCTTCGACCGGCCCGGCGACTATGTCGAACTCGTTCATATCGGCCCCGCGTCGCGCAGCCGCCAAGCATGGCTCTTGGAGCTTGGCTATCCGATTGGGTGACCAAAGCGTCTCGTAGCCGCGCCGTCGAGGCGGAGTTGCGGGGCCCGTTCACACCCTTCCTGGCGGAGCGGCAGCCGGAGATTGACGCGTTGCCGCGGCTAGCTGGCGCGGCGGACAAGCAATCGCCAACAGTTGTCGACCTGCAGGGCGAGGCGGGGATATCTGCGAGCAGGTGGAGCGATGCAGTTGTTCGCGCGAGACCTGGCGCGCTGCCGGCGATACCGCATCCGGCAAGCACACCGGCACCGTCTTGGTAAGGGTGCTCGCGGCACGATGGGACAGGTCCAGCCCGCTGGTCAGGCACATGGTCTTGAGCGCCTGTCCTTCCCTTTCCGTTTCGATAACTAGGCCCGTGCCGGTCCTCCCCGGGCTTGAAGCGGTCCTGAACCGGCGGTCGTTCACTTCAAGGCCGCGTTCCGCGCCGCGCGGCGGCCGGAGCGATCCAGTCTCGGCATAGCAGCCCCGCGTCCCGCGCGACGGCTGGGAAGGAGCCCTGCTTGGCCGCAAACCTGCCCTGCTCGCCTCGGTCCACCCGGACCTTGAAGCGAACGCCGCTCGGCCGGTTCTGTGGGTCCGCGCCCGAGGGCGGGCCGGCACGGAGCCGGTCTGCGCTTCGGAAACCGAAGAAAGGATGTGTCATGATCAAGAAAGCTGCCAATCCTCGCTCTACCGCTCGCGTGGTGCCGCTGCGCAAGGCAACCACCTTGCAGATGGTGCGGTTCGCCTGCCCCGATGCCGCGCAGTGCTCTCTCGTTTCCGAGAGCTTCGGCCTGCCTGTCCTCGACAGCGACGGCATCCGCGACCTGCACGAAAAGCTGATCGTCGACACCGCAGCAGCGCTGGACGAGGGGCTTGGCGAGCGCGCCATGCAGATCCACCTGCAGCGCGTCGTCGGGGCCTTCGTCGGGTCCGCCTACGGCGCCGGCCAGTTCTACAGCCGAGCGGTCTCCCAAGCTCGCGACGCAACCGCCAAGTCCGCCTGTGACGATCGGGACGAAGATGTCGGTGGTCCCGTTGGTTTCGACAGCGCCGCCCAGCGCCAGCGCGAGTTCGCTGCGGACATGGCACTCCAGGCCCACGCTTTGCGCATGGCCGCCGAGGGGGCCATCATCGCCTATGAGCACGTTGTTGGCGAGGTCTGGAAGCCTTTCGAGCGGTCGGTCGAGAACTCTGGCCCCACAGTCGACCGCAAGGCGGCCGAGCTGCAGATGGCAGCTCTCGGGTAGGCGCCTTCAGGGCGGGGCTCTGCCCCGCTCTTCGCTTGCCGCGCCCCAACTTCTCCCGCCTGCCTCGGCGGGGGAGGTCTACTGAACCCGGGACCCGCCAACTCAACGGATGTTCCTAGGGCGACCCGTTGGCTCGAGTGTTGGTGGCGCATGCGGATTTGCCTCAAGGATCGATAAAGATGGGCCAGGCACTACACAGCCGTTGAGAGATCACGTTGCCGCCGCAATTCCAACGCTGCTCAGCTTGGGTCCGGCAGGTCGCCCGGCCGCGCCAAATGTCCGACAGAATGGCCGCCGCGGTCACGCTGCCGATCCATGGAGCCGCCTTCAGGCCAGTGACATCGGATGCGACCGAGCACTGCCGGCCCGGACTTGAGCAATCCAATCCCGCTCTTTCGTGATGGCTTTCCTGGTGCGGCGCGGTCTTCCACGATCAACCCGCAAGGGGTCCGCTAGCAAGCTGCGGCCGCTCGGCTGTCGCCTCGCGATGATCGCGCCCGCCGCCGCACCCCGACGCAGCCATTGAGCGGGGATTGGCCCGCTCCAAGATGGAGCCCTCAGATGTCGCACGATCTCACTCTTGCCCAGAAGGCCGCCTGGCATCTCGCCCGCACCCTCATGGCCCCAGTCGTTCTCTTCCAGGTCGACGCCGAATTCGGCATCCTGCCCGCCGACGAGCTCGATGACGCAGAGGTCGAAATCCTCTGCGAATACGATCCCTACCGGGGCGGCCGTGCGATTCGCTGAGCCGACCCTTCTTGCGAGACGTATCGAGGCGGCGCCCAGCGCCGCCTCTTTCGCGCCCCGTCTTTCCCGCGGTCCTGGCGCAGCAAGACAGTCAGCGCAACGGCTGCGCCGTCCTTCGCTGGCGCTATGGCCCTGCGGGTGCGCTGCCCGTCTTCCTTCGCCACCGGCGGACCGTGACGGGGCCGCGATCGGCGCGGCCTCCAAAACCAGAGGTTCAGAGAGATGAGCAGAAAAGGGCCGCGCGTCGACATCTATGCGCGGATCACCGATCGGATTGTCGCCGATCTCGAGAGGGGCGTCCGCCCCTGGATGCAGCCATGGCACTGCGCCACCGCCGTCGGTCGGGTGACCCGACCGGTACGGCATAACGGCATGCCCTACAACGGCATGAACGTGTTGTTGCTGTGGTCAGAGGCAATCGCGCGGGGCTTATCCAGCCCGATGTGGATGACCTTCAAGCAGGCGCTCGAGCTCGGCGGGGCGGTGCGCAAGGGAGAGTCGGGCACCCTGGTGGTCTTCGCAGGCCGCCTCACCAAGACGCAAATCGACGCCTCGGGCGAGGAGTTCGACCGCGAGATCCCGTTTCTCAAAACCTACAGCGTCTTCAACGCCGGCCAGATCGAGGGTCTGCCCGACCAGCTTTATGAGCGGGTTGAGCCGGTTCGTGAGCCGGTCGAGCATATCGTTCACGCCGACCGCTTCTTTGCCAACACCGGTGCGGTCATCCGACACGGCGGCGATCGCGCTTACTTTTCGCCTGCGACCGACCATATCCAGATGCCGCCGCTCCAAGCCTTCCGCGATGCGGCGGCCTATGTCGCGACGCTCAGCCACGAGGCCACACATTGGACATCGGCGCCGCAACGGGTGAACCGCGACCTCAGCCGGTATGCCAAGGATCGCAGCGAGCGGGCGCGGGAGGAGCTCATTGCCGAACTTGGCAGCTGCTTCCTTTGCGCGGATCTGGGCATCGCGCCGGAACTCGAGCCGCGGCCGGATCACGCGAGCTATCTCGCCTCCTGGCTTCAGGTCCTTGCCAGCGACAAGCGGGCGATCTTTTCCGCTGCCGGTCATGCACAGCGAGCCGTCGCCTTCCTGCACGATCTTCAGCCCGCGCCCTCAATGCCACCGGACTGAGCCATCGCTTCGCGGCCCCTCCGAGATACCCGCATTATCACGGTCACACTTGCCGGGCCTCAGGATCGCGCCTGGATATTGGACATAGCATCGCCAGCGGTGGTTTTGGCCTCGCCGAGGGTCCTCTGCTCCACGCAGTTACCAGAGGAGCGTCCACTACGGCCTTTCTTGGTGGCGTATCTCACACCGCGTCCAGCTGCTGCGCAGCCCGACTTCGATCCCGCAACAGCCATGCCGACCTTCTTCCCCGCCGTGCTGCGCGCGGCTTCCTCGCGCGCCAAGAAGCTCGGCGCTGCGCTGCCTTCCACTCGCGTTTTAGCCCTGCGGGTGCGGGCCGGTCGCGTGGTGCCCTGCGATCGCCATCAAGGCCGCGATGGTCGCGACCTGATACAGCAAGGAGAAAACCCATGGCTCAGATCGGCACTTTCACTCGCAACGAAGACGGCTCGTTTGTCGGAGTTATCAAGACGCTCAACCTCAACATCAAGGCCCGCCTGATCGAGGCCGAGAAGGAAAGCGATAAGTCGCCCGACCTTCGGGCCCTCGCAGGGACCATCGAGATTGGCGCCGGCTGGAAGAAGGCAGCCAAGGAAACCGGCCGAGAATACCACTCCGTCAAGCTTGATGATCCAAGCTTCCCCGCTCCGATCTACGCGAGCCTGGTCGAGAATGACGAGGGATACGCTCTCATATGGTCGCGCTGAGGCGGCCACGCATTGGACGCGGCGCTCCCCCGGGGCGCCGCGATCCTGCGAAGGGACAAGGCGAGAACTCCGGCGGCGAAAGCTCGACCGCAAGCCTGCTCATCCGACGGGTCGCGAGCCCTTTGTGGCGAAGGGTCACCCACGGCGCTCAAGCCAACAGGGTCCCCGACGATCCCGGGGCGTCAGACGATCGTCGCTTCAGCGGCCCAATGCGCCAACCTGTTGGGGACAAGGAGGGGCAGGTTTTCGCTGTTCCGTTCTCGATGGCCTGGCACCGGCAACCGACCGCGCAGCGCCCGCCGAACAGGCCGGGCGCTTGGCGCAAAGGCGAGGCATGAGGTCATTTGGAATTGGGCGCAGCATCGATGCGCCACGCCTGCCTGCTTACTTCGTGCCAGGGGTCGTGATGATCATCTGTGATGCCTTGCCGGCAAACGGCACCGGCTGGCACGCCGGATCGGGCGCACCTGCCGGGGATACCTCATGGGGATTGCCCGAATATCCCCGATTGGACTTTTGCGCGGCCAGCCGCGACAGCGCCGCAGCTGCTTGCAGGCAATCGTCGAAAAACTCGACTTTCTGACGCCCACGTGTGCCGATGCGGCCCCATTGCCGTACAAGGGACACGTCACCGAACAGCGTGGGTTGCAATGCCATGACATAGTACCGCGCCATGTTGCGGGCACTGTCTATGCGCCGCAGGAACAGTGGATGGGTCGCGTGCTTCATGCATCGGATTATCTGCGTTCGCCCAAATACCGTCCAATGCATTTTCTGAATCGGTGGTTCGAGACCGATTCAAAACTTTGATCGAATAGCGGGCTTTCGGGCCGGGCCAGTTGCGGCCGGCATGAGCACGTTGCCGCCGGCCGGGAATCGGGGACAGGGCGCGGCGATCGCATCATCGATCGCCCGGATCGTCTCCGGCATTTGCGCCGGCGAGACCCTCGACAAGGTTCAACAGGCCTGATGCCGACGAAGCCGGCATATCAAGCACACGCAAAATCAGTTTCAGCTTATCGTCAGCTTCTTGCCGGTTCTGGCCGAAAAAATGCGGGGCAGCAAAATGGATCATTTCGATCGGTGAGCAGTCGAGAATCTCGCAAACATGGACGAGTCTCGTCGCATGCAGCTTCGAAAAGGCCCGCTCATAGCGTGCAAAGATAGTCTCATGCAGGCCGACCATGGTTCCCATCTGGGCGCGATTGAGCCTTCTGGCTTCGCGGCGTTCGCGCACAAACCGACCGAAGGCCTTCTCCATATCGCCGAAGCTCCGTACGCCTTCGAAGCCGGGTTTCCTGTAGACCGGCTTTTCGGATTCGGCGTCTTCCGTTTCGGTGAGTGCGTGCTCGTGAATGTATTTCTGAAGGTCCTTGATTGCCATTTCGAGGGCTTTTGCCAGCTCCTGTGCGTGTCGAGAAAGCACATCGATAGGACGTGCCTTTCCACCTCAAATTGCCCGATGTGAGAAAAATCAGAGCCAACTTGACCGCGAGTCTAGCAGGGGAGGGGTCTGACATCAAATTCCGCGATCCGCCAGGGAAGAACCACGTGGCTGGAGTTATAGGCCTAGCTCGTCCAAATACTTGACGATCGCCGCTTCCACGATTGCCTGCATCGTTGTGTCGTCATGGAAGGCTGCCAGTTTCAAGCGGCGCTTGGTTGGCCGGTCGAGGTTCACATTGACAAAGCAGCTTTGCCCCTTAACGCGCTCTCGTTTCATCCGGCGCAAGGCTTTTCGGGCCTCCTGTCGAAGGTCGCTCCGGTTCGGCGACGTGCGGTCTGAGTTAGGGTCAGTGCTGACTAGATCCGACGCACGATCTTCATCACCTCTCACCGCTTGCTTCCTGGCAGCGAGCGCGAACTCGTCGAGCGACAGGGTTTCCCTGCCGCTCATCAAGCGGGCCCCGCTTCTGCGCCGGAGCTCAGCAGTGCATCGATTTCGCTCACGATCTCTTGGGTCTCGCGCCGCGCTTTGGCGACAGCCTCGGACAGCGTCTGCATCTGGAGAGTGCCGATGCCGTTTTGAATGTCCTTGTAGACGTTACGCTCCATAACCTCGGTACGAAACAGATAGGTTCCGACCTTGTCCTCGATGATTGGCCTAATCTTGCGGTAGAGCTCTGTCTGGCGAACCGTCATCGAGATGCGGGTTCGCAAAACACCATGCCGGCATGCGCTGGCGCGAGCCTCGTTGATCCTGAGTACGGAGTGAAAGCAGTCGATCGCGCCAAGGACCTCGCGTTTAGACGGCTGCACAGGAGATATCACCAGGTCGGACCAACCAATCACCGGATCGATCGTAGAAATATCCTCTCCAGGCGTGTCGATGAGGAGGTAATCGAAACGGTGGCCATGGCGCTCAACGAACGCGTCCAAGGACTTGGCGGTCTTGTGGCTGAAAACGCTGATGCCTTCCGGCTGCGCGTTCTTGTCGTGGCACTCGCTCCACCATTTGGTCAGATTGCTTCTCCCGTCCATGTCGACCATGGCCACGGCTGAACCGCGCAGTGCGTACTCGCCAGCAATGTTCATCAAGGCGGTGGTCTTGCCGGCGCCCCCCTTGCCATTGATGGCGGAGATCACGACAGGCATGAGCGAGCTCTCCTCATAAACGTGTGTTCCTACATCCACTTGAATCCAGATCTGTTCGAAAGTGGATCAGTGGACAGATGGATTTCCATCAATATAGAAAAACATAGTCAAAACTACAAGAAAAATCAGTTCAATTGCGGCAAACAGGAAAATTCGATGTCAAAGCGGTTGGCAGGATACGCAAAAACGTGATACGTTTTTTCTGACGATCGAGGGACTGGCCCTCGATCCGCGGCTTCGGCCGCGAACAAGGCAGAAGCGTAATGACGAGAGCCGGCGCAGCTATCGCAAGACGGCCGCCGAGGCGGGAGAGGGTCGCACATATCCGGTTCGCCCCGGATGAGCTTGCCGTCATGAAATCGGCCGCGAATGGCGCCGGCATGTCAGTGTCCGCCTTCATCCGCACACTCGCCTGCGAGGGTGCGGGCATCCGCCCGTTTCTCAATGATGCCGATCGCGCGATCCTACAACTCCTCGCCGCGGATCTGAGTGCTGTTGCCAATGGCCTCAATCAAGCCGTACGCGCGCTCAACACGGGGCGGTTAAGCACGGTTTCGGATATCGCCGCAGCTGCCGATGATGCCCGCGCAATTTCATTGACGGTCGCTGCAGAGCTGTCCCAGATGACGAAACGCGCCGGCGCGGCGCGGCGCTCGGGGGCTGGCTAATGGAATTTTTCCTGGGGGCTTTCGAACGGGAGTGGGAACGGCGTCGCGCAGCGCTGCTTCATGAAATGCAGCGGGGGCGCGACGCGCATGAATGTGACTGGCGGCGAAGGGGCGGGGTGGCGTTGGCACCAGACGAAACGGTAAAGCGAGGGGACAGGGCGCGCGCCGGCCACAATGCCAGCGCGCGTTCCTGTCGCACCGGAGCTGTCGCGCCGAACCGATCGATGCGTCAACGGTTCACAGCCGTGGCTCAAGGGAGCCAGCCTGCGGTGGTCAAGCTCACGTCCTATGGTCGTGGACCGCGTATGGGTGCGATGGTGAGCTACGTCTCCCGGAATGGCGAACTGGCCGTAGAAACCGACAAGGGCGAGCAGATCATCGGCAAGGCGGGCCTGCTGCAACTTCGCACCGAATGGGAGCATCTTTTTGATAATCGTGCCTCGAGCCGGGACGTAGGTCTGTTCCAGGTGACGGTGAACTTAAAGGCAAGCGATCGCGAGCATGACCAAATCGTTCGCCACGTCCTGCGCGCCGCCTTCGGCGAGCGCCGGTTCGTTTATGCAATCGAGCAAGCGGACGGCGAGCGTTTGCGGGTGCAGGGGGTCCTGCTCCTGCGCGGGCCGGATGGCGAGCGCCTGACCGGCGACGCGAAGGCCGCGGCAATCGCCCAAGAGCGGTTGAACAGGAGCAAGATCGGCAGCGACGTCCAGGCACGGGTTCTGTTCCACGGTCACGGCAATGGCGTTGCCTTCGCAACGAGCCGGATTCGCCAAATGGTGGAGCGCTTCGAAGGGCGGGTCCGTGATGATACGGACAGCCATATCGAGACTGTCAAACAAGCCGGCGATCTCGTCCAGAAAGACTGGCGCAAGCAGATGCAAAGCCGCACAGGACGCGACATCATGCATCTGGTCGCCTCGGCGCGCGCGGGCACCGATCAAGCTGCATTTCGAGATGCCGTGCGGGAGTTCCTTGGCGATCAATTCCCCGGGCATCGGTATGTTTATGCCATGCACGATCCGTCTGACGATCCAAAAGTGGCAGGGCAGGGTGGCAAGCGGCCCCATGTCCACGCCCACGCGATCGTCACCATGCGTGCGGAGACAGGAGAACGCATCGAGACGAGCCCGCGGGAGTTTCGGGAATGGCGCTCACTGATGGCTGAGAAGGCCCGGGAGCACGGAATCCGCATGGAGCTGACCGACCGCCGCGAGTTTGCAAGTGCGCCGGCCTATGCTCGTACTCAGGTGCGTCCTGTCAGCTATGTCGGCAGGAGCGAGCATGAGGGCACCAGCCAGCCGGCACAGGCACGCTATGCAGCCAAACGTTCCAATCTCCGTCACGCGGCGAGGTCCATCCGCAGTACCAAATACGTGACGGAAGTTGGTCAGGCATGGAGCGCAATTGCGCGCGATAGCCAAGATAAGAAGGTGGCCGAGTTCGCCGCAGATCAGCTCGAACGAATCCGGGCCGCGTCACGTTTCACCCACATCGCGACTGAGAATGAATTCTCTCGGCAAACACCGGACGGGGACGACCCCAAAGCCGTTTTGGCCCGGGAACTTTTTGGAGGCGAGGAAGCTGCCATGCTTGCTATGACACGTCCTGAGTTCGAGGCATACGAAAAGCGGATAGGGACTATTCTGGCGGACATTGAGCGCTCAATCGAGCCATGGGAGCGCAAACAATTCAACGAAGTCGTTGAAGCCGCGCGCGAAGTGATGACCGTCCGGCGGGAAAACCTCCGCATTTCGGAACAACAGCTTGCCGCCAGCGAAGCTGACCACAACACCCCAGTTCGCAGTGGCGAGCTTTCGCAGTTGTTTGAGAGCGGATCTCGAGCCCCTCAAACCACATCGAACTCAAAGCACGAGCCGATTTCAGGGAATGCGCCTGTGGTCCGCAGCCGGGAGGTTGCCCAGGAGGATCGGCTGCGCAGCGCCCATCAAGCTCTTGATCCCCGCGATCTACGTGCGGGTGAAAGGACGGGATTGCCCAGGAAAATAGCGGGTCAACAAAGAGGGCTGCCGGAGCCGAGTTCGCCACGACAGGATCCACACCAGCAATCCGCGCAGCGTACGCCAGGATTGGAGCAGGAAATCGAAGAGAGGCACCCGCGTGACCGCAACGAGCGCGAGCGCTAGACCAATACACCTTCGCGCCTTGTAGAGCCGAGATGTTAGACGGCCGCTCGTAAGTGTCGGATTGGCCTTCCAGGTGAAAGCGACTGTGCGGCTCGCGCGATGCTTTGCGCGTCAATTCCATGGTGCCGATAAAGGTCCGCGATGGTGCCCGACTGGCCGAAATGCTCCACGCCCAGTGAACGGGTCTTGTGACCCTCGACGGATCCGAGCCAAGCAAGCGTGGCGGGATGGCCGTCAAGCACGGTGATGAGCCCACAATGTGAGGGGACGCTGGCAAGCAGCCGCTCAACAGGGCTTTGTGCATGGGCGACGCCGTGCTCCCTGGCGCGCTGCGCGGCCGTCCATCCCGCATTCAGGCGATCTGCAGACGTTACCGCCAAAAGGCCCACATCGCGGCGATCCTCTGCGATCAACCCAATCGCATCAATGGCTTCGGGTGCAACCGCTCCCGTATAGGCGATCACAATCTGGGCATTTGGCCCTGGCTTTCGCATCCAATAGCCTCCATTGAGGATGTCTTCAGCCAACGTCTGATCAATGACGCGTTTGGGTTGTTCAATTGGCCGAGTCGACAGTCTGAGATATACCGAGCCTCCAGTGGCATCCCTGAGCCAGGTCACGGGATCGGGCTGGGTGTCTCCATCGCGCTGGATGTAGTCAAATGAAAATCGCAGAATGGTTGCAAGCTCGTCGACGAAGGCTGGCTCAAAGCTGGCGAGCCCATCCTGAGCCATGCCGATAAGTGGAGTTGCTATCGATTGATGGGCGCCGCCTTCAGGCGCCAAACTGATCCCGGAAGGGGTGGCAACGACAATGAAGCGCGCATCTTGGTAGCAGGCGTAGTTCAGCGCATCGAGCCCACGTTCGATGAACGGGTCATAAAGGGTCCCTATCGGCAAAAGCCGCTCGCCAAATGTCGAATGGGAAAGCCCCAGAGCCGAGAGGTTTATAAACAAGTTCATCTCGGCGATGCCGAGTTCGATATGCTGGCCTTTGGGCGAGAATTGCCAGTTGAAGGTCGACGGGATCCGCTCCTTCTTGAATAGATCCGCCTTCTCTTCCCGGGCAAAGAGCCCCCGACGATTGACCCATGCGCCGAGATTGGTTGAGACGGTGACGTCCGGCGACGTTGTGACGATCCGTCTCGCCAGATCAGTCTCCGTCTTGGCGACCTCGTGGATGAGAATTCCGAAGCCGTGCTGTGTGGAGACAGGAGATTGCACCTCTATGGCAAACGCCTCAGGGACAGCGATTTTCGGTGCCCGGTGGCGGCCACGGCGCCGGGCATTGAATGGAGCTTCCTTGAGGAAAGCAGCCAGCTCAGCGGCAGGGAGCTGAAGACCTTCAAACAATTCCCATTCGCAGCCCGGCCGAATCCGAAGACGAGCGCGCAGGTCTTCGGTCTGCGCGGTGGTCATCAAACCTGCATGATTGTCCTTGTGGCCCGCCAGCGGCAGGCCGAATCCCTTGATCGTGTAGGCGAGAAAGCAGATCGGCCGGTCATGCTTGCGGGCCTCTTCGAAGGTCCTCAACAACAGGGGCAGATCATGACCGCCAAGGTTTGTCATTAAGCACGCAAGGTCTTCGTCCGAACGCTTTTCAATCAACCGGGAGATTTGACCCTGGTCACCGATCTCATCGAGCAGGCGTCTGCGCCACGCTGCCCCACCTTGATAAGCCAGAGCCGAATAGAGCTGGTTGGGACAATTGTCGATCCAGGCGCGTAAAGCCTCGCCCCCAGGCTCCTCGAAGGCTTGCTCGAGCAGGGAGCCGTATTTGAGGATTACCACCTCCCAGCCGAAATCGCGAAACAGAGAGACGAAGCGCTCCCACAAGCCCTCCCTTACGACCGCGTCCAAGCTTTGGCGATTATAATCAACGATCCACCACGTGTTGCGCAGACCGTGTTTCCAACCCTCGAGAAGAGCCTCAAAAATGTTACCCTCATCCATCTCGGCGTCGCCAATAAGCGCGACCATGCGGCCTTCCGGACGGTCCTTGGCCATGCCTTTTGCTCGAAGGTAATCCTGCACCAATGAGGAAAACAGGGTTTGCGCGACGCCCAGTCCGACAGACCCGGTCGAGAAGTCGACATCGTCCGTATCCTTCGTCCGTGATGGATAGGACTGCGCACCTCCATAAGCGCGGAAGGATTCCAGTTTCGACCGTGTCTGGTTGCCGAAGAGATACTGGATGGCGTGAAAGACCGGACTTGCATGCGGTTTCACCGCGACCCTGTCTTCTGGATGCAAGACCGCGAAGTATAGCGCAGTCATGAGCGTGGTGAGCGATGCTGACGAGGCCTGATGCCCTCCAACTTTGAGCCCGTCGTCATTCGGCCGAAGGTTGTTGGCGTTGTGGACCATCCATGTGGAAAGCCACAGTACCTTGCTTTCGAGTTCCTTGAGGCACGCGAGTTGAGGATCGTTCATTTTATAACTCCACCGAGAGGAGGGAGGATAGGAAAATCCAGCGGGCGATTGCGGCTAAAAGCGCGATAAGCTAGAGCCGCTTCGGCCGGACTCAGCTAATTTTTATGCAGGAAACAAAAACCTATGCCAAAAGATGTGATTGACGATATCGATCGCAGGTTGCTGGCTGCACTTCAGTCGGATGCTCACGCGACAACGGAAGATCTCAGCGAGATCGCCGGGCTCTCTCCATCGCCTTGCGCGCGCCGAGTGCGGATGCTCGAAAAATCAGGCGTGATCAGAGCCTACGTGGCAATCGTTGATCAGGTGAAGGTTGGATTGCCCGTTAGCGCCTTTGCTTCCGTCAAGCTTGAGCGACAACGGGAGGAAGAGCTCGATGGTTTTTCGAGCGCGGTCCGTCGTTGGCCGGAAGTCGTCGAATGTTATTTGATGACCGGAAAAATGGATTTCTTGCTGCGTGTCGTCGTCAAGGATCTAGAGGCATATGAAACCTTCCTGAAGCAGAAACTCACCAGGCTCGACGGCGTGGCCTCGATCGAATCCAGCTTTGCGTTGGGCCAGGTGAAGCATGCTCACGGGTTGCCGATCGGCGTCTGACAGCCGGCCTGTAAATCTCGCGGGCGACCAGGGCACGGTAAGCCTATGGTGCCAGATAGCGAACGAATCCTATCGGGCTACGATATTGACGACGTTGATGCCGGCGCCGTTTCGTATTTGCGCTATTGCTAATATTAGTTCATGATCCTTCTGCCGGGGGGGGATCGCCGGCATGGCCCGGTTGGGGACCTTCAAGCCCAAATCAACCCCTCGGTAGCCGGGCCGCTCATCATCAATTGGTTGACGAAGGCCGCCGCACAGGCCCGGTGGTATTCCAATGGGTGAACTCGGTTCCTTCCCTGTCGATTCCCGCATAGACTTTAACAGTCCCTCATGCGGGGTCCGCAAGGGCTCAATCTGGAATTCCCAAGTCTGCGTTTTGCTTCGAAGGGCCACTTCCATAAGCGTGGTCCAGCAGGGCAAGCAGTTTGCGGGCCGAGTCATTGCAACAGGAATAGTGAACTATGTTGTCACGGTCGCGGCGGACGCGGACCAAGCCGAGTGCGCGTAACTTGGCCATGTGCTGTGACAGTGCCGACGAGCTAAGCCCCAGTTGCTCTCGAAGCGCCTCAGCCGGCAATTCGCGGTCGAGCACGAGGTGCATGATCAACAGGCGTCGAGCATTGGCCATCGCCGTCACAAATCTTGCAGCCTCTTTAGCTTTAGTCCCAATTTGTTTCACGCGCCCCCCTGCCGAGCGAAGTTCGGCGACCGATATGCCCATCGTCACGTCGGCGGGCGCCCGTCTTTGAGCCCTGTAGCCACGCCATAGGGGTCCGTCGGGGAGCGCGCGGCGGCCTTCCTGAACGCTGTTTCATCGCGGTACGCGTAAGGGCTGGACGCCTTGCCCATGAAATGCTGGTCGATGTTCCCCTACCCACTGGCGTGCCATTGGGGCGAAGGGGACAAGGAAGTCTAGGTTCACGATCGTTCTACATTGGCTTGCATTGGCAGATTGCGCACGCGATCTTCCAGATCGCGCTGCTTTTCTTCGTTCGAGGCCAGCCGGTTGAAGGCATGTTCGGCAAGCATGGACCCGACGGATATGATCAGGAGCGGCGCGGTCCACGTCCAGCAGGAATGCAAGGCGAAACACGCCAAGCCGGCGACAGCGGCCGAAACCGCAAAGATCGCGAACCGGATCATCTGGGCCATCGTTACTCCCTGTCCAATTAGCATGATCGAGGATTAATGCAGCAAGGGGCTGCATTAGCAATGATTAAAGCAAGCTGGAAGGCCGCAGGAGCGTCATCTCAGTCGCCGAGCTGACACAAAAGCTTTTCACTGACGCCAAAAAGGTCGGCATCAGCAGCACTGAGATCGAGGAAGATACTGGCAGCCCTCACTTGGCAGTCGGGCACGACTTACAGGCGGCGGCCAGCTCAACTCTCTATATGGTTGAATCTAAACGACAATATTCCGTTCCATAATGTATGTTATGCCGCAAATAGTTCTAGCAGCTATTTAGTAATGCGACAGTTGCCCCAGTTAGAGATGCGACACTTCCCGCTTCCGAGGCTGGTCAACATGAAGCTGGAAAGGAAGGCTAGCGACTTCACAGAGCCTGGCGTGAGGGCGGGCTTATTGCGGGAGCCGTCATGCTTTGGTCACCTTGTCGCAAAAAGAGCTGCATCGTCTCGAAGCCATCCAGAAGATCCGCGACCGACGGCTGAGCGTCGTACATGCAGCGGAGCTCCTTCACCTCAGCCGCAGTCAGGTTCACCGGCTGTTGCAGGCCTATGACCAGGACGGCGCCGGCGGGCTGGCGTCCAAGAAGCGCGGTCGGCCGAGCAATCGACGCCATGATGAGGATTTCCGCAACACCACATTGGATCTGGTAAGCGATCGCTACCGGGACTTCGGCCCGACGCTCGCCCGAGAGAAGCTGCTTGGCACCAGATTGCCGTCAGCACCGAGACACTACGCAAATGGATGACGGAAGCCGGAATCTGGACTTCACGCCGTGAGCGGAAGCGCCAACTGCATCAGCCGCGCGGTCGGCGTGACTGTCTGGGCGAGCTCGTGCAGATCGATGGCTCTCACCATTGGTGGTTCGAGAGCCGCGGCCCCAAATGCGCCTTGCTCGTCTATATCGCGACGCGATCAGCCGAGGCATTAAGGGGGTTCCCGTGGGAGCATCTGTTATGCGCTTCCTTGGATAATTGCGTATATCCGACTTAGCAGATAAGTTCAGGATATTCGATCTAACACATATTTACAAAATATAGAAGCTGACGCATAATTCGAGCATGGTCCTCGCCCGTACCCCTGAGCAAATCGGAAATGCCATCCGCCGCGCTCGCAAGCAGAAAGGCCTCAGCCAAGCCGCGCTTGGCGATCGTGCCGGTATGCGGCAGCCCTCCGTTTCCATTATTGAGAGCGGGAACCCAGCCGCCCGACTTGACAGCGTGCTGGCTTTGCTGGCAGCCCTCGACCTGGAGTTCCAAGTCGCGCCGCGCTCCAAGCGGTCCTCCTCTGAAATAGAAGACCTGCTCAGCTGATGGGTCGGCGGCCCCTTCACGTGCCGTTGCGGGTCTATCTGAACAACCGCCTTGTCGGCCAGCTCAGCAAAGAGTCCAGCGGCGCCGTTCGCTTCCGCTACGAGGATCACTGGCTTGCGCGGCGGGGCGCGTTTCCGGTCTCCCTCTCCCTGCCTTTGCGCGAAGATGCCTACCGGGGTGAACCCGTCAACGCCGTTTTCGAAAATCTGCTGCCTGACTCGGACGCGCTGCGCCGCCGTGTGGCCGAGAAAGTCGGCGCGCGGGGTATAGACGCCTACAGCCTGCTGGCGCGGATTGGCCGCGACTGCGTGGGCGCACTGCAATTCATTGCCGGAGACGATGACTTACCAGATATCGAAGCTATCAGCGGCGAAGCCGTCGATGACGGTGAGATTGAGAAACTCCTCAAGAACCTGGCACAGGCTCCGCTCGGCTTGAGCCGCGATGATGACTTCCGCATCTCTGTCGCCGGCGCTCAGGAGAAGACGGCCCTGCTCCGGCATGACGGACGGTGGCTCAAACCGCACGGCACCACCCCCACCACACACATCTTCAAGACGCAGATCGGCACGCTGCCTAACGGCATCGACCTCACCAACAGCGTCGAGAACGAGTTTTACTGCCTGGCGCTGGCCGAAGCGTTTGGCCTGCCCGTCAACACGGCGCGCATTGCCACCTTCGGCAAGACCAAGGCGCTGGCCATCGAACGCTTCGATCGACGCTGGACCGAGAGCGGACGCCTCATCCGCCTTCCACAGGAAGACTGCTGCCAAGCCCTCTCTGTGCCGCCGACCCTCAAGTACCAACACGAGGGCGGGCCAGGCATGGCGGCAATCCTCAATCTCCTCAAAGGCAGTGATACGCCGGCAGAAGACCAGAAGACCTTCCTCGCCGCCCAGATGTTGTTCTGGATCCTAGGCGCGACTGACGGCCACGCAAAGAATTTCAGCGTGTTTCTGGCGCCCGGTGGCGGCTACCAACTGACCCCGCTCTACGACATCCTAACCGCTCAGCCGAGCCTCGACTTGAACCAGATCACGCGCAAGCAGATGAAGCTGGCAATGGCAGTGGGAACGAACCGTAACTACCGGATAGACCAAATTCACCCGCGGCATTTCCTTCAGACCGCCGCCGCGGTCAAACTGCCGGACAGCGTGGTGAATGGGGCCATGGCGCATATCGCAGAACGTGGCGAACGCGCCTTCACCCGGGTAACTGAACTCCTTCCTCGTGACTTTCCCGAAGCGATCCACGCCAGCGTCAGTGCCGCCGCCCTACCGCGGCTGAGGGCGTTTGAAGAGGCGGTGTCCTGAGTAGGACAAGAACCACCCCGGATGGATAACAAGTTAGCTCGTGCCGAAAGTTGACGGGCCCTGACTGCATGCATCGTCTTCCTGCCCGGTCGGATCGTCAGGCACGATCTCATCAAAAATCGCGGACCAATTCCGCTTTGCCTTGCCGCTGGATCTCTCGGATACCGTGGTGGTCAGTTGTTTCAGTTTTCGAGCTGCAGCAACAAAGCGCGCCTCTATCGCAGCTCCGGAGGGAGGCGTAGGCGGATGAGCTGTGCCGAATGCTGCAATGCGGCGATCTTCGGACGCGCCCGACTGGGAATAGGCGTCTGTGAGCGCGGGTATCGCAGCCCGCGGCAGCAGCTCCGTCGCTGGTACATCGGGGGTATTGGATCGCGAGAACCGCTCCATTGCCTTGAATGGAGAAGTCGCAAAAAAGCGCAACTTGTCTGCCAAAACAGGCGCCTGCCCTTCTACGAGGATGACCATCTTGTTGGCGGGCATTTGCCTGACCTCCTGAGGCATCATCAGATCGCGTTCGCGCACCTGTTCGACTTTGGTGCGGCGATGCAGCCCCATCAGTTCGATCGTTCTCGACTCCGTCCTGTAACGCACTGTCTTCTTGCCCAGTCCCCTTGAAACGCTCTCGGCCGTGACCTGGTCGTTTGCGCCAAGCACTAGCTGATATCCGCAATTGCCCATAAGCGAATGGCGGGCGGTTTCGCCGTAGATCTCATCCAAGTTTTTGAGGTCTTGGATGATGAAGGCCATTTTTATGTTGTAGCCGGCCACATAGGGCAGTTTGCTGGTGATCTCGGAGACTTTTCTCAGCTGCCGAAACTCGTCCAGCAGGAAGTAGATGGGCAGCGAATTCTGGTCCTGGGTGAGCAGCAGCGTGTCCAGCGACTGTTGGACAAAAAGCGATAGCAGCGGTTTCAGCATCGCCACGTCGGTGATGTTGGGCGCCAGGTATATCGAGATCGGTCGATGCTTCAGCGCACGAAGATCCATGTCGGTGACCTCGGTGGCTGCGACCACGCGCTCGTTGCGAAAGGGACGCAGGGCCTTCTGCACGTCGAGCAGCGCGGACGCAGCGGCGCGCTCCGACAGCGCGATATAGGCGTTGAAGCTTTCGAGCGTAAAGCGCGACAGGTTCGGCTCCTTTTCTTTGATGAGGCTCATCAGGGCCTGCAGATCGACGCCGCTGTTGAAGAATGAAATCACCTCGCCAAGATTGCGGCGGCCGCGATAGGAGTCGCTCTCGTTCACGTAGCTGATAGCCCCAGCCAGCACCAGCTGCGCGGTGGCCTGCCAGATCGCGTTCTCGGAATCGGCACTCTCGGGGACGAGAATGCTTGCTATGTTCAGAATGTCCGTTGTGCGATCGCCCCGGTCGGGCCTGATGAAGTCGAGCGGATTGTAACGATGTGTTCTTTCGCTGCCCGGCGCGAACAGGAAGACCTGGTTTCCGGTTGCCTTGCGATACCCGGCCGTTGAGCGGAAGATTTCGCCTTTCAGGTCGGTAACGATCATCGACCCTTGATGAGTGAGTGCGTTCGGGATGACGTAGGAGGTCCCCTTGCCCGAGCGCGTCGGACCGATGACCAGGTGATGGCGCTCGTCTTGGACGCGAAGGACATGGCGCCCGTAACGCCCCAGAATGTGTCCGTGGCGCCGGAACCATCTGCCATGCCGCAGCGAGGTCGTATTTTGGAAACGAGCATTGCCAAGCGGTTCGGAAGCACGCTTCAAACCGAGAGAGGCGATCGCACCGGCGATGAGGACCGACACGGCGGCTGCCCCCAGACTGGTCCGCTGCAACACGGCGTTGTGAGGGTAACGGGCAAGCTGCTGGAGCGCTGCGAACGGATTGGTTGTCGCGGTGACCTGCAAGATGCGGCCGTCGCCATACAACAACTGTAGCACCACCCCGTAGGCGAGCAGCCAGACGACAAAACCAATCGCGAGGCAGAAAACGAGATAGGCGATGCGGAACGTGCCGGTCATGATCGATCCATTCTTGAGAAATAGATCTCTGACACGCCACGACGTCCGCCCTCGCGCCTCAGCTGGACAACGATCGGAATGACGCTGCGAATGTAGGAAATAAGGTCGGCTTTCGAGTAAGCTGCCGACAGACCCGATTGCATCACCATCATGGCGAGCTGCTCATAAGCGCCGCGAGGCGTGTCGGCGTGGACTGTCGACATCGAGCCTGGATGGCCCGTGTTGACCGCACGCAGGAACGAGAACGCCTCACCTCCTCTCACTTCGCCCACGAACAGCCGGTCCGGGCGCATGCGCAACGAGGCCTCGAGCAGGTTCTGGATCGTCACACTCGCCGTGCCTTGGTCGCCTTTGGATGAAAGCAGGTGCACGGTGTTGCGCTGGGGAGGAAACAGCTCGCGAGTATCTTCCAGCGTGATCAGGCGTTCGCCCTCGTGGACGGCCTTGAGGCAGGCGTTCATGAATGTGGTCTTGCCGCTTGAGGTGCCACCACTGATTAGCATGGAGACGCGGCTGAAAATGGCGCTACGGACAAAGCCATAGGCGTCGTCCCTCCGCAAAAGCTCCGTCAAGCCGCGATCGGCATCGTTCATGCCGCTGATGGCAACGGATACCTTATTGAAGGCGCCAGCGTCGCGATAATCCTCAAGCGTGAACTCGCCAACGACTCGCTTTCGGATCGAAACCGCGCCCCCCTCGGGCGCTGCCGGCGGCAGCACGAATTGTATGCGCTCCCCAGTTGGAAGGGCTGCGCTGAGGATCGGGTTTGCGGGACCAATGAACTGATTGGTGGCGGCCGCGACCCGTTCGCCCATATGGACGATTTCGGAGGCTGTCAGCTTTGGAATGTGATGGTATTCCATGTGACCGGCACCAAGGCGCTCGACATAGACATGGCCAGGTTTGTTGATCGAGATCTCGACAATCTGTGGATCTGTCAGCAGCGGCCTGAGCGGTTCGAGAGACCGGTGAAGGAAATAGTGCCGGTCATTGTTGCCAGGCTCGATCGAAGCCGCGCTCATGACGAATTTCCTCCAATGCCTCTGAAACCGGATCGTCGTAGACAGCGGAAAAGTCGAGGTCCTGGCGCACGAAGACGAAGATCCGCTCGCCTTGCGGCACGCTGATCGTCGGCGGGATTTTCAGGCTCTCGCCAAGCGCCTGGTTGGCCATGTCCGAGAACGTCTGAGCAATCGTCGAGCGTGCGTTATCCTCAGCGCGCCTTGCCTCGTCGCTGCCTGTCGCGGTCTGGCTGCCGTAGCCGGTCAGGTAACTGGCGCCGCCGCCGACGATCGAAAGCAGGATGGCCGCGCCGAAGCGCTCCCGAAACTTGGTGTCGACCCGGCCGGTAAGCCCGGAGCGGCCAAGACTGTCGGCGCCGATCGAGTTCAAGCGGACGCTGACACCGTCATCGCGAAGCAATCGTGTCCAGATCACGAAGATGCGCTTCTGGCCGCGGGTGATTTCGGACTGGTATTCACCGATCAGCCGCGTGCCTGTCGGGATCAGTACACGACGGCCGTCGAATGAATAGACGTCCTCGGCGACGATGGCGCGGATCTGACCGGGAAGGTCGCTGACAACCGCGGTCTCGAGAATGCCGGGAAGGAGCGTGCCTTCCGCAATCAGTGCATCGACCCGGGCGATCTTCCTGGCCCGTGCCGAGCGATCGCCGATGTTGGCCGCTGCAGCGAGAAACTTGCTGTTACGGTCTTCGCCGGCAACGGCGCGCGGTTGCGCATCGCCGGCCGAGGCGCCTTGCTCGTCGCTGGTCGCCCCCTTTTCGTCGAAGACGATCATCTTGGAACGAAAGCGTTTGGGAAACTCATCGCCTGGGGCTGCCGGGGCGTCGGGAGCGGATAGAGGCGCTGCGGGAGGTGGCACATCGAAAGGCGTGACATTGGGACTCGGCACTGGCGGCGGTGGTGGCGGTGGCGGCAATTCGATCACTTCGGGCGCGGTGGGCTTCGCCGGCTGTTCTCGCTCACGCATGAACGAAGGCGGCCGAAAACTGGTGGTCGAGAACTCCTCGTCACCGGCTGGCACGTGGCCTTGCAACGGTTGACGCCCAGCCAAGGTAAAATAGCCCGCCACAAGCCCCAACAGGATCAGGACGGCACCACCGGCAAGCTGCTTGCGACGTACGGACCCGTCCGCAACAGCGGGGTCGTCATTGCCGGCCAAAGCCTCCAGTTCGGGACTTCGCTGGATCAATTTCCGCTCCTCCTGCGGACCGTTGCCATGTCGTCTCGCACTGGCGCCAGCGCGTCGGCATCGGGCGCGCCGAAATCGGGCTTTCGAAGATTGAAGATGCACAGCCACTGATTGCCGTCGCGCAACGTGTATTGGGCGGCGACACCGTCGACGACGATGTACTCGCCTTCCTTGCGGAAGTTCCTCAGCGTCTCCGAGAAATCGGAATTGACGGCGAAGATCGCCGCGGCACGCCGGCCGAAACGGAAGAAAGTCTTTGTGCCGTCATCGAACACTAACGCCGGCTTCAGACCCGCATCGCCGGAAAATGAATAGTCGATGTTGACATTGGCCTTGTCGATCGCGGCGATGTTGGGCCAGGCCGCGCGCTGCTCAGCTTCGCTCCTCAGCGCCGCGTCGCGGTCCTTCTCCGGATAAGCGAAACGAATGCCGAACACCTGTCGGCCTCCTGCGGGAGCACTATCCTTCAGCTCCAGAAAGTAAATGCGCCTGCTGGTCACGACGTTCATGTTCGTCGTCACGTTCCTGGCGATCGGCTTGACGAAAAGGATGTTGCCCTGCTCAGCAGGAACGACCTGCCAACTTTCGCTGTCGCCGAGCGATATGGTCTGAAATTTCTCCTCCTCGTCGAAGACGATCATCGTCGATACACCATAGCTTGCATGCACTTGGACGACGTTGTTCTCCTGATAGATGACGCTGGTGATGCGCGCGTCCAGGCGACCGGCCTTCGGCGTCTGCGCGCCGAAGGCCACAGCGGTGAACTCGAAGAGGATCAGATAAGCGACCACGACCAGACCGCGTGCCATCATTCGGAACCGCCCGGTGTCACCGTTTCCTGGTCGCGGCGGTAGCTGTAGACCTGGAAGCCGAGCGGATTTTCGAAGCGCCATTCGTTCTTGAGCGGGCTCTCGGTGTAGCGGAATCTCACCACCGAGATCCAATGCCTGTGAATGGCTTCCGTCTCGCTCTTTTCTGTGGTCGAGAAGCGCACGATCGCCGTACTGGCGTTTGGGAAGGTGACGGACTTGATATCGACAAGCACCCGCTTCAGCCGGCCATAGATCTTCGCCGGATTTTGCGCGTTGGCGGCGCTGAACTGCATCTGCAGGTCGCGGGCCGCCTCGTCGGTCGACAAAAGCGCCGCGATCCCGAAATATTCGTCGATGGCAAAAGGATCATATCCCTCGCGGTTGCGGATGTAGCGAACGACATTGGCCTGGGTGACAGCCTCCTGACCGGTGAGATCAGAGGTCCTCGTCAATCCCGACTTGACCTCGATATAGCCGGTGTTCCTGTCGACCTCGACCACATAGGGCTCGAAGCTCTTCAGCGGCACCATCAGCACCAGCGCCAACAGGGCAAGGGCCGCGATCGAGGCAAATAGCAGCGTGAAAAACCAGGCGATGCGGCTGGAGCGCATGGCGCGCTTGAAGATCTCGTGCTCCCAGACGTCACCGTCCTGGAAGTAGGATCTCAGCTTTTCGTCGAGGGGTTCTGCCATTGGACGTTGCGGAGCGTTGGAGGACAATTCTGTTGCGTTTTGGTGTTACCGCGTCTGTGCATTGGCGGTGATGGCGCGCTGCATGGCCTCGCGCGACGGCGTTTGAGGGCTGCGCAATCGGGCCTGCACACGATTGATAGCGGCCTGCATCTGTGTGGCCGAGCCGGCAACAGCGGCGCGCCCCGAAAGGACGCCGCGGCCGGTAACGGCTCGCGAACGCTGACCAACCGGCATCGCGAGCCCGCCGACAATGCCTTGCGCCAGCGACTGGATCTGCAACAGAACGAAACTGCCGGCCAGGCACAACATCACGAAGGCTGCAAGGTCGCTGAGCTTCAGCTCGCGATTGCCCGAGATCTGGTTGATCTTGGTCAGTTCCGGCGCCATCGCCGCGATCAGGAAGGCGGCGATCACGTAGACGAACAACGGGATCAGTGCGTAGAGCAGCGACTGGTTCAACCATCCCATCGCGTAGTTGCGCGTCACATCAAAGAACATGCAGGCGATGAAGATCGGCGCGGTGCCAAGCAGAACCCACAGGATCACCTTGGCCAGGACCAGGATGCCCAGCGCCACGGAGACGAACAGCCCGGCAAAGGCCATGATGATCATGCCGATCAAGGCCGGCAGCACGGAGAAATAGCCGGCCTGCTCGGCAAATGTGGACGCTGCCAGATTGGCGGTCTGCCAGATCTCCGAGAGGCCGTTGCTGGGTTCCGTCACCCCTGTGCCCGATGCGGCCAGTATTGCCCGCCCCGCCGCCTCCGGGACTTTTGTGATCCAGGCATAGACGAGAGCCTTGAAGTGCGACCAGGTGCTGACCAGGACGAGGATCACCATGACGCGGGCGACGCGGCCCACGATCTCGGCAGCGCTGAGCCTCGACGTTCCCAGCACCAATTGCACTCCGTAGAAGAGCACGACCAGCATGAACAGCAGCCGAAGCAGTGGCTCGATGTCCCTGCTCAGAACCTCGAACGCACGCTCGGAGAAATTCTCGCCCGAAGCATCGATGCGCTGCAGCAGTTCGCCGATGAAATTATCCACGTCAGCCCTATTCCGTTCGAGAGGGAAAATCGCCGCCGATCATTGCCCATGCCGCCGCTCTGTCGGGGTTGACCGGCCGCATCGGCCCGCACTCAAGGTGGGTGGCTTGTGCCGCGTAGCTCATCACGGCGGCCGGCCGTTTGCAGGGCGCGGATTTTTCCTTGGGCGTGGCGCACCCGGCAAGCAGCAGCGCCACGACGCTAAGCGCGATCGGTTCGTGCCGGCCTCGTGTCATTCGTAGGTCAGCGCCTTCTTGGTGTTTGAAATATCAGTCAACCTGCGCTGGTTCTCCGCCTGCAGCGCCTGGACGGCACCGTTCATGACGCCGATCATCTCGTTCAGGGTCAGTCCGGTCTGCACCTGCAATTGTGTGTTCTGGTCAATCGAGCCTTTGATGTCCTGAGCCTGGCCGATCCCCTGCCCGGCTCGCTCAAGCGCGGCACGCCGCGTTGCGACAGCCTGTCGCGAGCCAGTGATCAGAGCCGACACGCCGAGCACCGTCTTGACCATCTCCTCGTACGATTTGTCGCTCGCCAGAGAACTTTGCTGTTTGCCAGAAAGCGATTTCACCAGTTGCATGCCGTTGATGAAGGTCGTCGCGGCCTTGGCGATCTCCGGACCCATGGAGCCAAAATCCGGAACGCCATTTTGAAGCACGCTGTCGAAGGAAGGCACCGAGGAGACGCTGAAACCATTGCCGATCGCCAAGTCCTTGAGCGAGCCGACGTCGCTGCCGCGATTGCCGGTAACTGCCTGCAGGGTCTTTTCGACGGTGGTCAGAATATCCCTGTTGGTGTCCAGGATTCTCGCGGCCTTGTCGGCGGTGTCCTTGGCGACGGCATAGTTCGTCCTGTCGATCACCGGAATGTCGGCTTTGGCCGAGGTGACCATTACGGTCGCGGCGACCAGCACAAGAGCACGTTTCATTGGAGACCTCCTTGTTGCGGGTTGAAGAACAGCTCGACCTCTTGCTCGAGCTCGTGGACGCAGGCTTGCGCTTGCCGGCTCCAGACCAGACCGACGCGCGCATCGCAAAATCCGCCTGTCGGCGGCTGGTCGTCGGGCTTCGGACGGCCACCCGAACGGCTGGCGCCTGAAAGGTCGCTCAGCGTCACCGCGTTGCTCGAGTTGACCAGGTCTGCGAAACTGGCGCCCAGTTGGATCAGCCGGTTGAGCATTTCGACATTGGCGTTGCGGGCGCCTGAATTCTTGTCCCAGCTGTCTTGAACCGTGCCGGTGGCAGCCGAGCCGAATTGCTCAAACCAGGACGCCACATCGTTTGAGCCGTCGCCGACCGCACTGGTCAGTCCCATGGCGTCCAGCGTTGCGGTACGCATGCCCTGGAAGGCGGCACCCGTTCCGCCATAGTTCAATGGAATGCCCGACTTGTCCGAGCCGCCAAAGGCCGGCAGCCACTTTTGCGTTATCGCCGCGACATAGCCCTGCGTTTCTCTGAAGGGCGGGATGCCGCCGTACTTTTCGACGCTGCCGGCACCTGCATTGTATGCGGCCAGTGCAAGCGAGGCGTTTCCGTTGAAGCGTTCGAGCTGCTGCTTAAAGTAACGCGCGCCGCCACGCAGATTCTGCTCGACGCTGTTTGCGTCAACGCCAAGCTCCGCCGCCGTTCCCGGCATCAGCTGCGCCAGCCCGATGGCGCCAGCGCTCGATCTTGCACAGGGGTTAAACCTGCTCTCCTGGTAGACCAGGGCCAGAAACTGGTTCTCGTCGACGCCCTCCTCGCGGGCCACCCGCCGGACGAGGCCGGCGATGGTTGGGTTGACGTTGGCGGCGGCAACCGGATCGTCCTTGCGGCCCGGCCGATACATAGCGCATGTGATGCTTTGATCGACGCTGTAGCGATCGCGATCGGCCTTCTCGATTGCCGTGACATTGCCGTTGCGGTCCTTTCGCCTTTCGAGCACCGAGCCGTCGATGGTCACCACATCGGCTGCCGAGGGCGAGGCAAGAAGCAGCAAAAGCAGGGGGAGACGCCGGATCATGTCGATTGCCTCCAACCGCAGAATTCCGCCAGCCAGAGTGCCGGATCATCACCCAGTCGCGCCCGCAGGGCTGCGCATGCCTCGATCGTTTCCTTGCGGCCCGACAGCACTTTGAGGATGTCAGGCATGGTCGAGAGATCAAGTCGGGCAATGACGGAATCGTTGCCGTGCTTGATCAGGAACGTCCGCCGCTCCGGTGGCGTGTTCCTGACAAAGGCGAACTCCTTGGCCGTCAGCCCGAAGCGGCCGACATAGCTCTCCTCATCGGCGCGCGGATTTGGAAAGTGCAGGTTGGTGGAGGACTGCTCGATGAGGGTGTGCGATTGTGGTGCCTTGGCGATGTCGGCCGCCGACTGCGTGCCGAACCCGACGATCCCGTTCAGCTTGCGGATCGTCTTCATCTTGTCGACGATATAGCCGGAGAAGGTCTTGTCCTGCAGAAGCTTCCAGCCCTCGTCCATGAAGATCAGGACGGGATTGCCGGTGAGCAGCTCATCGAGGCGGTGGTAAAGGTACATCAGTGCAGGCGTGCGCACCTCGGCATTGTCCAACACATGCGTCATATCGAAACCGAAGATGCGGCTGCCGGAGAAGGACAGGACATCGCGCGGCGCATTGAACAACCAGGCCCTCTCCCCCTCGAACCATGGCCTGAGGCGTGATTGGAGGTCGTTGGCGTCGGAGCGCGATCGCCCCATCAGCAGAGCCGAGAGGTTGGCGAAGGTGCGCTGCTGCGCCGGCACCTGGCAAATGCGCGCGATCGCGCCTTCCAGCGTATGCTCTTCCTCCTGCGAGAAGCCGCGGCCGTCGGCGGGTTGCAGCATCGCCTTGACCAGCCGCAGCAGGAATTCGCGGTTGGCCGGCGTATTGTCCATCTGCAGCGGATTGAAGCCGGTGGCGACGCCGGGCTCCAGCACTTCATAGGTTCCACCGACGGCGCGAATGAAGATCTCGGCGCCGCGATCCTTGTCGAAGAAGACCGCACGCGGCTCTGGCGAGATGCGAAGCGCCTGCGCGAGCAGGAAGCTCAGCACCACGGTCTTGCCGGATCCGGTCGGCCCGGTGACCAGGAAGTGGCCGATGTCGCGCTGGTGGAAGTTGAACCAGTAGGGTGTCTGCGAGGTCGTCTCAAGCAGCGCGACCGGCAAGCCCCAGTGATTTCCCGTGGCCGTGCCGGTGGCGAAATTGTGCATCGACGAAAAGCCGGCGAAATTCGCGCTCGACAGCATGGAAGAACGGGCGATGTAGCTGTGGTTGCCTGGCAGCTGCGCCCAGAATGAGGCCTCTATATTGAGGTCTTCGCGCAGCCAGTTGATGTTCATGTCGGTGAGGCAGGCGCCGAGTTCCGAGACGGATTTGTCGACGCCGGCAAGGTCGTGCGCCAGACACAGGAGGCTGAAATGATGATAGCCGAACACGGCCTCCTGGTTGACGAGGCTGTTGAAGGCAAAATCGATGTCGGTCTCGACCGTGCTGCCGGCTTCGTCGGACGCCTGGATCTGCCGCTGCAATCTTGCGATCCGTTCTTGCGCGATCGGCTTGTCGGCGATGGTGAAAGATTGCGTCAGGATGAATTCGTGATTGAGCTGCAGCAGCCCGTCTAGCATGCCCGGTCCTGAAAAAGGCGGGTATTCCTTGATCGAGAGCATGGCGCCGAAGCGGTGGTCAGCCGTCGTCGGACCCTGCGCCTGCAGCGTCCTTTTGGAAAAGTGCAGCCGCGAGGTGCCGATATAGTTGCGGATCGCCATGCGCGGCAGCCGCATGGGGGCAGACGTCCCGCAGGTCAGAAGCGTGTTGAAGAACCCGCACGGCTCCGAATAGGGCTGGCCGTCGCGGTAGACGATGCCAAGCGGCCGGGCTCCATATTTCTGCAGGTCGCGTGCGACAGTGGAGACAATTTCCTCCAACTCGTTGATGCGCTCGAGCACCTGCTGTTTCTGGCTGTCCCTGTCACGCGTCCGGCTGAACACGGCAGAAAGGCTATCGGCTACGCCCAGCGCACCACGCATGCGGGAGCGAACGATGGTGAGGTACAGCTCGTTTGTGAACATGCGGCGCTGCTTGAGCTCGGCCATGTAGCGTGTGTTCAGGAGAGCGCAGAACGGATCCGAGAAAGAACCGCCGATCTCTGGAATGACTTGCCTGCGAATGACGGTCGACCACAGCGAAAACCTGCTCGAGCCTAGGGCCCGGATCATGGTGTTCTGCACGCTGGCCCGCATGTTGAGTTCGGCCTGGTCCTCGGTCTGGAAGAACAAGCCATCGAGCTTGATGACGCTGAGCAGCGCCCCGCTTTCTAGACCGATCACCGTGTTGGCGAGGTGGCGCATGTAGGGCACGTGACTGGCCATTGGTCTGTCGCGGCGCCGTTGGCGTCCGAAGCCCAGTTCTTCGGCGACAATGTTGAGCATGATCAGGGCCCGTAGGAATTGGTTTGCCAAAAGGTCCTGTTTGGCGTGCGCGGTGTGCGGCGCCCCGCGGTCTGGACCAGATCGAGGATGCGCACGTCACGGCTGCAGAGCGCGAACAGGGCGAGATAGGTGACAGGCGCGATTGCGGCTGCCCAGAAACTGCTGGTCACCAGGAACGCGATGAGCGTGATGCCGAGGATGAGGTAGAAGGCGCTGAGCGGGACTCCCCACATCATCGGCGGCCGGGTGAGCCCGATGACCAGCGGTGTCAGTTGCGGCCTGTCGTCAGAATGATCGCTCATGGCTCAGTTGCCGACAGCCGATATCATCTGGTCGACGATCGCCGGCGCGCCGAACACCAGCCCGATGCCGATCACCACGGCGCCCGCGGTGAACCAGGAGAGGCGTCCGGCGAAGGCCAGAAAGCCAAGCCCGATGACGGCGATGATGGCGAGCAGCCGTCCGAATGGGCCGGTTATGAAATCGACGATCATTTGCACCGCGGTTTCGAGCGGTGCAAATGCGCCGGAGGTCTGCGCCAACGCCGGCTCGGCAATGGCGCACAGCGATACGCCAAGGACCAGGGCGGTGCCTGCAATTCGAAATGCCCGTGTCCGTCGAGCGTTCGAGAGGGCTCGCTTCATGTCTTCCTCCGTCAAAATTGCAGGACGCCGCCGACCCACTGCCGCGGCTTGCCTTTAGAGTTCGCTCCGATGAGAGGAGGCGCCTTGCCGGTGTCGGCAGGATCAGCTGCTATGCCGCTGCCGGCCTGCCGCCTGAGCGGCGGCAGCTTCAGCTGCCGATTGATGACGTCGGCGACGAACCGGACCGTCTCCGGGAAGGGTGGCACGCCGTCATATTGAAGGATTCTCGCCTCGCCGGCGTTGTAGGCGGCGGCAACGATCAGCGGGTTGCGATAGGTGGCAAACAGATCCCGCAGCAGCCGCACGCCGCCGTCGATGTTTTCGGCCGGATCACAGATGTCGCTGACGCCGAAATGGGCTGCCGTCGACGGCATCAATTGCATCGGGCCACGCGCCCCTTTTGGAGAGTTCCGGCTGTGGTCGAGGCGGCTTTCAGACATCGCGACTGCAAGTGCGAAATCGCGATCGACGCCATACCTGGATGCAGCCTGCGCCACGAGCCGTGCGATCTCTTCCGAATTGAGGGGTGATGGCCCGCATTCAGCGTCGCCGGGAAGTCCGTTGTTAGCCGATGCGAAGTCAAATTGACTATGATCGATGGAGCGCGATGCGCTCGCCGTCTGCCCCGGCGGCGCCACATCCACGTCATTGCGCGTGGGGGCTTGGGTTTGACGAAGTCTGCCTTGGCCATCGAGCACATACTCTCCTGCCCTCTCCGCCCAGCGGCTATGGAAAACGCTGTCGATTATGCCGGCCTCTCCCGCGCTGACCGCGGAGACCGTTGAATTGCGCGGCGGCTGGCGCAGGTCGCGGTTTTCCGCCGCGCTGCTTGCGGAGTATGCCGACGGCCAACTCAGGAGGACCGAACTCAGCAGCAGGAGCAGCCGCCGGTTTGCCAATATGAACAATGGAGAAACCATCGCAAGTTTCCACGCCGGTGGGTCGAAGTTTCGATAAATCGGTAGCTGACGGAAAAAAGAATGTCAAATTGATATTGTTTTTTGTTGCGCAAAGGATCCGTAATTGGCAAGCTGGATCGAAACGAGATGCTATTTGGGAGTGTCAAATATGAGAGCCAGCGTCGGCGGCAGCTTCGTCCTTTGCCTGGCGTCATTGGTGCCGGCCATCGCGGCCGAACCCGTCGATCAGGCCTACATCAGGTCACTCGCCGCGCCGGGAAAGACGGTCCTGGTCGTCGAATACTACGATGGCCAGGGAAGCATTGCCGAGCGCAAGGGCTTCGCTTCGACGAGCGGCTTCAAGGCCGTCTCGCCGATCGACTTCCGCGTCGATTCAAAAACCGTACTCCGCCTCTATGGCATCGAGCCCTGCGAGGGCGATCTGGTCAACCGCCGCGAGGATTTCTCCGGCACCTGCGCCGACTATGCCAGGAAGGGACTGGAGACGCTGTTGCAATCGCCAAAGGTGATCTTCTGCCGGGCCTTCGTCAGCGAGGCGAATGCGCCGCTTCAGGATGCGACCTGCTACGGCTACTACAATTACCCCGGCAGCCTCGACACGGTGGACATGTTCGAGGAGCAGCTGGTTTCAGTTGGTAGCCACCGGGTGGCAAGGAACCCTGACGGCACTGCGGTGCGCAAGGATCTCGCAGAAGCAGAAAAGATCGGTCGCGGCGGTTATGGCATGTGGGCCGATCCCAGGATGAAGGCGCAAGCGCAATGAGGACCGTTCGTATTCTCCTGGCCGGTGCGCTCGCCGCAGGCCCGGCAGGCGCCGCGCCGCCCGGATATTTCGACCTGCGACCGGGCGTGACGCTCGAGACTGGCGATAGTTGGGTCGAAGCCGGCACCAAGTATCGTCTATACGGCACCCAGGCGTGCCTTCGCGGAACTTTCTACACCGATGCCGCCGGCCGCCGTGCCGATTGTGGCGAGGCTTCGCTCGCGGTGTTCGGCGCCCTGATCGCCGACACCAGGCCTGAATGCGCCCCTGTGCTGAGGGTCGGCGACACCGTGCATGTTGCCTGTTTCGTCATGATCGAGGGCGATCGGCTTGATCTCGGCAATCTCATGATCACAAGCGGCTTTGCCTTCGCGGCCCTGCGTGCCGACGGATTGCCCTACCACGCCGGCTACGCCGTCGCCGAGCAGGCGGCGCGCGCCAGACACGCCGGGCTGTGGCAGTTCAAGGACGTCCAGCATCCGGCGATCCTGCTTGGTCAGGCTGCCGGCGCAAAAGCGTCGCGGCCATGACCGCGAGGCATTTGCTTTGGGCGCTGACCGCGCTGGCTTGCTCTTGCCTCCCCTCTCCTTCGCCCGGCGCCGATATCGCCAGAGCGGCTGGGAGCGGGCAAAGTGGTGAGCCTGCTTCCCTGACCGCTGGGCGATCTTCAAAGGCGATTGCGGGACGGGCCAGCGTGATCGACGGCCGCACCTTGTGGTTTCCTCGATCGGCTCAAAAAGTTCGCCTTGCCGGCATCGACAGTTGCGAATTGCCGCAATGGGCCTTCGATGCCAAGCGGCGCGGCGAAAGTGCTGTTCTGAAGCCGGTTCCGTGCGGGGCCTTGGCAAAAGCCTGGCTGAAGCGGATGGTCGGCGACAGACAAGTTGTCTGTCTCCTAGGCGAGTTCCCTGATCGCGACGGTGCCCTCAAAGGCAGGTGTGTCGCCGACGGGCACGACCTTGCCGTGGAGATGCTGCGCGTCGGCTGGGCGCGGGTGGAGACCGGCTCCCCGGTCCACTCGCACTATTTGAAATGGCAACGCTACGCCATGTCGGCGCGCTATGGAATGTGGTCTACATACGTCCTCGACATGGACGAGTGGCGCGCCAAGGCCATCGACAGTAGTTTGGCGCGAAGGCCAGTTGCAGATTCCAATCTAATCGCCGAGCGCAAATATGAGATCACGCCGCCTTTTGTGGACGCCAGAAGGCGCGCTTCCAGCTCGGTTCGGTAGCGCCGAGCCCTCGCAAGTTCGCAACAGCCAAAGTCGCCGCTCTAGATGTGACGCCCACCCACCGGGCACAGTCGAACGGCCACTGACGCGATGAGTACGGCCTCTGGATCACATCAGAGAGTCACGGGTCTTTTCTCCGCAGTAAATCAGCAATGCCCGACTGGAATTCCATGACACTGGCTTTGACTTCGTCGACCTCCGCAGGTCGCAAATGCGTCTTCCGCGCCAGGATTGCAGCAATCAGATAAAGAATTTTCTGCTCGGCCTCGCAGCTTTCAACAGGCTTGCGCTGGACCAGTCGGCGCCACGCAGATCGTTCAAGAGGCCGGCTTACGACCAGAGCCAGCCAGGCGGCAGCCGACAGCAGGCTAAAACGGCTGGCGCACCGTTTCCGGGAGAACCTCTCAACGGCGGCCACGAGGCGCCGGTGGCGTGCGATGCAACGTGCCATCCCGATGGCAGGATTCCCGATTTTGGCGCGGCCGACGTCCGAAGCGGTTGGCGAAACCCGCTCAACGCCCCTGAACGGGTCGCGCTGGGTGGCCGTGTTCCCACTGTGCTCTTGTCCCGTCATTCTTCCCGTCGACCTGAACAGATTGGCACCAGAAGCGATCATCGTGGCCGACATTCCTGTGAAATGAATTTCCTCGCATGCCGGCTTTGGATCTGCTCCGGCCGAAATCGGATGAAAGACATTCTTCCTCCGGGCTCGGCGTCGGTGAAGGATAGCGCAGTCACTCCCGGCGCTGTACTAAAGTTAGATGAAATGGCGTTAAGCGCCGGAAACATGTTGTTCGTGCATTAAGTATTCAGGCCTGTCCGCCACCTGTCTCGCCTCCAGTGAGGCGGCTCGGGGACGTTGCACATCGACTGTGTCGGAACGGGGACATTCGTTCTCAAACAGAGTTCAAGACTGGAGTCTGTTGCCCAGTTTTGAGAAGACCGTGCACCAGAAGCGATAGTCCTCCTCGCGCCCGTCGAAGTTCGCAGTCAGCGCGCACCATGCCGCGGCGGTCGCCGCGTCCGGGCCGTAGAGTTCGACCGCAGCCTCTACCGTCGCTGCTGGATCCGCCAATTCCCAGAGCGTCAATTCGCTGTAGCTGGCGGCGAAATTAGAGTGGATTTTTGGCATGCCAAAGGCCTCCCGCGGATCGGTCCGGCAGGGGCAGCGGTGCGCTGCGGGCCGGACGTTGGGGAACCCACCTGGAGTGAGCCACGATCCCGAGCGGTTACGCTCAGACACTCGTCGTGTCGTCCCTGGCCTTCTACAGCTTCACACGGTGATCGCGGAAACTGGCGCAGATGCAATTGTTGCAGAGCCTTCCTATAAAGACAACCGGTCTGCGCGCGCTGACTTGTGACTGCCCTATTGGCGACCAGCGACAAGACTGGGCTTTGCCTGGCGATGCGATTGCGAGGCGTGGAAAAGGCCTTAGCCGATCGCACAATTCGCGAGGCGCTCGACAGCTTGCGCCATCTGAGATTCGAAGCGCTCTCTCATCCCAAGAGCCTGGTTAGCTTTCCGCGTGGACTGAAGCGCCTCGTCACGCGCTTGCTCATCGCTGAGCAGCCGATCGATTGCCGCGGCGAATTCAAAAGCATCGGATGTCGGCTTCGGCGCAGGGGCTGGAAATCCGGAGGAAGCCCACGAAAGCCAAGTGGCGACGCGACGATCGGACGCCCGGCGGCGAGAGCTTCCAGCGCCTTGATTGCGATCCCCACGCCGGCAATGATCGGCATGGCGACAAGACGCGCCGATGCATAATGAGGCGCCAGGTTCTTAACGACGCCAAGGTATTGAACCTGGTCGTGCAGGAGGCCCTCCCGCTGCGCCATCGTATGCTCGACGGCCGCAAGGCCAGGGGCTGAACCGGGTTGCCAACAAGGCGCCGCAAAGAACTGCAAAGGGCCGACAAGCACGGCTGAGGCGATTTAGGATCAGGCCTGAGGACATCACATTCCCGCTGAGGTCCCTTGTGATCGGACTTAAGTCTGAAACGACAGACGAAAAGGTCCCACTCTCGAAAGCGCCTGGAACCAGCCTTGCTTGGAATGTTGTCGCTACGAAGGCGGGAGATTCCAACTGAACAGCAGTATTGACTGAGGCGGCGGTTGCTCGCCCCCGTCTCTAACACCGCATTCAGCGTCAAGTGTGGGCACGATCTCGTTGATAACGAGGGTGATGTAGTTAATTATTTACGCAAGGAAACGACATGAACAGATTGATTTGGATCATCGGAGCGGTAGTCGTGGTCATCGCAATCCTGAGCTTTCTTGGTCTGCGATAACGCGATGATCGTCCAGCAGGCCACCTCCCCGGCAGAGAACGACATTCCGAAGCTCAAAGCTGGACAGCCAGCGAGGCGGAGGGCTGTCGAGTCCTCCGAAGGCGGTCGGCCCGGCCTTCCTATTCCATCCGAAGAAAAGCGTTTTCGGGTCATGCTCCTGTCCCGGGAAACCGGCATCGACACCGAGCAAGCGCGGGTCCTTGTCGATAGAATCGAAATGGATGGAGCCGCGCTATTCGATGCTGCCCGGCAAACCAAGCGATTGGACTAGAGGTTGAAGCTGAAGAGCAGCCCCAACCTCCCACATGGGTCTCGTGTGCCGCCAATGGCCGTCCGGTGAAGGCTCCCTCGGAAGGCAAGCCTTATGGGCCTGGCTGGCTCCGGGTGGCCGCCACCAAGCGTCATCGGCCGTCACCGTGCGCTTCACGCCGGATAGCGACGAGAATGACTAATCATTGCTTGGTCAACACGCCGGTATAGGTCTTACCGGCAAGCGCGAATGTTTCGGCCAGGGTTCCATCGGGCAGCATCTGAAAACTGGCGTCCGCGCCATTCGGAAGACGGCCAAGTCTCAACGCATTCCCTACGATCTTTCCTGTGCCGGCAGCCTCACCTGGATTGTTATCGTCCAGGACGCCCCATGCGTAGTTGACGGTCACCTTCCCGTTTGAGGAAACGGACTGAACATCGAGCCTTCCTTCAGATGTGCTCTCCAACCTGCCAACCCAACTGCCCGAAAAGGCGGCATACTTTGCCGGCACGTCCTTTCCAGGAGGAGTGATTGTCGGCGATTGAACCATCGTTGCCGCAGGCAGAACAGCCGGACTCGATGCTGGTTCAACAGCGACGGATTGCCGAACTTCTTGAGGTGATTGGCATGCGGCCAAGGCAAGTGCCGCGAAGACCAGCATAAGATTCCGCATCTCGTTCTCCCCGTATTGCTGGTGAAGGAGGGCAATGAAACACCTGTCCGCTTCAACCCAATCTTGCGTGCCTCGGCCCTGACCTCAAGCTCAATGAGAGCCATCGCCCATAGCAGACTATCTGGAAGCTCGCCGATGGGCCGAAGTTCCATGTCTCACTCATGCCGAACCGATGCAACACCGCCGAGCTTATTGGTCTCTGTGTTGCCCTTAGCTAAGCAGATCTCGGCCGAGCCGTGGTGCAAGCCACAACATCGCAGGCACAAGTCCGCCTTTGGCACAGGTCGATGCTATCCGAGTTCGTGGATCATCACGCCCGGCACCACCGTCTTGGCTATCTCGCACAGATGCTGGTGGTGTGTGAGGTAGATCACCTGGCCGGCATCCGCCATTTGACCAAACAACCTGAAAACCTCCTCTGAGCGGACGTGGTCGAACGTCTCCATGATGTCGTCGGCGATGAAGGGGACCGAGGGGCGAAACTGCGCGAATTCGTAATAGCCGGCAAGCCTGAGCGCCAGGTAGAGCTGAAAACGGGCGCCCTTCGAAAGCGCCTCGGTCACTTTCGACTGCCCGTCGCTTTGCAAGGCGATTAGGACTTCGCCACCTTTCACCGGTTGGGTCGTCAGCCCCGAGTAGCGCCCGCGCGTCATCAGCGCGAATGCATCGGAAGCCCGCGCCATCATCCCGGAGCGATGGCGCTCGCGGTAGGCGCGCAAGGCATTTCCGGCGGACATCACGCCCAGCTTCAATTCGATGTAGCGGACCGCCCTGTCCTCTATTTCCAGCAGGATCGTGCGTCGTTCGGCGTCTATTCGGGCGACGGCGCTGTCGCCGCCAATGGCATCGAGCTTGTCGGCGGCACGCGTCTGCCGGATCAGCTGCTGCTGGATTGCTTCGTCAAGGAGCTGAATCCGTTGCTCCCCTTCCGCTTTCTCAATCGCTATGCCTCCGAAATCGAGCGCATCGAGGATCGAGCGCGCCTGCTCGAATGTCTGAACGCCGAGTTCGGCCGCCAGCTGGTCCTCCAGTTCGGTGACTGTCGCGTGTAGACGGTCGCGCTCACGCAACTGCTCGTCGCGTTCCACCACTTCGGCAAGCGTCGTAACGCCAAAGGCGCTCAGCACCTCGTTCTTGCGGCGCTCGTGTACCGAGATCTCGGCGTCAAGGAGCTCACGGCCGTCGAGGAGGCGCTGCAGATCCGCAGCGAGATTTGCTTTCGCCTCGCGCGCGCGATCGGCATCCGCCAAGCGCTCGCCCAGCCGGATCGCCAGCTGCTCGGCGTCTTCGCCATTTGCCGGCTCGCCGGCTTCAGTTGCTGCCGCGGCGCCCTCGACCACGAAATTATCCCGGTCGGCCTGCATCTTGTCGATGCGCAGTTGCATCGCGTCGCGTTCCTGAAGGTTCCTGGCCAGCTCAGTCAGCTGGTCGAGAACGGTGCCGACGCCCGTTGCGGACAGCCCGTTCTCAAGCCAGGTGCCTCTCAGTGCCTCGACAATGCCGGCCAGCCATTCTTCTTCACGGCGCTCGGCCACGCCAACTGCCCGGCGCCGGGTGGCCAGCTCTTCCTGTCTGGCGGCGACTGTCTTGAGCGCCTCGGCATGTCCGGCGTCCACCTTGCGTTGCCGGTCCAGAAACAACTCAGCAACGCCCATGATCGTCTCAAGACTGTCGCCAGGATCCGAACCAATGCCGACGCTCTCCAGCGCCGTGGCGAGGTCCAGCCTCAGCCGTGCCTCGTCTTCGCTCGCCCGGCCGACCTTCTTGGCGGCCAGTTCGATCTCCTGCCAGGCGGCGAGCGCATCAGCGCGAGCCGAAGTGCGACGCTCGATCAGTTCGATCAGGTCCTCGAGCGATGCCTCCACACGTTCTCCAAGCAGGCCGCTGGCTGCCGCGCGCATCTGCGACGATGCGGCGTTGACCTCCATGTCGACTCGCGCAAGCTTGTCGCCGATACGCGCGATATCGGCCGCGGCTTCCGCAAGGCCGTGCGTTATGGCTCGAATATCGGCGAGCGCGCCCGCGCCAGCCAGCCTGCCTGCATTGACGTCGTCGTCGCGTTCCAACGCCGCGGCGAAGGCGTCGGCTGTTTCGCCGCTCAGCGCCGCACGATGCCTTGTCCACGCTTCGTTGCGGCTACGCCGGCTGGCGGCGGCCACCTCATCGTCGGCGACATCGACCGAGGCGCGAAGCGCGCTTAGACGCGCCGCTAGCGTTTCGTGGTTGGCCTGGTGTTCGGCGAGACGTTCGGACAGGACGGCTTTGTTCTTACCAAGCTGCGCGGCAAGCGTTTTCCAGACGCCAACCTGTCTGGCGCTCGGAACGGCGATGCAGGCCAACGCCTGCGCGTCGCCAGACCACGCATGCAAACCGCCGAGGGCGATCTCCCATTTGACCTCGCCAGCGTCCTGCGCCTCGCGTGCCGCCTTCATGTCACCGAGGTGGCCGCTCGCCCTCGCCTTCGCCAGGGCCGCGTTCAGCCTGGCCCTGGCCGGCTCGGGCACTGCCCGCTCCTCGCCAACGCGATCTTGCGCCGCCTGCAGCGCATCGAGGGCGGCTGTGGCCTCATCACGGGCAACGCGTGCAGCAGTGGCGATCCCGGACCGTTGCTCGACCATGGCGCGAACAGCCCCTATAGTAGCGGCCGGCAACAGCAGTGCGGTGGGATCGGTCTCTGAAGACCGTCCGAGCGCGGCAAGCGAGGCCGCAACCGCATTGTCGAGGATTTGCAGGTCTATCCTGCGATTGGGAAGGTCCAGGCCCGCCGAGACGTGGCGCACCTTGCTTTCCGCCAGGCCGCGGATGCGCTCGGAGATGCCGAGGATCGCCTCGTCGACATCGACCGCGGCAATCTTTGTTTTCAGTCGCTCGACCTCATCGATATTTGCCGACAGCCGCGTTCTCAGGCTGGCATCGTCATCGATCAGTCGGGCAGCACTGCCGGTCCAGGTCCGCGCCGGTGAAGCCATGTCGGGCAGCTCGGCCAGCCGGGCGGCCTTGCGTCGGACGTCGGCTAGGATCGGACCGGCGCGCAGGTACTTGGCAATGGTGCCAACCCTGGCCGACAGCAGCGATCGCTCGGCGATGGTTCGATCATATTGTTGCGCCGCCTCACGACGTTCGGTCTCCAGGCTCTCGTAGGCCGAGGCCAAAGTGTCGATCTGATCCCTGCTCGATTTCAGCTCGGCAAGACGCTTCTTGAGCAGCGCAAGCTCGGTACCATGCGCCTGTTTCCGGTACAGCCCATTGGCTTCGGCTTCGAGTGCGCTCAACGTGTCGCTGGCATGTCCAAGGCCGGCACTGGCGGTAAACAGCAGCTTGCCGAGATCGCCGCGCGACTCCAGGATCGACTTTCCGCCGGCTTCCAGCGTTTCGTCGTCCAGGGAAAACATGGTCTGATAAGCATCGCGCGACAGGCCGGCCAGGTGAGCCGATATGGCCATTTCGCTCACCGGTTGGCCCATGGCGTCCAAGAGCGAGTTGCTGCGCTGTTTGGTGCGTGTGAAGGCATGCTCCGTGCCAGCCAGCTCGAGCAACCCGCCGATGCGCATGGCGCTGTACTCGTGCAGGAAATTGTAGCGGCTGCGCTCCTCGATGCCGAACAGCAGGTCCAGATAGCCCGACAGCGCCGTCGACTTGCCGGCCTCGTTGAGGCCGAACACGATATGCAGGTCAGGTCCCGATTCCGGCTTGGGTCCGAAATCGATCACGCTGTCGGTGAACTTTCCATATCGGATGAGGTCAAGACGCCGCAGCCTCATTGCGCGCCGCCTGCCTTGAGACGGGCCGTGACCAGGTCGGCGCCGCCGGCCAGCACCTTGTCGAGGAAGAGCTCCAGCCCGGCCTCGTCCTTTCCGGCGAAGTCGCGCCCTTCGGCAGGAAGGTCCGCAATCATTTTCTGCACGAACGCCCTCGCCTCGGACCGGAAAGCCTGCGAGCCGGCATCAGCACGCATCGACTGAGCGAGCTCCAAGATCGGATCCGCGCCCTCCCCGGCCGTTCCGGCCCCGGTCGGAGCAACATCAAGCTCCAACTTTTCCACCCATGTGTCGCCCACCTGTTCGGCTGCCTGCTCGGCCTCGGCGAGCAGCAGGTCGCGGTCGCGGATCAGCGCCCAGGACACAGGTGACGCGCCCGTCAGGCTGAGGCGGATAACGGCATGACGCGACCCAACAAAGGCCCGGGCAGCTTCTAGGGCGGAACGGACACGCCCGACGACGTCAGGCCATTCGACCGTACCGGTCAGGTCGACGCTTGCGCGCTCGAATTGCGCCACACTGGTCAGCCTTTCCTCGATCTCGATCGAACGGTCGTCTCGTATGGTCACCAGGGTAATGGATTTTGCGCCGGCTTCGTTGATGTCCCTGCCCTGCGGTATTCCCGGCATCACCACAGTGCTTCTTCCGGGATGGACCTGGCGCACATGAATGTGGCCAAGCGCCCAGTAGTCGAAACCGTAGCCGTGCAGATCGGCGACACTGCATGGGGCATAGACGTCGTGACCCGGCGACCCGGCCAGGCTGGTGTGCATGATGCCGACATTGACGGCCCCCTCGCGGGCGGGCGGATATCTGGGCAGCAGGCTTTCCGGCGCCTTGGGGTTGGCAAAGCTCAAGCCATGGAACATCACCTCGAGCCCGCCGGCTTTCTGCAGGACGGATTGGGGCCGGCCGCCGAAGATCGTCACGGTGTCGGGAAACACCAGCTGTTTTGATATTCGCGACAGCGCATCATGATTGCCGCGGATCTTGTAAACTGTGATGCCGGCCTGATGCAGGCGCGCCATCTGGGACGCAAGGAAGCGCGCCGTTTTCATCGACGTCTGGTCGCCATCATAGAGATCGCCGGCGATAACCAGCGCATCGACATGCTCGGCAAGACAGAGATCCACGATCGAGACGAATGCCTGGCGGCTGGCGTCGCCGACGAGTTCGGCAAGCTCGGAGTTTCGCAACGCGAGCGAACGCAGCGGCGAATCGAGATGAATATCGGCGGTGTGTACGAATCGAAATGCCATGGGCGGTCTCCGACCATGGAACATAAGGGTGTTCGACGGAGGATCGAGGAAAACTTTCGCTGCGCGGGAATGTCTTGGGGCCTAGCCCACCGGCGCTTTTTTCGGACGTGCTTGTCAGCCGTTGTAGTGTTGATGTGCGCTTGATGCTGGGTCAAACGCGGCAATTACCGCGAAAGGCCAGCTGCCATGCATTAGCCCCGTCGATTGCGACCAGAAGGAGCCTCGGCCAACCGGAAGGCAAAGAACCACCATCTGGTGGCCCTGATTAGACGATCGATGAAGAAACCGCGCGGGTGAAGCGATTCGAACGCTCGACCCCAACCTTGGCAAGGTTGGTTGAAGGTTGAGGCAGCCCTCATTCACGACGCGTGGCCCCGACGAGAGGTCAGAAAAGGCAAATATGTGAGTCCGGCGGAGTGCAGGGTTTGCGAACGTGCCACAGGCTCGAACGAGCTACATCAGGGCGCTTAGCGGACTTCAATTTTGGGGGTCGGCGGCCGCGCCTCGGTAAAAACTTGCCGCCTAGACGCCTGCTGCCTCCCCCATCCGCACCAGATGCTCTAAGCAGGTCTGTTCAGCGCATTTTTGGAGTTCCGCAGTTTGTTCGCCTAACCAGATAAGTGCCTCTTCGCTAATCTCGTAGTGCTTTGAATAACGGGCCTTCACATAGGCTTCGTTCAGCGTGTTGAACCAAGCACGATGGCGCTGCTGATCGCGTGGCCAGGCCTCTGACAGTTCGATCCTGGTCCTCCGCCAGGGCTCGCAGAAACGTAAGCTTGTGCGACGGTGGACTGTAATTCGTAAGCACCAGCAACAGTGTTGAGTAAGTGTGTTCGATAGCTTGGTGAAGTTGAAACGCCGCTTCTTTCTGTCGATCCTGCTTCAGAACATACAGGAAGGTGTCGAGGAAACCTTTCGCTCCAGGAAGTCGGCTTTCGAGATGTTCTTTGGCTGTCTCATACGCCGCTCTCGGCGTAAGTGGTTTTGGTTCAGCCAGAGGCTCTTCATCGAGTTCGTAGAGGACGACGCCCTCCCGGCGGATGTCCGTGAAAAAATACTGCCCCTGTCGCAGCGCCGTGTTCACGAAGCGGCGGCTGTGGACGATGAAGCTGGTCGGCGTCTTGATGGCGCGGTCGCGCTCCAGCCGGTCCTTGGCCTTGTACCAGTAGGCGAAGTCGGACAGCTTGTTGTTGTTGACGATCACCAACAGATCGAAATCGCTGCGATACCCCTTCATCGTCAGCGGCTCATCGACCCAGTCGCCGCGGGCATAGGAGCCGAACAGGATGATCTTCAGGATGCGGCCGCTCTTCTTCCATTCGGCGGTGCTCTCCGCCAGCGCGTCCTCGAACTCGGCATGCAGGATCTCGACCACGCGGGCGAGCTCCTCCTGCTTGTGCTCCGGCAAGTGGTCGATGCTGGTTTTCATCCTGGTCTGTTCATGGTTTGGTGAATGCTGGCGCGCGGCGACGCGCTGGTTATAGCAGGCTTCGTCATATCGAAAAGACTATGGCGCGTGCATCGGATCACCAGAATCTAGCATGAGAAAATGCCCTTCGCCAAGTCTATGTGGTACGATTGAGTGAGAGTTTGAGGCCGGTTCGCAAGCTTCTGACGTCGAAGCGGCGAACACGGGCATGAGCTTTGATCCGGAGTTATTGCCATCGCCGACCCAATCTGCCATCCTGCCCCCCGGCACGCCGGATTCGATCTGCCAAACTGCTCTGTATCGCGGGCGAAAGACTGGGTGGCCTCATGAAGCCATTGATCGCCATCTGCTCGCAGGATGCCGACTTCTATCTTCTGCTGAGCCACATTCTTGAGGTCGACGGTTTTACTCCCATGCTTGCCGCCTCCATCGACGACGTGTTGGCGCTCGTCTGCGCAAAACCCATCGCGGCGGTGTTGCTGGACTGCAGGGCGGACAACCATTTGGCGGCACAAAGTGGCCGGCTCAAGCAGGATACCGCGGTGGGCGCCCTCCCGTGTGTGGCCCTGGTCCATGCGGGCGCGGAAGCGCAGCTCATCCAGCTCTTGCAGTCAGGGATTGACGAGTGTTTTGTCAGGCCTTTCGCGCCAGCCAAGCTGCTCCAGGACCTGCGCTCCCGGCTCGCCATCGGCCTGACGCCAGAGCCAGCGACGCAGGATGGCCGACCCCTTGCTTACGCCGATGTCGAAATGCGGCTCGATACCCATCGCGTTTCCTGCGCCGGCAAGGAGATCGCGCTCGGGCCGATCGAGTTCAAGTTGCTGCGCCACATGCTGGAGAACCCGGAGAGGGTGCTCAGCCGTGCCGAATTGATCGGCGCTGCCTGGGCGCGCAACCGCGGCGTCGGCGCGCGCACGGTCGATGTCCACATCTCCCAGCTGCGAAAGCAGCTTAGCCAATGTTCTGGGGACGCCGCTATCCGAACCGTCAGGCTCGCCGGATACGCGCTGGCACGCAGTCCGTCCTGATCATCCCAGCAGCTTCCACATCCCGGCTGATGCGCCGCCTGTAACCCCGATATCTTTGGAGTGATCGTCGTGTTCCTTTATCGGTTAGGCTTAATGCTCTTAACATACTAGACAAACAAGGTGTAACGTATATAGCACAAAAGCTTAGTTTGTTTGTTGTTGCGCGCCGGCGCCTAAAATGAAAGTCTCTGGCAGAGTTTACATCAGGATAATCTAATACGTTGTTCTTAGGGGTCGTCTCATGCTGGACGGAGCTGGAATTGGCGTGGCCTTCGGCCACCACGGCGAATTGGTTCAGGGCCTGTTCGAGGACGACGGCGCTCGGCTGCGGCGCGCGCTGGTCTCGCTCCCCTGTCGTCAGCTGCAATCGAGGGCCAGGTTCAGCGCAGGCGACGGCGATCTCGTGGCTGTGACGCCGGAATCGTGCGACAAAGCCAGGCGCGCCGCGGAATTGACCATCGCAAGGTTTGGCCAAAGGGGCACCGGCGGGAATCTCGCCATAGACAGCAACGTCCCGGTCGGCCGCGGCATGGGATCGTCCACGGCCGACGTGCTTGCGAGCATCCAGGCTGTGCTGGGGTGGCTGGAGATCGAGGCGGCGTCGGACGAGGTCATGCGCATCGCGGTCAGCGCCGAGACGGCCTGTGACTCCACCCTCTTCAAACAACAGGCGGTGCTGTTCGCCCATCGTGACGGGATCGTCTTGGAAGCTTTCCGCAGACCTCTGCCTCCTGTCGATCTGATCAGCGTCGACACAACGCCGGATGTGACCGTCGACACACTCGAATACCAGCCGGCGCGCTACGATGCCTCGGAAATCGAGACCTTCCGGCCGCTGCGCAGCCTGCTGCGCACGGCCATCAAGCATGCGGATATCCGCATGCTTGGCCGAGTTGCGACGGCAAGCGCGCGCATCAACGAGCGCTTCCTGCCAAAGCCCGGTCTGGACGAGATCGAAGCCATCGGCTGCCGTTTCGATGCTGTCGGCATCCAGGTCGCCCATAGCGGCACGGTCGTCGGACTGATGTTCGATGGGCTCGATCCAAAAGCCTCGGCAAACATCGATGGCGCGGCGGACGCTTTGAGAGGGTCTGGTTTCGACCCGGCAATCTTCCGTCACTGACCACTTTGGGGCGCGGGGAGAAGCATGATGTCTGTCCACATGTTGATGCGCAGGCTGGAAGAATTCGAGGGTCCTCGCCTCGTTCCGCTCAGCGCCACTCTCTTCAGCGCCTCTTTCTTCCTGATGAAGCTTCTACCGGCTCGCTTCATGCTCGAACGCGCCGTCGAACAGGGACGGTTGAGACCGGGAGGGATAATCTGCGAATCCTCGTCTGGAACCTTTGGCCTTGCCCTCGCCATGCTGGCGGTACAGCACGGCTACAGGTTGATCCTGGTCAGCGACTGGGCGCTCGATCGCCATCTTCATCGGCGCCTTATCGAACTCGGCGCCGAGGTGGCGATCGTCGACAGCCCAGCGCCTGCGGGCGGGCTGCAGCAAGCGCGCCTCGATCGTCTGCACGAGTATCTGCGCGATATTCCCGGCAGCTACTGGCCCTCGCAGTACGACAATCGCGACAACGCGCTCTCCTACGGCAAGGTCGCCGAAAAGTTGATCGACAGGGTCGGCAAGGTGGACTGCCTGGTCGGCCCGGTCGGATCGGGTGGTTCGATGAGCGGCACATCGCATTACCTGCGCACGCTGTTTCCCGATCTGCATGCGATAGGCGTCGATACGCCCGGCAGCGTGCTGTTTGGCCAGCCGAGTGGTAGGCTCAACCTGAGCGGTCTGGGCGGCAACATCCTTCCCGCCAATGTCGATCACAGCCAGTTCGACGAGGTCCACTGGCTGACGCCAGTGGAGGTCTTCCAAGCCACCCATCAGCTTCATCGCCAGCACGGGCTTTTCATGGGCCCGACCAGTGGCGCCGCTTACAGGGTTGCCCAATGGTGGTCTCACAACAATCCCGACAAGAAGGTGGTCGTGCTCTTTCCAGACGAGGGCCACCGCTATGTCGAGACTGTCTACGACCAGCAATGGCTTGCAACGATTGCTGGCTGGCCGAGTCCACTGCCTGCCTTCCCGGTCACTGTCGGCGCGCCGAGCGAGCCGATGTCAGCATGGTCCCGCTTCTCCTGGAGGCGCAGAACGCTGCAACAAGTCCTGGCGCGGGCCGATGATGGGCTTAACCTGGGCGGCGGACAAAGCAATGGATTTTGAGGCTTTCGTGCGCCGATGATGCAATGGCCGGGGTGTGGTGGGCGCCCCACATGCCATGCCGGTCCGCCACCTCTTCCGGGTCTCGCCGGCCTGTTTGCGGCCGCAAGCTGCGCAATCCTGTGATGCAACGGCGCCCTGCTAGCCCCATCGACGCACCCAGCGACGATGATCGCCGGCTGACCGGGCCATGTGAAGCGAGGACAAAGCCATGAGATCGCCATCGACATCCGGCGCGACGACAACTGGGAAGGTGCGGGCCACGTCGATCGTGTCGCGCCTGGACGGGATCAGCCTGCAGCGCGTGGCGCTCTGCGATCGGGCTGCCATCAAGACGTTGCTGCTCGATCCTGAGCAGGAACAGTTCGCCGGCGACGTGGATGTGGTCTTTGACGGACTGCAAAACAGCCGCTATCCGCAGTTTGAGCACCCCCTAGCCATTGTCGCCGCCGACAAGACGGTCGGCTTCTTCATTCTTCGCGAGAGACTTGCATTGCCCCTGTGGGCGCCAAACGACGCGGTCACATTGCACAGTTTCCGCGTTTGTCGCACCTTGCAAGGTAGGGGTTACGGCCGCGCCGGAGTGGATCTGGCGATCTCGTGGCTGCGGCGGAAGCGCCCCGGGGTCAAGCGGCTGATGCTTGCCGTCAACATCCGCAATGCCGCGGCGAAATCGGCCTATCTCAATGCGGGTTTCAGCGACACTGGTCAAATCTTCCACGGCCCAATCGGCGATCAAACCATTCTGACGGTAAGGATTCCGCGCGGCTGCGGCTGAGCGTCGCCGCGAGTGCGCGCTTTCCATTTTGGCAATGCAGGTATACTAGGTATATTATGATTGATGGGAGGAAGCTATGCGACTCGTGACGCAGCGGTTTGCCGATTTTGCCTGTGATGCGGGGCGCCGGGACCTGCCTGATATGGTCATCGAGAAGACGCAACGCGCCATTCTCGATACGATCGCGGCTCTCCTCGGCGGCGTGCCGACCGAGAATGCGCGGCTGTCGCGCATTGCCGCCAGAGCCTGTTTTGGAGCAGGTGCGGCACATGCCTGGTTCGCCGAGGCCGGGCTGCATCCGCTCGGCGCCCTGTTTGCCAATTGCGCTGCGGCGAGTTCGCTCGACGTCGATGACGGCCATTGTCTTGCGGCGGGTCACCCGGGTGCTGCCATCGTCCCGGCCGTGCTGATGGAAGCGGCAAGGCTGGGCAGCGATGGTCGTGATGTGCTCACCGCGACCGCGCTAGGCTATGATGTTGCCCTGCGCATCGCCGCCGCCCGCCGCTTCACCGATACGATGAGCTTTGCCAGCGGCCAATGGACTGGCTTCGGCGTCGCGGCCGCCATCGGATGGCTGCGCGGTATGCAAGTCGACCAGCTCGCCCATGCACTCGCGATAGCCGGCGCCGAAGCGCCGCAAAACCTGCCGCAAGGCGATTGCCAGGCAAGCTCCGTCAAGGGCAGCAGCCCGTGGTCGACGGTCTCGGCGGTCTTCGCCGCCGGCCGGGCCGAGGCTGGCATGAGCGGCTCGATCGATTTGCTGGACCGGGCCCACGCCTATGATGTCGGCGCCCTAACCGCCGACCTTGGCAGCCGCTGGCTTATCGCCGAGACCTACCTTAAACCCTACGCCGCCTGCCGCTATACGCACCCGGTCATCGATGCCGTGCTCGCGCTCGTTGCGGATCGTGATCCAGGGCTGCCGATCGACCGCCTCGTCGTGGAGATCTTTCCAGAAGCGCGGAAACTGCCCAACGAAATCGCACCGAAGTCGCTCGAAGGCGGACAGTTTTCAGTGCCTTTTGCCGCGGCATTGGCCGCACTGCGCGGCGCGGCCGCCTTCCGCCCCTTGCGTCCTTGCTCGCTCATGGATCCGGAGGTGGTGGCGCTCGCGGCGAAAGTCGAAATCCGCTACCCCCACGACCTGGCCGGGATTTTTCCGCGGCGCACGCCAGCGCGAGTGACCATGGTTGCTGGAGCGCGCGAGCGCGTCATTGACGTGCCCCTACCGCTTGGCGACGCCAACAACCCGATGGATGACTTGGCCGTAGGCGAAAAGCTGCACGACCTCGGCCGCGACATCCTTTCGCGTGCCGAGCTCGATCAACTCATCCGGTCCGTGGGTTTGCTCAAGCAGGGAGAGATCGCTCCGTTGCTCATTTGCCTGGCGGCTCAACCAAGCGCCGAACAATGAACGCCCTGCCGCTTATGCATTCGCTTTCCGCTTCGCCCGCGCCGGTTTGGGCGGGGCGGCTTTGCGGCCGAGCCCGATCGATTTCGCCAAGGCGGACCGTTGGGCGGCATAGCTTGGCGCGACCATCGGATAGTCCTTGGCCAAGCCCCATTTGGCCCTGTATTCATCGGGCGTCATGCCAAGCAGACCCAAATGACGCTTCATCGACCTGAATTTTCGGCCGTCCTCCAAACTGACGATGTAGTCGGGAAAGACAGACTTCTTTGGGTTCACAGCAGCGACCGGCGCTGGTTTGGCGGCGATCTCCGGCTGCTCCAGCTTCAACAGCGCGGCATGCACGCTGGCAATCAGATCAGGCAAGCCTGCGGTCGGAACCGGATTGTTCTGGACATAGGCGGCCACGATCTCCGCCGTCAAACCTATCGGGTCAAAGCTCTCGGTATTGGTCAATTGTAACTCCTGTATTGTCCCCTCGACTTCCCTATTGCGGAATTCGAGGATGCGCAACGACCGGACTTCTGATGGTATGGATCAGCAATGAAATGCGCTGCACGGGGATTCGAGACTTCCGCCTGGCAGTCAGACGAACAAACCTGCCGGCGCATATCGACATTCCAGGTGCCAAAGGCACCGCGCCGGGGTCGACTTGTGATCTGGGCCTCGACTAAGCGGCGTGCCGGCGGCATGCCCGCTCGATGCATAGCCCCGCGAGGCAGCGGAGACCCAGCCTAGCGAAGCCCGGCGCTTAGCTCGCAGGCGCCTGCGAAGTTGGGAGCAGCTTTGATTTCAGCGAGCCGCTGTCTCAGGTAGGTACTCAAGTCCACCTCGCCGCGCTAAACATACCAAAGCCCGCCACTGAGGGGACAGTGGCGGGCTTTGTTTGAAAGCTGTTCGACCAACTCTCCGCCGCTCCTGTCCGGGGGGTGTCGAGGGGCGCCACCGAATGAACTTGGGCCGATACAATCGGTTCCCGCCGCAAGCAAAAAAGCCCGCCGGCGTGATCCAGCGGGCGGGTGGTGAAAGGCAGATGCTCCGGTTAGTCGATCGCGCCTGAGACGGTGATCGGCGAAGAAGTCGCGGCCGTAGCATCGGACCAACGTTCACGCTTGGTCGGGATGGGTCTCTGGTAGGTTTTCATCGTCGCGCAGCTCACGCGCCGCCCTTGGTTGGGCCGGATACGATGACCAACTGGGCTGCGATGCTGCCCAAGCGCTCGCGCTTCTCCAGTTCTGGCCATTTGTATGTCTTCTTCCATAGTGGTGCTCATCACGCCTGCGGCGTTGCTGGTAGCAACGACGTTGAAGCCGGCGTTGGTCAGCGCGAAATCGAGGTCAAGCAATATGACAGGCTCGTCTTCGACCACTAGGACTTTGCCGTCATGCATCATGGACCATCCATTATACGTTGGCCGCCCTAACGATGAGAGGATGGCTTAGCTCCGGCCCTGTTTGGGAGATCCCACCAGCGGCAAGTGCGGGCAGGATGATGCACAACGGGCCGGCGTCATGTCGGCTTGTCCAGCGGCGCCCTTCTGGTTGGCGGCTTGTAAGCGCTCACCAGCCTGACGACAGCGGCGTCGACTGTGACTGGAGCGCCCAGGTTCACCGTCACGCTGTTTTCGTCGATGTGGATGACGTTGCCAATCAACTCGATATGCTGCCCCTTCTGTACCTTCGTTGTGTGGTCGATCACCGAGTGGGGTTGGCCATAGGAGGGTATGGAAACGCTCACCCGGTCCTCAGTGACCCGCTTGCGCACGGTGGCGGTGATTACGACCTCGTCGCCGATTTTGATGCCCTTTGCCATAACTATGACTCTGGAGCGGCCAATCATTTCGTCAAGCTACTGCTAATATATTGCGTTTCGCAGCACCAGGGGTCTAGGCTGATCTCTGCGCGACAACAAACGCGTCGGCCGCCGGGGCGGCATGAGCTTTCTCTACCCCCACCAGGTGAGTATCCGCTCTGTCTCGGTTTACCGGAAGCTACAAGTGCGCTCCTGGCCTCGCCCCGGAACGTTGTGGCCGAGAGCCATCTGCACCTCGGCCAGGAAGTTGCCCAGCTCCTCGTCCCGCGCCTTGGCGTGCACCGCAGCACCACCGCGGCGGCCTTCTGAATGGCCCACAGTGGGAAGACTGAGCAGATGTGCACCCAGGGGTTGAGCGCTACCTAGCTCGCGGTCGACCGGGAACCGGAGCTCCGAATGCTGGAGCGGCTGCTTTAGCCGTCCGGCCGGCTCCTTTCAGCGTCCAGCAGTTCCTATTCGGTTATCAGACCGTTGATAAAACAGCTTGAGCAGGTGTGACGCGATGCGCTAGGCCTGCTGCGAGTCAAGGGGCGTGCGGTTCTCGTGAATACAATACGGCACACGTGAGAGAGCATATCGATCTCGCAAGGCCCCAGCACTGACCAGGGTACAACATAACCTTCCTCCTCGAAAGCTACGAAACCCGGACAGTGCGACGGCCGTGTGAATGCCACACTTGATTTGGCTTCATCAAGGGCGGTGTCAGGCGCGGTCCGTGTGTACTCGGGACGTGTGGCTGTCGGCATGGCCGCGCTAGAAAGCCCTATCCTGTCTTCAAGGAGCAGCATCGCTCTGAGCTCAGGACGAGATTGGCCAGTACAAAACCGACCGCAAGCGGTAGTGTTGGACAATCAGGGTCAATTCATCGGCACGGGACATTAGGAGGACGGACGTGACCAATTCCACAGGGAGTTCTTTGGGCGTCGCTGTCATTACCGGCGCATCCTCAGGAATCGGCAAAGCTTTTGCCGAGCGCCTGGCCAGCGACGGCTACGACATCGTGCTCGTCGCCCGCCGACGGGACCGGCTCGAGTCGGTAGCCCGCGAGATCAAGGCCGCTGGCGCCTCCGCGGAAATCATCGTCGCCGATCTGGCGCAGTCGCATGGCCTCGACATGGTGGAGCAGCGAATCCAGGCCGGGGACGTGTCGCTACTCGTCAACAATGCCGGGTTCCAGACTTACATGCCCTTCGTCGACCTGTCGATCGACCGCGCCCAGGAAGAGGTTGCGGTGCAGGTAACTGCGGTCATGCGTCTGTCGCATGCGGCACTTCCTGCGATGATTGCGCGCGGCGAAGGCGCCATCATCAATGTCTCTTCCCTGCTCTGCTTCAGTGGAAGCTTGAAATCCCCGTTCATGCCGAAGCGCTCGGTTTATGCCGCCACCAAAGCCTTCATCACGATGTTCAGCGAGCTTCTCGCGGCTGAACTGCAGGGCAAAGGTATTCTCGTCCAGGCGCTTTGTCCCGCCGTCGTCAGGACAGAATTCCATGATATCGACGGCAAGCCGGTCCTCAGGCCCAATGTGCCGGTGATGGAGCCGGGTGACGTCGTCAACGCATCCTTGGCTGGCCTGCGGCAGGGTGACACGATCTGTATCCCGGCACTGGAGCAAGTGGGTAAGCTCTCCGCTGTCGGGGACGCAAATCGCGCCCTGTTCGATGCCGGTCGCGGGGCTGAACTAGCGCCTCGATATCGCTAATGCCAGGCGACAGGTTGGCTGACGTGTCAGCCCCTTCCTTGGGCTCATGGTCGGTTCCCAGGTCCGAGCGTCCCCAACGCGGACGGGCACCGGTTTGCCGCGCCAAGCGCGGCGAAACTCCGGCGCCAACCTCTAGCGTATATTGGTACTGACCGCCAATGGCCGTTCTGGGCCCGTTCTGTCCCACTTCAGCACCAGAGCCCGGTGGAAGTGCCGCCAGCCGCCGACGCGGCCGTTCACCCACAGGGTGCTCAGCTTGCGCTGTGAACGGGCGGGATAGGCGCAAGCCGCCGTTCGGCGCGGAACACCAAATGCGGCCCAGACGAGACAGCCCGATCGGCTGCGGGCAGGCTGAAGATGATCATCGCCGTTGCTGGTCTAGCGCGTTCTGCATAAGGCGGAAATGCCCTGATGTGACCGCAAGCCGCAACGAAGCTCTGCTAGACTAGTCTGTAGAGGCAATGGCGTTGGGAAAAGCGCGATATTCTGAAGCGCCGCTCGAAGTGCCGACCAGCACGACCGCGGCTTCCCGCCCGACCGTGCGCTGCGCGACCAACTTTCGCAAGCCGGTCAAGGCTGCCGCGCTCGACAGTTCGAGATAAAGACCGTAGCGCGCCAGCCGCGCTTGGTCGTCGTAGGTCGGTTCCTCCTCAACGGCAACTGCCGATCCCCCGCACGCGGCAATCGCCTCAACGGCCTGGTAGGTGACCGTCGATCCGCCGATCGACGTCAAAGCCGAATGACCTTCGAAGTGGCCGCGGTAATCGGCGCCCGCAAGTACCCTTGATATGCGTGCGAAGGGCTCGACGGCATGGATGCGGGGCGGCTCGCCGCTGAGACCGGACCTTTGCAGATCGCGGTAGCCGCGCGCGATGCCCCAAAGCAGATCCGCCCGCGATGTCGGAACGACAACGTCGCTGCATGCCTGGGCGCCAAGCTGAAGAAACAGCTCGAAAGCAAGCGATCTGTAGCCATCCACCCCGAACGGATTGCTGCCTACTGCCGGAACAATGAAGTTGGTGGCCGGATACCAGTCGCCGGCGCGGACGCGATCGGCGAGCACCTGCCAGCGGCGTTGCGGTGTTTGCGCGGCCAGCAAGGTCGCGCCGTGCATTTCGATCGCTCGCCGCCAGTTCGGGTTCATCTCAGGCGTGGTGACGATCACGCAGTCGAGCCCCGCCTGAGCCGCGTAGGCGGCAAGTGACACGCCGGCATTGCCGCTGGAGGCGGCGGCAACCGTCGAGGCGCCGCTCTGCAACGCGCGCTGGACGACAAACCGGCTCATGCGGTCTTTGTGCGACCCGGTTGGATTGGTGCCCTCGTTCTTGACATGGAGCGCGCGGACGCCGACCTCATGTGCAAGCTCGTCCATCCCCACCAGAGGTGTGTTGCCTTCACCCAAGGTCGGACAGGACGGGTAGACCTGCCATTCAGAAGGCCGCTCGAGGCAGCAGGGGAATTCCTCATACTCTATCGCCAGGCTTGCCGGCATGTTCTGTTCAAGACAGGCCGGGCAACCTTCGAAGTAATCCGCCACGGCAAACACGGCGTGGCAGCGAATACAGCGCATCCCACTCACGCGCGGATTGAGCCGAGGCTCCGAGCTAAGCATGTGCCAGCCGATTTGGTCGGGCGTCCAGGTCGGCCATCACCTTGAACAGGCAGTCGCCGGGCTCGGTAAGCGATGGCGCCCTGCGGCACGCGACGAGTCCGGAGCTTTCGAAGAGCAGCGTTTCGGGTTCGCGCGTCGGCAGGTCGGGAAAGTGAATGTGGCCGGCAAGCTGGCCGCCGACCACCTCATCGCAGATATCGGCGGCCGGCTCGAAGATACCGCGCTCGCGGGCGTAGACGAAGGCGCTATGGCCTTTGACGGTCATGACCCGCGTCGGCGGAGCCGGTTGGACGACGACCTCGCGCAAGATTCCGTGGCCTTTCAGCAGGCGCTTCAATCCAGATTCGGCGAGCGCCAGACCTTCTTTGGACAAGGTCGCACCGCCGCCAAGCTCGGTGGTTAGAACCAGCGCGCCCCTGTCCTGCGCCGCCGCCGCCAGGGTGGTCAGTCCGCCACCCCCTGTGCCATCGCTGACAAAGCTTATGGGGGCGCCAAACAGCCGCAATAGACGCAGCAGTTGTTCATGTTCCTCGGCGGTCCGCCCCGGCCGCACGAGCGCGCTCGGCACATAATCGAGTGAGCGCCCTCCAGAGTGAAGATCAACGACGATGTCGGCCATTGGGATCAACACCTCGCACACGTAATGGGCGATCATCTGGGTGGGCGAACCGGCGGCATCGCCGGGAAACGTACGATTGAGATTGCCTTGGTCGAGCGGCGATACCCGGCGGCCGGCGGCGACGGCGGGAAAGTTAAGCGCCGGAAGGATGATCAGCCGCCCCGAAACCTGGTCACGGCGGATCTCGCGGGCGAGCTTGCAAAGGGCGATCTGGCCCTCATACTCGTCGCCATGATTGCCAGCGATGAGCAGCGCCGTTGGACCGCCGCTATTTTTAATGCAGACCAGCGGTATGGGTACGAAACCGTAAGCGGACAGGTCGGTCGAATGCGGCAGCCTCAGACAGTCCGACTGCTTGCCGTCGGCCTCGTAGTCAACCGGGGTCCAGATCCGTGTCTCAGCGGCCATGTCTACCTTCTCCATTCAGCGAAGCATCTTGTCCAGGAAAAGCCGCGTCCGCTCCTGGCTTGGCGCGGTGAAGAAGGTTGTCGGGGACGCGAGCTCGACAATGCGTCCCTGGTCCATGAAAACGATCTGGTCGGCGACCTCGCGGGCAAAGCCCATTTCATGGGTGACGCAAAGCATGGTGGTGCCGTCCCTGGCGAGGTCGGTCATGACGTCGAGCACCTCCTTGATCATCTCCGGATCAAGCGAAGAGGTCGGCTCATCGAACAGCATGATCTTGGGATTCAGGCACAGCGCGCGAGCGATCGCGACGCGCTGCTGCTGGCCGCCGGACAGCTGGCTGGGATATTTGTGTGCCTGGTCGGCAACCCTCACCCGTTCGAGATGGTGAAGCGCCATGCCTGCGGCGCCGGTCTTCGATTGGCCGAGCACGCGCTTCAGAGCAAGGGTGCAATTGGCCATCACCGTTAAATGCGGAAACAGGTTGAACTGCTGAAACACCATGCCAATCCCGCGCCGCAGTCTCCGCAATTGCCTGTGGTCTCGACTGAGATCCACGCCACCAACCCGAACCGCGCCTTTCTGAAAGGTCTCCAGGCCATTCAGGCATCTGACGAGCGTCGATTTTCCCGATCCGGAGGGACCGCAAATCACAATCCGCGCGCCCTGCGCCGCAACGAGATCGACGTCCTTCAGAGCGTGAAAGCTGCCGAACCATTTGTTGAGCGCTACCGTCTCCAGCGCTGGCGGCTGGGCGGATTTTGGCGCGCCAGCTGCCTGCCCGATATCGGTGGTTTGGGAGCTGCCCTGTCGCATGAGCTCATTCATCTTCTAGTCGGCCCAAGCAGCTGGCGTTCAATCCGGCCGACCAGCCATGCGACCGCGAGCGCGAGGAGAAGGAAGGCAATGCCGGCCACAGTCAGCGGTTCGGCATAGCGGTAGGTGTCCGAGGCGATATCCAACGCCTTGCCCAGCATCTCCGGTACGGCGATGACGGCGAGGTAGGGCGTAGCCTTCAGGATCGAGACAAAGTAGCTGCCGACCGGGGCCGCGACGTTGCGCAACATCTGGGGAGCCAGGATGAATACCACGATGTCAGTCTGGCTCAGTCCCAGCGCCTTGGCGGCTTCGGCCTGGCCTGCAGGAATAGCGTCGATGCCCGCCTTGAATACCTCGGCGAGATAGCCGCTGAAATAGACGCTCAGTGCCAGTGTGCCGACCAACAGCGCCGGCAGCGTGATCCCGTAGTGCGGCAGCACGAAATAGAGAAAATAGAGCCATGCCAGCACCGGCGTGGACCGGATGAAGTCGATCATGAAGCGCACCACATAGCCGGCAATGGACGCCGCCCGCCTGGTGATCTCGAGGCAGAAGCCCAGCGCCGACGCTCCCGCGCAACTCGCCAGCGCCACGCCGATCGTGGTTCCTATGACGCTGAGGATGGTGGGGACGGTCGAGAGGGCGAATTCGAGATCAAAGGTCACTGGATAACCTCGTTGCCACGCCGATGCGCTGCTCGACCCATCGGCCAAATAGCGCGACTGGGTAACAGACTACGAAATAGGCGAGCAGAAGCGATGTGTAGACGCCGACGGGATTGTATTGGAGCTCGGCGATCTCCTTTGCCCGAAAGGTCATGTCCGTCAGCGTAACGAGGGAAACGAGCGCCGTTCCTTTAACCAGCTGGATGAACTGGTTGATGAAGGTCGGTGCCATCCTGGTCAACGCTTGAGGGAGTTCGATCAATACAAGGATGTGGCGTCGCGGCAGGCCGAGGGCCGCGGCAGCTTCCATCTGCCCCCGGTCTAGCGACTGAAGTCCGCCTCTGACGGCCTGGCTGGCGTATCCTCCCGCATTGAGCCCCAGCACCATGGCGCTGACAATAGTCGCTGGCATTTGGATACCAATGATAGGGAGCGCATAATAAAAGACGAACAGCAGTATGATGACTGCGGAACTGCGCCAGAATTCGATGATGGCGCTGACGGCGATGCGGGCGATGCCGCGTGTCAGATACTGCGCCACGCCGAAGATCAAGGCGAAGGGCACGGCAAACACCAGGCCCAGTAGGGTTACCGTTGCCGTGGTCCGGAAGCCGGCGAAAATTCCGACCAATATCTCAACGATAGTCACGCCTGCACATCCCTGATCCTGCCGCTCCGTGCTCCGAGAGCCTGACCGTCCGCGCTGATGCCGCGACGTGTCTTGCCGCCGATCCCCGGGGCGTCCGGTCAGCCCTGCCCCGCGCAAACCTGCTCACTGGTCAGATCCGGTGCTGCCTCCTCATGGCTGAAGCCGTTCTTGGCCATGATGTGGGCCAGGGTTCCGTCGCTCTTCAAGAGTTTGAGACGGGAATTATACATGTCACGAAGGTCGCCATCCTCCTTGCGGAAGGCAATAGCTGAATAGCCGAAGCGTTCCTTGCCGTTCTCCTGCAGGCCTTGGAACGGCAATGCGCGTTCGATGCCGTTGACATTTGGGTCGGACAAGATGCGAGCCACCGTCGGCGCTGAAAATGCGGCGACGTCGATCCTGCCTGTGAGCAGAGCCGAGACATTCGACTGTATGTCGGGAAACAGCAGCATCGTGCTTTCGGGGACACCGGCGGCCGCAGCATTCTTGGCCGTCACGCTGCCTCGCCCAATCCCAAACCTTATCTGAGGATTTGCTGCGATCTGAGCATAGCTGTGGACGTTCTTCGGATTGCCCTTGGCGACCAGGGCGGCGTCGGCGATCTTCAGATCGGGGTCGCTGAAGGCGACGAGCTCACATCGTTGCGGCGTGATGGCGAGTCCGGCCGCGATGGCATCGAACCGCTGCGCCGTCAGGCCGGGAATAAGGGCGCCGAACTCGGTGACCACGATTTCCACCCGATCGACGCCGAGGCCTTTGAACGCAGCTTTGATCAGGTCGGGGTGAAAGCCTTCCGGCTCGCCGTCGGCACCGCGGTATCCCCACGGCGCGCCATTCGAAATGCCGATCACGATCTTGCCCTCGCGCAAGACCCGCTCACCTGTCGTTTCAGCCCTGAGGCTGTTCGCGCCTGCAACGAGAATGGCGCAGGCCGCCGTAGCAGCAGTTGCCATTTTCCTGAGCAGTCCGACCGTGTTGGGCATGCGGTGTTCTCCAGGTCAACGCTGAGTCAGGTAGACCAGGTATATCAGGTATGTCAAGATCGGGTGAAGGATAAGTTTTATTTTTGTTAAATCCGCGTTCGGCGCTCCGGCCTGCGTGGGGATGGACATCGCCTTATCGTTGCGCTAGGTATTCCTAGTATACCTTGCGAGGGCGAGAATGGCCGGACAGATCGGGACTGCTCTTCATGAAACCGTACGGCAGGAGATCACGCGCCGGGTGCGGGATGCGCAATACGGTGCCGGTCAGCCGCTGCCTTCCGCCGCAGCGCTGGCCGAGGACTTTGGCGTCAGCGCAATCACCATCAAGCGGGCGCTGCGGGATCTTCAGTCGGCCGGAATCCTGCGGTCGGTACCCGGGTTGGGGACCTTTGTCCGGGAGCAGCGACGGTTCATTCGCGATCTCGATTTTTCTCTTACCTCCTATGACAACGCCCTGCGGCTCGGCCTGAAGCCGTCCATTCAGCTCATCTCGTTGACGCGCGAAAAAATACAAGACCCAGCCTTCGACGTGCTTGAACCGCCCACTGGATTGATGCTGTGCGTGCGCAAGGTGATCTTAGCCGACGACACACCAATCATGTACGACACATCCTACCTGCCTCACCCGGTGAGCGATCAGATGCTTGAGGAGTTCAGGGACAAATTCATCGGCGATGTCCTGCGCGAGCACGGCACGCGCTTCACCAAGACCAAGCTGCTGATCGATGCCGCGCCGGCCTCGAATGAAGCACAGCAGACGTTCGCGCTTCCGAACGGATATCCGACCCTTCGTCGCCTCTACAGGCTGAGCACCACCGAAAGGTCTGTTTCGGTGTTCGGCATAACCGAATCTCCGTTCGACCGGCTGGCTTGCGTGGTCGAAATCGACGCCGATCACGCAACCCCCAAGCGGCGGACGAGAACCGACCCGGCGTCCGGCTGACGCGACGAGCTTTAGATCAGGAGCAGGCAATCATGCTTCCAGTTTCACCCTCACCCGATGTTGCGGTGGCCGAGCTGACCAGGCGGCTTGCCGCGGTGCGACGCGAGATGGCAGACGAAGATATTGACGCGCTGGTCCTCACCGACCAGAAGAATGTCGAATACTTCACCGACTACAGGACCTTGTCCTGGGGCTATCACTCGCGCCCCTTGTTCCTGGTGATAGACCATCAGGATGTCCGCGTCATCGCCAACAGGATCGAGACCAGAAATCTCGAAGCGCGGCACCGACCCTTCGCGATCGTGTACTACGCGGGGTATCTGGCCGAAGGCGCGCAAACCATCGTCGAAGCGGTCCGAACCGGCGACCTGGCCGCCACTGCACGGGTCGCGGTTGACTATGGACAGGACATGGCCGGTCGCGGTTCGCTGGAGATCGTCGACGGCTTGAGGGCGCGCGGGCACAGGCTTGAGAGCGCGGTCGATATGCTGTGGCGAACGCGCATGATCAAATCGCCGTTCGAAGCGGATCTAAAGCGCGTTTCCTTCGAGATCGTCAATGCAGCTTTCGACGATGCTGTTTCGCAGGCGCGTCTCGGCATTACCGAGGTCGAGCTTTCCCGGCAGATCCAGGCCCGCATCATCATGAACGGCGCCGACCGTGCCGATCCGATCGCCATGACATTCTGCAGGGGCGAGTTCAATTACGGCCGCCCGCCAGGCCTGCATCCCCTGCAGGCTGGCCAGTATGTGTGGACGGATTTTCGCTCGACCTATGGGGGCTACCCTGCCGACAGAAACCGCATCGCTCGCGGCGGGGCGCCGGAAAACTGGGAGATAGAGGCCTACGAACGAACGCGTGCGCTGACCGTGGCCCTTGCAACAAGCGTCAGGGCCGGGATGACGTGCGGGGATGTTTTCGGCGCCTTCGAGCAGCTTTGGTCTGACGCCGGCCTTCCGCCCGCCTATGGGCTTGTTTCACGTATCGGGCACGGTGGAGGTCTCGATGTCACAGAACCTCCGTCCATCTCCAAGGCCAATCCAGAAACGATAAGACCTGGCATGATCTTGCACCTGGAGCCCAAGCTGGAGATCAATGGCGCTGTCTTCCAGTTCGAAGAGGTCATCTATATCCGCGAGGCCGGGGTCCAGTTTTTGAGTGAGCTCTCTCCAGAGCAGTTGCCAATCATCAACTGAACTGAGTTGGCTGGCCCACAGATGTGCGGGACCAGCAAAGCACCCGCGTGCTGAGGAGCTGACTGTCGTCAGGCCAGCGACAGGAAAAAGGTCGAAGCCGGATGTTTTGCAACCCCGGTAGATGGTTGGGTAAACGGGTGCGCACGAGGGACCAGCAACCTACCGAGCGACCCGCCGAAACGCGAGCGACGCCATGAAGCCACTGATCATCATATGCTCGGATCACGCGGAGTTCTATCTGATCCTGAGCCACATTCTTGCGGTGGAGGGCTTTGAAAGCGCGTTAGCAACCAATGTCGACGAGATGCTCGACTTGGCCGCCGAACTGTCCGTTCAGGCCTTGCTGTTGGACTGCCGGCCGGACAATCAGATGGCGGATAGCTGCGCCCGGCTTAGACAGGATGACAGGACCAGTACCCTTCCAGTCATCGCCTTGATTGCGCCCGGTGCGGAACCCCAACACATTGTGCTGCTGAAATCGGGAATCGATGAGAGTTTCATCAGACCGCTGGCGCCAGCCAAGCTGCTGGACTACCTGCGATCCAGGCTCGGAGCCGACCGGCGCTCGCGATTGCAACTGCAGAGCGCGCTATCGCTGAGCCATGGCGACATAGAAATGCAGATCGACACGCATCATGTACGCTGCAGCGGTCGGGAAATCGAGCTGGGGCCGATCGAGTTCAAGCTGCTGCGGCATATGCTTGAGCACCCGGGGAAGGTGCTCAGCCGTGAAGAACTGATCGGGGCTGCTTGGCCCAGCAATGTCTATGTCGGCCCGCGCACGGTCGACGTTCACATCAGTCGGCTAAGAAGATCGATCAAGCAGTCTCCTCACCACGACGTCATTCGCACCGTCAGACTGGGTGGATATGCGCTTGAAAGCCCAACAGGCTAGAGCGCTTCTTCCGTGCCTCAACGGCCGGGCGGCCGAACGGAACCCGAAGTAATGAGGCCGCGCGGTTGATGGCCAACCATAGAACCGTGTGTCGGCCGAAATCGAGAGTCCACCTTGTTGGGCGAGCGCGACTGCTCCGTTGCCTCCGGTATATTTTTGTCCCGCCAATCGGATTCGCTCCGCGCGCCCGCGGTCCCTCAGATATTTTGCGTCTCCCAATGGGTTCGGCAGGCCCAGGGCAGATTTTCCCAGCCTGGTGGCTCGCGCCTTCTGAGCCTGCGGCTCGAGAGCCTGGTGATGGCAACTTCCGGGTTGACGGCGAGGCTCCGCCAGCGGCACCCAAATTTTCGACGCCATGGAACTTTGCCGAGAAAGCAAGGTTCACGCCTTGGCGATGGCGACCGGGGCTGTCGCGATCTCGGAAAGCAAGGAAAACCTGGCCCAATGGGAGCAGCTTGCTATGAAACACCAGACACTTGAACAACTGAACGTTATCGCGGAGGTGAACGCGGAATATCCAGCAATCACTCGTAGGCAACGCCTTGAGCGCTGGGCAAACCTCCTTGAACACCAACCAGATCGATGCCTTGGAGCGCTCCCGGGCACGGAATATATGAGCCCCCATGACCGCAACGAAGCGCGTTGCCTTTCGTCGCCGATCAGCGTTGCGTTCGAAGACCCAATTCTGAGGGCGCAGGGCCTGGAGGACGATACTTATGGTGCGGCCCGGAAGTTTTTCGAACTGTCCAACTGGCAATTGCACGACATTGTTTGCCATTGTCATGTCGGCGCAACGATGAAGGCCGGATGGGTAGCACTTCGTGTTCGCGCCGCTATGAATGGCGGCATCTTTGCAAGGCTGGGTGCGTTGCTTAGGCCTTGATGAAGGGATTCGACGGGGCTCATTCCTCAAGTCGAGATGCTCGACCACCGCCGAAGCGTCAGCGGCGGCCGCGGAGGTCGTGAGCGACCAGGCGCCGCTCACCTGTCACCTGGGCGGAGATGAAGAGAATCGGTGCGCCCTCACCGCCGCCGACAGGGTTCGTGCGCCCACTTGGTCCACGCCCAGCGTCCCCGCCTGAAGCGGCTGGATCAGGGATTTGACGGATACTGAGGGATCAAGCCAGCCCCCCAATCGTTCCGCCCTAGCACGATCCGCCGATCGTGATACGCGGCTGTGTCCGGACCGGGCCTCCCCAACGTCGTCGGTCTGGGCCAGATCCCCGCCGCGATCTGGTCCCAATCAGGCAAGGCTGTATCCGCGCTTGGCCGCGCGAAAGGACTACCATGCTCACTCGATTATCAGTCGTAACGTTAAGCAAATGGATGTATTGACTAAAATATTTTCTCGATTTCCGCATACTACTGTTACATAGGCCGTCAAAAGTACCGGCCTCCGAACCATTGGCTTTTTCTGCCAGATCGCGAAAATTGTGGTTCCACCATCTATCGGCAGGCACGGCGGCGACAACACCCCGAAAGTCACTTCGGCCGCACCGCCGTCTCTACGCTAGACAACGCCGGCCACGATTCAGCCTCTCGGAATTATAGCGTCACGTGCTTGGTTCGCCACCCCCCCCTCCCTCAATGGGATGGCTATCGCGCGAGGGCTAGGAGAATTGTAAGCTTCATGCTACATATCTCGCTACTCTGTAGTGTGAAGGTTTCAAAATGCCTACACCACATAACCCTCCCGCCGCTGTGCGGCGCGTCCTGCGCAAGCTTGGTGCAGACATCCACGATGCCCGTCGGCGTCGGCGGCTGCCAATGGCTGTCGTCGCAGAGCGCGCCTTCACGTCCCGCTCGACCCTGCAAAAGGTCGAGGCTGGGGACACCAATGTCAGCATCGGCATTTATGCAGGTGTCCTTCAGGCGCTCGGCCTGCTCGACGGTCTTGGCCAGATAGCCGACATAGGCAACGACCCGGTTGGACAAGCGCTGGCCAGCGCGGAACTGCCCAAGCACGTCCATCTCAAGCGAACAGTCGGATCATCTCGCGATGGCTGACTTCGAGGTACATATCGCCCTGGACGGACGCACGCGCCCTATCGGCCTGGCGAGGAGTAATCGCGTTCGAGGCACGGAGACTATCCTTTTTGAATACGACGGCGCGTGGCTCGCCAATCCAGACCGGTTCTCGCTTGAGCCCGCCCTTGCCCTGACCCGCGGTGCCTTCGCCCCTCCTGCCGGACTGGTGACTTTCGGCTCCATAGGAGACTCAGCGCCCGACACATGGGGGCGCCGTCTTATGCAGCGCGCCGAGCGCCGTCTTGCAGAACGCGAAGGTCGCGCCGTTCGCACCCTTGCGGAAAGCGATTACCTGCTGGGCGTCGCCGACGAGACCCGCCTGGGTGCCCTCAGATTCCGCTGGGCAGGCGAAGAGGCGTTCCAGGCGCCTATCCGCGCCGGCGTCCCCGCCCTGATCGAACTCGGGCGGCTGCTGCAGATCACCGAACGGATCCTCCGGTACGAGGAGACGGACGAGGACCTTCAACTCATCTTCGCCCCCGGCTCTTCCCTCGGCGGCGCCAGGCCGAAAGCATCGGTCATCGACCAGCACGGACACCTCTCCATCGCCAAATTTCCGAAGGAGACAGACGACTATAGCATGGAGACATGGGAGGAGATCGCGCTGCGGCTGGCCGAGCAGTCCGGCATTACCACGCCGCACCATGAGCTAATCGAGGTTGCCGGCAAGGCGGTGATGCTGTCCCGACGCTTCGATCGTTCCGACTCGATCCGCATTCCTTTCCTGTCAGCGATGGCCATGATGGGCGCCAAGGACGGTGAGCGCGGCAGCTACCCGGAGATCGTTGACGCTCTTACGCAACATGGCGCGCAGGGGAAGACCGACGCTCATGTCCTCTATCGGCGGGTCGTCTTCAACGTGCTGATTTCCAATGTCGACGACCACCTGCGCAACCATGGCTTCCTTTGGCTCGGCAAGGCGGGATGGTCTCTCTCTCCCGCCTACGACCTCAATCCTGTGCCCACCGATCTCAACGCGCGTGTGCTGACGACGAACATCGACCTGGACGAGGGCACCTGCTCGCTCGACCTGCTTGAGGCGGCTTCGGAGTTCTTCGGCCTCACACTGCAGCAGGCCCGCGCAATCATCAAAGAGGTCGCGACCGTGACCGCGACGTGGCGTGAAACCGCCAAGGCGGCGGGCGCCCGCTCTGCAGAAATTACACGGATGGCCAGCGCCTTCGAACACGACGATCTCAAGCGGGCGCTGGCGCTATGACCCGAACCTTCACCTACAACTTCACGCCTCCGTCATTTGGCCCGTCCCCCGGCGCGACCATCGCGCTGGACCTCTCCGAGATCGAAGACGCCGGCATTCGCGAAGTGCTTCAGACGATCTCTGACCCGGCACGCGCGCTATATCTCGGCACGAGCACTTCACAACTTCACAACGCGTATCAGACGTTCAGAGCAATGCTGCATCAGCGACGGCTTTGAGGTCCCGACCCACGTGTGGGAACGCAGCGCCTTTGCGACTGGAGCTGGACGCGTTCCTGTTGCCGGTGCGCACTATTGACGGTGATCTTACGTAGCGTTAACCTATTATTAGCTTTCGCTTAAAAAGGGTCTCCGATGAAAATCGCTATCGTTTGCGCGGCAATTCTGCTCGCCGCATCGAGCGCCGCCATGGCGCACGAAAGAAAGCCAAAAGTCGTTGCCAACACATGTGCTGGCCTTTCGATCAAGGCTGCAGTTGCAGCGAAATTGGACTGTACGGCGACCGGTACGGCCATTTCACCTCAGGCCGATTCCAGCAGTCTGAAGCCGCGCCTTGGCTACGAGACCAGCCCTTGGACTCCGTCATTCGGACTCTAGGCGCTCCATAAAAAGAGGCAGGCCCGCCCCATGAGGCCACGGGCTGAGTTTCACTTTTTAATAGAATCCCGCGAGGCTGGGCGGACTATTCGCCATTGTTCCGGCACGTCGATTTATGGCGAAAGACAAGGGGCGCTCATTGTCGGCCTGGCGACAATTCCGTTCCAGGCCTAAGTGTTCCTTAAGGACGGTGTTGGCAGTTGTTCTCGATCGTCAACACCGGGAAACTCTTCACAATCCAAGCGTGGTTTTGCCGTTTTGCCAGCTGACCAATGGCTGGCCTGCCCGAGATCTTAAACTGGATACCTGTTTCGCTGATCTTAAGGGCATCAGGCTATGCCGTGATGGTCAGCGCCGCCTGAAAAGCCCGTCACCGTCAGGGAGCGGGCCGAAGAGTGGACGAGTTGTTCTCTGTTGTTATTCTGCACCAGTTCCAGGTGGTGCATTCCTCCCGCTCGTGGTCGCCGCGCGCGTCTGCACAATGCGCTTGCGAGAAACGGAGCCTAGCGTCGCCGCCGTTCCATCTTCAGTCGCTGGTCGAAACCCTGTCCACATTGGCCGTGGGTGCATTCGATCCGGGTCGAGAAATTGCGAGGCCCCGCATAAGCCGGCCGCGTCCGGGCCAGTAACGGTCGCGGACGCGCTGCTGCAATGTCGGCAGCCCGGTCACGCCGAGCATTACGACGTGCCGACCTTCACCATTCATTTACGATATTAGCTCAGACTCATAAGTGGCCATGCTTGGTTTATTGTACATGCCTAAAGCCCCCGGTGCACTCACCCAGCGCCGGGGGTTTTTGTTACGCCCTACGGCTGGCCTGGAGGCAGGACCCTCATCCAGCCCCAAGCGTAGCCGCTGGCTTTGCGCATAGGACAGCGCCAATGATTCCAGTCTAAATGAGCGGGTGAGTTGCCGGTCCTTCTCAAGCACGCGTACGAACCATTCTCCGCCGCCCTCGAACACTTCAATGCAAGGCAGAACCTTGCCGTTCAGCATCACGACCACGCTATCCACCACAGCCTCCCTGGAAAGCGACGGGCAACGTCGATTTCAAATAAGTCCGCCGCAATCGGTATTTCAATAAAAAAGACATCCCGAGTACTTTCTGGAGGTTCAAGGCCCCAGCGATCATCTTCTGACGATCCAGTCTATCAAGCCGGATTGAAGCCGCTTACAGCCGGTAAACTCGTAAACAAGGGTCTGGGCGAGGTCGCGCCATTGACACTCCGGTGCCTTCGCTTCCAAAACCAAATTCTGAAAGACGTTGCGGAGAATGTCGGCATCGAACGCGGACACCGGGTGTTGCTCAACGTTTCTGTTCGCCTCGTCTATATTGCGCTGGCGCAACCGCTTAAGAAGGGCGCGTGATGCAGCAACTGCCCGCCTGGACTGGTCCAGATCACGACGAATGACGCGATGTCATTTATTGAGCGGTGGCGCGAGGTCAAGGTGGCGTCGATCATCGCCCGCGCGATGTCTGTACGGCTTTCGATCATAGCTACCTCCCAATAGCTAAGATTGTAAGTACCTCTTTCTAAAGCCGATCCGCGATGCATTCAATGTCGGCTTGATACGAAGGGGCGTGTCGATTTCAAATTTATGTGTAGCTGCCTTGAATTTGGATTGGGTAGAATTGCCAATCGTGAAGCGTCTGGTGATTGTTGTCGCCGCGACCCTGCCGACGCTCCGAACGCCCCGGCAACCGCTATCCCTAGTCCGTCGCCGAGGCCCACATTGTATCCATAAGCGTTTGGCCTGAAGCCAATCGCCCTCCGAGCAGTTGCACGATTTTCGGAGCTTTCCGCAAACTTGCTATGCCTGAGCCGATCGTTGATCTTGACGTTCGTCAGGTGGAGAACCGTTGCATCCGCGGCGCTGAGCTTGGATTTAGGGCGCTTGGAGCTGCCCTGCGCATGCGGTGAGCGCAATCGAGAAGACAGCCCACAAGCACCATCGAACCGATCTCAATCCGATCACCTGCCCCTTTTTCCATCCGCGCGTTCAGGCGAGCGGGTTGTGGTATTCGACTGGAACCGACCCTTCGCGACGCAGGGAGGTGCCTTGGACCGAGGGCGTGCGCATCAGACGCAGCGCGACTCGCTTGTCAGCCGCTTCGAAAAGCACCTCATAGAATCTCGTCGTCGCCCGCATCACCTCGGCCGGCGTGCCGGTCGCGCAGGAGTCGCTAGGGGCAGGGTCCGCATCATCACGCAGTCGGGTTCAGGTTAAAGGCCTCGTAGTAAGACGCCGGCCTCTTGAACAGCCAATCCAGTGAACTAAATCATGACCGCCGGCGCCATCGGGGCCGGTATGCCGGCCGGAGAGCATCCGGCGGCCGAAGACCTTGTATCCATATTGCTCAAAGGAGGATGTGGCTATGAGAACCACTCTCGACTTTTCTCCCCTGTTCCGGTCGAGCATCGGCTTCGACCGAATGCTGAACGCGCTGGAGGCTGCGAGCCGCGTCGAAACTATCGACAACTGGCCTCCCTATGACACCGCCAAGACTGGCGAGGACGACTACCGCATCACCATGGCGGTGGCCGGTTTCTCGCAGGACGATCTGACCATCACCCAGGAGCAGAACATGCTCATGGTGTCGGGTCAAAAGGCTGGTGAGGACACCGGCCATTATCTGCATCGCGGTATGGCCGAGCGTTCTTTCCAGCGCCGCTTCGAGTTGGCCGACCATGTGAAGGTCATAGGCGCAAGCCTAGTCAATGGCCTTCTGTCGATCGATCTCAAGCGCGAGATTCCCGAGGAAATGAAGCCCCGCAAGATCAAGATTGCGGCCGGCGAGGCGCTGCCCAAGGTCGAGACGAAGCAGATCGAGACCGAGAAGCAGGCCGCCTAAAGCCGCCCCCAAAGCGCACATTGGGCACGGCGTTGGGCACTCCCCGGCGCCGGCGGGAAAACAAACGAACAAACAGAAGGAGAAGAACAATGAATGTCCGTGATCTGATCCCCTGGAACCGAGGCAACGGCAACCAGGCTCCAACTGTGTTCCGCGATAGCGAGCGCGACCCGTTCCTGTCGCTGCATCGCGAGGTGAACCGGCTGTTCGACGACGTCTTTCGCGGCTTCGGCTCGAACCTTCCCTCTTTCAACACTCCTTCCGCCTTCAGCGGCGGTTGGCCGAGCGTCGAGATTTCCGACAGTGAGAAGGAGATCAAGGTGACAGCCGAGATACCTGGCCTCGAAGAGAAGGACATCGAAGTCCTGCTCGACGACGGAGTGCTGACCTTGAAGGGCGAAAAACACTCCGAGACGGAGGACAAGGACCGGCAGTTCTCCGAGCGTTTCTATGGCCACTTCGAGCGGCGCATCCCACTCGGCTACGAGGTCAAGGACGACAAGGTCGACGCGCGCTTCAGCAATGGTGTGCTGACCGTGACCTTGCCCAAGAGCGAGAGAGCGCAGTCGCAGGTCAAGCGCATCGCCATCAAGAGCTAACCCGTGGCAGGCGCCGGCGGCGGGCAGCTGGCCGCCGCCGGCAGCGTCCTTCAGGCAGGCAGGGATGAACACCAGACAGGTCGACAGACCGAACCAGGTTATAACCCACAGGGGTGGCCGTCGAACGACAACCTGCACAAGCCTTTCGATGAAGCGCTCGCTCTTCCCGGACGATGCGGTCGCGCGCATTGACCACGTCCGGCAAGGCACGCTTGGGGGGCTGGCGCCTCGTTTCGAGCGAAGCACTGCGCCGTTCGCCGAGCCCTGGTGGGCTAGACGAGCGGCGATGACACGCTGGCCCAGGTCGAGCTTGGCTTTCCGACATTGGAATCGGCCATCCGCTACGCCGAGCAGCAGGGGCTGACCTGCGTCTCCCCGATCGGGCTGGTCGGCAAAGGCCGTTGCCTGCAGCTCGATGAGATGCCTGCACAGGCCGGGAGTTCGACGCGAGCTTTCTCGGATGCTGTGCTTGATCGGCTCGGACTTGCCGTCCTTCAGGAGTGGTGCGGGCGCGCCCTCGACAGTGCGGCCACTCCCGACGATCCTCCGGTTCGGATGGCTGGACATCGCCTATGGACCTGGTCCGCGATCTGACGCTGGCGCTGGAGGCGAAGCGCTCGATCCTGATGAACTAGGCCTAGACCCTAGTACCTGATCGACCAGGCGACCAATAAGGGCATGCCTGAGAACAGTCGGCCGTCGCGTCTCGATGAAGACGAGCAGGCGCTGCTCGCGCTCGAATGCGAGGTTGCCGCCGACGGGGATGGTTCAGGCACGAGAGCCTCGGTCTCAGTGCGACGGCCAATGGCTGATCGGCGTGGCGACTGCCTACTGTCCCGTCTCCGCTTTCCCACGACAATGCGCCTCCGCGTCTCAGCCGACGGCAGCGCTCTCATCGAGGCAGCGAGTGTCGAAATGGGCATGGGCACGGCGACAGTGCAGATCCAGCATGCCGCCAAGCGCCCAAGCCTATGGATCGACAAGGTCTCGTTCGAATAGGTGACATCCTCCTGCCAGGTTCTCTTATCGCTGCCGGCGGATTCGAGCCAAACCGGCAGTATCATTGCCGCGGTACAGCCCGCCGTCGAAAAGCTGCATCGCCGATTGCCCGCCAGCGCGATCTTTACGGAGTTGGCGAGAGCGAAGCTGGCGAGACCTACGCATCGGTTGTCCGAGCTCGATCGCTATCTCGAGCCACGGGCACGCAGTGCCGAGCGGACCGAGTTGACCAAGCTCGAGGCCAGGAACGGCCGTTCAAGGACGATCAAGTGCCGGTCGAGAAAATTTAGCCGCTTGTCGAACTCCGTCTCCCGCATCACCAGCAATACGATCGGATAGTCCGACCAAGCCGGCTGCATGTCGAGCCAGGCTGCCAACGCAGTACGATCAGCGTGAAGCAAAGCTTCCTCGGTGACGACGAGACATCTGGCAGTCTCGAGTGCTGCCACCACCTCATCAAGGGTTTTGCAGATCTGTGTAGAGATCCCGCTTTCGGCGAGAATGGAGGCCGCTAGCTTGGCATCTCGCCCGAGCGGAGCAAGGATTAGCACGTCTCCCTCACGGGCGTTCATGCCCGGTCCTTGTCTTCCAGAAGTTCCGAGGATTTTCCCTCGAAAAGTGGCACGCCCGTCAAAATTCCCCGGAACTCTGCCAGTGGCTCTCCCACAGCAAGACCTTGGCTACCGATCCTGAATTCCCGGATGGTGTCCTCATGCGGCCCAACCCGTTTCTTGACAACAGAGATCGCGCGTCGGAGCCGACCGCCGCTCTCAAAGAACCTAAGCAGCATAACCGCATCGCAGAGGTAAGTGATGTCAATCGGGACGGACATGTTGCCAATGAGCCCGTGATTGGCAAGCAGCAGAATGGTCACAACGCCTTTGTGATTGAGGTAAGTCAAAATTTCATGCATTTGCAGGACAAGATACTGTTGTTCCGCTAGGGCGTTTAAGTATCCGGTGAGGCTATCGATGACAACAATGCGCACGTCGGACAATTCGACGGCCTTTTGAATCAGGGTTGATAGTTCGCCCGGCGACAAATCGGCTGGATCAATCTGTTCGAGGAGAAGCGCCCCTTGGTCAACAAACTTCTGCAGATCCAATCCAACACCGGCAGCACGCGTCAGAAAGATCCGTTTGGTTTCGTCGAATAGGAGCACCAGCACGCGCTCACCCCGCAACAACGCAGCATGGCCATAGGATGAGGCGATAGTGGATTTCCCAACACCGGAGGGGCCAATCAACAGGGTGCTGGTACCCCTAGCGAGCCCGCCTCCCATGAGTGCGTCCACAGAACTGTCGCTGAGGGCTGGGGGACCGTGCAATCCTTCTTCGTGTTCGGCCGCGACAAGCCGCGGAAACACAATCACTCCGCCGGGGCGGATGACAAAATCATGGAACCCACCTCGGATCTCGACACCGCGCATCTTGATGACCCGCAGACGGCGGCGCTCACTGCCATAGATTGGCGATAGCTGCTCCATGCGGATCACGCCGTGGCTAATGGAATGTAGATTGAAGTCGTCATGCTCAGCGGTGAGATCATCTAGAAGCAGGACCGTCGCGTCGTTGAGCAAGAAAAAGCTTTTCAAGGCCAGAACCTGCCGCCTATACCGCAAAGAACCTTGCGAAAGAAGGCGAATCTCCGAAAGAGAGTCGAAAACAACTCTATCAGGCTCCAGCGTTTCTATCTCCGCCAGCGCGGATCGAACGGTTTCGCCGAGTTCCAGGTCGGAAGAGTGCACCAGCGTCTGCAACTGTGATGGATCGAGGCTCAATTCCGGAGGCACAAGTTCAAGGATTACGATGCCGTCGAGGGTCCAGCCGTGACGAGTTGCGACCGCAAGCAACTCACGTTTGCTCTCAGAAAGGGTGATGTAGAGGCAGGTTTCGCCTGCCGCGACGCCTTCGATCAAGAACTGCAGGCCGAGCGTCGTCTTGCCTGAGCCTGGACGTCCTTCGATTAGATGCGATCTGTATCTGGCATATCCCCCGCGCAGGACATAGTCCAATCCTGGTACGCCAGTCGGTGTCGGTGCCGCATCATCCTGGTCCAAGTGGCCCCCTTTGTGGTCTGGTGGACCGCCAACAACGGCCGGTTTTCTTAAAGGTTCCTATGAGGCAATCCTGCGCCCGACGGGCGCTGCGAGTTGTCGTAAAGCCGCTCATCGGTAGACCATCTCGGACGTCACTTAACGAGGTCGCCTGGTGTTCTGCCCGGTCAACAGGGCCGACATTATTCAACTAAACTCAAAGCGTCGCGGTCGCATTAGCTCCCGGGGTTCAGTCGGTTGCTATTGAACGAGCAACAAGCCGCCGCCAAAGCATCCTGGCACTGCCTAGACCGGCAGGCTTCCGATCCTGCCCTACCCGAACGAGCCTGCGAGTGGTAAAGAAGCAGACGCGTCCCAGGATGCAGAATGCAGAGGCAGTCGTGCGCCTCCCAAAGGTGCGACCGCGACGGCGCGTCCTCGCTATTGCCAGGATCGCTCTACTTGCGACGACGACATCGAAGGAGGCGCTGCCCTAAACCAGCGCCCCTTGCCTGCCCCGGAGTACCCTTCCCCCGAACGGGCCAAATACCCAGTGAAGGCTTTTTTGGGGACTTGCGTTGCGCCTAGCTCCCTCGTGCGCTTGGTCGTTGCACATATCTTCCCAAAAACAGCTCGGCGTGATTCCCCCACTGAGCTTTAAGTAGGGTTGGTGTCTTTGACCGATTGCCTGAAGGCTGGGCGAACGAACCTAACGCGAAGGCCGATACGTGACTGTCAACTTTACCTTTGCCTATGAAGGTAAATCTCGAAGATGGGCGGAAAGCTATGCGAGCTCTAAATCGCCGAAGCTCACAACAGCCAGTCAGCGGCTAATCCTTGCGCAAAAGGCTATCGTGGTAAGCGACAGGCTCTATTGGGCTCAGGGGACTAGAACTTGTAGGCGAAGCCTAAGCGAACCTCGCTGGTAGTCAGATCAACAACCCCCGCCGGCAATGCTTTCTTGCCGAAGTCAGTATAGCGATACTCGGCGCGCAGCAGCAGATTGGCCGTCATGGCATAATCCAAGCCCGCGCCTATCGTCCATCCCGTGAATGTATCTCCGAAAGAACTTACGCCGGTGTTACTGCTGATGCCGATGTCTCCAAATGCAACGCCACCCGCGATGTAGGGAAGAAAGCGATCGGCGGCATATCCCAGGCGAAGTCTTGCCGCCCCACTCCAGTTGAGCTCCTCAGTCCCGACGCCGCCCGGAAATGGCAGACCAGGAGCGGCAAATATTTGGCCGCTGCCATCGACATTGGCGGACACGAAGTCCAGTTCCGCACCAATCACGACGTCGTTTGACATCTGATAGTTATAACCAGCGAAGACACCCCCAAGGAACCCGTCAGGGTCTGGCTCAATAAACCCCGGTCCATTATTTTGGTGTATATTGCCATCACTCCAAGCATATCCTGCTTGGACGCCGACATACCCGCCTGTCCAAATAAAAACGGGCGCGGCTTCTCCGACGATGGCGTCGGCAGCAAACGCCGAGGACGCCAGCAGAGACAGCGACAGACCAAGAAGCAGCTTTTTCATAGTGGCCCCCATAACCTGTCCGTTGGTAGCAGAGCTTCCCGGCGCGTGCAGTTGTATTTCCGCCACATTTGACCTGATTCGGGTGCTAGCGCGGTGCGGCTCAGAAAGGGGAGTGGGTTAGCCCAATGGAATACCATCGGTCCGGATGAGAGGGCGTCAAAGGACGGTTGTTCAAACATCACGGAGATCCGTCGGCCTCGGCCGACAAGCGAAGGATCGCACCAACTCGCCCGTGGTGCTGTCGGCGTACTTTTCCTAAATGGCCTCCATTACTGGCGCCGGTCTCGCCGCGGGAGATGACCGGTAGTGGGCGGCCGCCACCATCCCCAACCAGGCACGAGTCCTAGGAAACCCCGCCATGTTGGCCGAGAGCTCCTCGCGGATGATGATCGGATAAGTCCAGGCTTGGCGCGCCGTTTTAAAGTGAGAAGCTGTTTGCCCATCTGTTCGACCTCGGCGGATGAGCGAACTTGAATCCGCATCATTGATCGGGGCGGCCATGGCACGGCGCACCGCGCGTGCTCATTCGGCGATAAGGTCGATCGGCGCTTTGCTTTCCCGGCTTGCCGATTGGCGGCCTCGTCAAGCTCCGCCTCTGCTAAGGGGCGCTGCACCCGGCCCTTCTAAAGGCTGTCCGTCGAAGCCCTGTAGCCAGGCCTCGGCATGCTCGTGCCAATACTCAGGCACGGCGCGTTCCTTGCCATCCTTGCGCGCCTGCTGGCCATACATCCAGGCGTAGGCACAGGTGATACGCTCCTGATCATTCTTTGCGACGACCATCTTACTCATTCCTCGCGAAAGTTCTGCAATGTAGCGTGCCGCAAATCCTCCTCGCCTCGCAAATGCTTCACACGGCCGATGATGCCGGGCTTGACCCATTGCGTTGCCGGCCGCTTCATGCCCTTGGGCGCCGGTCGCACATGCTCCTGGACGCGTTTCCACAGCCGTTCTCGGATTGCTCGGCTGGAATTGGTGAAGGTAGAACCGACACACTGGCCGGTCTTCCGATCGGCCATCAAAGCGAAGGCTGGCTTGCCCGGCTCACGTTCGACGCCAAGTACCTCGTATTCAGCCACCGTATGGCATTTTGCTTTCACCCAGTTCATCGATGGGCCGCTCCGGTATATACGGTCATTGCGCTTCGACACCATGCCCTCCAGCCCAGGCTGCTCGACAAGGTGGAAAATGCAGCATGGCCGGGCAAAGGCTGATAGAAGTGGATCCTGGTGTGCGGCGGGATCAAGTCGGCCAGGATGTCGCGACAGTCTTCCAGCGCCACATCCCGAAGGTCATGGCCGTTGAGGTGCAGCAGATCAAAGGCTACGAAATAGAGGTCATGCTGCCGGCTGGTGATGGCATTGCGCAGCGGGCCGAAGTCCGAGATCCGAGCCTCGTTCAGCACGATGATGTCGCCGTTTAAGGTGGCGTTTTCGACATTGAGGTCGCCGGCTGCCTTGGCGAGGTCTCGGTATCTGGCCGTGCAGTCGAGTCCGCGCCGCGTGAAAATCCGCACGCCGCCCTCATCCTTGGTGAACTGAGATCGATAGCCGTCACACTTGACTTCGCGAATCCATTCTTCGCCCTCGGGAGGCTTCTCAACCAGGATCGGCATCAGCCGCTTACTGAACCTTCAAACCCATACACAGCACTCACGAACCGCAGTTCAATCAGTTTTGGCTAAAATGGTTGCGGAACCTTTACCAGGGCGGGATGTTGCAGCCCGCATGACAAAGCTGTCCGAGCTTGGTCCGCCTATTCCCGGCAAGTTGCACAGCGCCCAGCATATTGAAGAGCATCTGCACTTCTACAACTGCACGTCCCTGTGGCCAAAGGGTTGATCAGCGCGATCTGCGCCAAGTCTTCTGGCATGAGCGGCCCGTTCATGAGCCGCTGGAGCCGGAGCCTGGAGGCGAAGGTGATCGCATTTCCAAAGCGGAAATAACAAAGCCCCACCAGCGGCTGGCCAGGCGACGAAGGCTTGTCGCACTGTTTGATGGAGACGTGAGGCAAACCCCGACATTGGCCAGTGCAGGCCCCCGACCGTGCTCTTAAGAATGGTGGAATGCGTGCCTGTGGATAGCAGCGGCTCATTCACCATATGCCGGCAACCCCATTGTAGGCGCCGCTGATGGGCATAGCGTGGAGAAGCGCCGTTGCAAGCGCATCCCTCCGCGCCGGCGTGCCTCCAAGCTCAGCTGACGTTGCCGTATAGACGACCGGGGCTTTACGCCGCCGCCCGCTTGCCCGGTCGTCTGCCCCTCTTTTGCGCATCTTCGTTCGCGGCTACAGCCCGCCCGCTCCATGATGAACGATGGCGTCGAGCACTGTTTCGTAAACGCTGCCGGTCTCCTCCTCAATTTCGGTGCTACTGATCCCGATCGCCTTCGCGTCGGCGAAAGGCTTTTCAATCGCCTCCGCAACCGTAATCACGTCTGAACTGGCGAGGCCTGACAGATTGCTGCTTAGCCACCTGTCGAGGAAGTTGACGCCGCGAGTGCTCATCGGGGCATAAGCCGCCGAGAGATGTTACGTTCCGCTCATTGATGCAGCCGCCAAAGAGCGGCCTTTGCGGAATTTCAGGCTCCAGTAACTTTCGAGCCGCCGCTATCACGGCGAACGATGTTGCGAAGGTGGTCCTTGATGGAATCCATGCTTCAGCTGCCTGTTAGCGGCGAAAGCATGATGTTCACTTCCATACGTCCGCTACCGGTAATTCTCGCCGGCGACGGACACCCACGCCTTTAACGTCAATAGCGGAGGCTATTAGCATGGACTAATCTTCTGATAGGTCGCAAGATGCCCTCCATTGAGGGGAACCGGTGAGTTGGCGTTGTGATTTTGGTCGTAGAGGATGAGCCGCTGATCCTAATGGATATCGAATCCGGGTTAGAGGACCTGGGTTCGAGGTCGTTCGTGCGAAAAACGCGGAAATTGCGATCGAGGTGTTTGACACAGACCCGTCGAATATCCGCGCCCTGGTCACTGACGTTCGTCTCGGGAACGGAAAATCTGGATGGGAACTCGCCAGATATTTCCGCCACGCCTCACCAGCAATGCCAGTTGTCTACGTCAGCGGTGACAGTGCCCCCCATTGGGCTGAACAGGGCGTCCCAAACAGCGTCATGATTTCAAAGCCATTTGCCGTCGTGCAGATTGTAACGGCACTAGCCACACTCCTTAACCAGCAGATGCCGCGCGACCCAGGCACGCCCACCTAAGTGCAATGTCACTGGTGCAGTAAAAGAGCCCGCTGGCGAGAGCTTGCGGGCTTTGAACACATTCCACTTATATCAAGGGACCGGTGGCGGCGGCGGGACTATCGACGCCCCCGACCGGGCAGTCACGGACGACAGTCGCTCGCGTTTGATCAGCCCTGGGGGCTCCTCGCCTTATCCGCGGCGGCGAAACTGCGCCGAGCTAGCGAGCCTTGTCAGCCGCCTGCGATCAAAGGGGAGAGCGCAAACCGGCCGCGTCTATTCACGGCAGCGGCGGCGTCTGAAGACAGAATCAAGGCAATTGCCGGACCTTGGTGACCAATGCGGAGAATAGAATGCCATTCGGCGCCATGGAAATTGTGCCGAGATGAAAACAGCATCAAGAAAGCCCGCCGCTCCCGCGACGGGCCTTCCATAGGGCGTGGCACATCCCGTCGGAATCGACCACTGTATGGTTAACCTCCTCCCTCGAGTAGTGTTTCGGGCACGAAAAAGCCCGCTGGCTGGAGCCAGCGGGCAGGGTCACTTGGGAAGGCCGCAGGAGTTGGTGCGGCCCGCTCCCGATTTGCTGCGAACCGATATTAACCTATCTGGATTTTGAGACATGCGACAGAACGCGAAGAAGTGGACATGTTCCCCCACTAACCTTCCCTTTCCAACGATCTGCCTGAACGGCGAGTGGATCGCCTTGCTTGCTGGATCGCTCAAGTCCGCATCTTTTTCGCTTTGAGCGACGAGTTCGTTTTGCTGAAGGGTCACGTACTCTCGACGCGCGAGTGCCCTCCTTAATCGGGAGCACGTGACATTATCGGAAGGCGAAATGCAAAAGATTGTAGCTGCTGTTGGGATATCGCCTGCTGCATCCGCGCCGCGTGACTTGGGCTAAGGAACAATTTCCCGCCCGCGCGAGTTGCTAACGCAGTAGGTTACACATCACGATAAGGCGGCCATTCTCATGCAAAAGATGGACGACACCAAAAAGCTGGTTAACCGCTTGGATGAAACGCAACGCCGCATTAAGGAAACTCAGGAGATTATCGAGCAAAACCAGCGGCTTATAAAGCGATCTCGTAAAATCCTTTCAAGTGCAGCCCAGAATTTCGGCGATGCTCGGCAGGGCTAACTATCTCACTTCGGAAAGCACACCTGGCGATTAGTCGGGTCATTTCTGTCGGAGTTTGATTGCGCTCCCGACCTCGACAACGCTACCTCACACCAGCATCTACCTATATTGCCGCCGGTTGGCTCGATGAGCAGCGCGTCCGCGGCACGGCCCCAGCGGAAGATGCAGCACTGTCGCCACGACGCAGAACCGAGGTCATTGCGACTTGAGACCCGTGCTGCCGTGCTTCAAGACCCAGGGGGCCTTCAAACGAGCAATGGCGCGGTGCTCGTCGTTGAACGATCATAGCTATGCAATGGAGCCGCCAAGATCGCGCTATCATCGCGACGCGGGGCGCGATCACGCTGCGGGGCGGGCAAACTGTCCACCCCCGTTTTTGTTGGCCTCAAAGGCTAAAGTTAGCCGCCCATCTTTTTCGCCATAGCGCAGAAATCCGCATGCGCCTTGTTAAGCGTAGTATCGCCGCAGTCTTTCAGTACCGCCTTCTGTTCATCGGGCTTCATGGACATCCAAGCGGTTTTGAAATCCGCCTCCGACCTCAACGTTTTCATGCCTGCATCGGTGAAGAACGGCGACATCTTCGCCGGATCGTCGAGAGCGGATGTGTTGTTAGCGGCAAGTGCTGAACCACTCATCATGGCAAGCGTCACCACGCCCATTGTGAGCATCTTGATGTTCATTTGATCCTCCGTGTGGTGTTGAAGTGACCACAAGAGAAACGTGCATTTTCCAACTGGGTTCCAGCGCATAGCCGTTGAAAACCTAGGATGATAGGCTGCTCGGCGATGATAGGAAATTAGCGACTTCAAACATTGTTACGCACATCCGCGATCACCACGAAGCGTCCGCAGGCGCTATCGGCCGTGTTCAGCAGGGCCCCACCAACCTTCCCAAAACGTACTTCAGTCGCTCCGTTTCAGTGGGCCAGATCATAGCTGTCTCCGACTGGAGTGATACGCCGTCTCGTTTTCGTTGCCTCACTGCATCCATCAGCTCTCGTGTCGCTTGAGCGACCTTGGCGACTGGGCAATGGACGCTGTAGACCGGCCGGGTTGCCGGGCTTGCACAGATCTGGCGCAACACACTGCAAGGGAACGGCGGCTAGACGATGCGGTGAAGCACCCCCAAGGCCCCATCATTCCCGTTCGCTCCGTCGGAAGTGAGGGCGTGAGCAAAGGCGGCCGCCTAGAATACACCGCCAATGCCGATGCCCCCGGAAATGTCGGGTGGGGGAGCCGCGGGAAGTCTCGGCGCGGCTGGCGAGCGTTTTGCAGTCATCCCCCTGGGGGTGTTGCGCGACGGGGCGGCATCCGACGCCACTTTAGCCGGCTTGGCCTTGACGATGACCGGTTGCTTGCAGATTCTGCCTGAGCGCAGAAAGAGATCGCCGAGCAGTCCGACGCTCGGCTCAGTCGTTGCTGCGACCTGCTTGGTGTTTTTGTAGTAGTCAGTGAGAGCACGAATTGAGCCCGTGCCCCAATCCCCATCAACCTGCATCCGGTAGCAGCCCAGGCGACGAAGTTCCGTCTGAATGTTGCGTGCAAGATCGGCCGTCTTGTCCTTGTCCCCCACGCCCGCGGACGCGCCGATTATAAGGGTTTCGAGACCGGAGACGACACTTTGGCGAGCGTCTTCAACCCCTTCAGCGGGCGACAAATTGGCAACCTGAGTGCCAACAGGCTGCGCCAAACTGGATGACGGTGCGGGAATCTCGACCGACCGCAACGTCTGTCCAACGATGACCACGGCTGTTTGCAGGTCATTTGAGGCAAGTTCGACCTGCAACCTCTTCTTTGCTGTGGGGTCTGCCAGGATGCGTGAAAGGCTTGCGCTCAACTGTCCCGGATCGAGCACCTGTTGCTCGGTGAAATAGAACTGCTCGCGCAGGTTGGATTGATCCCAAGGCACTTGACGGCCGACCGTCAGCGCCTCAGTTTCGTTGCGCACACGGATCATCATGTCCGAAATGCTGAGCCCGGGGATCTCGACATTCTTCAGCAGTGCGGTGGTGAACGGGCTGTTTTCGCCGCCGCCATCTGCCGTGACATTTCCAGGCTGAGTGGCAAAGGCAACGAATGTATTTTCACCGACTTCAACTTGCGCCAGACCATTGCTCGCGCCGCTGCCAGAACCGAGCGGATTGTTGCGGCAGGCGTCCAGGAATATGAATGTCTGGCGGTCGCGTCGCGCGAACCGCGCGATCACATCATTTAGCTTGATGGCGCTGCCCGTCAGTTTTTCCAGGCTTTCAGGATCGGGCGTATCAACCGAGAGCAGGTAGTTTTCGCCATTCAGTTGGACGCCGTGACCGGCATAGAAAATCAAAACGGCACTGGCGCTCGGTAACCGCGCTTCAGCGTCTTGCAGGAGTTTGGCAAAACCTTTGGTCGAAAGATCGGTCCCAGTCAGGACTTCAAAATTCAGCCGCTTCAAGCTCCCTGAAAGCCTTATGGCATCGTTTGTTGCATTGGGGAGATGCTCAAGCCGGGTGCTTTGATAGTTCGAATTGCCAATGACGATCGCCAGCCGGTTGCGTGGTTGCGGCGACGCGGTCTGTTCGACCGCCGCGCGAGCGCCGGCCGAGCCAAGGAGCATCAGAAGCAGAAGCAGCGGGATACGAAACAAGAGTCTGAGGCGATGGGTCATGTCAGCATGCTCGGTCCGGCCTGCGTCAATGTTGATCTCGCAGCCTTCCAAACAGCGCACCACGACGCAAAACGCAATCCTGCCCGAGCGTCTGGACCTGCGCCCCCAAAGGCCAGCAGATTTTTATACCAAGAATCGTATCAAAGATAGGTGAAAGGGATTTGTATGCGCTCAGTCGCTGGATTGTGGAGGACAAAATGCCAACCAAGATCAACCTTGCGCTGCCGGTTTATGGAGCCGCTTACAAAAGCGTGTTCGTCCGCAGCCTGTTCGCAGCCCTGACCCACAAGAGCCTGTCCAGCTACGCCTTCACGCTGTCCGAAATCGAGTACACGGATATCCCATTTTCCCGGAACTATTTGCTGACCAATTTCTACTACAACAAACCGGATTGCAGCCACATCCTGATGATCGACAGCGATATGGGCTTTTCGCCTGATCTTATCGCCGCGATGCTGGCGCTTGAGAAGCCGGTGGTCGGCACTTTGTATCCTCGGCGCCTGATCGATCTCCGCAGACTTCACTCGCTGTCGAAACTGCCCTTCGAAAAGGCCTTTGCACGGAGTCTGGAGTTCGTCGGAACCATCATCGAACCCCGCCAGGAGATGAGCGGCTTCGTCCGGGTGTCGCTATGCGGCACGGGCGTCTTTTTGGTGTCCCGCGACTGCGTCACCGAGATAATCGAGAAACTTCCGGAAACGGTGAACCGGTCTCGCTACAAAAACAACAAATACACCGCACAGTTCGACAGCTTTCTGACGCCGTTTTCAAAGATCGTGACGCCCGATGTGGATTTGCCGACCGATTTTTCTTTCTGCCACCGCTGGGCGCAGCAATGTGGCGGCGAAATATGGGCGAGCTTTGACCGCAAGGTCGCCCATGCAGGAGATATGACCGTTTCGGCAGCCTATTCTGAGCTGTAACAGTCTCCTCTCACGTTGATGTACTGCCATGTCAGCAGTTCGATCGGAGTTTTCGATAGTGACCTTGTCGCCACATATGGCGTTACAATGGTCTGAGGGCGAACGCCTTTCCATTGCCATAGGGCAGCGCGCCGCGTACACTTCCGGTCAGCAAGGCATCGAACCCACCAGATGGGTCGCCGAGCGATTTTAATAGCCTAATTTGTGACGGTATCGATTTCTCGTAAGTGAGGTCGAATGAGAGTGCCGCGCAGGGTTTATCAACTGGGGGGTGTCCCGTTGCTTGCGTTAGCGGCAGCGTCCACGTTCCAAATGTCTGGCGCGGCAGCCTGCACCGCCACCGCCGAGGGCGCCTCGACAACAGTCGGGTCTGGCGTCTCCGCCGTAACGACCTTCCAAACGACGTCGGTCACGGCCTCGTGCAACACAGCCGGAACTGTCCAGGACTTCGGCGGCGTATTCACGACGGGGTTCGAGGGTTACCAAGGGCAAGACAACAGTTCGTCGACTGTCATCGTCAACGACTATGACGGCAATGGCGACGACGTTGTGAACATCGTTGGCGGCATCCTGAACAACAGTACGGCGACACCCAGCGTAAGTGGCCTGCCGCCGATAAGCTCGGAGGTAACGACCTCCTTGCAGCCGGGCACGGGGACCATTCAACTCCTTGGCGGCAACGACCGGTTCGACATGTCCGATGGGGTTTTCAACAGTGAGCCGTTTGCGCCGCAAGTCGATGCCAATCTCGACACTGGTGCGGGCGATGACACGGTCACCATCCACAGCGGCACCATTCTGAGCGTCTCCCTTGGCGAAGGCAACAATTCGCTGGAGTTGACCGGCGGTGAAATTGGCGGCTCAGTCATCGGTGGCGATGGCGCCGACACCATCATCATAGGACACGATACAAGCTTGGCCGATGGCGACGGCGGCATTGTCGCGGGTTCTGTTTTGACAAATGGCGGCGCCGACAGCGTCACCATCAAGAAGGGCGCCATTATTCACGGCGATTCGGAAGGAGGAGGTGCCATCGGGCTTGGCGACGGCGACGACCACTTCACCATGACCGGGAGCGTCCTCGACGCTAGTCTGAGCGGTGACGATGGCAACGACACGCTGGCTATCAGCGGTGGCACGGTCCACAGCGCCGTGACCGGAGACGCAGGCAATGATACGATCACGGTATCTGGTGGCACCGTCGACGGCAATGTCAGCGGCGGAGCCGGGTTCGACCAAGTTTCGGTTTCCGGCGGCACCATCAAGGGTGGCATCGACGCAGACCACGTCCAGCTCTCCGGCGGAACCATCGGCGGTGACATCACTGGCCTTGGACCCGACACGCTGATCATCAACGGATCCGGCGCGGTCGATCCGCTCAATCTGAGCGATCACGTTCTTTTCAGTGGAACCAATGCCAATGGCACCGTCACCGATACCGACCTTGCTGCCGGCGGCAAAAGCCAGAATTTCGCAGGGTTCGATAGTTTCTCCGCCGACCATTCCACGCTCCGTTTCAGCGGTGGCACGCAAGGCATCAACCAACTCAATCTCGGCAATGGCTCGACGCTGTTCATCAACGGCAACGTCACTATGCCAGGTTCGATCATCGCGACGAATTCGCTGATCAACCTGACGGACGGTGCCGCCGATGACGTGTTGACGCTGGGCGGCCTCACCCTCAATGGAGCAAGCATCGGCCTCGACATCAATCAACAGACGCTGCAGTCGGATCAACTCGTCGCCAACGCATTTTCGGCCACCGGGGTCAACACCATCATCGTCAACCTGCTGGGCACGCCCCAATTCACGCAGGCGACCGATATTCCGATCATCGTCTCGACCGGCGGGCCGATCGCCGGGATTTTCAACATCCAAGGCACTCCAGGCACCCTGGGCTCACTTTTCACCTATGCGATCGTCACTGGCCCGAATGGGGGCTTGTTCCTGCGCGCAACGCCGGCCAATTTCGGTATTGCGGCGGCGCCGATCAGCGCCACCAACGCCGGGGCGGTCACGGTGGCAATCGATGCTCTCTACGGCATAAACCGCGACGCGATCGATGCTGACCTCCCCCTTTCGCCCGCATCGGGATCCGGAATGGTGCCGGTTTCGTCCAGCTTCGGCGTCTTTGCCTCCGGCCAATTCGCTCATAGCGAGCATGACGGCTACACTATCAGTGGCGGCGGTTTGAATGGCCCCGGTCCGAGCTTCGATGCCAATGATTTTTCGGCCGCGATCAGCCTGGATTTCAATGCCGCCAAGCATTTCCAGTTCGACAATGAGTATGGTCTCAACATCGGTATTTTCGCCGGCTATGCCTCGACAGACGTCAACCTTGGCGCGTTCCGTGGATTTGACGCCATAGGCGAGGGCACCAACAAGGCCGGCATGTTCGGCGGCTACGCGCTGTTGCGCAAGGACGCCAATTACGCCCTGGTCTCCGCCTCCGGTTTCTTCGGCGGAAGCGACGTGACCAACGGCGTGCTCGGCACCACAGGCAGCTATGACACCGAGGGCTATGCGGTTACGGGATCGGTCGGCCACATCTTCACCTTGGGCGAGCGCACCCGTTTCGACCTGCGTGGTGGCCTGCTTGGCGTGTCATTCCGCGGCGATTCCTTTACCGACAGCGGCGGCAACCAGTTCGGCAAGAGCCGGCTTTCCTTTGGCGCGTTTAAGATCGAGCCTGGGATCTATGGCGACTACAAGCTAAGCAACGGGATGGTGTTCAGCCCCTATGCACGGGCCGAATTGCAGCAGCGTTTCGGTTACAAGAACACGACCGAAATCGACACCAGGACGATCTCCTTTGACGATGCCGATTTTTCCGCGGCGCTGTCGGCCGGCTTCAACCTGAAGGTCTCGGAGTTGACGACCGTCAACGGCGAAGTCCGTGGTAAGGTGTCGTCCGACAGTTCCACTATGGGCGCCAAGCTCGGACTGAAGGTCGCCTTCTAGTCGCGTGACTCTGCGATCCGAATGAGTTGGCGCGGCGCGCGCATTCGCGCCAGCATTTCGCCACTGCTACCAGATCGCCACCTCCCACTGCTCATTGAGCCGCGCGAACCGATTGCTCGGCCTGCGGTGTCGCACCCGGGTGAAGGCGCAGGGATCAGCCGGGCGCTTACGCGTTGGAGGGAGAGGACGGCCCCCATGGTTCGAGCGCGTCCGTCGAGAGTGAACGCTGGTCCAGCACTGCTCAAGGGTGAGCGTATTTGTCTAGCGTCGATCCAGAGAACGAACATCATACGATACGAGTTACGGATGGCGCTCCTTTGTTCGTTGATTCTGTGACAGTGCGGAGAGGAATTGGGCTGAGGCTCGCCTGACGAATGAGACGCCGTTTCGGCCGGGATGCGAGCCGACAGTCCAAGCCGCAAAGGTGGCGGGCACATTGAACTGGGATGATTTCAGATTTGTGCTCGCGGTCGCCAAGCACGGCACGCTCTCTGCGGCTGCGCGTCATTTGCGGACCACGCAGAGCTCCGATTGGCGGCGAAGGTGCGTTGATTAACGGCGTCCGTCCATGCATTGTGCTTCAAGATCTTAGATTGCGCGAATGCGTGACCGCGAATCCCATCTCGGGCTCTATTCGAACAAGTAGGTAAATCCTTGCGCCGAGGCGCCGACGATGACTTTTGTCATCTTCTTGCCCTCGAGCGTGCGATTGAGCACGCTGCGGCTGAGTTCCGGCAGCAGCGTGTTGGTGAGAATGGCGTCGATCATGCGCCCACCAGATTCGATCTCGGTGCAGCGCGCCTTGACCATGTCCATGACACCCTCGCCGATCACCAGCTCTGCTTGGTTGCTGGCTTTGAGACGCCGCGCGATCTTGCCGAACTGGTGTGTGGTGATCGCCTCGATCATCGTGTCCGAAAGCGGGTAGTAAGGGATTGTCACCACGCGGCCGAGGAAAGCGGCCGGAAACACTTTCAGCAGCGGACCGCGCAAAGCAGTGTCCAGATCGTCGATGCCGGTGCGCAGGGTGCCGGTCCTCGTGCGGTCCATGATGACCTCGGAACCGACATTCGAGGTGAGCAGGATCAGCGTGTTCTTGAAGTCGATCCTGCGCCCTTCGCTATCGTCCATCATTCCCTTGTCAAAGACCTGGAAGAAGATCTCGTGCACGTCGGGATGCGCCTTCTCGACCTCATCGAGCAGAATCACCGAATAGGGCTTGCGCCGCACGGCCTCGGTCAGGATGCCGCCCTTGCCATAGCCGACATAACCGGGCGGCGCGCCCTTCAGCGTCGAGACCGTATGCGCCTCCTGGAACTCCGACATGTTGATCGAAATCAGGTTCTGCTCTCCGCCATAGAGCGTCTCGGCCAGCGCCAGGGCTGTCTCGGTCTTGCCGACGCCCGAGGGGCCGCAAAGCAGGAACACGCCGACCGGCTTTTCCGGTGCGCCGAGACCGGCGCGGCTGGTCTGCACGCGCCGCGCGATCATCTCCATCGCATGGTCCTGCCCGACCACGCGCTCGGACAAGGTAGCCGCGAGCTTGAGCGCTTTCTCGGTCTGGCTGGACAGCATCCTTCCGGTCGGAATGCCGGTCCAGTCCTGGACAACCGCCGCCACCGCGTTACGGTCCACCGAGGGCAGGATCAACGGCGTCTCGCCCTGCGCTGCGGCGAGTTCCGCCATCAATTCGCGAAGCCGCGCCAGATCAGCGGCGGTATCGGGCGCAGGAGCAGGCTCGTGGGCAGCCTGTGTCCTAGGCGCCTCGCCCGCTGGCGCGTCGACAGCTTGCCCCGGAGCTTCCCCGCTTTCCTGCGCCTCAAGGGGCATGCCCTCGCCACGGAGTTTGGCGCGCAGATCGAGAATCGCGCTCACAAGCGCCTTCTCTCGGTCCCAGCGCTCTTGCGCTGCCGCAAGCGCGGTCTCGGCTTCCGCCAACCCGGCCTTTACGCGCGCCTGTCTGTCGGTCACGTCGATGCCGATCGCCGCCTCGCGGGAGATGATCCCTTCCTCGACCTCGAGCGCCTGGCGACGGCGCAGAATGTCCTCGACCTCGGCAGGCGTCGCGTGCTGCGAGATGGCGACGCGCGCGCAGGCGGTGTCAAGTAGGCTGACCGCCTTGTCGGGCAACTGCCTGGCCGCGATATAACGGTGCGAAAGCGAAACCGAGGCCTCGATCGCCTCGTCGAGGATCTGCACCTGGTGGTGCTGCTCGAGAACGCCGGCGACACCGCGCAACATCAATACGGCGACCGTTTCGGAAGGCTCGTCGATCTTGACGACCTGGAACCGACGGGTCAGCGCCGGGTCCTTCTCGATGTGCTGCTTGTATTCGGCCCAGGTCGTGGCGGCGATGGTGCGAAGCTCGCCGCGCGCCAGAGCGGGTTTGAGGAGATTGGCGGCGTCGCCGGTTCCCGCCGCGCCACCGGCGCCGATCAGCGTGTGGGCTTCGTCGATGAACAGGATGAGCGGGATCTCTGACTGCTGGACCTCGTCGATGACGGCCTTCAGCCGCTTTTCGAACTCGCCCTTGACGCTGGCGCCCGCCTGCATCAGCCCGACATCGAGCATGCGTACGCTGACGTTCTGAAGCGCCGGCGGCACGTCGCCTTGGGCAATGCGCAAGGCAAAGCCCTCGACGACCGCCGTTTTGCCGACACCCGCCTCGCCGGTCAAGATCGGGTTGTTTTGCCGGCGCCGCATCAGGATGTCGATGATCTGGCGGATCTCCGCATCGCGTCCGACGACCGGATCGATCTTGCCGTCGCGGGCGCGCTGGGTGAGGTCGGTGGCGTATTTGGCGAGTGCCGAGTCGCCCCCCCGGCCCCGATTCATCGACGTTTCGGTGGCAACTGCGGCAGGCGGTGAGCCGGCTTCGAGAGAGCCTTCGACCACATCCGAAAAGCGGGCGATAACCCCATCCGCGTCGATCTTGTCGAATTCAGCGCTGATCTTCGAAACTAGACCTTCCAGCACCGGTGTCTTCAGGCATGCCAGAAGAATATGCGCGCTGCGCACCTCCTCGACCCCAAATTCCAGTGTGGCCAGGTTCCAGCCTTCCTGGATGGCGTGGAAGATGTGATCGGAGAATTCCTCCAGCGAGGTCGCGCCATAGGGCAGCTTGTCGACGGCACGGGTCATATCTGCCGTCAGCCGGCTGACATCCAGCCCGGCATTAGCGACGATCATCTGCACGTCCGAGCGCTCAGATAGCACCAGTTGCTGGACGAAGTGGACCAGTTCGACATAAGGGTTGCCGCGCAACTTGGCCGTGTCGGCGGCGGCCTTGAAGGCGCGCACCCCCGTGGGATTGAGCTTCGCAACGAGTTCCTTGCGCTTGAAACTCTGCGACGACCGGCGCTGTTCCATTCGAACCTGCCCCCGAAATCTGCTGACCCTACCCTGCCACAGAAGCGGCTGCTTGACAAAGCCATGTGACGAGCGGGCCCTTTTGGCCCGTTCGGGCGGCACCTTGTCGTTACACAAGACTAGCAAACTCCCGCTAGGAACCAGCACTGCGATGCCAACGACGTTGCGCATACCGGGTCCTCCGATCGCCCATGGGTTTCGTTGAAAGATAACTGAGCATTCAGCTTCTGTTAGTTTTCGAGCATCTGCTCAATTGTCGTGGCAGGGGACCGATGATAACGTTACGTCAGATGGGGGGCACGGGGCGGCTTGCGGGGGGTAAGTGTGGTTGATCTCGCACTCTGGCTGAATCCTCTGGACGGTGACAACCCGTCGGGAGTGGATTTGCGCAACGACCCGGCTTTTCACGAGCTGGAGCGGCTGACGGAAGCACAGATCAAGGTCGTTCACGAGGGCGGCAACAAGGCTTCGCAGTCAACCATTTCGGTCGACTGGGCGACCGTCCTGCAAAAAGCCGAAGAATTACAATCGCGCGGCCGGGATTTGCGCCTTCTCGTGATCGTCACGCGCGCGCTGGCCAACGAAGAGAGGCTCGCGGGCCTCGCCCAGGGGTTGAACCTGATCGCAAGGACGTTCGACCAGTATTGGGATACGATGCACCCGGCTTTGCGCACGGCCGCCACGGGCCGCGACGCGGCGCTGCGACGCATCAATGCGCTGCTTGAGCTCCAAAACGGCCAGGACGGCCTGCTGGCCAACCTGAGGCAGACCGTGTTCTTCTCACCGCGTGCGATCGGGCCGATCAGCGGGCGAGACCTCGAACAGGCCGCGCTCGACGAGCGCGTCATGCTCCAGGAAGCTGCGTCCGGCCTGGGGGCGGCCGAAAGGGCGGCGCTGACTTCGGCCCACAACCAGATGCTGAACCGGGTACGCACGGGATGCGCGGCGCAGGCCGATCAGGACGCCGACGCCATCATGACGCTTTTGCGCGATGCGCGCGCCGCCATTTCGGCGTTGCAGGCGGTAGATGCTGCGCTCAATGCCCGCATCGACGGCAATGGTGCAGCCGTTCCGGATTTGAAGAAGTTCCTGCAGCGACTGCTGACGACGCTGGAGTGGAATACCAGTGCCAGCGCGGTCGCCAACGGTGCCGCAAAGCCTGCAGCGCAGCCGTCTCAACCGGCATCGACACCCACCCGAAATGGCCATGGAGCCGAGACGATGGCAAGTGTGGCAAACTTGGCGGAAACCAGCATCGGCCTGCCTGAGCGCCTCAATTCGCGCGACGAAGTCGTCAAATGCCTCGACCTCGTGGTCGCATTCTACGATCGCACCGAGCCGTCCAGCCCGATCCCGCATCTCGCCCGGCGCGTCCGCCGCATGGTGCATATGGATTTCGTGGAACTGATGGAAGATCTCGCCCCGTCGGGGCTGAAGGAATTCCGGCTGCTTGCCGGTGTTCCCGATCCCAAGAAGCCGGCCCAGAAGGATGAAAGGTAACAATCATGCCAGCAGAGAGCAAAGCGAAGGTCATCGAAAGAAACCGCGCCCCGCGCGTGCAGATCGCCTATGACGTCGAAACCTACGGCAGCCCGACGACTATCGAGTTGCCGTTCGTCATGGCTGTCATTGCCGACCTTTCCGGCGCCTCGCAGACCAAGGAAGCTTCAAAGTCGGTTCTGGATCGCAATTTCGTCGAAACCGACGCCAACCGCTTTCCCAAATTCATGGAAGCGATGGGACCGCGCGTGAAGGCGCGCGTGAAGAACACGTTGCCGCAAGCCGAAGGTGCCGAGCGGGACGAGGAAATGGCGATCGATCTCACCTTCTCCAAAATGGGTGATTTCGCGCCCGACAAGATCGCCGAGCAGGTGCCGCAACTGGCCGAGATCCTCAAGATGCGGCGGCAACTCGAGGAACTGCTGGGCTTCATGGATGGCCGCGTCGATGCTGAAAAGCGCATTGCGCAGCTTCTCAACAACGAGCCTTTGCTGAGCAAGATCGCCAGCCAGGCGATGTCCGACGGCAAGGGCGAGGAGTAAGTCATGGCTGAACAGCAAAAGACCGCAGTCGCAACCGCCGAGGCGGAGGCGATAGATCTGGGTGAATTCAGCGGCCTGCTTGAAAAGGATTTCAAGGTCAGGAAGGACGACACCGAGAAGCTGCAGCAACTGGTGCGCAACCTGGCGCTGGCCGCTCAGTCCCGATCCGAGACGACGACCATCTCGTCCAACGCGATCAAGTCGATCAAGTCGCTGATCGCGGGCATCGACAAGATGCTGACGACGCAGGTCAACGAAATCCTGCATGCCCCCGAAGTGCGTGAGATGGAGGGCACTTGGCGGGGTCTCTGGTACCTCATCAACAACACCGAGACGGATACCAAGCTGAAGATCCGGGTGATGAACATCTCCAAGGAGCAGTTGGCCGACACGCTGGAAGACTATGAAGGCCAGATGTGGGACCAGAGCCCAATCTTCAAGAAAGTCTACACCGACGAGTACTCGATGCTGGGCGGCGAGCCGATCGGCTGCATCATCGGCGCCTACGAGTTCTCCAACCACCCGCGCGACGTCGGCCTGCTGCGCAACATCTCGGGTGTCTGTGCCTCGGCGCACACCCCCTTCATCGCGGCCGCCTCGCCGCGGCTGTTTCGGATGGACAGCTGGCAGGAACTGCCGAACCCGCAAGACCTGCAAATGATCGTGAACAACCCGGCCTATGCCTCATGGCAGTCGCTGCGCGAGAGCGAGGACGCCCGCTATATCGGCCTAACCATGCCGCGCGTATTGGCACGCCTGCCCTACGGCTCGGAGACCGTTCCGGTGAAGGGCTTCACCTTCGAGGAAGAGGTAAGCGGCGACCACAACAAATATGTCTGGATGAACGCCGCTTTCCCGATGGGCGTGAACATCAACCGCAGCCACAAGCTCTATGGCTGGGGAACGCAGATCCGCGGCGTCGAGAATGGCGGCACGGTGCTCAACCTGCCGGTGCACGCTTTCCCGACGGACGACGGTTCGATTGCGATGAAATGCCCGACCGAAGTTGCCATCGACGACCGGCGTGAGGCGGAACTGGCGAAGCTCGGCCTGATGCCGATCTTGCACCGCAAGAACACCGATCTCGCAGCCTTCATCGGGGCGCACTCGCTTCAGGACGACGAGACGCGTGCCGGGCGTCTGGTCGATCCCGACGCCCAGTCGAACGAAAGGCTGAGCGCCAACCTGCCCTATCTCTTCCCGGTCTCGCGTTTTGCGCATTACCTCAAGGCGATCGCGCGCGACAAGATCGGCTCGTTCAAGGAACGCACCGACATGGAGACATGGTTGACCGAATGGATCAACCGCTACGTGCTGGCCAATCCCGCCTTTGCCGACGACAAGGCGCGAGCCAAGCGACCGCTTGCCGCGGCCGAGGTTCAGGTCGACAGCGTCGAAGGCAGACCCGGTTACTACAACGCCCGTTTCTATCTGCGTCCGCATTACCAGTTGGAGGGCATCAACGCCTCGCTGCGGTTGGTGTCGGAACTGCCGTCCGTGAAGGGCTGAAGCGCAGCGAAGTCATCATCCTGTTTCATTTGAAAGCGGTGGAGAAAGACAATGCCGACCACAGACAGAAGCGATGCTCCTTCAATGAAGATTGATGGTTTTTTGAAAGTTCCCGACATCAAGGGGCCCAGCAAGCGCGACGGGCATGAAGACGAGATCGAAGTGCATGGCGTCGATTACAAGATGATGGCGCCTTATGATCCGAATTCGCTTTCGCGACGCGGCCGTGTGTCGATGGGAATGATCAAGTTCTTCAAGCACTACGACAAGTCGTCGCCATATCTGAAGAAGGCGTTGTTCGAGAACAAGGCTCTCGACGAGGTGGTGTTTTCGGCACGGCGTACCATTGACGGCGAGACCAGCGACTATCTGGTCGTGACGCTCACCGACGCGTCGATCATGGAATACGACATGCGGCAGGCTCCCGACGAGGCGGACCTGATCGAGGAAGAAGTCAGCTTCGCCTACAAGAAGATCAAGTTCGTCTACGACAAGGACGACGAGATCGAAATGGACGTTTATGTCGGCAAGTGAGACCAGGCGGCCTGGCGCGAGAGCGCAGCCTGGCGGCAGTTCGCGGGCAAGGCGCGAGGCGGTCCAGCCTTCCCTTTGGGATCGCCTCGTCAACGACTTGCCTGGGCTGACGTCGGAGATCGAGGGGCTGCGCCGTCTCTTGGATGAAGAACTCGGCGCCGAGCGCGTCGAGGGTCTTCTTGCCGGCAGCGCACGCGCTATCGACGCCGACGCCGAACTCACATCCGAGCAAAAACGGCGCCTGCACCGGCTGGTCTTCCAGAGCCAGCATCGCGCCGAGATCGAAGGCCGCGGCGTGGTCGTTTCGGCACGCGTGTTGAGAGAGGCCGTGCGCCGCGACATCGAGGCCCTGTTCAACACCGAGCGCTTCGAATCCGTACCGATGCTCTCCGACGCCGAACACGAACAGCCCCTGGACGAACTGCCCTCGCTCACTGACTTTCCGCAGGTGCGCCGAAGCGTGGTCAATTTCGGGGTGCCCTCTTTTTCCGGCCGTTCGTCGCGGGATTTCGAGCGCGATTCGCTGGCACGAGAGATCCGCGCGGTGCTGGCCACCTTCGAGCCGCGCCTGAAGGAGAGTGCCACGATCGTCAACGTCACGCTCGGCGACAAAAACATCGGCCTGAAGATCGAGATCGACGCGGTGCTGATCATGGCCCCCACACCGGAGCGTATGCGGCTGCGCACCACGATCAATCTCGACAACGGGCTGGCACGAACCGAATTCAGGGAGACCTGAGATGGATCGGGTCTTTGTGGAGTATTACGAAGAGGAACTGACCCATATCCGCGCCCTGGCGGCGGAATTCGCAGACATGCATCCGGCGGTCGCCCGCAATCTTTCCCTCGACACGGTCCCATGTCCCGACCCTTATGTCGAACGGCTGCTCGACGGCGTCGCCTTCCTGGCGGCGCGGACCCGTCTGAAGGTCGACGCGGAGCGCTCGCGCTTCTCGCGCGCAGTGCTCGATGTGCTTTATCCCGATCTGGTCGCGCCGGCGCCGGCGACGGCAATGGCGGTCCTAAAACCCGGCCAGCAAGTGCAGTCGATGCTCGCAGGTCACGCCATCGCGCGCGGCACACGGCTGGTCTCTGCCCTGCATCCAGGGCTTTCGACACGCTCCACCTTTACCACCGCGCAGGAGGTGACGCTGTGGCCGATCGCCGTCACCTCGGTCAGCTATCTCCAGGATCGCAGCGCGCTCGCCGCCGCCGCAATCGCGCCGATCGGCGGCGTGCGCGCCGAGGCGGCGTTCCGGGTAACGCTCGCCCGGACAGGAAAAGGAAAGCTCAGCGACTTGTCGCTCGACCGTCTCGACCTTTATTTCGCCGGGCGCGCCAAGGCGCCGGTGCTTTTCGATGCAATCTTCGGCGCCTGCTCGGCGCTCGGCGCGCGCGCCCAGGGCAAGGCCAATCCGCTATCAGCGCTGCCCGAGCCCGAAATGATAGGCATTCGCGACGACGAAGCGTTGATGCCACGAACCCGTACGACCTTCGAGGGCTACCGGCTGCTGCGCGAATATTTCATGATCCCGGAGCGCTTCCATTACGTACGGGTTGCTGGCCTCCAGCCGGTGGTGCGCACATGCGAGGCGGCGATCGAGATCATCTTCCTGTTCCGGCGTGCGGTGCCAGAACTCGCCGATGTGACGGCTGCCGATTTCGAGTTGTTCGTGACGCCGGTCATCAATCTCTTCGAACGCGAATGCAACGACATCGAAATCGATCCGCGCAAAACGCGTCAGGTGCTGCATGCCGACCGCACCCGGGCGCGGGATTTCGAGATCTTTCGGGTCACACAAGTCGAGGATGCCGACGCCGAAAGCAGCGAGGCGACGATTCCCGAATTGTTCAGCCTGGGGCAGAACCGCGGCAGCGGCTGGGTCTATTCGACCGAGCGGCGTCCGCGCCGGGCCACCGAGGACGAGCGGCGCGACGGCCTGACCCGCACCTCCTACACCGGCGACGACGTCTTTATCGCCGTCTCGCGGCCGGCAGGAAGCGTGCCAAACCGGCTGCTCAAGCGTCTCGGCATCGTGGCGCTTTGTACCAATCGCGACCTGCCGATCCTGGACGACACGCCGACGCTGACGCTGGAGACGGCAGATCCAGTCGAAGCGGTTCGCTTGCTTGGAGCGCTGCGGCCGCCGCAGCCGGCGATCCCGGCATCCCTGCCGGGCGGCGCTGAAGGCGAATCGCGCGCCGACAATCTCGCCTGGCGTCTGGTGGCCCAGCTCTCGCTCAACTTCCTCAGCCTTGCCAAGCAAGGCCGGGGAGTCGATCCGCTGCATGCCTTGCTCGACCTCTATGCCGATCGGGGCGATCCGGCCCTTGCCCGCAACGTGCATTCGATCGTGCGCATTGATTCGCGCCCGGTGATTGAGAGGCTGCAAATTGACGGGCCAATGTGTTTTGGACGCGGCACCGAGGTAACGCTGCATGTCGACCAGTCCGTGCTGGCGGGGCAAAGCTCACTGCTGCTTTCGGCCCTGCTTTCGCGGCTGTTCGCCCGCCATGCGGGGATAAACGGTTTTGTGCGGACCCGTACGCGGTTGCTGCAGAAGCAGGAGGATGTGCCATGGCCGATGACGCCCGGCAATCGCTACCTGATCTAGCGCAGCCCGCAACGGTCGCGGCCGAAATGTTGTCGGAGGACTTCGACTTTTTCGAGTTGCTGCGACGGCTGGAGCAGCGCCGCGGGTTGTTCGGCCATTCCGGAACGGCCGAGCGCGAGCCGGCGAGGCTGGGCCAGCATGTGCGTCTGAGCTTCTCGGCGCGCGACGTCGTCAAGTTCCAGGAGGGCGGGGACAAGGCCCTGGCAAGGGTGACCGTCGCCAATCTGGGGCTGCTTGGACCGGAAGGACCGATGCCGCTGCATCTGACGCGCTGGGTGCTCGACCGGCTTTCGCAGCGCTGGTTCACCGGAGCCGATGCCGAGCAGACCAGCGACACGACTTTCGTCGATTTCGTCAACATCCTGCAGCACCGCATGATGGCGCTCTACTACCGCGCCTGGGCCGACGCGCATCCAGCGGTGCAGGTCGAGCGTTCCGTCGGCGGGCGCGTTCGCGCCATGCTGGAGGCCATGTCCGGCATCGGCCTGCCCGGCACGCAGGATCCCGAACTCGACGCTGTGCGACTGCGACAGGCTGGGTCGCTGGCCAGTCAGGTCGACGGCGTGGAGCGGCTTACTTTGTTCCTTGCGACCGCCTTCAAGGTTCCGGTGCGGATCAAGGAGTTCGTTGCCGCCTGGATCACCATTCCAATGGCATTGCAGACGCGTCTCGGCAAGGCCTATGCCGGACTTGGACGCGGCGCGACGATCGGGCCGCGGGTGTTCAGCCGCCAGAGCAGGATCGAATTGCGCGTCGGTCCGTTGAGCCTCGACGAGTTCAAGTCGTTCTTGCCTGGCGAGCGGCGTCTCGGCCTGTTCAAGAAGGCGGTGCGCGATATGATCGGCGAGGCGCTCGATGTCGATTTGCGCATCGTGCTGGCGCGCGATGCTGTACCGCCGCCCCGGGTCGGGACCGTCCAGCTTGGCCGCACGGCCTGGCTGGATCGGCCCGCAAGTATGGGCGACGCCGACGATCTGAGATTGCACACTATCGTCGGCTGGCGGCCGGAAATGCCGGAGGCGGCCGCATGAGCCTGCTGCTGACCCTGGAACAGGGCCCCCGCTCGCAAGTCGTCCGGCAGAGCCGGCTGGAGGAGGGCGAGTTGGTGATCGGGCGCAGCGCCGATGCGGGCTGGCAGATCGACGACCCGGACATGTTCGTCTCGCGCGCGCATTGCACGATCAAGGGCGACCGGGACGGCTATTTCGTGACCGACACATCGAGCAGCGGATTGTTCGTCGATGAAGCCGACAGCCCTCTTGGACCTGGCAGGTCGATGCGGCTGAAGAACGGCATGCGGCTGCGCATGGGCGACTACGTGTTTCACGTCGAGGTTCAGTCCAAAATGAGCCAGACCGCAGTCGGCCTGGCCCCGGCCGCCAGCCATCCCATACCGGCGTGGTCGCCTCCGGGAGCACGAACGCCGGCCAGCATCGGCGGCGATGACTTCTTCTCGGTCAAGATCGAGGAAGAACCGCGCAAGCCCCGCCCGGCGGATCTGCCAAACCCGTTCGAGCAGCCTGTCCCTGCGGCTTACGATCGCGCATCGAACCAGCGCAGTTCGCCTGCCTTCGATGACCCGTTCAGCCTCGATCCTGTGGCCACGCCGCAGGCCGGTGACGGCCCGGCTGCGGGTCAGCCGGATCCGTTTGGGCTGGGTGACATGTCTTCGCGCAACGATGCGTCCTGGCAGCCGGTGAAGCCGGCCAGCTTCGATGACGACTTCAGTTTCGGGCCCCCCGCAACGCCGCCTGTCACCAACGGCGCTGATCCGCTAGGACGCGGCCAGCACCAGGTTGAAAAGCCGCGCGCCGACAATCCTTGGGACATGCCGGTGCAGGCAGCCGCATCGCCGGCGCCGCGCCGCGCCGCGCCAGCGTCGAAGCCGGCGCCCGCTGCGCAGCCAGCGCCAAGCGATATGGCGCTTCGTGCCGCGTTCTTGCGCGGCATAGGCGTCGAGGAGGCTGATTTTCCCGGGCGCGATGCGATCGCCGAAATGGAAAAATTCGGACGTGAATACCGGCTGATGCTGGATGGCCTGATGCAGCTGCTGCGCAAACGCGCCGAGGAGAAGGGAAGCGCGCGCGTCGCCCAGACTGTGGTCGGCGTCTCCGAGGTCAATCCGCTTAAATTCCTGCCCACGGTCGAGGATGTCGTCGTCACCATCATCTCCGAACGCAGCCCGGGCTTTCTCTCAGGCGAGGCGGCGATCAGCGACGCGGTGAAGGACCTTGCACAGCATCACGTACGCGCCTGGCGGGGCGTTCAGGCGGCACTTCGGCGCATGATCGACCGTTTTGATCCAGCCGCCATCGAAGAAGAGCTCAAATCCAATTCCGCCATCAGCAATCTGCTCTCGGGCGGGCGCAACGCCAAGCTGTGGGAGCTCTATCAGAGACGCCATCGCGACATCGCCCAGAGTGCCGAATCGAGTTTCCTGGGCGAGATCGGCGCAGACTTCAGGGACGCATATGAGGAGGAGTAGAACATGATCGACAGACGCGAATTCGTCGTTGCCCTCGGCGCTGCGGGGCTACTTGCGGCTTGCCAGAGCGGCCCGCCGAAACCATCGGTTATCTCCGTCAATGTGACCGGCGGTGCGGGGATGAATCCAGGGCCGGGCGGCGGCGATCGGCCGGTAACGGTGCTGGTGATGCGGCTTGCCAGCACCGGCAAGTTCAACTCGGCCGACTATTTCGCGCTGCAGGGCGACGCGGGCTCGGCCCTCGGTGCCGACCTCATCGGCTCCGACGCGATCTCGGTTGCGCCTGGCAAAACGGTGGCCAAGACCATCACGGTCGAGCCGAATGCGACGGCGCTCGGCTTCGTGGCGCTGATCCGCGAGCCAGGCGGACGCAACTGGCGCACCACCAAGTCGGTGTCGCCAGGGTCGAAATTCACCGTCAACGTCAGCCTGGGCAAGGGCGGCATTTCCGCCTAGCGGTAAGGCAGCATATAGTTGCATGCAGAAAGTAGCGGCATGAGCGATGCAAACAGGGTGCTGTGGTCGGAGGGCCTGTTTCTCAGGACCCAACACTTCCAGCAGCAGGATCGGTTCTTCGAAGGCATGGTGCGCGGCGCATTGCGGGCCGGCCAGCTCCATACTTTCGGGTTCCAGCAACTGGCCCTCGACCAGTCGCTGCTCGACGCCGGTCAGGTTTCGATCGTGTCCGCCCGGGGCATTTTCCCGGACGGCACGCCTTTTTCCATTCCCGACCTGATGGATGCGCCGAAGCCGCTACCGGTCACGCCCGACACGGGCGCCGGGCCGGTGCTGGTCGCACTGCCGCTCGAGCCCCCCGGAGGCGTGGGATTCGACCCGGCGCATGCGGCCTCGACGGGCGCGCGTTACCACGGCAAGATCGTATCGGTGCGCGATGCCGTCCAAATTGGCGGCGATCCCGAGGAGATCGAGATCGCAAGGCCGCAAGCGGCGCTGCTTGCGCCCGGCAAATCGGTCGGCGGCTATACCGCCTTGCCGATCGCCGACATAAAAGGTGTACGCGCCGACGGCGGCATCTCGCTCGACGAGACGTTCCTGCCGCCGACGCTGATCACCGGCGCGGTCCACTGGTACAGGCAATTGCTGCAGGAGGTCGTCACCGGCCTCGAGCAGATCGGCGAAGCGCATGGCAAGATGGTGATGGGCGGCGCCGGCCGTAGCGTCGAAGACCTCTTGATGCTGCACCTGGCCAATGCCGCTCGCCCGCGCCTTGCCCATATGCTGGCGCAGAATGTCTTTCATCCCGCCGAACTCTATCTCGAACTTGCCGGACTCGCCGGCGAGATGGCAACCTACGGCTCGAGCTCGCGCCGGCTCGGCGACCTGCCGGCCTACGACCACATGGCCCCCGGCCCCGCCTATATGGCACTGGCCGACGCCTTGCGTTCGCTCATCCTCAGCCTGCGCTACATCGAACCGAAATCGCGCGCGCTGCCGGTGATGCGGCACGCAACCAATGTCTGGAAAGTACGCATCGACAACCCCAAGCTTTTGCTCGCCAGCCGGATCGTCATCCGCGTCGGATCGGAGCTTTCGGAAGACGCGCTGCGCAAGATCTTCGTCAACCAGGCGACAGTCGGCGCCGCGGACCAGTTCGAAGGGCTTTGGAAGTCGCGCCTGCCGGGCATCCCGCTCAAACCGCTCCATTCGCAGCCACGCGAGATTCCCTATGATGGCGACCGGCTGTGCCTGGAGCTCGATCAGAAGAGCGAGCATTGGGCCTCCTTGCTGGACGCGCCCGGATTCGTCATTGGGGTGTCGGGTGTCCTGGACAGCGAGCCCCAGGTCGACTGCTATTCGGTGAACAGGTGATGAGCCGGGATGATCCTTTCGGTCTGTCGGAGGATCGCGAGCGCACGCGCATCAGGCTGGCGGGCGTTGCGCCGCGACCGCTCGCGCCGCTGACGCCAGGCGCTCCGGTCAAGAGGGCGCGCTTCCATCCCAACCCGCTCATCAACATCTTCGCGCCACTGCTCGAATTCGCCCCCGAGCTCGAAAGCGCTCTGGCGCCGGAAAACCCCGAAGCAATGCGCACACGCCTGCTCGACGAGTTGGTTCAGGCGCGCGACGCCGTTATGGCAGCGGGCTCCTCGCTGGAGCGCGCCGATCAGGCGGCATGGGCCGTGGCGGCATTGCTCGACGACCTTGCGCTCAACACGCCATGGGGCGGCGCCAGCGCCTGGCCGCGCCAGCCGCTGGTGGTCATGCTGCGTGGCGACGTCGATGCCGGCACCCAGTTTTTCACCCGCCTTGACGAGCTGGAGCGCCATCCCAACCGCGACCGCGAGATGCTGGAGCTTCAGTATTACTGCCTGGCGCTCGGCTTCCGCGGCAAGTATCGGGTGCCCGGCCGAGCCGGGGACCGCTCGCTCAATGGCGTGCGTGTGGCAGCCGTCCGCGTCCTGCGCAATGCGGACGCGGACGCCGCGCCGCTATCGCCGAACTGGAAAGGCGTAATCGCTTCCGACGAGCCACAGCGCTTCATCGTCCCGATATGGGTGATGGCCCTTGCTGCAATTGCCATCGCCGCCGCCGCTTATATCGGCCTATCGATGAGCTTGAGCAGCCTGGCGGTTGAATTGTCCGCACTGGTGCGCACCCTGCCGCCGGCATCTCGCGCGGACGTTACCCGCGCCGCACCAAAGCAGGATGCGCCCGAACCTGAGCCGCCACAGGCGGTCGATTTCGCGCTTTTGCCCGCATTCAAGGCTGAAGCGCCGGCAAGCCTCAAGGGCGCGCTCAGCGGCACCGAAAGCGTCTCGCTGGCCAAGCTGATCATTCAGTCCTCCAACCCAGAGCTCTTCCAGTCCTCGCGGCCGACACTGTCCCAAGGTTATGAGCCGCTGATCGCCTCGATCGCCAAGGTGATCCTCGCCAACCAGGAGCTGACTGGAAAGATCACCATCATCGGCCATACCGATAATGTGCGCCTACAGCGGTCCAACCCCCTGGCGAGCAACCAGCGGCTTTCGGAGGCACGCGCCCAGACCATAGGGGACCTCCTGGTGCAGGCTGGCGTGCCACAGGCGCGCATCCATTCCGAAGGCCGCGCCGACACCGATCCGGTGGCCGACAACTCGACGCGCGAGGGCCGCGCGCTCAACCGGCGCGTTGAGGTCCTGGTCGAGAAGAGGCTCTGAGATGTTCATCCTGCGATTCCTGTGGGCGGTCATCACCTCGCGATTTCTGTGGACCCTGATCGGCATTGCACTGCTTTCGCTGTTGATCTGGGTGTTCGGCCCGATCGTAAGGGTCGGTCCTTACGCGCCATTCGAATCCGACAATGTGCGCATCGCCATTGTCGCCGGACTGATCATCTTATGGCTGATCTGGCTGATCATCGCGCAACGGCGCGCCATCCGCGCCAATCGCATGTTTGTCGCCGAGATCGCAGCTCCCGTAGCCGAAAAACAGCTCACCCCTGGCGAGGAGAGCGTTGCAGCCGTCGGCGCCAAATTCGGCGAGGTGATGGCCGAGCTCAAGCGGCGCAAGCTCGGCGGACGCAAGTTCCTGCGCGAGATGCCGTGGTATGTGATCGTCGGACCTCCGGCCACCGGCAAGACCACGGCGTTGCGCCAATCGGGTCTCAATTTTCCAATCGACCTCACCGATGATTTGCAAGGCGTTGGCGGCACGCGCAATTGTGACTGGTTCTTCTCCGAAAACGCGGTGCTGATCGACACCGCGGGCCGCTACGTCCAGCAGGAGAGCCAGCCGGAGGTCGATGCCGCGGAATGGCTGGGCTTCCTTGACCTCTTGAAAAAGCACCGCGGCCGCCGAGCGCTCAACGGCGTCATTGTCGCCCTGTCGATCGACGCGCTCTCGGAGGGCGAGGAAGCGATCAAGGCGCACGGCCGCAAGATCCGCCGCCGACTGGCCGAGCTGAATGATCGGCTGGAGATCCGCCTGCCCGTCTACCTGATGCTGACCAAGGCAGATCTGATCAAAGGCTTCGAAGCCTTCTTCGGTGGCTTGTCGACAAGCGCGCGCGAGCAGGTATGGGGAACAACCTTTCCGCTCGAGGCCCAAGTCAACGCCGGCACGATCCAGGCGGAGCTATCCAGGCTCGCCACCGAGCTGGAGCGGAGGTTGGTGCCACGCCTGGAAGACGAAGACAAACTCGCCTCGCGCGCCGAGATCTTCCGCTTTCCAGCCCAGCTGGCGAGCCTCGGCGAGCCGATCAAGACATTGATCGAGGCAATATTCGGCGAAAGCCGCTATGAGGAAGCCGCCTGGTTGCGCGGCCTTTATCTAACATCGGCGACCCAGGAAGGCGCTCCCATCGACCGGCTGACCGCGGCGTTGTCGTCCTCCTTCGGCCTGCCGCCGCGCCGCGCCATGCCGGCGGCGCGGGTCGAGAGGCGCAGCTTCTTCCTCAGGAACCTTCTGACCGAGGTTATCTTCAAGGAGGCCGGCCTTGGTACGTTCGATCCGCTGGCGCAGCGTCGCCGCGCCTGGATCTGGCGCGGGGCTGCCGCCGCCTGTGCGCTCGCGGCTCTGCTGGCCGGCGGCCTGTTCACCTGGTCCTACCTCGACAACCGCAATGCGATCGCCGAACAGGCTGGCCAGTTCGAAGCCCTACAGCGGCCGCTCACCGAGGTGGCCGCCATGCCGGCTGCGGTCGAGCAGCCGACCTTGGATGGCGCGCTGGCGGCGATGGGCGCAGTCGCGACGGCACGAACGCCGCCGCCAGACGGCGTCCATAACCTGCTCGGGCCGACCGCGTCGGCGGAGTTGATGCGCGCACAGACGGATACCTACGACCATGCCCTGCGCAACGTGCTCGAGCCGCATATGGTTGCCCTGCTCGAGGCTACGATGTGGCGGCAAATCCGCGATCCGGATTTCATGCTTGGCGCGCTGAAGACGTACCGGATGATGACTGGCCTGTCGCAAATGGACACCGATTTCGTCCAGAACTGGTGGGTGAACAGTCTGCCGCAATTCGCGCCGGCGCCGCCCTTCCCCACGGCCGACGCCGAAGAGCACCAGCTTGCCGCTATCGGCCGCATGGCAGTCGATGACAGCTACATCGCCCCCGACAAGCAACTGGTCGCAGAGGCGCTGAAGACTGTGTGCACGATCTCGCTGCCCGAGCGCGCCTACAGGCAACTCCTGGCCGACCCGGAAGTAGCAGCCGTCAAGGAATGGGTGCCGGCCAATTTCGCCGGGCCGAACGGCGCCAAGGTGTTTGCGCGCCGTTCCGACAAAACACTGCGTGTTGGCGTTCCGGGCCCCTATACCTATGCCGGGTTCCATGACGCGATCCTCGACCGAGTCGAGGATGTCGCCGGCCAGGCCGCGTTGGACCGAGCGGTGTTTGCCGGCGGCTGCGCGGAGAATTCGGAGACGTCGGTCTCGGCCCTCTCCCAGGACATCCTGAAGCTCTACTACGACGACTATATCGCGCAGTGGGACTCTTTCCTGCGGGACATGCGGCTTTCACCGCTGACCGATCTCAACGTTGCCAGTGAGAACCTCAAGGATCTGTCAAGCGCCGACTCCGCGCTTAAGCGCCTGTTGACGGCAGTGGTGCAGGAGACTGACCTCACCCGCTCCGACGAGGCGCCGGCCGAGGGCCAAAGCGGCGCTGCCGCCAAGACCGGTTCGAAGCTGCTGAGCAAGCTTGGCAAGCTCGGCAAGGTGGTGACCTCAGGCGCCAAGCTCCTGCCTCGCGCCGGCTCCGCCAACCAGGTGGACATGACCGGCAGCCTGGTGGCTGACCATTTCAAGCCGCTCAAGGGCACCATCGCACAGGTCGACGGCCAGCCGCCGGCGCTCGACGCGGCGATCGTCGCGCTTACGGCGCTGTCGAACGTTCTGCAGACGGTCACCGCCAATCCCAACCCGCAGGATGCGATCAAGAAGCAGGGAGGCCTTGCCGAACTGACAGGCGCGGTTGCGAGACAAGCACAGATCCTGCCCTCGCCCGTCAACGACTGGCTGGGCGGTATTGCCGGCGACACCAGTGGCCTGTCGCAGAAGGCTGTAACCAACGAGCTCAATGCCATCTGGAGGGCCGACATACTCCCCTTCTGCCAGGCGGCGCTCAACAACCGCTATCCATTCAGCGCCGACAGCGCGGTCGACGTTAATGTGCGCGACTTTCAGCGCCTGTTCGGGCCGACGGGCCTGATCGATGCTTTCATCAACGACCATCTGATCAACTACGTCGACACCGCCAGCGAGCCGTGGAAATGGCGGGCCGATTTCGGTCTCGACCCGGCGGCGCTCGCAGCCTTCGAGCAGGCCAGGCATATCCGCGACGACCTGTTTCCAGGCGGCACCGGCCCGGTGATGAATTTCACCCTCGAACCCAAGGACCTCGCACCCGGCGCGGCGCGGGTTACGCTCAACCTCGATGGCCAGAACCTCGTCTACTACAACAATGCCACCCGGCCGCAGCCGATGACGTGGCCCGGCAAGGACGGCACCGGGGTGATCTCGCTTGCCTTCCAGCCGGTCGACGGCTCGCCTGAAGTGATGCTCAACGAAACCGGCAGCTGGGCCTGGCTCAGAATGCTGCGCGGCGGCCGCTTCGCCGCGACCAAGCTCACCGACGTCTACAGCCTGCGGCTCGGCACGAAGGGGATGTGGGCCGACTTCGAGCTCAAGGCGGCCAGCGTCGAAAACCCCTACACGCTCGAAATGTTCAAGAAATTCACATGTCCGCCGCAGATCTGATCGTGCCCGGCTTTTACGGCAAGATGCCCGCCACCGGCGATTTCGTGACCCGGCGGCTGCCGGCGGATTTCGTGCGTGGATGGGACCGCTGGCTGGCGCAGCATATCGTGCCGCTGTTCGGACTTGAAACCTGGCCGCAGCACATTGCGCTGCGTTTCCTCAGCGGGCCTGGTTCCTTCGGCGCCGCGGCCGGCATTGTACTGCAAAGCACCGACAAGGTCGGCCGGCAATTTCCACTGAGCGTTGTCGCACGTCTTGATGAAGCACCGCTGAAGCTTGCTTATACCGATGCCTGGTTCGAAAATATCGAAAAAGCTGCCTTCGCCGCGCAACGGGGCGAGATGACGCCGGACGAGCTCGACGCGGTGCTGGCCAGCCTACCCGCGCCGGTCGTCGATGGCGAGGGCGATGTCATCGACGATCTCGTAGCGTGGACGGCGCGTACGGATATTTTCGATGTCGACCAGCTGGCGCCGCAGCCGGTGCTGGAGCAGATCGCCGCCAGCCATATGGAGGCGAGCTGATGCAGATATGGAACCAGATGGGCTATCCGCATCAGTTCACCATGGGCATGGACAAGGCCGGCCACGAATGGATCGTGGTCGTGGTCAAGGGCACTTTCGATTTTCCGACGAAGCCTGGCGGGTTGGTGCAGAAATCGGCCGAACAGGTTCCGCTGGTCATGGCCGACACGCAAACCGGCGTGCCCGGCTATTCGGCAACGTTGTGGGAGACAGACTTCGCCTTCCGCAAGCCGCGCTGCGATGTGATCGCCAATGGCTGTGCCTACGCGCCGGGCGGGCGTCCAGCCGAGCGCGTGCCGGTCGGCATCAAGGTCGGCAACTGGTCGAAGCTGTTCGAGGTCGTCGGGCACCGCGAGTGGCGCGCCATCGGGCCTTTGTTTACCGCTACGGCTCCGCAGCCCTTTCTGAAACTGCCGATTTCCTACGACGTAGCCTGGGGCGGCGTCGACCGACTGGACCCAGAGGACAAGCTTCCCGCCAGCTACAAATACAACCCGGTCGGAACCGGCTGGTCGCGCACCAAGAACCAGCGTCTAGTCCCGGGCCTGCGGCTGCCCAACACGCAGGCGGTCGGCGAGGAAGTGCGCTCACCCTTTGGGGACTACAGGCCGATGAGTTTCGGGCCGATGGGGCGCGGCTGGCCCGGCCGCATCGAATATGGCGGCACATATGACCAGAACTGGATCGACAATATTTTTCCGTTCCTGCCGCCGGATTTCGATGAACGCTATTTCCAGATGGCGCCACCTGACCAACAGATCGACTCTCCGAGAGGCGGTGAGGACGTGCAGCTGATCAATCTGACGCCGATGGGCAAGGAGGTTTTCCGCCTGCCGGCGCCGGCGTTGCAGATGACCTTGTTCAAGGAGCAGGACAAGGTGTTCGACGGTGAACTGTCTCCGGACACCATCCTGTTCGATCTAGAAAATCGACGATTCTCGCTGGTTTGGCGGTTGCAGCAGCGGCTCAAGCGCACGATCCTCGATTTTTCGGAATGCTGGATCGGGCCGCCGACGCAATCCATGCTGCGCGCACGAGGGACCGGGCGAACTTATGTCCGTGCAAACGGTGCTGACGCGGAAGAAGAAATCGAGGAGGCATGACACTCGAGCTCGACATCATTTCGATCGGCATGGTGACCGCGGTCGGTCTCGACGCCCCCTCGGCGTGCGCCGCGATGCGTGCCAAACTCGACGGCTTCCAGGAAACCCGCTTTGTCGGCCCGGGCGGCGGCTGGCTGGTCGGCGCCCCGGTGCCGCTGCCGCGCAAGTTCACAGGGGAGAAACGGCTGGCCCACATGGCTGCGGCCGCCATCATCGAGGCCTTCGAGCTCGTTCCCGAGGCACGTGGCACCGCAGCGCTCATCCTCTGCCTCGCCGAAGAAGACCGGCCCGGCCGGCTCGCCCCGGAAGCCGCACGCCTCGCTGCGCGCATCGCCGAGATCACCGGCATCGCCTCGCCGTATCGAACGCGAATCGTCGCCCACGGCCGGCCCTCCGGCCACGTCGCACTCGACCAGGCCCGTCGGCTGCTGGCCGACCGCAGCGTACCTTACGTGATGATCTGCGGCGTCGACAGCTACCTGGCGGGACTAACGATCGACCACTATCTGGCCGAACGGCGCCTGCTCACCCCAGACAACCCTAATGGCTTCATCCCCGGCGAAGCTGCCAGTGCTATCCTCTGCACCCGCCCAGGCAGCGGCACCATGCGCCTCCTCGGCCTCGGCCTGGCCCGCGAGCCGGCCTATATCTACAACCGTACCGATCTTCCTCTCCGCGGTAACGGCATGACCGCAGCCTACCGCATGGCTCTGGACGCCTCGGGGATGGAAATGCGCGATGTCGGTTACCGGATTTCGGATCTTATCGGCGAGAGCTATTTCTTCAAGCAGGCAGCGATTGCCTCGTTGCGGCTCGTCCGAGGCCATCATGGTTTCCAAGACTTCTGGAGCCCAGCTGAAAGTCTCGGCAATGTCGGAGCCGCTGTCGTGCCGATGACGGTTGGCATGGCCATAACCGCTGCCATGAAAGGCTACGACCGAGGCGATCCGGTGCTGATCGAGTCTTCGGGCGACGACGGCGCCTGCGGTGCGATGCTGTTGACCGCGGGACGAATGCCGCGGAGGCGGGTCGCCGCATGACCGTGTTCGCGAATGGGCTCGAGATCGCTTGCAAGGCGCAGACCAATCAGGTGATCGCGGCCTTTCCAGATGTCTGCTTCACGCCGCCGCAGACGCCGGCTACGCCGCCCGGCGTGCCGATTCCCTACCCAAGCTTCGGCACGGATTCCGACACGGACAAAGGGACGAGCACAGTCAAGATCGGCGGCAAGACCGTCACGCAGAAGAACCAGTCCTACTACACCAAGACCACGGGGACCGAAGCGGGGTGTGCGCCGAAAAAGGGCGTCGTCAGCTCGCAAAACACCGGCAAGGAGTACGCCGAAGCTTGGTCCGGCAACGTCAAGATGGATGGAGAGCCGATCAGCCGGTTTACGGACATCTCAACGAATAACCATGCCTCGCCGGTCGGCAATGCGCCGCCCTGGCCGAAGGTCGCGGCCGCCGACCTGAAACCCGGCCAGGACGCGGACTGCCTCGTCGGTTCCTATGATGACATCGCCGCTGCCTGCGCGAACGCGAAGCCTCCCGGCGAGGCGCATCATGTCGTTCCGGACAAGACCTGCCGCACGGGCACGCGGGACCAGGCGATTGCCGCTGAGGCGGCCGGCGCCTCGACTATCACGCGGACCTTCGGCAGGCAGAAGCGGAACATCGGCGAGCGCGTGAAGAACGCGCCGTCGATCGGTGAAGGCGTCTGCATCTGTGTCAGCAAGTCGGCGCACAAAAAGATCCACAAGAAGGAGCGGGCAGCGCTCAAGAAGCTCGGGCAGAAGGTACCGGCCAATCTGAAAGGCGCGGCCAAGAAGGCGCATATTGAGACCATGAAAAGCAACGGCACCTGGAACACCGCGAAGCTCGGTGACATTATCGCTGAGTCGAAGAAGTCGATAAGCGACATCAAGCAGGATAAGAACGGCAATCCAACGGCCGCGTGCATCGCGAAGGCGAAGGCCGCGGTAACCAGGCAGACCGCAAACATCGGGCCGAACCAGGTCGGCCGCACGTCAGGGACGCTTCCTAACAAGGCGGCGGCGAGCAAAATGCTGAACACGACAATATCATGAGCGACTACAATATCTGGGCGGCCTGTGCGCTGTCTGCCGACGGCTTCGCAATTTCGACCGGCCTGCTCGAGGACGGGCCGCAGTTCAGCAGGCTTACGCTCCACCGAGCGCCGGGCATGCCTGAATGGAACTATTTGCATTTCGAATCGACGCTCGTGTGGCTGACGAGACTCGACGGCTGGCGTCACGGGGCGTTGCTCGCGGCCCTCGGCATCGACGGCGATGTCAGCTTCGTCGGCCAGCAATTTGCCAGTGAGCAGATTCCGGATGCGGGCGCCGGCGACGACGAAGAGGGCCGTGGCTCGATGAGCCAAATTCGGCAATTGGGCGACGAACTGATTGCCTGCGGATACGGTTCGCAAGTCTATGTGCGCGACACACGGGACGCGTGGACAAGAATAGCCGGCTCGGATGACGAGGCTTTGGGCGACAACGCCTTCGAGGCCGTGGCGCGAAACGCGAATGGGGAGTGGGCGGCTTGCGGCAACACCGCCGCAGCCTTCCGTGAGCCGACCGTCGCCGAGCAAGCCGAACTCGACCGGATCGCAGAGACAGGCACGATGCCCCAATACCTTGCCGCGAAGGAGCGCTTCGAGACCCAGTTGGCAGGCGAAATCGGCTGCCTGTACGTGCGGAATAAACGCCGCTGGACGGGCGTGGACCTACCAGGCAACACCTATCTTGAGGATGTTGTCGTGCTAGAGGACGGTCGCCTTCTAGCGGCGGGCGGCGGTGGTCTGATCGTCGCAGGTCGGGATCCCCATGGCTTCGAGGATTTCTCGCAGCCGGGCTTCGCCGAGAACTACCATTCCATCTGCCTAGTCGGTGGCCGGCCCCACCTTCTTGGCGATACGGTGATCCATGTCCTCGGCAAGGATTTGCAGTTGGAAGAGGAGATTGGCCTGCCGGACGAACTGCAGAGCCCGTTGCTCATTGATGTCGCGGATGGCGTGCTCTGGTATTTCGATCACAAGGGGGTCGCCAAACGGCGGCAAAACGCCTGGGTCATCACGGATCTGCCGGACGACGTATGGGAAGAAGTGCGTCACGATGGATAATCGGGCGCGGCAGCTTGGTTAGGATCTACACCCCGTTCGCCCCGAGATATTCTCTGACCTTTTTGAGGTCCAGCTCTGTGACCGGGATCGGGCGCTTCGCCTCCAGCATGCGCACGACGAACAGCTCGCCCGCTTCGGGATATTCGGCGAACCGTTCCTGAGCGATCCGCTTGCCGTCCGGTCCCGCCACCCACAGCCCGTCCAAATGCGCCTCCAGCCGCTCGACCAGCCGCGCGAGCCGCTCAGCGTCCATGTCAGGATTCTCATCCGGGTGAAGCAGGTGCCGGTCGTAGACTGTCCACAGGAACGCCGCCATCTCCGCGTGCTGGCGCACGATTTTCGGAAGGACGGGTGCGCGCGGCATCAGTTGAGGTTGACCGAGCCACCGCGGATACGATTTGCCGCACTGGCATGGCTGGTGACATATGTGCCGCGAATGGTGATATGACCGTCTTTTTCCAGGATGATGGACGCTTTGCCGCAGCGGAGTTCGACGCGTTCCTCACCATGGATCCGCACCTGGCGCCCGTCACTGAACGCCCGCGGCCGCGAGTCGCGGGTCGGATCGACAATGCGTCCGACGATCAGCGGAAGTAGTGGATCCCCCTCCTCGAACAACAGTGCCACTTCGGAGGCGATCGCGTCCGGACCCAGCGCGACGAGGCTCTTCGCCTTGAGTGCGGTCTCCTTTGGATTGCCTGCAAATACGACCAGCGGCGCGGCTTCCTCGAAGCCCAACAGAACGCCGATAACGACACCCTCGATCCGCGATTTCAACGCAACCATTTCGAACCTCAATTCTGCAGGATGTTGCTGCCCTTCATGACGATATCGCTCGAAGCGTCGACATTGATCTTTCCCGAACCTTTGACCGTAATGTCCTTTCCCTTGATGGTGATCGTTCCATCCTTCTTCATAAGGATCTCGGCACCACCGGTCTTGATCGTTATCGAGTCCTTTGCTTCGATGGTCAGGTTCTTGCCGACCACCAACCCCGCATCCTCGCCGACTTGGGTGAGGCTCTTCTTGCCGATCTTGAGTTCGTGCGCCCCGTCGATCTGGGTCGAGGCATCCTGGCTGACCTTGACGGTCCATGTCTTGCCAATCTCGGTGTTCTGCGCGCCGCCGATTTTGAGGCCCTGATCGGCGCCGATCTCGATACTTTGGCTGGCCGCTACATTCCAGCTATCATCCGCCCCAATATCGTGGCTCTGCTCCGCCCCCACCGTAACCGAACGTGAAGCCCCGATCGTGTTCGACTGCGCTGCGCCGACGCTCCGTGTCTCGGCCGCCCCTACCGAATCCATACGCGCCGCGCCCACAGTCACCGTCTGCACCAGCCCCACCGTCTGCGAGTGATTAGCGTCGATGTTCTCCGTCGAATTGGCGACGACGTGGATCGTCTCGTTCGCCATTACCGTCAGCGATCGGTTCTTACCCACCGTCTCGGAATCGTTCGACCCGATATTCGTCGTCTGGTCGACGCCGATCTTGACCGTCTTGTTGTTGCCGACGTCCTCGTCAAGGTTATGGCCGACGGAGTGCTTGGCGTCATGGTCGATGCGGTCGGACTGGTCGTGCTGTACGGTCTTGTTGCGATCGTGCTTGATCAGCAGATGGTGGTCCTTCTGCGCCTGGAAATTGACCAGCTCGGAACCAGCCTTGTCCTCGAACATCAGCTCGTTGTAGCCGCCGCCGCCTTTCGAGGAATTGGACTTCCAGCCTGATTGCGTGGCGTTGCCCGGCAGCGCGTAAGGCGGCATCTCCGATGCATTGTAGACACGTCCGGTGATGATCGGCAGGTCGGGGTCGCCCTCGATGAAATCGACTATGACCTCCTGGCCGAGGCGAGGGATTTGGATGAAGCCCCAGCCGCTGCCGGCCCACGTCTGCGACACACGCACGAAGCAGGACGAGTTCTGGTCCTTCTTGCCGAGGCGGTCCCAATGGAATTGCACCTTCACCCTCGCGTATTTGTCGGTGAAGATCTCCTCGCCTGACGGGCCGACGACGGTCGCGGTCTGCGGCCCGCGCATGATCGGTCGCGGCGTGATCCGCAGCGGCCGGTAGGGCAATTTGGTGGGCGCAACGCCCAGCACGACCCTGAAGTTCTCGCTGTGGGCTTCGTTCTGGGTCCGGTAGCCCGGATCGAACAGCCGGTATTCGGCGCTGATCACCAGATAGTCCTGGTTCTGGTCGTCGCGCGGAAAACTTTCCAGCGTGAACTTGCAGCCTGAAAAAAGGCCCCGGACGGTTCCCACCGCCGTGCTGTGCTGGTGCACAGCCTGGAGTTCCTCGCGCCGGATACCGGCAATCTTATCGCCACGCCCGACATCGAGATGCGCGCCGGGCTGACGGTAGTTTTCGCCCGAAGCCTCCTGATGGGCGAAGGGCTGAGCGGATTTCGCCATCAGGTCAGCGCCGGGCTTCTCGAAATCATAGTCTGTATGAACGTAGGCGCCTGGACGCACGGCGCTGCCCGGAATCCATTCGGTAATGTATTCAACATCACGGCGCGAGCCGTGGCCTTCGAAATTGTAAAGCACCTTGTCGTAGCCTGGCGCCGGCTTCAGCTTGCTCATGGCATCGCACAGCACCAGCGTGTGCTTGCCCTCGTTGTGCTCGAAGAAATAGAAGATCCCTTCGTGCTCGAGCAGCCGCTGCACAAAATCGAGATCGCTCTCATCGTACTGCACGCAATATTCGCGCGAGGGATAAGACCCCTGCAGCCGCTTCTCGAACTTGGCGATGCCGTATTTCGAGAAGATCTTTTCAACGATCTCGACAGCGGTCATGTTCTGGAAGATGCGGCAGTCGGTGGTGTTGCCGAGAAACCAGAGCCATGGCCTGACACTGGCCTCGTAATAGGTCAACCGATCCTCTATGCGGGTAAGTTTGAAATCCGACACCAGACCGCTGAACCAGCGCTTTGGATCGGATTCGCCTTCGACGGAAACGACGCCGCCCAGCATCTTCAGCGGATCGATCTCACGGCTCTTGCTGACGAACCCCACGGTATAGGCGAAACATCGGCTGATCTCATCACGGCCAACGAGATGGGTAAATGTCAGCACATCGGCCCCAACCGGCGTCTGTAGAACCGTGGCACGTTCATTCGGCATGGGTCGTGCCCCTCCTCGACGCGGCAGCCGGGATGATGGATTGAAGCCCCGCTCCGTGAACGGCATCACGTTCACAGCATCTGACCGCCGCAAGCTAGCATACCTTCGACGGAGACCAAATAAAAGCAACGCATGAACCTGGCGAGCATTGTTCGTGAAACCCGCCTCTCCCACTGCGCCGGCAAGCTGCTAGAATGCCTTGGGATTTCAGCGGACAGTGGCTTCGAATGTTCATCTCGCTTCAGATCAGCAATGTCGACCGGCTACCGCCAGGGGTCGCCGCGAGCTATGCCGCCCGCGACCGTGGCTTCGAAATCGGGCGCGAAAACTGCGACTGGACGCTGTCCGACCCTGCCAAATTCATCTCGGGGCGGCATTGCGAAATCCGTTATCAGACGGGCTCGTTCTGGCTATACGACCTCTCGCGCAACGGCACTTTCGTCAACGGCTCCAGCCAGCGCCTGAATGCGCCGCATCGATTAATCCGAGGCGACCGGCTGCTGATTGGCCATTATGTCATCACCGTTTCGATCGACGAAGAGCCCGTTGGCGCCGGTCATCCGCAAGCCAGGACCGGTTCGACGCAACGCGAGTTGCCGGCCTCGACGGGACGGTCGCTTGAGCCCGGCAGCGCACCGTTGCCCACTCCGGCAGAACACAGCCCTGGCCAGGCAGCGAAAATGTCGATGTCGTCGGCGCCGAGCCCCGGCCCTGACGTCCCAGTCAAGCAGCCGGCGGAAGCCGACCGGATACTTGGCGATATCGCCAGGGCGGCCGGCTTGTCGCCGGAGCTGTTGGCGTCGCGCGACCCGCATGACGTCGCTGCCGAGATCGGCGCGGTCTTGCGAACCACAGTCGAGCAGTTGTCGTTGCTGCTCAAGGCGCGCGCGGCGGCCAAGGTCCTCGCCAAGAGCGCGCATCGCACGATGATCGGCGCCGCGGACAACAACCCGCTGAAATTCGTGCCGGGCACCGACGATATGCTGGAGATCATGTTTGCCAAGCGGCGGGCAGGTTATCTGGATGCCAGACGCAGCATCGAGGATGCGTTCGACGATCTGAAGACCCACGAGATCGCAACCTACGCAGCCATGCAGGCCGCGCTCTCAAGGCTGCTCGACGACTTGTCGCCGGAGGCAATCGCCAGAAGAATCCCGCCCGCCTCCTTTTCATCCAGGAAGAGCCACGCCTGGGATGCGGTCGTCGCGACGTGGCGGACGATGGAAGACAAGCACGAAAACGGCATGCTGGATGTCTTTCTTGCCTATTTCGCCGAAGCCTACGCCAAGGCTGGCAAGCAGAAATAGCCTTGCACCAGATGGCGTTGCTAGCACTCGCTATGCAACATCATGGAAAAGCCGCTTCCTTGACATCCTGCTTTCCGATTTCAATCGGCTTCCTGTGCGACTAGAATGGCATAGGAGCGCTTGCCAGGCTGGCAAGCGGCGCGGCTTGGGGCGTGTGCAGGAATGTCATGTTTCGGCAAGATCAGACCTTCGATCCGGCTCGCTGCTGATACTGAGCCTCGTATGCCGCTTTCCTCCTGTCTGAAAGACCCCCGTTGGACTTCGGCCGTGGTGCGCCGATGAGCTCGAAGGACGATTCCTCCGAGCCTCCGGATAAAACCGTCATCCGCGTGCCACGGCCGAGGCAAAGGCCGCTCGTGGCTCCCGCTGGTTCCGGTGTGCAAAGCGTGCCCCCTGTCCCCTCACCGGCCAGGGAATCGACCGTGTTCGACCCCGGCGCCGGCCGCCAGTTGCCCCCCGGCTGGTCGTCGGGAACTGTTGTTGTTCAAGACAACGAAGCGGTGGCTGCAAAAGGACTGTTGCAGCAGGATGCCTTGCTCCACGCCACCGCTGGCGTGAAGTATGCCGCGGCCAATCCCATCCTTGCCGCCGCAGCCCCCTTGCTCATGCTGTTCGGCCAGTTGCGGCTGATGCCGGTCGAACGCCAAGCGGCCGCGTTGGCCGAGCATATCGCGGACAACATCGATAGCTTCGACCGTGCCACGGCCAAAGCCGGAATTGCCGAACAAGACGCGCGGATCGCCAAGTTTGCGCTTTGTGAAACCGCTGACGACCTCATCGGCAATCTGCCCTGGCCGGACAAGCATACCTGGCTGCGGCACAGCATGGTGATGAAGTTCTTCCACACGCAGCCGACAGGGACCGGCTTTTACGAGGCGCTGAACAATATCCTCGCCAAGCCTGAAAGCCATTGCGACCTGCTCGAATTGATGCATGCCTGCCTTTCGCTGGGCTTCCAAGGCCAGTATCGGGCATTGTCGGGTGAGCGCAACACACTCGAGCGCGTCCGGCGCGACGTCTACGACACACTGCGCTATTTCAGGCCACGTGCCGCAGACGAGATTTCGCCCAGGTGGCAAGGCATGGCGGCGGCGATGCCCAGGCCAGCAGGGCGGCTGCCGCTGTGGGCGATCGCAGCGGCAGGCGCGACCCTGGTGACGGTAGCCTTTTTCTGGCTGAGGATATTGATCACTGACGAAGGCGATGTCACTGCCAGCGAGTTGCTGGCGCTCAATCCATCCAGCCCGGTTATGATTGAACGGGCCAGCGTAGAGGCGCCCGCCGAGCCGGCGCGAGCCGACCCGCCACCACCTACGCCTGCGAACACCACGCAGATCGACCGCATCCGCACCGCACTCGCCAAGGAGGTCGCGGGCGGTGGACTGAGCGTCGGCACCAAGGGCGAGTTCATCGTCGTAGAGATCAGCAGCCAGCTCTTGTTCCTGCCCGGCCAGGCCGGGGTAACGGTACAGTTCCAGCCCATCGCGACAGACATCGCCTCGGCGCTCGATGCCGAACCCGGACCGATCAAAATCGTCGGCCATACCGACAACGTGAAGCCGAAGAAGTCGAGCCCATTCAAGTCGAATTTCGATCTTTCTGTTGCACGTGCAAAAGCGGTGCAGGCCATGATGGCCAAGCAATTGAAGGACCCGTCGCGCCTGAGCGTCGAAGGCAAGGGCGAAGACGAACCCATTGCCGGCAATGCGACCGCCGACGGCCGGGCCAAGAACCGCCGCGTCGACGTGATACTCCCAAAGCAGGACGCGTTATGAGCCGGCGCGGCGAGGAGCTGATCGGCTGGGTGCTGCGGATCTTCAGCGCGCTTGCCCTGGTCGGCTTCTCGGCCGCCGTCTGGTATGCCGGACCCCTGATCCGCTTCGCCGACACCCGCCCGCTTGGGTCGGTGTGGCTCAGGGCTCTCATCATCGGCACGACCGCCATCGTGCTTGCGTCTTTCTACGGCATTCGCTTCTGGCAAAGAGGCAAGGCGCAACAGGCGCTCGAAACGGCCATTGTGCGCGGCGACGAGCGCAACGACGATTCACTGGTGCTCGAAGCGCGCATGAGCGAAGCCATCGCGACGCTCAGGCGGACGAGCCGCAAGCGCAACTTCCTTTATGATGTCCCCTGGTACATCGTCATCGGTCCGCCAGGCGCCGGCAAGACGACGGCGCTGGTCAACTCCGGCCTCAACTTTCCGCTTGCGGGCTCCGGCAACGCCCAGCCGGTGACTGGCGTCGGCGGCACGCGGTCATGCGACTGGTGGTTTACCGATGAAGCCGTGCTGATCGATACGGCCGGCCGCTACACGACGCACGAATCGGACCGCGAACGCGACCAGGCGAGCTGGCTTGCATTCCTGGGATTGCTGAAGAAAACCCGCCCCAGGCAACCAATCAACGGGGTGATCCTCGCCATCAGCCTCGCCGATCTCATCAGCCTCGACGACCAGCATATCGATGCGCATGTCACCGAGATAAGGAGCCGTCTGCGCGAATTGCACGAGACGCTCAAGATCCAGTTTCCCGTCTATCTGCTTTTCACCAAGGCCGACCTCTTGTCGGGCTTCATGGATTATTTCGGCGGCTTTGATGACGTGCGCAGGCGCCAGGTATGGGGCGCGACCTTCCAGACCGCCGATCGCACAAGGAACATGGCCGGCGAGGCAGCGGCTGAGTTCGACGGCCTGGCGCAGCGCTTGGCAGAAGAACTCGTCGAGCGCTTGCAGGAAGAGGCCGACCCGGTGGCGCGCATCGCCATCTTCGACTTCCCGGCGCAGTTCGGCGCCCTCAGGAACCGGACCGCGCATTTCATCGGCAGTTTGTTCGATGCCTCCCGATCGCGGGTGAATGTCAGCTTGCGGGGCCTCTATTTCTCCTCGGGTACTCAGGAAGGAACACCGTTCGACCAGGTACTGGGCACAATCGGGCGCAGCTTCGGCACCGCCTCGCAGGCGCATCTTTCGGGCACCGGCAAGAGCTTCTTCCTGCACGATCTCTTGACCAAGGTGATCTTCCCGGAATCAGGTTGGGTATCTTTCGACCGGGTGGCCGAGCGGCGCGCCAGACTTGCGAGATTTGGTGGCCTCGCCACGATTGCGCTGGCGACGTTGACGGCGCTCGGCGTGCTTGGGCTGAGCTTCTTCGCCAACCAGTCCCTGATCACGTCCACCAGGCAGTCCATGGCCCACTATCGCGACAGCGCCGATGCGCTGCTCAAGAGCACTATGGTGAGCGACGTCGACCTCGAAAATGTCATCGGCCCGCTCGACCAGTTGCGCAACCTGCCAGCGGGATTCGAGACCGGCGACCAGGGAAAGCCGATCGAGGAGACGTTCGGGCTTGGCCAGCGCGACAGGCTGCTGTCGGCCTCCAAGGATGCCTATCGACAAGCGCTCGAGCGGACATTCCGCTCCCGCCTCCTGGTGCAGGCCGAGCGGACCATCCAGGCCAAGATTGCCGATCCAATCGCACTCTACGAGCCGCTGAAGATCTATCTGATGCTCGGCGGAAAGGCTCCGAAGGTCGAGAACGAGTTGATTGTTTCCTGGATGAAGCAGGATTGGGAAGTGAACCGCTATCCGGGCGAGAACAACCGCGAGGGCCGCGCGCAGCTCGAAAAGCATCTGCGCGCGATGCTTGCCCTGGATGACGCCTACGATCCCGTCTTCGAGCTCAACCAGCCATTGATCGAAGCCGCGCAGCGCTCGCTTGGCCGCATGAGCCTTGCCGACCGCGCTTCAGCGCTGATCAGGTCGGCGGTCTACGCGGCAACGCTGCAGAGCTTCCCAGTCGCAGCAAAAGCCGGCCCTGAGGCACAGCTCGTGTTCGAACGCGCGGATGGCGGCGATCTCGCGGATCTCGACGTTCCCGGGCTTTACACGCGCGATGGCTTCAACCGTTTCTTCCTGCCGCAGCTCTCGCGCATCGCGCAAATCCTCGTCAATGACCAATGGGTGCTTGGCGGCGGCGGGGAACAGGGCGGCATCGACCAGGATCTGCCCAAGCTCGGTCCAGAACTGATCGACCGCTACGGCAAGGAATTCTCCGCCGCGTGGAACGGCGTCCTTGACCAGCTGATGTTCAAGGCATTGCTCGAAGACAAGCCGCGATATCTGCCGCTTTCCGCTCTCGCCGCGCCGGACTCGCCTCTTGCTCAGCTCTCCACGGCGATCGCCGACGAGACCGCGTTGACAAAGGACAAGATGGTCGAGGGCGAAGGCGGCGCGGCGCAAGAGGATCTCGCCAGCATGGCCAAAGGCCTGGCTCGCATCGGCCTGCAGATCGCCGGCGGCAAGTCGCAGAGCCGTGCCGGCTCTGGCTCGGCTGTCGCACACAGTGCCGGTGCGAACGTCGAGGCGCAGTTTCGATCGTTCCAGTCCCTGGTCAGCGGCGCCAACGGAGGGCGTCCAATCGATGCGTTGACGCGGAATTTCCGCGATATCTTTCAAAGCCTGAGGCTTTCGGCCGATGATCCTTCACAAACCGAACGCCTCAACGCCAACCTGCAGCTGCAGATCTCCACGCTGCGCGCCAATGTCTCGCGTCTTCCGAAGCCGCTTGCGCGCATGGTCAACGCGGCAGCGGACGAGTTTGCTGGCAGTGTCGCCGAAGCCTCGCTGGCCAACCTCAACCAGAACCTCGACCAGACGGTCACACGAGCCTGCGAGGAGGCGGTCGGCGGTCGCTATCCCTTCGCAAGGGACGCCACGCAAGAGATCTCGATAGCGGATTTCGCAAAGCTTTTCGCGCCGGGCGGGCTGATTGACCGTTTCTTTGCGCAAAACCTTGCGTCGCTCATCGACATGAGCGGCCAGGAATGGACCTGGAGACAGGATGCCCGCGCCGGCCACGACTTGGCGAAGTCGACCCTGAAATCCTTTCAGTCGGCCGCAGAGATCCGCAGCGCCTTCTTTCCGTCCGGCGGCTCTGTGCCCTCGGTTTCGATGACCATCACGCCGTCTACGCTCAATGGAGACGCAGACAACGCCGTTCTCAACATTGACGGCCAGACCATCCAGAGCAGTCAGACGGGCAACGCGCCGAGCACGGTGACGTGGCCAAACAGCACTACCTCGGCTTCCGCCAGCCTCACCTTGATGCCGCAAATGCCCGGCCGCGACTCGGCTATCAAATTCGAGGGACCGTGGGCGTTCAAACGTCTGCTGGACAAGGCGACCATCACCGCCAGCGGCGAAGCCCGCTTCGTGATCGGTGGACGCGACGTCGCTTACATGATCCAGACCGGACCGGCGGCAAATCCCTTCCTTTTGCCAGCCCTGGCCGACTTCAGCTGTCCGAAGGCGTTCTGACACGGCTTTGTTCAAGCGCAGCGGCGGCTGCGGCACTCATTTTGGTACTCTAATGGATGCGCTTATGGCAAAGTGGCCTGGGCACGCTGCCCGGGGTTGGTCACAGGGGACGCTCGCGAAGCGCTAGGTGGCAAATTGAGCACTGTCGCCCTTTCCATCGAAAGCTTCGGCGTGACCCATAGAGGCTGCGTGCGCGACCACAACGAGGACAACTATCTGATAGAGCCGCAGACCGGTCTCTGGGTGGTGGCGGATGGCATGGGCGGGCACGAAGCCGGCGAGGTCGCGTCGGCCAGCATCGTCGACCATCTGGCAACGATCGGCATAGCGAGCTCGGCACCCGACCTTCGTGCGCGCTTCGAGGACCGGCTGAGCCGCGCCAACTCCGAGATCCGCGAGATCTCGCGATCCCGCGGCATCACCATCGGCTCGACCTTCGCCGCCTTGCTTGCCATGGATGGACGGTTCGCGGGCCTATGGGCCGGCGACAGCCGCATCTACCTGATCCGTGACGGGACAATCTTTCAGGTCTCGAAGGATCACACCGAGGTCCAGGAACTGGTGGATCGCGGCATGATCAGCGCGCAAGAGGCGCTTACCTGGCCGCGCCGCCACGTCATCACCCATGCAGTCGGGGTGAGCGACGAGCTCGAGATCGATTTCCAGCAGGGCGAGCTGATGGCGGGGGATGTCTTCGTCCTGAGCACCGACGGACTGACGGCTCATGTCAGCGACGCCGAGATCGAAGCCGCAGTCAGATCGGCAACGCCGCAGGCGGCGTGCCGGAGCCTGCTGGAGACGGTGCTGGCGCGGGGCGGCACGGACAATGTGACCATCGTACTCGTGAAGATCGGCGGCGGGCGCAACCGTGCGCCCCATCCGGATCGGTCCGGACCGGAGAGCCTCGCGAGATGAGCGACGACGATAAAACGCGGATATCGACCAACGTCACCTATGCCGGCGCCGGCACGCAGCTCAGCGGCATCTACGAACTCGACGAGAGGATCGCGTCCGGCGGCATGGGAGAAGTCTATCGCGGCCACAACATCCAAACCGGCGATCACGTGGCGATTAAGATCGTCCTGCCCGAATTCGCCCGTGACCAGACGATCCTGTCGCTGTTCCGCAAGGAAGCATCGATCCTCAACCATCTGTCGCATGACGCGGTGGTTCGCTATCACGTCTTCACCATCGATCCGAAGATCGGCCGCCCCTACCTGGCAATGGAGTTCGTGGACGGCCAATCACTTTTTGATGTGATGCGTCACGGAGCGATGCAGGGGGAAGACGTGCGGCGCCTTTGCCATCGCTTGACCTCGGGGCTGGCGGCTGTGCATCAGGCGGGCGCGATTCACCGCGACCTTTCGCCGGACAACATCATCCTGCCTGGCGGCCGGGTGGAGCACGCCAAAATCATTGATTTCGGTATCGCTCGCTCCGCGACCGCAGGCGGTGAAACGCTGATCGGTGGGAAGTTCGCCGGCAAATACAATTACGTATCGCCCGAACAGCTCGGCCTCTATGGCGGCGAGGTCAGTGAGCAGTCCGATATCTATAGCCTCGGCTTGGTACTCGCCGCCGCACTGCGCGGAAAGCCACTCGACATGAGCGGCTCGCAGTACGAGGTCATCGAAAAACGCCGGACCGTCCCAGACCTGTCTGACATCGATCCCGAGTTCCATGATCTCCTCGGCGCCATGCTGCAGCCCGACCCGCGCGATCGGCCCGCCAGCATGGCCGAGATCGCCAGGGCGACGCGTGGCGAGGATGTCGAGCTCACGTTGCCGCCCGTATCGTATGGTTCGCGGGAACGCTCCGGCTTGCCGCGCGCCGGGTGGACGGCACTGCCCACCTCCAGGCTCGAGCCTTTGGCATCTCCGGGCGAACAACGCTTTGTCGAGCATGTCCGGCCGGCGCATTTGTCGCAACCAGAGTCGGCGCCGACGCCCGGCACGACCGTTCCGGCTAAGCCGCGAAAGCCGGGGCGGATGCCGGCCATCGCTGGCGCCCTGGTGACGCTGGCGGTCCTGTTGGGGGGCGGCCTTTATGTCAGTGGCATCCTGGCGCGGCCCCCGGCCGAAGAGACCCCCAAGCCTCTGACATCAAAACCGGTGGTGCAGAAGCCGCAACCGGAAGCATCGCAACCGCCGCCATCATCACCGCTGCAGCCGGAGCCGTCAAAACAAGACAACGCTGCCACCGAACAAACGGCAATGCCACCTGCGCTGCCGGATGCTCAGGTGAAGACCACAATACCGGCCGCGGACCAGGGGGACGCAGCAGGCGAGCAGAAACCGCAGCAGGCCAAGCCCCCCGAAATGCCGGTGCCGACCCCGCGCCCCGAGCTGCCATCGGCAACAAAATCACAGCAGGTCGCCCGCCAGGAGCCGACGGGCCAGCCGGTGACCGCCGACAGGCAGGCGCCTATGGTGCCGCCCATCGGCGAGACCGCACCATCCATGGCTCAACCCGAAGCAACGGCTACTCCGCCGGTCGAGATCAAGCCTGCCGAGACGCCGACCGCGACCCGGTCAAACGCGGTGTCGGTGGCAAAGCCCGAGGCGAAGGCGAACCCGCCGCAGCCAGTCGGCGAGCCGCCGGGGACGTCGGCGCCAAGTCAGACGCAGGCAGAGGGCAAGCCGGCGCGGGAAGCAAACCCGCCGGCGACGAAACCAAGCGCAACCGAGCTGGTCGATAAGCTTTCCAAAATGGCCAAGCCGGAGGCTTCATCGCCGACGATTGCGCAAAGCCCAGTGCCGGCTCTGCCGGTCAGCCCGCCGGCTCAGCCGGTGCCGCCGACTGCGATCGCCAGCAAGTCGCTGCCAGCCGCGCCGACCGAAGCGGCGAACACGCCGCAACCGTCCCAGCAACCGCGGCCGCCGTTGACCACGCAGCCCGAACACACCGACGTCGCCATCAACATGCCCAAGCCGGCGGTGCCGCCAGCGGCGGCCGTCGACGAGACGGCGCAACGTGCGTTGTGGGTGCGCGACTTCAGTGGCGGCGACTGTTTCTACGCGTCGCTGACATCCCAAAGCGCCAGCGCCGCCGCAATCGAAGGCTTCGCAACCGCCGTGCAGCCCTTCGAGCAGATGCTCAATGACTTTCAGTCGAGGTTCCATCTCGAGCCCGATATCAGCGTCCGTGTCATCGACCAGCCCCAGTGTGAAGTGACCAGGTTCCTGCGCTTGCTCGACCGCAACCAGGTGGAAAGGCCGCAACTGGTTCTCGACCGGACGGCGGTGCCGGACGGCGCGCCGATCAGGGGCACGCTGGCAACCCATGGCGGGCTCGTTTCCAACGTTATGCTGATCGACCACAGAGGCATCGCCTTCAACCTTGATGACCGCATGGTGGCGCAGGCTGACAAGGCGACTTTCAGCATACCGATTGGTTTGGGCGCCGCCGACAAGGCGGCCGGCAAAGCCCTGCCGCAGATCATGCTGGTGATCACCGGACCGCACGACATTCGGGCCGCGAGCTTCTCCAGGCCGACACCAGCCTCCGACCTTTTGCCAAAGATCCTCGAGGAGATCGAGGCCGACGGCTCGCAATTCTCCGCCGCCGCGAAGTATTTCAGGCTCGGCGGATAGATATGAACGCCGATGGACCTTCGCGCCCTGCATCTATTTTGCCCGCCTTCCGCACGCATAAAGCGTAGCTGGTCTGGACGCTTGCTGGCCAACCGCGTCGCGTTTTCCGCGCTGTTGGGCGCAGCACTGCTCCTTGCCGTCTCGACCGACAGCGCGCATGCGGAATTCACCGTCTGCAACCAGACCCTCGACGTCGTCAATCTCGCCGTCGGACAAAAGATCGACGATGCCGACCAGACCGACGGCTGGTGGACCATTGGCGCCAACCAATGCGTGAACGTCATCCGCGAGGAACTGACCAACCGGTACGTATACCTCTACGCGACCGACGTGTTCGGCCATGCGATCCTCAGCGGATCGACCGAAATGTGTGTTGATCGACACCGCTTCTCTATCCGTGGCATCGACGAGTGCTGGCAGCGCGGTCATATCGCGGCCCGTTTCGTCGAAGTCGATACGCTCGAGCAGGTGCGTTGGACCTATTTCCTGACCGGAAACGGCCCGTGACGCACCGTATCGACACGAGCTTCAAACAAAAGAAGCTGGCGCGCCAGAGTGAGCGCAGACGCAAACTTTGGCACCGCTTTCTTGCTGGCCTTGCCGCGCTCATCGTCATTGCGATTGCCACCGGGTTTTATCTCACCCGGGATGACTGGTCGTTCGGCGACGAGAATGAAGAGCTGCATCCCGTCGAAGGTATGGATGACATACCCCCCGACGCCTCGGTCTATGTGCCGGCCATCATCGATCTTGCCGGTGACCCGATGTGGATCACGCTGGCACCCGATGACGAGACCGCCACGAAGGGCCGCACGATTGCGCGCCCGGCCGAACTCGACAGTTCCGGGGCTTCGCCGCAGATCGAGATCCTGTCCGACGTGATGTTGAGCGCCAGCGAGAAGTTCATGACGACGATCCCCTCCACGCAGGAGGACTTTGCCTTCTTCCAGGCGCAGCGGCAGGCTGCGCCGAAGCCCTCCGCCGCGGCACCCGAGGGCCACGAGCCGACCGCGCCCGAACCTGCCGTCGCGTCCGAGGATCAACGCGATGATCTGGCGAACGACCTGCAGGCGGCGCCTGAAGGGGGGGAGATGTCCCCGGGTTCGGCGCTCAAAGCTGACGCGGACGACCCCGAGGCCGGCTGGGGCGAGACCATTGACCAAGGCGAGAAAGCGCTGCCCGCCTTTGAGAAGACCGCCATTGAGAACAACACCACGGTCGCGACCGTCATCAGCGATTATCAGCGCTACGAGGCAACAGAGGACACTTTCGTGAAAGTTCTCAACGAGCGCAGTCTGGACAGCGTCGCGCTCGACGCGCATTTCTCCACGGACGATGCCAGGCTTGCGGGCGAGGCGCTGAAAGCGGTGTTCAACCGCGATCGGCTGGAGCCTGGTTTTGTGGTGGCCCTGCGCGGTTTCCGGCCGAACCGTGAGACGACGACCATGTCGCTGATGCAGGTCTCCGTCTACGCAAGGAACCTTTACGTCGGCACACTGACCCGCAATGTCGGGGGCGCCTTTGTTGCAGGCGTCGATCCCTGGGTGCGCGAGGACCTCTTCAACTATTCCGGTGGTTCGGATCAGGGTGGGCCGAAGCGGCAGTACCGTCTGCTCGACGCAATCTACTCGACGGCGGCGCGCAACAAGGTGCCGACCAGCGTGATCGGCGAAGCGATCATGTATCTGTCGAGAGGACAGGATCTGGACGCCTTCGCCGGTGAGGACCAACGCCTGGTGCTGATCTACTCGCAGACCCCGCGCGGCCAAGGCGAGATTTCCGGACGGGTGCTTTATGTCGGCGTCCTGGGTAAGGACAAAAACCTCGACTGCTTCGTCTACCAGCAAGCCGACGGGCAGTATGCCTGCGTCACCGGCGATGATCAGGTTCGTTCGCAGACCGTCACCAACGGCATGATCACGCCAGTGAGCGGGGTGATGACGTCGACCTTCGGCCCGCGTAGGCATCCAATCCTCGGAACGGTTCGAATCCACAAAGGCGTCGACTGGGCAGCCCCTGTGGGCACGCCCATCATGGCCGCCTACGACGGCGAGATCAGCTTCCAAGGCGACGGCGGCAGCTATGGCAATCTGGTCAAGATCACCCATTCAAACGGGCGCGAGACGCGCTACGCCCATATGCAGAAATTCGCCATTGCCAGCGGCGTCGGCACCAAAGTGAAGGCAGGCGACGTCATCGGCTATATTGGCACGACCGGGCTCTCGACCGGACCGCATCTGCATTTCGAACTTTATCAAAACGGCGAGGCGATCGATCCGCTCGGGACGGTTACCACGGTTGCCAGCGCTGAGTCCCCCAGCTCTGGCCGATCCGCAGGCTCTGGCGATGCCGCGGTCGAAACGCTAACCGACCGGATCGTACATGTTGAAAGCGGCGGCAGCGCCCGCGCCAAGAATCCCAACTCGTCGGCAACCGGGGCTGGCCAGTTCATCACCAAGACCTGGATACGGATGATGAACACCTATCGTCCCGATCTAGCCCGTTCGCTCTCGACCGCCGACCTGCTCGCGCTTCGCTATGACGTGACGTTGTCGCGTGAAATGGTGCGCAATCTGGCGCGCGAAGGCGAAGCCTATCTGCGCGCCCGCGGCCACCAGATAACGGCGGGTCGCCTTTACCTGTGCCACTTCCTTGGCATGGAAGGAGCGCACCAGGTGCTGGCCGCGTCCGGCACGTCGCAATTGAGCGCCGTTTTGGGTTCAGCGGTGATCGAGGCCAATCCCTTCCTCATCGGCAAGACCGCTGGCTATGTCATCGACTGGGCCGAGCGGAAGATGGGTCAAAAAGTGCCGCGCGTGGTGACGGATGCGGGCCAGCCGGCGACGACCACCGAAGTTCGGCAGACGTCACCGGAGTTCGAAAAATACAAGCAGGCGATAACAGCGCTGCTCAATTCGATCCAAGGTGTGCTTGAGCCGGGCTAATTAAGGATCGGCCGGTCGGCGAGCCTACTCGGTCCTGACACGCATCTCCACGCGGCGGTTGACCGGATCGTAAGGGTTAGCGACCCGCGGATGCGATTTGCCAACGCCGATTGCTTCCAGTCTGGCAGGTTCTACCCCGTTGGCTGTCAAGAATGCCGCCACCGATTGCGCCCTTCGCTGCGAAAGGTCCTGGTTGTACCGATCCGAGCCCGTCGCATCGGTATGCCCCTCGACGACAAAGCTGAACGTGCTCAACCGATTGTCCTTGAGCGCCTTTGCGAACTCATCGAGTTCCGTGCGCGCGATCTGGTCGAGTTGAGCCGAATCAAGGGCGAAATTGATCATCATGTCGAGACCAGCTTTTTGTGGGGCTGAACCGGTCTTCTCCGCCTTGCTCTTGCACTCTTCCTCCGTACCGACGCAGATGCCGCGCGAGGCACCGAGATTGCCGGGCTGATTGGCGAAGAACTTCACGATGTCTTCCGAATTTTGAAGCGGATCGGCACAGACGTGCGTTGCAAGAAGCATGGCCGCTAATGCCAAGGCTGAACTGACCCATCGCATGACCGTCACTCCAGTGTGAGTGGATTTGCTGGCGCCTACCATAGCAAATTGGGAAGCGATTGTCTGTGACCAAACGCATGCTGCTCGTGGCGACCACCTGTTGAGGTCTGACGCTTGACCGGCGCTCGCCCACAGGCTTGAGTGCTTCTCTGCTGGCTCGTGGGGATGTGGCAGCCATGGCTAATGAACTCGGGTACAGAACGGCACGGGATCTGTTCATTGCTTGTCCCGCCATCGCCAGGGACATGAAATCGCTGGCGACGGGTCAGCCGCCCCTAGATTTTTGCCGCAGCCTGCTTGCCGGGCGCGTGCCGGAAGAAGCAGTCACGTTCTGTGCCTACCTGCTACCCGAGCGAGCCGCCGTCTGGTGGGGACATGAATGCTTGAGCAATGTCGCCGAGCTGCTCGCTGGGCAGGACCTCGAATTGCTAGCGCTTGTCCATGCCCGCGTCGGCGAGCCTGACAATGTTCAACATCAAGCAGCCTTGAGCAATTCCTTGCAGCTGCCGCCGGCAACCCCGGCCGCCTGGATCGCACTGGCAGCGGTATGGCGTCACCCGACGCTCAAAATGGAGTCCAGCGGATTCCCCGCCGCCCATGCCGTCAATGCCGCAATCCTGGCGGGACTGGCCCGCGCGGCGCTGGCGGACCGATTTACCTTGCTTTCCGCCTTTGTCGAAATGGGCATCGAGATGGCTCAGCTTGAGGCGTAACGGGTTCGCCGTTCGCCTCCCCTGCTTGCCCTCCCTCGTCGCTGGCACCAGCCCAGCACTACTACTGGCAGCCGCCTTGCGCCCATCTGGCCAGCGCGACCTTGAATCGGGTACCCAGCGGATGCTGCAGGCGAAGGACCGAGACGTCGTTGGCAGCGAAATTCTTCGCCTGCTCGCAAAGCCGGGCCTCGTTCCACTCATGGCAGCTGTCGCAGTGCTTGCCTTCCCACACCGACTTGTCGAGACCTTCGACCGGACTGAAAAGCGGTTCGCCCTTGATCAATTGGGCGATGCTCTTGCCGTCGATCACCGGATCCCCGAACGTGACCGGGCGATCGAAAAAGATTGGCCCGTCAGTGGCAAGCTTCGGGATCTTCGCTCGAAGAACATCGAGCGCAAGCTGGTCGTCAGTCTGGGCTGCCGAGCCGCCGGTGTTGCGCGTCCCGGAGCTAGCTTCATCAGGCGAGGTGCTCGCTTCACCCACGATCAGCGGCGCGTTGAGATCGACCTTGTGCAGGACAACCTCGGTGGTCAGGGAGACATTGGTCCAGGGGCGCTGCTTACCGCCTGTCGCCCTGAAGACGTCGCTGGTTACCCTGTTCATCGCTTCGGTAATGGAGACATTGGATTCGCCAATGTGCTGAAGCAACGCCGTCGTGAAGGGCGAGTGGGCGCCGGACCCATCATAGGCGAGCTGGTTGGGACTGGCAGCGAACGCAATGAGCGTTCCGGCACCGCCGTTCTCAATCCCAATTTCCGCAAGCCCGCTGCTTGCACCTTTGATGCCCGCGGTCTTGGCCAGCACATCGACCAAAGGATTGTCCCGGCAAGCGTCCAGAAATACCAGCCTGATGCTGGTCTCGCGAGACATCTGCCGCAAAATGAGATCGACCGACACGGCCTCAAAGTCGAGCGAGGTTTCGTCCTCGAGTGCGGCATCCACCGGAAGCAGGTAATTCTTGCCGGAGACGTGCAAGCTATGTCCGGCATAGAAGAACAAGGCGACATCGGCGCCGCGCACCTGCTTGGCGAACTGGGCGACCGTCGCCTGCGTCTGCTGCTTGGTGAGGTCGAAACCGGAGACCACCTCGAAACCAAGGTTCTGCAGGCGCTCGACCATGGCCTGCGCGTCGCGCGCGGGATTGGCGAGCGGCGCGGCGTGCTGATATTGCGAGTTGCCCAGCACCAGCGCGACACGACGCTCGGCAGTGGCGGCGGTCAAGGTGAAAAGCAAGACCATCGCGACAAGGCTAGTGCCGCGAAACAAGCCTGCGCAAAACGCCAAGGGACGGGAGCCCACCCTGACCTCAGTTCGCGAGCTTCGTGGCGGAGAATTCGATGCGCCGATTGAGCGCCTTGTTCTTTGCCGTATCGTTGGCGGCAACCGGCCGCTCCTCGCCATAGCCGGTGGCGCTGATCTGGCGGCGCTGCACGCCATCGGCGACCAGCGCATCGGCAACCGCCCTGGCGCGCCTTTCGGAGAGCGCCTTGTTCGCCTCTGGCGAACCGTCCGAGTCCGTATAGCCGGCGACCTCAACATTCAGGGTCGGGCATTTGCCGACGACACCCTCGACCTCGGCGAGCAATGGACGGCTCTTGGCATCAAGTCGGGCGCTGGCTGCACGGAAGTAGATGGCTCCCGTGCGCGACAAAACAGCAAACCGGTTGAGGCACTCCTCATCGCTGAAATTGGCTTTCGCAGCGTCGGTGGCCACGGGACCGACTTCGGCGGCGCCGGCCGCGACTGTCTGTACAGCACCCGGCTTGCTGCCCTCGGCAGCAAAGACGAAGTCGAAGGACACCGAGGCAGTGGGCACTATGTTGGTCACATTGGCGGCCTGCTGCAGCTTGTCGACATTCGGCAGCAGGCCGAAGTCCTCCACATGCACCGCAACGGGAGCCTCGGAAGCAACCGAAACCTGAGTGTCGCTGATCATGGTGATGACGACGCTCGCCTCCAGATCCTTGTCGACGCCATGCAGGCTGAGCCGGAAGGGCAAGCTTGCCTTGATGCGGCGCTTGGCTGGCAAGTCGGCAAAGGCCGCCGGGTCCACCTTTGCCGTCAGCTCGGCCGTCGGGTACTTGAACGTTTCGAAGAACAGGAAGCGCATGCGCACATTGCGAAGGTCGACGCCGGTGTCGACGGAATTGAGATCGAAGCTGACCTTGGCATCACCGGCGGAAGTCAGCGTGCCGGTGATATTCCTGATCTTGTTGGTTTCGACGATCGTGTTCTTCTTGACCGACTGATAGGTAAGCACCGAAGCGTCCGGATCGAGCGTCCAGTTCGGCGCGGCACTCGCCGATTCCGGTGCGAGGAACAGAAATCCAAGTATCGCTAGGACGATAAGGCCAGGACGCTGCGCTTTTGCTCGCGCTCGCCAGAATGCAACGACTTCGAACATGGAACGCCCCCGCCAGGCACCGATCTCGCTAACGGCACAGCGCAACCATAGAGCACTTGTCCCTGCTTGGCGAGCGTTGGCGAAAGTGACTACGATAGGCCTGCACTGCCTCGCGCGGTAGAAGCGCTATCCCCAGCCACCGCCACCCCCGCCGCTACCGCCGCCCAAGGGCGCAATGACAGGCGCGGTTTCCTTCTTGACCGGTGTGAGCAGTTTCTTGGCGGTCACATTTTTGTGCTTCACCACCTTTGGCGCGGTCGTCGTGCGAACCGACTTCGTACGATGTTTCGTAGTCGTCGGCTCAACGGGAGGCGCGATGGTTGTGCACCCTGCCACCGTAAGGAATAGGACGATTGCGACGATTACCTGTTTTAGTGACCAGCCCACCTGTTGCCTCCATGTTGTCAGAACAAGTCCCGGCGCGGGTTGGCTTGATCCCAGACCGCCCTGGCCGTCTTGATCAGTTGATCGTCCAACGAACCGTTGGCCGAAATCTTCGCCTTCAGGTCCCCACGCATCTGCTTCAAGGCCGCCGACTTCGCCTTGGCGCCAAACTTCGCCAGGGTATTCCTGGCATCGGGAGTCTCGTTGCGAAGATCGAGCGCGGCCGCGAAGGCAAGATAGCGCACCGCCACAGCCTGGTCCGCTTTTTCGCCCCTTTGCATCTCCAGAGCTGCGCGATCATACGCAGCCGACTGATCGCCGCGCGCCGTCGCGAGCTCGAACAATCTTTGCGCTTCTTCAAGATCCTGCTGCACGCCGACACCGTCCCTGTACATGCGCGCAAGGCTGCCGGGAGCGTAGGGCTGGCCGAGATCCATCGATTTCTGAAAAAGCGAGAGCGCTGTCTTGGGGTCTTTCTCGACCCCCGTGCCAGCGAGATAATTGCGGCCGAGCAGGTTCATCGAGTACATGTCCTGCCGCTCGACGCCAGCCTTGAGGAAAGCCACGGCGCGAGCTGCATCGGCAGGCACACCATTACGGCCTTCGGTGAAGATGGCGGCGAGGTCGTTCATGGCATAAGTGTGCCCCATCGCCGCCGCCTTGAGCAGCAGATCCAGCCCTTTGCCGGTGTCACGTTCGATGCCATATCCGTTGAACAAGGCGCGACCCCACGAGGTCATCCCATAGGGATCGCCCTTGTCGGACGCTGCAGCATAGAAGGTATTGGCCTGCTTGCGATTGACGGGCATTCCCGTTCCCGTCGCGTTGAGGTAGCCCAGCTCGAACACTGCGCGCACATGCCCCTTGTCGGCAGCCTCCTGGATCGCCTTCTTGGCCTCATCGACCTTACCAACCGCAAGCAACGCCCGGCCGAGCTGGTAGTGGAAGCGAGCCACATCGGGATAGGCTTTCACCGCCGCCCGGCAGACGTCAACGGCGTTGCTGCTGATCTCATTCGGCAACAAACCGGGGACGACGCCCTGCAGGTCAAGTGGCTCACCGGCCTCCCTGTCGCATGGGTCGACGCTTGGCGAGAGCTTCATCGTCGCCGGCTTCGAGGACGTGTTGTCGGCCCTGATTTCAAAGCCGACGATCAGTGGCTGGACGGCGCCAATCTGGGGTTCATAGCGCAAGTGGTCGACTTCATCGGCCATCAGGCTCGAATCTGGCGACAAGGTCCGATCCGGCAGCGACAGCGTTCCCGTTGCCGGATAGCCCGCAAGTTTTAGGCTGACCGCCGGATCCGCGGTTGGGAAATCCAGTTGCAACGGAACCGGGCCGACGCCAACTGGAACATGGACTTCACGATTCTCGATCGCTTCGGCGGCGCCGGCAATGTGAATGCCGCGTTCCACCGCTTGCTGCTTCTGCTCGGACTCCAGCGAGGCTATAAGTTGCTTGCCCTCGGCACCCTCACCATTCTTGACCCGGAACACCAGGATGCCCTGGGATTCGCCACCCCAATTGTCGCGCGTTGAATAGGCTAGCATGTCGACTTGTTCCTGGGCACCCACACCTTTGGGCACGTCCATTCGCAATCGCGGGAGATCCTTGCCGGCAATCGGCTCCCCCGCCGCAACCGGCTTGCCGTCCAGAATCAGATGCCCCAGCGACGGCTGCCTGTCGATGCTGACGGTGACCGCACCGCCATCGACATCGACGGGCTCCGGCAATTCGAGCGCGACAGGCCCGACGCCGGACGGTACGACCTTTTCCAAGACCGGCGGCAGTGCAGGCCGGTTGGCGCGACGCATGAGGACGACCTCGTCGATCAGCGATGAGTTTTCCCAAGGCACCTGCTTACCGGCCGTAGCCTGGACCACATCCCTGCGAACGGCCGCCATGACCGAGCGTATCTCCTGGTTCGGCGCCAGCGCGCGACGGGAGAAGGCGGAGGAGAAGGGGCTGAGGTCGCCATTTCCGTCATAAGCGACGGCGCCGGGCTCGGTGGCGAACGCTATAAGCGTGTTCAGCGAGCTTTTCACCTGCGCAAGGCCGGTGTTGCCAGCAACGATCAGCTGGTCTCGCAACCAATAGTCCTTGCGCGGAAACGGATTGTTGCGGCAGGCGTCGAGGATGATCACCTGGATCTTCGATTTCGTCCGCAACTGCTGCAGCACATCGTCGAGCTTGACGGCCTGGACCTCAATGTCGGCCGCGTTCTTGAGCGATGCATCGACCGGGATTAGGAAATTTTCTCCGCCGATCTGAAAGCCGTGGCCGGAATAATACACGATCGCCAGGTCGGCACCGTCCGCCGCTGCGAGGTAGTTGCGGTACTGCTTTTCGAATTCGATCTTGGTGAGATCCTTGGCGACGAACACATCGAACCCGGCCAGCCGAAAGGTGTTCGACACGTCCTCGGCATCCTTGTCCGGGTTCTTGAGGGCCGGAATCTCGCGGTACTCGGAATTGCCGATGACAAGGGCCACCCTACGATCGGCACAAGCTTGGAATGCCGTGAAGCTCGCGAGCATCAGGGCCGCAATGAAAGCAAAACATCGCAGCATGGCGCATCCTTAACTGCTCATGACCTGGAGGGCACAAGACACAGCTTGCGACTACCTAGTCTGTTAAAGACTTCACAATCTGCCCAAAACGGCAAGGTCGCACCCGCGATGGATGGCAGGTGCTGTTCCCACAACTCCTAAAATAACCCAGTGGCGTGGGTACCGCAATAAGCCGGGAGAATGCGAACGAGTCTGCGGCATGATCGGACCCTGCAGAGTTAGTTGCTGTCGCCCAGTTGGCTATGTCGACAATGGGCGGGCCTGAGTGACATTGTCTCGACTCGGCCCGTTGTTTGGCGTCCGGTGCCCTCCAGGCTTCTGGTGCTTCGTGTGTCCGTTCCGCACCTGCGCGGCCGCGACAATCCTGACTTTCCGCCGATGATCGAGCACACCGTGGCGAGCATCCGCGACAGCTCGGGTCCGGACGACCCGATCATCTGAAATCGCCCAAGCGATCTGGCGGCCCGCCGACGATCCCTCTGCACCGCTGCGCATCGCAGCCGGTGCTGATTCGGTGGCCTGGATGGCACAGGCGGGCTGGAGCCTCCGGGATGTTTCACGAGATCAGCCGCCTCCTGAGGTCAGCGTGTCCGTAAGGACGACGCAAAGAGGTCGTCGTAAGGTCGTAAGTTCACTTATAGCCGCAGGATCGGCGGCCAAGACGACGCGCTCGGGCTGCCAAGTGGCAGGAGACTCAACGCGCCTGCTCTTGCGGAGAAAACTTTTTCCGGCACCCCGTGCCTGATTATGAGATGCGCAAGAGGTCGCGCAGGCGGACCGGCAGTCGAGGCGAGGCTTGCAGTTCGACACAGCTCGCCTCCCATAGCTTCAGATAGTCGGCGATCGGGACACCAGTGCGGCCGGGCCAACGGTTGAGCGCGCCCAGCGCCTCGACACAGTCCGGCGCCCGGTCGTATTCGGCGAGGATGGTCACCGACATCGCCTGAGCGAATGGATTGAGGCCAGGTATTTCGATCTCGCCGCGATGGTCAGCGAACCACGCGGCGGCGTCGCTGGTGAGCCCCTGGCCGTCGGCGAGAGCGGTATAGCCTCGAATGACGTTCTGGCGATACTCGGCGATGGCATCGCCGAAAGCGCTGTCGCCGGCAAAGGGTGGATTCTCCTTCCAGCTTCTCGCCAAGCGCTCCAGGCCACGCAACGAAAAGGCCTCCACCATTGCTTCCTCAAGCCACTGGCAAGGCGGTGCGGGCTTGGCATCGGCCTGCCAGCTGTTGGCCGCGACATGGCCGAGCTCATGGCCGAACTGGTAGGCGAGCTTCGACCAGTCGCGCTCGCCAATATCCACAATGATCCACGCCATGCTGGTGCCGTCGGGATGCAGCCACACGGCCGGCGAGCCGGACGTATGTTCATCGACGCGCAGCCGCGTCGGCTGGCGGTCGGACAGCAGGCGGACGCCATCCAGGCAGGCGTGCCGCATGCGCTCAACGACCTGTTCGGCCGAGCGTGGCAGCATGTGACCCCAATTGCCGGCGAGTTCGATGGGGGCGGTGAGGAGGGAGACAGGAAGCGTGGTAGGTGGGACCATAGCTGCGTAGCTCTCCGCGGCGGCGTGTCGATCCGTCAACCTGGGGAGAATCACCTTTCCGGCCGCCAACCCTCCCAAGAGTGTAACGAAATCTCGTCGTCGCACTTTGATTCCCAATGTTCGACCGGCCCGATCTAAACTAGCATGCTGCCCACCAAGGACAAAGGCTCGGGGAGCGGATAGGAATCAGGAGTGGGCGAGGCCATCTTTTCGCAAACATACAGTGGAGATGATCTTTCACGTTGGCAGGTGGCGCACGAGATGTCCATTCGCCTTGAAGAAGGAGCTCTTATTGTCTCGGATACCGCCCGGCACGGCTGGCATCTTTTACGTGTATATGATCCAGGTGTTCTCTTTAGAATTGTAAAGCTGAAAGTCCAGATCAAGTTCTGCATTGATTCTACCACCAATTTCTACATCCACCACTATGGCTCTTTAGATATTGCAGAGATCTCTGCCGACGGCGCAGTAATCAACAATGGCATCAGCAAAAAGATTTCGGTCGCGAAATTATCTGATGGCTCGTTCGATGTTGAGGTAACGTTTCTGAGTTGCCATCCCACACTCTCAATTGGCTGCTCCAACAACCGACAGGCCATGTACACTGGCAGTGGGAGCGAGCAGTTTGTCCTCATGAGCGTGCTGGTTGAGGCGTTTGACGCAGAAACCGAATTGTCCCGTACACCAGCAGAGGAGCGAATCACGCTGGTGGACGTCGGCGGTCAAGGGGGGCTGCAACTCAAGTGGATGCTGAAGGCTGAACAGATCACGCCGGTGGTCTTCGAACCCATAGCATCGGAGGCGGCACTAGTCAGGCAAACCCTTAGCCGCATCCCCGGGGGCCAAGTCGTAGAAAAGGCGCTGGCGCACGCGGCAGGCGTTCAGAAACTTCATATTGCTGCGGCGTCGGGGTGTTCATCGTTGAGGGAGCCAAATTTCGAGGTCTTGCAGCACTATTCGATTGGACCGATCTTCCGAACCATCGATACGCAAGAGGTTGAATGTGTTCGATACGACGAGCTATTCCGGATGCAGGAGGCTCCCTCTCCGGACGTGATAAAAATTGATGTGCAAGGGTTCGAGTACGAAGTTCTAGTCGGCTTTGGACACCTCCTCGAGTCCTGCCTGGCCATCGAACTGGAGACGCATTTCGTGCCGATATATCGAGGGCAGAAGCTAATCGGTGACATTGTAGACATGTTGGGGGATTTCGGCTTCGCACTACGGCAGGTGAGGCAGGTACCGAATTTCGATGGTGATGCGGTCGAGTTTGATACGTTATTCACGAAGAGGCGAGACCGGGTCAGCAAGCTCTCAGAGCCGGCCAGACATAAATTTCAAGTGATCACCGATGTATTGGGCACTATCCCCTACACTTAGTCGAGCCGGGCCATATGCAAGTTCGTGCGGAGCGAAGCGCCTTTCTCAAAGGCGATCCCCTCGACGCACGAATTAACCAGATCGTTGATCTGCAGCGCTCGGTGTCGCGTCATGTGCCGCTCTCTTGCAAGCCTCATTCCAGCCTTTCGGATTGTATCCACGGCAGACCGGTTTCGCTCATCAGTTATCCATTCTATTTTCTCCAATAAGTCTTCCTTATCAACAAAAATGCATGTTTGATAATCTACAAAACCCAAAGCGTTCATTTCCTTTTCGATCAGGCGGTCTGTCAATAGCAGTGAGCCAACGGAGGCTATTTCGAAATTTTTGAGATGGACGTAGCGATAGCTGTGACCATCACAGAAACAACACAGGTATTTAGACAACTCATCATAGTATTTGGTTTTTACAAAGGCATTGCTATTCTCATTATATTTGTTCCAATATCCTGGGTGCCCTAACACCTCGATCCTGCTGTCGTTTAAGCTAGCTGCATATTGCCTCAGGGGCCGATCCCACGCGATGCTTCCGGACACCAGAATTTTGGGGAGAGGATCCTCATTGAAGGAGATTCGATCATGGTCCTTGCAGCCCTCAAGAGATGACGAATATGGCACCCATACAACAGAACCATGATCGAAGTGATTCCTAAATTCGTAAGCGTAAGGGCTGATTATCGTATCCGCCGAGCAAATAAGGTAATTCAACAGTTCATCATAGCCTGAATCATAGCTTACAAGATCGTCAACTTTAAGAAGTTTGTAGGCAGAAATGCGGTCCAGCGGGATAGGAACTTTTCCCTGATAGGCCACTAAGAGCGCGGAATAAGAGTTCAAATGCTTCAAGGTTTCTTCGTCGGAAAAATTTGTCGAACTGGAGTCGATTATATCAAAGTCATAGAGCTCGTTCAAAAGACCGATCAAGTAGCCGTGCTCGTCAGCTAGGTACGATGAAAGCCAGTCCATGTCGCATATTACGGCTTTGTGCAGAGCATGATTACCTTTTTCTTCACCCATGTGTCGGTGTGCCTTTCGCTTTCCAGCACTCGATGACTGCGCTGATTCAATCAGTTCAACCCACTCCGCAATTGTATATTCCCAATCGAACTTTCGCGCGGCCAGCTGTATCGATCTGCATTTCTCTACATACGCCGACGGATTATCCCGATAGAAGCGTAGGGTCGCCGCTGTGAAATCTTTGAACTTCTGGGGCTCGACCGGAGCAAGGATCCCTCCCCCCTGGGCGGCCTTGATTGGGAAGTGCCCTACCGGCGTACCGATTACGAGCCTCCCAGCCGCCGCTCCTTCCAGGACCGACAAGGGACCGGACTCGTTGATGGAACTCATCACGACAGCATCGACGCTTTGATAGAAGTTGGGCATATCGTGAAATGAAATTTGGTGGGATGTCGAACCGGGGACCTTGAAGACCAGTCCGGCATCCAGCGCCGCTATCTTCGCCAGCCTGCCACGTTTCCACTCGACGCCATAAGCCATAGCGGACATCGTTGATGCGTAACCAACGGTGGTCAGGCGCTCTGAGACATCAGTGTAAAATTCGTCGTAGTTGACGCCTAAGGACGCAACCATTGGCGGTCTTAGAACGCCCCGCATCACCGAAGCGCAGTAAAGATATTCGCTGACCACCCCATAATTAGCGAATTTTTCAAAAATATTTATTCCTTTTTGCTCAATCAGTAATCGAATGTCGAATTCATGATGAGATAGAGCTACTATTTTTTCGTAAGGAACACGATAAACGTCCACCAACCTAGAAACACCGTCGAGGGCCGATATGACCATGTCATAGTAGGGAATAATACTATGAATATATTCAATATGGTTAATACTGCAATCAAGCATATCGCAAATATACCCAACATTGTGCAAATTCTTACAAATATCATAATATATACGGCCATGCGAGCAACTAGCATGTCCGTAAATTAAAATCTTCCTGGAATGAGGCCGCCTATTTGAGTTCATCCGTATTACCGGATGAATGACATAACCCTCGATCGCTTTCCTATCGAGGGTGGGGTCACGGAGGCTCAAAGCGAGTCCTCCAGAACTCTCAGTGCACCAGTTCTCCGATGCGATGAATAGCTCCCACGTGCTGCATACAAGAGCGCTGAGCTTCATCTGACCGTCAGGTATGGCCGACAAGAATAAGCCCGCCGACTTGAGCGCCAGCAAACCACGCTCTAGCGGAATCAGTTCAAATACCGTGGGATCGACGGCCTGGCTTTCGCTCTGCGACTGCGAGATGGAAAAACACGTGCCAGAATAGCAGGAGATCGGTTCGGCCGAACCATCGACGGCATGGATCAGCCGACCGTGCGCGCTTGCGCCCACCGGACGGTCGCCCCGCTCAAAAAATGCGTTCGCCGGACTACTCTCCAGGGGGCCGTGTCGCAACTCACCCGTAAAGGGCTCGACATAAATGACGGTGCCGAACGCCGTGAACAACCGCGCGGGCTCAAAGGACAGACTGCTCATGCTCCTGCCCGCAAGTCGTTTCGTATAACCAAAAAATCCGAGTTGTCCTCTAGCACTGTTTGGCCGTATCAAGTCCGAGCGTATTTAGCTCCGCGCCAGCGCCGGGTCCGTGACATTGAAGCGCCAGCATGCGTTCGCACTTGGTTCAGCCGAAAACACCAGCGATCATCGTTACCTGGATAGCAGCCGCTAGGGCTCGCCGGTTCAATCTCGTCCGCACGCGCTAAAAAGCGGATATCAGCGTCGTCGCCCTCTTCCTCGCGCGACACTTCCATCAGAGCCATGTAGCTGCTACTTGTCAGATTGAAAAGATCCTGCACCTTGAGCCCCATTAATGTCATTGCGATCCTTGGCAGGGGGCTGTACGGCCCTTGCCGGCCACCATTTTAGGCGCGGACGGGTTTGGCTGACTCTATCAACTCCACCCATTCATCGATCATGTAGTCCCAATCAAACATTTTGGCGGCTTCCCGTATAGAATGACACTTATCCACGTATGCCTGGGGATTGGCTTTGTAGTATAATAATGCGTTGATGGTGAATAGCTTGAATCGCCCTGCATCAATCGGCGCGATAATGCCACCTCCCTGATATGCGCGGAGCGGAAAGTGGCCAACTGGAGTGCCAATGACGAGGCGGCCAGCAGCTGCCGCTTCCAGCACCGGGAGCCCAGCGGCCTCGATCATTGATGTCATCAGAATCGAATCCACAGTGCTGTAATATGCCGGCATATCGTGGAAGGACACTGGCTTCTCGTGACTACCCGCTGGCCGAAAATCAAGGCCAGCACCCTCAGCGCACTCGATGGCCAATTCCCCCCTCTTTTTCTCAATGCCTTCTTTAGTTTTATGCGACATTGACGAAGCATAGCCGACAGTTCTGAGGCTGCCCGGTATAGCAGTATCAAACTCTGTGAAATTAATTCCCAACGATGTCACCAACGGTACCCGTGGCACTCCCAAAATCGCCGACTCAGACACCATACTGTAACTTACAACACCAAAATTGGCCAGCTGATCGAAAATTCCGATGCCCTTTTTATGTATAAGAAGATCAAAATCATAATATACACCATGAGATATACCAATTATTCTGTCAGGTTCCACAAGATAGTTATCGATCAGAAATGGTATGCCGTCCAGACCGGATATTATAAAGTCGTAGTACCCAAGCATATCTATTATTTGATTGCGGGTGTACGAGATGCGCCAATTCAGGATGTCCGATATGTACCCGTTCTCGTGCAACCGCTTGCATAAGTCGTAGTATACGCGACCATTTGACCATTCCGTATTAGCAAAGAAAAATACCTTCTTCGCTCTCGGGGCTCGATTGGAGCGGACCCTAAACATTGGATCGATTATAGCTCGACGGATGGCCCCCCAGTCAATTTGCGCGTCTAACTCAGGCGCCGCATCGGAAGCGAACGCAGTGCACCAGTCTTCTGAGGTTAAGAAGCACTCCCACAAGCTGCACTTCAGTCTCGAAAGGTTGACTTGGCCATTTGGTTCGGCGCAGAGATAGTAGTGCTCGGATCGGAGGCTCAGGAGCCCTCTCTCCAAGGTGATGATACGGAGCGACGGTGAATCGCCATCTCGGTCTATCGCTAGGCGCCCAGATTGACCAGGTCTAAACTCTATCGGAAGGAGCTCGGACCCGTTATCGTGCATGATGCGGCATTGCCAGGCGGGTCGATCCGCAACCAAAACCACATTCGCTGGCACGCTATTAGGTGCACCATGCCGGAGCTCACCTGATGACGGCTCAACGTATAGCACCGTACCAAAAATCGTAAACAGACGAGCTCTTCTCTCTTTATCCATCTAGGCATCTGGCGAATTAATAGGACGGTTCGATAAAGTCAGACATTCTCCCAAATTTTCACAGCGGAATTTCAGAGGAGGCCATCACAGAATCGAGAAATCGTGCTTCACTTTTACTCATTATATCCTCGGATACCGCATAGACATCTTCGCCATCGTTCATGTGAAGGCAGAAGTATTTGTGTTGTTGCAAGAGCGTTTCAGTGTGTTCACGGTCAGCCATCTCAAGATGCCTAGTCTCGTAGATTATCAATTTGGGACGAAACATATCGAAAGGAAAGCTTCGAACTACGGTGCCGTCATACCCCTCGGCATCAACCATCAGAAAATCTACATCGGCCACGTTCAAATCTGTTAAGATACCACGCAACGTCCTCGTCTTTATCAACATCTCATCAATAAGGCATTCAAGATCCGGGATTGATGAGGAGTGACTCAGAAGTAAAGTTTTATTGAAGGAAGACAGGCCGTTATACCATGAGACTGGAGGGTTGCTCAATGGTTTTACGGCATAGAAAGGTTGAAAGCCACCGTCATCACTGCCATGTACGGCAACGTTAAGTGTGATTATATCCGGAATGGCCTCGTATGTCCTTTTTAGAGACTCGAATATGAAAGGGACAGGTTCAATCAATATCCCCTTCCAATGATGTTGCTTGATAGGCTCGCTCAACGCGGTCCCGTCATTCGCTCCGACTTGCACGAGCGTGACCGGTCTTCGACTAATTCGAGAGAACAGATCGCTGCGTATTCGCCTCGTCAAGTCACCCAGCTGGTCTTGCCGTTTGCGCTGAACAAAAAAGCTAAGATTGCTTTTGAGGCGTTGGTTGGCTCGGTCGAGGTCGAGCGCTTTCTGTCCCCACTCGACGGCTCGATCCATCGAATTGAGTTTCCATGCTGCAATCGCGCCAAGGTCGAACAGCCGAAAGCCCCAGCAATTCGTGTCGTCCAGATAGCTACCGGTTCGGTGTGACTTCTCGATCCCATTGGTCGCGGCCCAGAACAGGTTCAGCCAGTCGGCCTTAGCATGGAACTCCTCTGCGAGGTCGAGCCAGATTTCTCGTCGGTGCGGCGCTTCCATCCGGGCTTTGTCCAGCCAGGACAATCTCCCCTCCGGCTGCATGCGCGCGATGTAACGCATAGCCTCGGAGCGTTCTTCTCGCCAGGTGCTTGTCGGCAATGCAAGGTAGCGCTCAAGCAGTTGGACGGCCCGCTCTTCTTGGTTAGCCCACATCAGATCCCGCCCGAGCCAGAAACAGATTTGAGCGTCGTCGGAGTCTTCCTTGTGTGCTACCTCCATCAGCGGCAGGTAACTGTTTCTTGTTGGCTTGGCGAGATCCTGCACCTCAAACATGACGATATCGCTGCTGTTCGCCGAGACTTCCTTTTCTCCCGTAAAGACCAGCGCCTCGTGGACCGGTCGCTTGAACCGATAGCCCCAGCGATGATGAAAATTCTTCGCCGGCCAGCTTCGCAAAGGTGTTGGGTCATCCACTCTCGACCTGTAGATCGTCTGGCAAAAAAGGGCTGTCGTCTCGATGGTCCAGGCCGCTTCGAGCTTCGCCCGCCAGCCTGGCTCGAGATACCGGTCCATGTCCATGGTACAGCAAACATCGACGTCGGCCGGGATCAGGGCCATTGCCGCGTTGCGGGCGTCGTCAAAGCGCCACGGGCGCACCGCTATGCTGTGCACGGTGACGCCCGCAGCGATTAGCCGTTCCACCGTACCATCAGTGCTGCCGGTGTCGGCCACAATGCGATAATCCGCCTCGACAGCAGAATTGGCCCAGCGCTCGGCGTTTGCAGCTTCGTTCAAGGCGATGGTGTAGACGGCGACTTTCAATGAATCCCCCTCACTCAAGATGCCGTGATACATGGTGCCTGACGGACATGCCCGGCACCCCCTTGCGGATGGCCACCAGCCCACCGAGCAATTTTGCCCGATTCAACTCATAATGGCTGTCGAAAAACAGGATTTCGGCGAATGCATCGGCAAGAGCGCTCACCCCCAGCGGATCGACAGAGCGCGCGCTACCATGCTGCTGGATTTCTCGCATCAGGTTCTTGGTTGGAGTGATCTTGTCGGCATCCTCGCCCGGCGGCTGCCAGTCGAGATCCTCGATAAAATACCAGCCGCCCTCGGCAAGCAGAGGGAAAAACTCGCGCAACGTGAGCTGCTCATCGAACGAGGCGTGGCTGCCGTCATCGACGATCACGTCGAGCGATCCCGGTTCGAGCTTCGCGGTGACGCGACGCAGATCCTCCAGCTTGGACTGGTCGCAGACGAACGATTCGAACCTGTCTTTGTTGAACCTCGAATGATCCGTTAGGTCGACGCCGATCACCCGGCAGAATGGAAAATAGCTCTTCCACAAGTCGACCGAAGGCGTTTCGGCCAGGGTGCTTTGCGCCTGATTGATTGACTGGCCAATCTCCAAGAGGAAACGCATGGCCAACCTCCGGCCCGAAAGCAGGCGATCGTAGATGCGAGCATAAGCGTGTCGGTTCCCTGTATGCCGGTTCCTGTCGGTGTTGAAGCGATCGGCGAGATTGGTGAGCGTGGGGAAGCTGTCGAGCGGATTGATCAACTGCGAGATCAGTGGCGCTCCTGCGCCGCCCGGCCGCGCATCGTTGCGTGCCGTCCACAGGTGAATGCCGAACACACGGTCATCGTTCAAATAGTCGGCCAATTCCGCTATCGGCTTGTCGAACCGGTCGATCTCTGTCCAGTCGATCGCGTTGAAGAACATCGGGCTGAACACCCATTCCCGCAGTTCGGCGCCTGCGTCGGACGCAATGTAATCAGACAGAAGCTTGGGGCCGATGTCTCCAAATTCCTTGCCGTGTGAGGCGTGAAAGCGCTCCATCGACAACTCGTACAGCTGCCTGAGATGACGGCTGTACGGCCTTGCATAGATGACGTTGCCGCAAATAAAATGACCTTTGTGCGATCCGCGCCATTGCAGATTGAAGAAATGCTCGCCGCGAAAGGGGAACGGCCGCAGCAGGATGACGTCGGAATCCATCCACAGCCCGCCATGCTCGTAGAGCAGGGCGTAACGGAAGATATCGCTAAAATACCTGATCTCCGAGCCGGCGACGATCCTCTCGAACAAGGGCTGCGGCATGACGTCGTCAGCATTGCGGATTTCGACCCCATGTGGGACCAGGAACGCAAGCTTCTCCGGTGCGTAGCTCCACACCCGCACCGGATGGCCCACTGCCCGCATTGAGGTCATGGCGGCAACGAGGGTACGATGCTCGGCCTTGTCGGACATCACCTGGTAGAAGCAGTTGATTTGCGGAAGCGCTGTGTCGTCGCTGCCAAGAAAGCGCGACATCCGCGCGTCGAACTGGCGCGATCGTGTCCGCCGCTCCAGCGGAGAATCAACATCGCGCAGAAAGAGCGCGAGCTCATCAAAGGTTTTGTCTGTCGACTTCGTGCCGGCCGGCCCTAGATCCTTGTCCCTTGGCAGCGCCTGGCCTACATCAGTTATGGTTTTGTCGTCGGTGTGGTCAGGCTTGATGCCCACTTCAGCTGGCGGACCGCCATATACTGAACAATCTGCTTGAGCCCGCGAGGCGGCAGAAGACGGCGTCAGCCTCGACGCTGTGACAGCCCCACCCGATGGCAGGTCATCCATGTCCTTCAGAAGCCATCTCACCTCGGCCTCGTCGACAGTCGCGATCCAGGACTCGCTGTCGGTTATGCTGTAGGAAATCAACAGATGCCTTCCATCCGGGTGCCACGCCAGCCCCGCAGCGAATTCAACGCCTTTTTTGTCGAAGAAGAACGGAAGGCTTACTTTTCGCAACGTGTCAACTTCGTCGAACCAGACGAACCGATGCAGACAGTAACGTCGCCTCCCCTCAGCCGGCGACTGCACTTCATGAACCAATGCGAGCCAACCACCCGCGAAGGCGATCAGCTGGGTCCCGCCCCTGAACCGTTGGGCAGCAATGGCCGGGGGAGTCTCGCTGATGGTCGCGGCATGCTCGTCCACGATCCGCGTGGGGTCACAGAGGTAAATGAAGTGCAGCGTCTCTGCCTCTGCCCCCACCGTGCCTGGCTTGACTTGCGGCATCCAGTTCTTCTCGTGCAGCCGAGGTCCTGCCGGATGCAGCATGCGCCAGTCGGTCAGCCGGGAGCCACTCTCGTCGATGCGCGCTATGACCTGCTCGCACCAACCCTCCTCCGTCAATTCGCGCACGCAAGAGATGCCCCACAACTCATTGCGCCAAGCGAATAGGCGCATGTCTTCAAATCCGAGAACACGGTCGTTAGCGGGTTCCGGCATATCAACCGGCGGCAAAATCTCGCTTGCGGACTGGATGGCGAGTTCATCATTCAATCGGAGCAGGAAATTGCGCGTGTGAACCGGAACTCCGCCCGGCGTGTCGTATTGCAGGTTGTCTTCGGCCAGGGTGTAGTTAACCGTCCGCTGCAAGAGCACGATCTGGTCGCCCAATCGAGCCACTGACGGGTTTGACGGTCGATAGCCATCGGGCGCCGTGAAGCCCACCGGACGCGCGCTGAAGGACGGCATCATCGTCTTGGCGGGCTGCACATAGAAGAACAGGTTGGACCACGCCAGTTCCCTAGGGCCGTCGCCAATGGTCCGGCTCAGCGCCAGCCAGTTGCAAACCGCGAAGCCGCGGTCCTTGCGCACAGGATCGCGCGAATAGTTCGCGGCGATCGCAAACTCTTCCAGCAGGCCTGTCGTGTAGACGTAGTCCTCCAGAAACAGGATGTCCTGCTCGGGCCGCTTGATCGCCAGCCCCGCTTCGGAAAACAGCACACTGGCATCGTTCATTCCCTTGTCGCGGTAGAACCTGGCCAGGTCATAGAGCGGCTCAGCACGTTGCGGCCGTTGATTGAAGGCGGCAAGCGCCTGCTCAACGAAGCCTGGCTCGTCGCCGAGCTTGCGCAAGCAGCGGGCCCCCTGCAGGCGTGCGTTCCACGCTTCCTCGTCCCAGCCGCCCATCGCGGCGCGTTTGGCGTAGGCCACCGCAGCCTCAGCCGTCCGCCCGGCGTCGCGATAGGATTGCGCCAGATAGAACCAATAGCGCTGATTTTCCGGATCCCTATCAAGAGCTTCGAGCAACAGCCTCGCGTCGCGCTCGAACTTGTCGACCCGGTTCGATCCGCTGGCGTGGTCCTTGTACCAGGCACTGCGCAGTTCCAGCACACCGTCGGGCACGTCGAGATATTCATGGGTCACCCCGTGGTAGCGCGCGCCGGCGTCTCGCCTGACCAGGCGGGTGTTCCAATAGGTCAGGCCGGAATCCGATCGCTGCAGCAGCCGGTAGCCCGGACTGACGAGTTGTTCTCGGAAGCCTACATTCTCGACCACCAGTTCCATGTCGGCGTCGTCAAATAGCAAATAGTCGTAAGCGAGTGCCGAGGCGTAGGCGTGATCAAGTGCTGCGTTACGCGCCTGCTCGAAATTCAGGAAGGGAAACTCATGCAGCTCGCCCGGCAGGTTGCGGGCAGCGAAGTAGGATTTGATGAAATCCTGGGTCCCATCGGTCGAGCCGGTATCGCCGATGACCCAGCAGTCGATGTGGTCGACCACCGCTGCGAAGCAGCGCTGAAGGTTCGCCATCTCGTTCTTAACGATCATGTTGAGGCAGAGGCGCTTGTGGCTTGTCATCTGTGTATCGTCGGCTCCGTGCGGCGGTCCGTCACGCCACCCCTCGATTAGTTCACCGCCATTTGCCAGGTGTCGTCAAGATCGAGAAACGTTGATCCGAGGTTCTAAGTGGCATCCCGCCAGAGGAGTGCCACGCTTGACGTTGCTCACATTTGCGACATGGCAAGGGCTGGACAGGAGACGTTAAGGGCAGGGTTCTGAAGAACAATTTTCAGCAACTGCGTTAAAGAATGGCCCGCACCCGCTCCCTGATCAATTATCCGTTCGCTTATAGTTTACAAATCCCTAATTTTCTGTTTACTAATGTACAGCCTGGAGGGCACTCGCGCAGTTCGCGGGTGGGTTGGCGTTCTTGAGAGGGTTTAGGAGTTCTGGAGTAGCTAGGCCACTTCGCGGCTGAAGCAGGTGCGTTCGCAAAGCGTGCGCTGCCGCGTATACGTTTGTCCTTCTGCTGGAGGCGGACGGGTTCCCGTTCCGGAGATCCCTCTCGAGTTTTCGCCGAGACATCGGCGTGAACATGACGGGAGTGAAGTCGTGAGTCGGGTAAAATCGCGTGCGCATCGCAGGAAATGTGATGCCTTAGCTTCGCCACCCCTCGACCATTCGCATTCGCGGCTGGACATCGGAACCGATTTAGAGATCGGTTGTCGGGCTGCCGCTTGCCAGACGAACAATCGAAAACCAGCGCGGGGCGCCATTGGACACGTAGCGCACAAAGGCGCCCGGCGTCTGCCCCCCACCCACCCACTACATTCCCACCCACCCGCAAGACCGGGCGCGTCGTGCTCGGTCGGGCGCTTGTAAAAGGCCGAACACGAAAGGCGCGGCGCAGTCGCCGCTACCGAGGAGGATAGTATGAGTTACGCGGCAGGGTTTGCGGTTATGGAAGTCACCGTTAGGGGCGTTTTGCCGATCGGAGACGCGACCGAAAATGTGACTTATTTTATCCTGGACACCGCCAGGAGTGCGATCGTTGGCCAGGTCGCCCTTCCCAAAGCCGTCAAGCGAAGCCTTGCGGTAGCGCTGACCGTCAAGGTGCCAAGCACTGCCGGCTCATTTGCGATTGGGACGTTTGACGATGGCGGCAGTTTCAAGGTTGCCAGCTTCCTGCGGGTAGAAAGTCCCTCTGTCGACGGCGCAGGGGCCGCCGTCGGGCCGTCTGGAAGTTGACCGCCTAACCTTCTTGTCGTTTGCCACGCCCCCCGAAGCCGGAGGCGCATTCCGTTAGTTGAATTCAAGCCAACAGGAGCCAGTCATGGCCCGTGCCTCTGAAATTCTCTTTGTCGATCCTTCGATCTCCGACCTCGAGACTGTCATCAGTAATCTTAGGCCCGAAGTCCGGGCTGTCGTGCTCGATGGCCGCCGCCCGGCGGAGCGGCAGATCGCTGCCGCCCTTGTTTCGCACAAAGGGCTCGACGCGGTCCACATCATGGCCCATGGCGCTTCGGGCCGTGTCAATTTCGCCGGGGGAGAATGGTCGGTCGGGACGCTGGAGGCAGCGGCTGACGATTTCGCCGCAATCGGCAGGGCACTTGCGGCGGACGGCGAGCTGAGGCTGTGGAGTTGCGAGTCGGCATCAGGGAATTCCGGCGAAGCCTTTATTGAGGCGCTGGAAGAGGCGGTCGGCGCGGATGTCCGCGCATCAAGATCGTTGGTTGGCGCCGCCGACCTGGGCGGCGCCTGGGAACTGTCGGCACGTGCGAGCTCGCCCACGCCCCTGCCACCCCTGACCTCGGATGGAGCGGCAAGTTACAGCGGGGTGCTTGCAGTTGACCTGACGATCACCGGCAACTTAACTATTCAGAATGGTAGCGCCACTATCAACACTTATTACCTAGTAGATACAACATTAAATCCTCATTTGTTGGTTGGCAGCTTCCCACTTCCCCAATCAGGGCACAACATTGTCAGTGAATTTGCTGTAACAATAACAATTCCAGACCCTACACATACTTATCAAATATACGACGCTGGTTTCAATCTATACGGCACACTAACGCCAGGGGCAGGAAATACTTATGTTTTAACGGACGGCCCTGTCGCTGGCCCTGCCAATGGCAACGGAGGCAATCAATTTGATACTGGTACTTTCAGCACCAGTACAGTTGGCGCGACAGGCCCGGCGGGACCTACGGGAGCGACCGGCGCCACCGGCGCGACCGGCGCGGGTGCGACCGGCGCCACCGGCGCAACCGGAGCAACCGGAGCGAGTGGCTCTACCGGTGCCAGCGGCGGAACAGGCGCGACCGGCGCCTCTGGTGCAACAGGAGCGACCGGTTCTACCGGCGCAAGTGGCGGAACCGGGGCGACCGGAGCAACTGGCTCGACCGGCGCCACTGGCTCGACCGGAGCCACAGGTGCGACTGGCGACACCGGTGCCACAGGTTCGACTGGCGCCACTGGCAACACTGGTGCCACTGGTTCAACCGGAGCTACAGGCTCCACCGGTGCTACCGGCTCGATCGGTGCGACGGGGTCGACTGGTGCGACGGGGTCGACCGGTGCGACTGGTTCGTCCGGTGCAACCGGTGATACCGGAGCGATTGGCTCGACCGGAGCGATCGGGGCCACAGGAGCAACCGGCTCGACCGGAACTACCGGAGCGACAGGCGCTACCGGTGACACGGGTGCCACAGGTTCGACTGGAGCAACGGGCTCGACGGGCGCGACTGGGTCCACCGGAGCCACAGGTGCGACTGGCGATACTGGCGCTACGGGTTCGACTGGCGCCACCGGCTCGACCGGAGCAACCGGCTCGACTGGTGCAACTGGAGCCACAGGCGCTACGGGTGACACGG